>NZ_VUNR01000015.1 GCF_009695585.1 Anaerovibrio slackiae
TTTTACTAGTCTGCTTGTAAGTCACACTTGTTTTGGAATTTGTCCATGCTTCTTTACGGATATTCAAAAACCTGTTATACACAAACCTGACGCATCCCAGTGTCTGATTGATTAGCTGTTGCTGTTGCTTAGTGGGATATATTCGATACAGATAGCCTTTTTGCTGTAACACATCATTCACCTCCTGCCACCTATTATTATATCATCGATATGTTCTATTGTCCACCTCAATTACTTGCGTAAATTCGGTGGACGTGGCATTCATCTCCCGCCTATAGAGGCAGGGAGTCTTCTGCCACATTAAGATAAATAGTGAAATTAAATCTTACTTAAATACTTTTGAAGCAGGTATTGACACCGGGAAACTATCATAAGAAAATATATTTGTAATGAAAAAAATGCCCTTATCATTCAAAATAACAAGGGCAGCCGATAGATATAGAGATTATGCAGGGAGGCAAAAATGCAGTTAAATACAACCGAAAAGAATGCAATATCATTGCCGGAGGTGTATGCCGGCTATTCCGCTCACCTGCCCCCGGGGGAGCTGCTTTTGGCAGGTGGCGGCAGGGCACCGGCACCTAACTGGCTGTGCCAGGCAGCCAGCGGCAGGCAGCTGTGGTGCATTGACCGCGGCATAGACTGCTGTCACCGTGCCGGGCTTGTGCCGCTGAGGCTCATCGGCGATGGTGACAGCGCAACAGAACAGTCCTGGCAGTGGGCGGAAGAAAACAAGGTTCCCATTGCGAAATTCCCTGTCAAAAAGGATTATACCGATACCCAGCTGGCACTGGAGATGGCAGCAGCAGAGCAAAAATATGTAGTTCTGACGGGTGCTATGGGAGGCCGTTTTGACCACGCCTACAGTACCATTTTTTCCTTTGGGCACAGCAATATCCAGGGCTGTATTGCCGATGAGCAGGAAACGGTATTTTTTCTGCGCGGCAAGGAAAAAATCACCCTGACATTAAGAAGGCATGCCAGGGCAATTTCCCTGCTTCCCCTGACAGCGGCAGCCTCCGGCGTTACCATTCAGGGAGTATACTGGCCCTTGCAGGATGCGGAGCTCACCCAGGGGCTTCCTTATGCAGTCAGCAATGAAGCAGCCGGGGAAAAAATCAGCATAGCTTTGGACAATGGTATTTTGGCAGTATATATCTGCTGGCAGGAAGACAAACTGGCTTAAATGATATCTGTAAAACAAATGATTCATTAGGCAAACAGGCGGCCACAGCTCCACTCCCGCAAGGTGAAGGCTGTAACCGCCTGTTTTTGTCCACTGTATGTTTTTATGTTTGTAAGAGAGATGTCAAAGTTAAAGTAACAACATTCGGGCTTACTTTACGGCTGCAAAGCCCTTTTCCAGATCGGCAATGATGTCATCAATATGCTCAGTACCGATAGAAAGCCTGATGGTATTCTGATAAATGCCCTGGTCGGTAAGCTCCTCCTCAGTCAGCTGGGAATGAGTGGTAGTAGCAGGGTGGATAACAAGGCTCTTTACATCTGCTACGTTTGCCAGCAGGGAGAAAATCTCCAGATTGTCGATGAAAGCATGAGCTTCCTTCTGACCGCCCTTGATATTGAAGGTAAAGATAGAAGCACCGCCATTAGGGAAATACTTCTTGTACAGCTCATGGTCAGGATGGTCAGGCAGGGATGGATGGTTTACCTTCTCCACCAGAGGATGCTTGCTGAGGAACTCAACAACCTTCTTGGTGTTTTCCACATGACGCTCTACCCGCAGGGAAAGGGTTTCCACGCCCTGCAGAATAATGAAGGCATTGAAAGGAGAAATAGTTGCACCGGTGTCACGCAACAGGATTGCCCGGATGTAAGTAACAAAGGCAGCAGGACCTACTGCATCAGCAAAGGAAATACCATGGTAGCTAGGGTTCGGTGCAGCGATAGCAGGATACTTGCCGCTTGCCTTCCAATCGAACTTGCCGGAGTCTACAATAACGCCGCCCAGGGAAGTACCATGACCGCCCAGGAACTTGGTAGCGGAATGTACCACGATATCAGCACCATACTCAATCGGACGAATCAGGTACGGAGTACCAAAGGTGTTATCGATTACCAGCGGCAGGCCGTGCTTGTGGGCAATCTTTGCCACTGCCTCAATATCAGGAATATCGCTGTTCGGATTGCCGAGAGTTTCCAGATATACTGCCTTGGTGTTAGGCTGGATAGCGGCCTCTACCTCCTCCAGGTTGTGGGCATCCACAAAGGTAGTCTTGATGCCATAGCGAGGCAGGGTATGTGCCAGCAGGTTGAAGCTGCCGCCGTAGATGGTCTTCTGGGCAACGATGTGGTCACCTTCCCCGGCAAGAGCCTGAATAGTGTAGTCAATAGCTGCAGCACCGCTTGCCACTGCCAGGCCTGCCACACCGCCCTCCAGGGCAGCTACGCGGCTCTCCAGGACACCCTGGGTAGAGTTGGTCAGACGGCCATAGATGTTGCCTGCATCAGCCAGGCCAAAACGGGCTGCCGCATGAGCGGAATTCCTAAAAACATAGGAGGTAGTCTGATAAATAGGCACCGCCCTCGCATCAGTAGCCGGATCCGGCTGCTCCTGTCCAACGTGTAACTGCAATGTCTCAAATTTATAGTTGCTCATAATAAATACCTCATTTCAATACAATTTATTTTTACTAACTTACCAGGCTTTAATCAGTGCTCTCCGCACTGCTCATCATGCCCCGGTATAACTCAGAATAATTTCATCCAATAGCTTCATCTTTCCTACACATGACGAAAGTGCTCTGGTGCCAGGCTGAAAGCCTTGCCAATCTCTGCATACCCTTCGCCTCCTTAATGCTTTAATCTTTTACTATATGGTTCAAACCTTATGCTTGTATATTAAACCTATTTGTCTAGTATGTCAATAGGTAATTGGAAAAATTTCTAAAAAAGCACTAAAAAAGGGACTAAATGCTACTTTAGTCCCAAAGATATATAATACTCATCTGCTTATCAGGATATACCACCCGACATACTCTGCGTATTATGCATATTTCAACATATATTCATATATTTAGATATTCAGACATTTAGCAGGAATTGCTGCCCAGCCGGGGATGCACCGCGTGGCGCAGGCTGCGACGGCGTATAATCGCCATGGCTTCCCGCAAATCCACATCCTCCCTGTCCTCGCCCTGCTCATACACGCAAAGGGGCTTATCCGCTCCCAGTTCGCTGGCAGGCATGTAGACATATTCGGCTGTATTGCCATCACCAAAGATTACACCGGCCTTTAATTCACATTCCGTCATCGTAGCCATCAAGAAAATCTCCTTTGCCTTCCGTTATGGGCTGTAAGTATTCTAGTATTCCGGTATCTTTATTACCGCTTGCGCTTCGGCCAGCATTTGGCCAGGTATTCCCTGATATAACGCTCACGCCCATTGTCAGAAGGATGATAATAAACCTTGTCCCTGATTTTATCCGGCAGATACTGCTGCAAAGCAAAATTTCCCGGATAATCGTGAGGATAGATATAGTCCAGACCATGCCCCAGCTTTGAAGCACCCTTGTAATGGGAGTCCCTGAGATGGGCAGGCACAGCACCGCAATCCGCCCTGCGCACATCAGCCAGCGCCTCGTCAATGGCCATATAGGCCCCATTGCTCTTTGGTGCCGAAGCCACATAGGTCACAGCCTCTGCCAGGGGAATACGCCCCTCAGGCATGCCTACGAACTGCACGGCCTGTACAGCCGCCATTGCCACCACCAGTGCCATAGGGTCTGCGTTGCCCACATCCTCGGCGGCACATATCGCCACCCTGCGGGCAATGAAATTGGGATCCTCACCACCGGCAATCATACGGGCAAGATAATGAACCGCCGCATCGGGATCGCTGCCCCGCATGCTCTTGATAAAGGCAGAAACCGTATCATAATGGTTATCGCCATTTTTGTCATAGCACTGGATGCGCTCCCCGAAAAGGCTCTCCAAAAGTGCCATATCAATCACAGCCCCATCCTCCGTCATGGAGGCCGCCTGCTCCAAAAGGTTCAATGCCATGCGCCCGTCACCGCCGGAGAGGCGTATCAGGGCGGTCATTGCTTCCCCGTCACAGGAAAGCTGCTGGCTGCCAAGGCCACGCTGGCAATCCGTCAGTGCCTGCGTCAAAAGCTTGCGGATATCATCATCGGACAGGGCAGAGAGCCGCACGATGCGCACCCTGCTCAAAAGGGCATGATTCACCTCAAAAAAAGGATTTTCCGTGGTGGCGCCGATCAAAATCAGCCTGCCATCCTCCACATAGGGAAGCAATACATCCTGCTGTCCTTTATTGAAGCGATGAATCTCGTCTATAAATACGATAGTGCGCTTTTGATAAAACTTGCGCTGCTCCGCAGCTTCATCCACAATCTTCCTGATATCCCCGATGCCCGAGGACACAGCATTCAGCCGCTTGAAATGACTGTTGGTGATACCGGCAATCATCATGGCAATGGTAGTCTTGCCGGTTCCCGGCGGGCCAAAAAGAATCATGGAAGGGAGCATATCCTGCTCAATCATCCGCCGGAGATACCTGCCCTTGCCCATGGCCTCCTCCTGCCCGATAAATTCATCAAAATTCCTCGGGCGCATCCGCTGGGCCAGCGGCTCGTACTTCGCCTTGCTCCTGCTTTCCTCCTCGGCAGCTGCCGCAGAAAACAAATCAAACCCCATATCCATAGCTACCTGTCTCCCGTAGAGCCAAATCCGCCGCCGCGCCCTGCGCCACAGCCTGCCCTATCGCCATCCACCAGAAGATAGCGATAAAAAATGCCCTGGGCAACCCGCATGCCTCTGGCTATTTTCACTGCTTTTTCCCCATGATTAATAAGGGGCAGCATGATATGCCCCTCATTATCAGGATTGTTATAATAGTCCGCATCAATAATCCCCTGGCTGTTAATGCAGCTCACCTGATTTTTGATGGAAAAGCCTGAGCGCACATGCAGCCCAAGATATTCATCAGGCTGCATATACGCCTTCAGCCCCGTAGGCACCAGCGTAACCTGATGCGGAAGCAGAGTCACATCCTCAGCCGCCTGAATATCGTAGCCCGCGCTGGAGCCGGTCTTTCTAGCTGGCAGCTCAATGCCCTTTTCCATGTAGGCAGAGACGACCTCAAAGCCCCTCTGCCTGCCATCCTTGTCATTCATATATTTCATGCTGTCAGCTGCCTGTTACGCACGCTCGGCACTTTCAGCCTTCTTTTCAAAATTATCCACCGGGCGGCTCATGGTAATGGTGGAAATCGCATGCTTATACACCAGCTGCTGCTTGCCCAGTGAGTCCATAATCACAGTAAAATTGTCAAAGCCCTTGACGAAGCCCTTAATCTGAAAGCCATTGACAAGGTGAATAATAACGCTGATATTCTCCTTGCGAACCTGGTTTAAAATGCTGTCCTGTAAATTGATTGCCTTTGTCATAATTTCCCTCTCCTATGCAGTATAAAATTATTATTTATTAATCCAACGTTGTACATCCCAAAGCAGATTATCTGCCAGCATGCCGGTATTCTTGTATAGCTCCGGCTGGTACCAGTGAATATACGGCATACGGCGATACCAGGTCAGCTGGCGCTTGGCAAAATGACGGCTGTTCTGCTGGATTTTTGCCACAGCCTCCTGCAGGCCCGTGGCTATGTCCACATCATTGCCTGTCAGCACCGGCAGCAGCTCCTTGTAGCCAATGCCCTTCATGGCCTGCACAGACGGTGCTACACCTGACTCCAGCAGATTGATAATCTCCTGCTGCAAGCCCTGTTCAACCATTATATTCACTCGTTGATTTATTCTATCATACAATTTATTACGCTGCCATGTCAAGCCAGCCACATAACAATCATACACCAATTCTCTGGATTTTTTCTGAGAAAGCTGCTCTCCGCCCAGATGGTGCACCTCTAACGCCCGTACAATGCGGCGAAAATCATTTATGTGCAGCCTGGCTGCCGCCTGGGGATTTACCTTCGCCAGCATGCCATGTACATATTCCCTGCCCTTTTCCTCCGCCAGTTTTTCCAGATAATTGCGATATGCTGCATCCTCACTCTGGCTATTCAGCTCATAGCCCTCCAGCAGGGACTGGATGTACAGCCCTGTCCCTCCCACCAGCAAGGGAATCTTGCCCTGCTGATTGAGCCGGGTGATAATCGCCTTTGCCTGCTGCAAAAAATCCATCAGGTTAAAGCTGGCATCAGGGGGCAGGATATCAATCATGTGATGCCGGATGCCTGACATTTCTTCCGTAGTAGGCTTTGCTGAGCCGATGTCGAAGCCCTTATACACCAGCATGGAATCCCCGGAGATAATCTCCGTACCAAGGGCTTTCGCCAGGCTGATGGACAAGGCTGTCTTGCCGGAGGCAGTAGGGCCCAGCAGTACCAGCAGCTTTTCCCTGGCTGCCGTTTTATCATTTTTACACGACGCGAAATTCATATCCGAATTGCTTTTCATAGCTTATCCATATCCAGAGCATCCCCCGGTGCCAGAATATGCACCTGGGAATCAGTGTCCTTTTCCACCAGCTCCTTGAAACGCTCAGGCTCGGCAGCAATCACAGGCCAGGTGTTATAGTGCACAGGAATCACATGCTTCGGCTGCAAAAGCTTGACAGCATAAGCCGCATCCTCAACGCCCATGGTGTAGTTATCCCCGATTGGCAGCAGGGCGCAGTCCAGCCTAAACCGCTTCCCGATGAGCTCCATGTCACTGAAAAGGGCAGTATCACCGGCAAAATAAACATTCTTGCCAGCAATATTTACCACAAAGCCGCAGGACAGCAGCCCAGGCACGCCACTGCTGTGAATAGCCCTGGTCATATACACGCTGCCAAAGCTGAATTTGGCACTGCCGCCGATATTCATGCCGTGGCCATTTTCTGCCCTGCATGTCTCCAGAATCTCCGGGGTGCCAATCACTATAGCCCCGGTACGCGCTGCAATAGCAGGTGCATCCCCCAGATGGTCAGCATGACCATGAGACACCAAAATATAGTTGCAGGTCACTACATCCGCCGTGGTAGTTGCCAGAGGATTGCCGGAAAAAAACGGATCAAACAGCAATTTATCCTTGCCATCACTCAGGGCAAAAGCTGAGTGACCGTAATAAGTTAAGAGCAGCATCGAAAACAACTTCCTTTCAGAGAAGAAAATGGCAATGTATCCATTGCCATCTTCCTAATTGCGTTAAAACATCCTCAAATAGTGTCAGCCCACCACATTTATAGGCTGCCCGGCCATATACGCCTTGACATTTTCCACGCACACATCCATCAGCCGCTGGCGGGCCTCGGTGGCTGACCATGCCATGTGCGGCGTCAGGATGCAATTCTTTGCCTCCAGCAGCGGATTGTCCGGCAGAATCGGCTCACTGCTTACCACATCAAGCCCGGCAGCCCTCACCTTGCCGCTGTCCAAGGCTGCCCTCAATGCCGCCTCATCCACCAGCTGGCCGCGGCTGGTATTAATCAGGATAACCCCGTCCTTCATCCGGGCGATGGTGTCAGCATTAATCATCTTTTCCGTCTCAGCCGTCAGCGGACAGTGCAGGGAGATAATATCAGCACGCTGATAGACCTCATCCAAGGTCAGATACCTGCCATACTCAAAGTCCTGCCCCGCCTTCCGCGGATGCCCGGCGATAATCTCCGCCCCAAAGCCCTGCACCATACGGGCAAAGGCCATGCCAATCCTGCCTGCACCGATAATGCCTACAGTCTTGCCAGCCAGCTCGATGTTGGAAAAATCCCAGAAGCAGTTGTATTTGCACTGACTCCAGCGGCCCTTGGCCACCTCCCCGGCATGATGGCCTACGCCATTGCAGATTTCCAAAAGCAGGGCCATAGCAAACTGCGCCACCGTATCAGTTCCATAGGTAGGCACGTTGGAGACAATCACCCCATGCTTCTTTGCCGCCTGCAAGTCAATATTGTTGTACCCGGTTGCTGTCTCACAGATAAACTTCAAATCAGGACACGCGGCAAAAATTTCCTCCGTGACCGGCACCTTGTTGACGAGAATAACCTCTGCATCACCGATATGCTCAATGATTTCCGCCGGATTGGCATAATCCGTGCTATCGTAGTAGACACATTCACCAAGAGCCTCCACAGGCGCAAAGGAAACATCCCCATGTCCCATCATATATCCATCCAAAACTGCCAGCTTCATATACTATTCCCCCTGATTATTCCTCGGCTTCCTCTCGGATCACAACCTTGTCCTCGCTATCGATTTCTGCCACCAGTACACTGACAGATTCCTTAGAGGAAGTAGGCACATTCTTGCCCACATAATCGGCGCGGATTGGCAGCTCCCTGTGACCGCGGTCAACCAGCACTGCCAGCTGAATGGCATGAGGACGTCCCATGTCCATCAGGGCATCCAGGGCGGCACGGATAGTGCGCCCCGTGTAGAGCACATCATCAACCAGGACGATGGTCTTGCGGTCAATATCCACAGGCATGGCAGTCGGCCGCACGATAGGCTGATAAGAAAGGGTGGACAAATCATCACGGTAAAGGGTAATGTCCAGTACCCCCACAGGCGGACGCTGCCCCTCAATCTTTTCCAGGGCATCAGCCACCCGCTCGGACAGAGGCACGCCACGGGAACGGATACCCACCAGCACAATATCCTCCAAGCCCTTATTTTTTTCCACAATCTCATGGGCAATACGCACCAAAGCGCGATTGATGCCCTGAGTGTCCATCAGGACAGTCTTATCTACAAAATTTGGCATACCTATCTCTCCTATCTTTACCTAAATTTCCATCTTCCTATGAACTGACTTGATTATATTGATTATATTGATTTTGTTAATTATATCAATTTTCTTAATTGCCTCAATCGCCTTTTATCTGCGCCTGATTTTCTTAATCAGTTCCTGCATATCCTGCGGCAACGGCGCTGCAAAGCGCATCCTTTCCCCGGTAGCAGGATGGGTAAGCTCCAGGCTGGCAGAATGCAATGCCTGCCCCTTGATGGCAAACTTGCCCCTCACCCTGCCGTGCCTGTCCGTGCCGTATTTCGGGTCCCCCACTACCGGATGGCCGATATAGGTCATGTGGACGCGTATCTGATGGGTGCGGCCCGTTTCCAGCCTGCACTCCGTCAGGGTATATTCCCCAAAGCGTTCCAGCACCCGGAAATGGGTGACAGCATGCTTGCCGTTTTCCCTGACGATGGCCATCTTTTTCCTGTCAGAAGCATCACGCCCAATATCTCCCCGGATGATGCCTGACTCCTCCTTGATATTGCCCCAGACCACCGCCTGATAGATGCGGAAAGCAGTCTTTTCCTGAATCTGCTTTGCCAGGCTGAGGTGGGCCTGGTCATTCTTGGCTGCCACCATGACGCCGGAGGTATCCTTGTCCAGCCTGTGGACGATGCCCGGGCGGATTTCCCCGTTGATGCCGGACAAATCCTCACAATGATGCATCAGGGCATTGACCAGAGTGCCGGAAAACACTCCTGCTGCCGGGTGCACCACCATGCCTCTTGCCTTATTGATGACGATTATATCCTTGTCCTCATAAAGAATGTCCAGCGGAATATCCTCCGGGAGAATTTCCGTATTTTCCGGCTCCGGCACGGACAGTTCCACCGCATCGCCAGCTTTCAGCTTGTAGTTTCCCTTGCGCACCGCCTGATTTACGGTGGCATTGCCGCTGGCAATCAGCTTCTGCACATGGGAACGGGAAAACTCCGGCTGCATTCTGGTCAGGAATACATCCAGCCGCTCGCCTGCCTTATCAGCTGCAAATATCATCTTCATTCCGCCTTTGCCAAATATCAAAAATCAAAATACCTGCCCCGGCGCAGATGGCAATATCAGCAATATTGAACACAGGCCAGATGCGAAAATCAAGAAAGTCCACTACCAGGCCGCTCTGAATCCTGTCTGCCAGATTGCCCACAGCTCCACCCAGCAGCAGGCCTGCACCGCTGCGCATCAGGAAGGACTCCTGCTGCAGCTTTTTGTAAAAAGCCGCCCCCAAAAGGACAGCTGCAAGGGCTACCAAAATGAAAAACCAGCGCTGATGCTCCAGCATGCCGAAGGCAGCTCCCGGATTTAATACATAAGTGATATGAAAAATTCCCTTGATAACCGGCAAAGACTGCCCCAGGTGCATAGTAGACACCACCAGATGCTTTACCAGCTGATCAATAATAAAAACTAAAATTCCTATACCTAAAGGCACCTGTTATAGCCTCCAAAACTAAATTACTCTATACCTTTATTAACCTATACCCTTTCCACAGGCACGGTCTTGTCTGTTACGCCTATCTGAGCGGCAATAGCCACGCTGGCCGCACTGGCATGAATGCCCTCAGGCTCCTGCTTTTTCTCAGCATCAGCCTGCACGTTCTCAGCTGCCTGCTCCTGTTCAGCAGTGGCAGGAACACTCTCATTTGCTGCCGAAGCCGCCGTACCGCTGGCTGCCACCTCAGATGTCTCCTTTGGCTGAGACTGCACCGCAGCCTTGACATCATCTGCCTTACCTGCTCTCTCCTGAACCTTGTCCGGCATAATATCGTAAGCTTCCTCCAGCAGCCCCAGCTCTGTCTGCATCAGGTTGCGCATCTTTGCCACAAACTGCCGCCTTTCCCTGACGATGCGCTCGTACTCTGCCACAGCGGCACGTACCTGCGCCGCTGCTGCCTCAATCTTGCGCTTGCACTCCCGCTCGGTATCCTGCTTCAGCTTTTCTGCGTACAGCTCCGCCTCACGCTTGAGATTTTCCCCGGCCTGCCTGGCTGCCTGGCGCACCTCCTCGCCGCGGACATTGGCGGTATTTACTACCTCATCCGCAGTGCGCTGGGCTACCAGCAGCGTATCCTGCAAATTCTTTTCCAGCTGATGATACTGGTCAAGCTGCTTATTGCACAGCTCGATTTCCTTTTTCATCTGATGGTTATCACGATAAAGCATCTCATAATCATTGACTACCTGGTCGAGAAAATCGTCTACTTCCTCCTGATTGAAACCGCGAAAGCTGCGAGAAAATTCCTTGTTGTGAATATCTACCGGTGTCAGCATAATACTGCCTCCCTACAATCAATAATATCTTTTCAAGAGTACGCCTATGCGCCCCTTTTTTGTCTGTCCCCTGACTTCGGCTACCTCCAGCCGTCCGCGGCCCCGCAGGGAAAGCACGTCACCTTCCTTGACATTTTGGGCTGCACCCTTGACCGGCTGCCAGTTCAGCTTCAGCTTGTCAGCGGCAATATCACTGGCTGCCTTGCTTCTAGAAACACCATAGCCTGCTGCCGCAATAGAATCCACCCTCAGGGAAGCTACGGTAGCACGCAGCTCCTTGTACTTTTCTTCCTTTGCCGGAATCAGTGACAAATCTGAAAGCTGGCAGGTGACACCGCTATGCCCTATCTGGGTGAGATTTTCCAGCAGATAATCAGCCATTTTGCTATCTGTCACAATGCCTGCCCGGGCTGTGCCCATGACAATATCCCCCAGGCGGCTTCTTTCAATGCCCAGGCTCATCAATGCCCCCAGCACGTCACGATGGCCGATATGCTCAAACTGCCCGTTCCAGCTGACCTCCACATAGGCCAGTTCAAAGGACGGTGAGCCCCCAAAGTCCTTATCAATCAGCAGGGCACGCTGGCGCTCTGCTCCACTGTAGCCGCCGTCAAAATCCAGCCTGAGGCCCGGATAATTGGCGGCAATCGTCTCCGCTATCTCCTGACCATAAGGGTCCAAAAAGCCGCTGAGGCGGAACTTCTGGCTTCTCTGCACCTGCTCTGCCATATCCACCAGCTTGATTGCAGTTTCCTCGCCTTCAGTTCCCCTGTAATATCTAATAATCTTCTCTTTCTGTTCTGAACCTGCCATAAACCAATTCTTTCCTATAAAACATTATTTCCTGCCCAGCTCCGCGGAACGCTCCGCAGCTGCCAGCACTGCATCAATCAAAGCACCACGCACCCCCTGCTGCTCCATGACGCGGACACCGGCAATGGTAGTACCGGCAGGACTGGTTACCTGGTCCCGCAGCACATCAGGATGCTTGCCGGATTCCAGCACCATCTTTGCCGCACCATAAATGGTCTGCGCCGCCAGCAAGGTAGCCGTAGCCCGTGGCAGACCTGCTGCCACTCCCCCGTCTGACAGGGCATCAATCATCAAAAAGCCATAAGCAGGGCCGCTGCCGGAAAGCCCGGTAACAGCATCCAGCATGTACTCCTTCACTTCTACTGCCTGTCCGCAGGAGGACAAAATCACCCGTACATCCTCTGCATCATCAGCACAGGTATTGCTGCTGAGTGCATAGGCAGACATGCCCTCCCCCACAGAAAGAGGAGTATTTGGCATAACGCGGATAATCTTCTGCTCCGGGAAAAACTCCCGTATGCTATCGATAGTCAGGCCTGCCACAATGGACACCAGTACCGCATCCCTTTTCAGCTTGCCCTGCACCTCTGCCATCGCCTTGGCTGCAACCTGCGGCTTGATGGCCAGCACCAGAATATCCACATCAGAAAGGAAGCCCTCCGCCCCCACAAAAGCCTGCACACCATAGCTGCCCTGCAAAAAGCGGCAACGCTCCTCCTTGTGGTCTGAAACAAAAATATTTTCTGCGGCTAAAACCTGCTTGCTGACAGCGCCGGACAAAATTGCCTCCGCCATAGCACCGCCGCCAATAAATCCAATTTTCTTTTCCATTACTTATTCTCCCACGGCATATCGGTAAATCCCTGATTGGTCTGCTTGTTTACGGATACGTTGACATTCTTTGGTGAAAACAGCCATACCCTGGTGCTGATGGAATTCACATTGCCATCCAGCGCATAGGTAGTACCGCTGACAAAATCAAGGATACGGCGATACAGCTGGTCATCCACGCCCTCAAAATTAATCACCACAGGACGCTTTTCCTTCAGGCAGTTGGCAATCTGCTGGGAATCATCCAATGAGCGGGGCTGAATAACAACCACCTTCATATTTGGCGCAGAACTGCCATGAGCTATATGCAGGGGCTTGCTGCCTCCCTCATGAATAGAGGAACCGGCACTGCCGAGAGTCACTACATTTCCGCCCCTGCTGCCTGCTTCCGGCTGAACCGGCCTGGCTGCCTTGGCAGCAGGTTCTGCTGGCTCTGCCGGTTTCTTAACAGGCTCCGCCGGAGGCGCTTCTACGCCTGCTTCGTCCTCATCCGGTTCCGGCTTTGACAGCCCGAACTTTTCAAAAAATTTATCAATACCCATGGGTTTTTCCTCCCTGCTCTAAAATTTTATCAATACTGACGGGGCCCAAAAATGCCGGTACCTACGCGCACCACATTTGCCCCTTCCTCCACAGCAATCGTATAATCGTGAGTCATACCCATCGACAAATATTTTATATTCGCCGTCTGCCAGCTGATTTCCTTCACCTTGTCAAAAATTTTTCGCATTTTTGCAAATAAAGGCCGGCATTCCTCTACATCCTCATAATTCGGCGCAATGCACATCAGCCCCATGAGCTGCAGATTTTCCATTTCATCCACCTTGTGCAGCAGGTCCATCAGCTCATCCTCATAGATACCGGACTTGGATTCCTCCTGAGCCAGGTTTACCTGCACCAGCACCTTCTGTACCTTGCCTATACCGGCTGCTGCCTTGTCGATGGCTTCTGCCAGATGCAGGGTATCCACGGAATGAATCAAATCAAACATCTTGACAGCCTGCTTTGCCTTGTTGGTCTGCAAATGGCCGATGAGATGCCAGGTCACCTGGCGGTCCAGTGTCTCAAATTTTTCCTTGGCTTCCTGAATCCTGTTCTCGCCAATATCAGTCACACCGGCATCGATTGCCTCCCGCATGGCATATATATCGTGATTTTTGGTAACTGCTACCAGCAGAACATCATGGTCAAAGGAAGCATCACGCTTTGCCTTGCTGGCCTCAATATTGCTCCTTACCTCCTGCAGCCTTTCCTCAATCATCAAATCACCCCTTAAATGTACCATGATAAAATTACGCAAAAAGTTGTTGCCAATAATATATCTCTATTTTACACCAATAATCGCCGCAATGCGACCAGTTTTGCCATTATCTGCCCGATAGGAAAAAAACTGCTTGCTGTTGCATGCCGTGCAGGTATGAGCATTGGCAATATTTTCCCTTTTGAGTCCGGCATTTTCCAGCTGCCTGGTATTGCAGAGCTGCAAATCAAGGTAAATGCCGCCATTCGGCCGCGCCTCAAGGATTTCAGCGGCAAACTCGGGAAATGCCTCCCTGAACTGATGAGCAACGCCCTCGCCCACCTGATAGCAGCAACTGCCAATGGAGGGGCCAATGGCTGCCAGCATATGGGCAGGATTGCTGCCAAATTCCTTCGCCATGGCTGCCACGGTCTTGGCCGCTATGGATTTCACCGTGCCCTTCCAGCCGCCATGTGCCAGCCCCACCGCCTTATTTACTGGATCAGCCAGCAGGATAGGCGTGCAGTCTGCAAAAAACAGCATCAGCGGCAATCCCGGCTCGTTGGTAATCAGGGCATCCGTATCGGGAATTGCCCCTGCATAATCGGCAAAACCTGCCCCCGCATCTTTTGCTGTAATCCGCACTACCCTGTCACCATGCACCTGCTGGCAGGTGGCAGTGCGCTGCGGCTCTGCGCCAACCATACGGCAGAAGCGCCGCCTGTTTTCCAGCACGGCATCCTTCTCGTCCTCCACATGGAGACCCAGGTTGAGGCTGTCATACGCCCCCTGGCTTACGCCGCCATGCCGGGTGGAAATCCCATGGAAAAATAAGGAATCGGGAAATATATCAAATCTGCCCAGCCACAGATTATTTAGTTCTGTATTGTATAAAGCAAAGCTCATGCCAAAAACTCACACTCCTATTTGCAGACACCGCAGCGATGACAGCCATCAAAACACCTGATGGTACGGGCAGGCTCCGCCTTGCATGCCTCCTGCCGCTCCTTGATGAGATACGCCTTGGTAAAGCCCATATCCAGCACATCCCAGGGAAGTACCTCATCCAGCTGCCGTAGCCTGGATACCTGCTCATCCAGGCTGCTGCCCCGTGCTTTCAGCACGGATTTTATCGCCTTGCTGCCGCCAGCCTGATAGGCTTCCCACAGGACTTCGCCTGCCTGCCGATTCCCCCTGGCAAGAAATGCCTGCACATAGGCATCCCGGGGCGATTCGGCAATCACCTCTATATTGTGCCGCTTCCTGAGGGCACTAGTTATAGACTTCAAGGCTCCCTGTATGTATTTTAATGGTGCCATAGGCTCCCACTGAAAGGGAGTAAAAGGCTTTGGTATAAAAGGATTGATGCTAAGGGTCAGGCGCCCCATAGCTCCATGCTTTTCCATAAAGTCCTTCAACCGGCACGCCATATCTACAATTGCCTGAATGTCCTCCGGCTCCTCTCCCGGCAATCCTATCATGATATACAGCCGGAAATTCCTGATGCCTGCCCTGATGCCCATATCCATGGCATTCAGGAGATGCTGTTCCTCAATGCCCTTGTTCACCACGGCACGCATCCGGCTGCTGCCAGCTTCCGGCGCCATCGTCAATGTTCTCAGGCCGCTGGCAGCCAGGGAGTCCACCAGCTCCTGGGTAACAGAATCCGCCCTAAAGGAAGCCACCGACATGCTGAGGCCATCCCCCAGGATTTCCCGGCACAGGCTGTCAATCTCCGGGTAATCGGAAATCGCCGCTCCCATCAGCCCCACCCGGCGGCCTGATGCCTTCGCCCCTGCCAGCATTTTTTCAATGGCTTCCAGGGAGCGGTTGCGGGGTTTGCGGAAGCAGTAGCCTGCCATGCAGAAGCGGCAGTGGCGTCCGCAGCCTCTGGCGATTTCCACCAGATGGAGGTTAAACTCCGTATCCTCCGTATAGATGACCGTCTCCCCCGGAAAATCATCCAGATTTTGCTGCCATTGGCGCACCACCTGATGCTCCCCCTTTTCCGGTCTGTGAACTGATGGCACATATACCCCGGGTACATGGGACAATGCTTCCAGTATTTCCTGACGGCCTGCCCCTGCCAGCTTCTTTGCATGATAAACATCCATGAAGCCCGGCAGCACTGCCTCCCCTTCACCGATGATGAATGCATCAAAAAACAGGCTCAAAGGCTCAGGATTAAAGGTGGCACAGGGACCGCCGCCGATAACCAGTGCGTCCTGCTCCCCCCTGTCAGCTGCCATGGGAACCACCTTGCCCAGCTCCAGCATCCGCAGGATGTTGAAATAATCCATCTCAAAGGAAACCACGAAGCCGATGATATCAAACCTGTTCAGCCCGGTCTGGCTCTCCATTGTCATCAGGGGCTGCCGTGCTTTTTCATATGCCTGCTGCTGCTTTCGCTCCGGCAGGAAAACACGCTCACAGGCTGTATCCTGCCGCTCATTCAGAAGCCGGTACACTATATGCAGCCCCAGGTTGGACATGCCGACAAAATATGAATTTGGATATGCCAGGGCAAAGCGATGCCTGCCCCCTGAAGGACGGCTGTAATAGCCTGTTTCCCTTGCCAGCTGCGCTTTCAGCTGTTCCTTTAACTTCCACACCATTGAGAACTCCCCGGTATCAGTATTGCAATTTAACCGAAAACTAAAATTAAAATAAACATCAATGTATCATCATCATTGCTCAGACAGGATATCCAGCTCCTTCTTGAAGCTCTGAATGTCCGTAAAACGGCGGTAAACAGAGGCAAAACGTATATAGGCAACCTGGTCAAAATCCTTCAGCATGGCAAGAGCCTCCTCGCCAATTGCCTTGGAGGGAACCTCCTGTTCATAATGGCGGCGCAGGTTCTGCTCAATGGTATGTGCCAATGCCACCACGCTTTCCAGTGATTTGTCACGCTTTTCACATGAACGTATCAGCCCGTTAAGGAGCTTGTTTTTATCAAACACCTGCCGGGTTCCGTCATGCTTAACCACCATCAGGGGAAGCTGCTCCACTGTCTCAAAGGTCGTAAAACGCCGTCCACAATTCTGGCAGCCCCTGCGGCGCCTTATAGTATGCCCCTCATCTATAGCCCTTGAATCAATAACACGGCAATCCGGAGTAAAACAATATGGACAACGCATTTACTTCACCAACTTTTTCCTGTTTTTCTGACTTTGCTGTTTCTGCTGATTTCCAGCTTTACTATTTCTTTTAGCCTTATGAGCATTATTATGGTTATTAGGTAGGTTTCTGCCAGCAGGTGACTTGCCAGATTTTTGTTCCGGCCGTATCAGGCATTTTGCCCCGTAGCCGATCAGATCACGCCTGCCCGCCTTTTCCAGTGCCCTGCGCACCAGCTCATAATTCTTCGGCAGCCAGAACTGCATCAGGGCACGCTGCATGGCTTTTTCCTCAGGGGACTTTGCCGAATAAACCTGCTGCCCGGTAAGGGGATTCAGCCCAGTGTACCACATGCAGGTGGACAGGGTGCCAGGGGTAGGGATAAAATCCTGCACCTGCTCCGGATGATAGCCCATCTCCTTGATAAACTCCGCCAGCTCAATGGCATCCTCCAGCTGGCTGCCGGGATGGCTGGACATGAAGTACGGCACCAGGTACTGCTTCTTGCCCAGCTGCTTGTTCATCCTGGTAAATTTTTCCACGAAGCGCCGGTACACTTTGCTGCCGGACTTGCCCATAAGCCTGGTTACCCTGTCCGAAATATGCTCCGGAGCTATTTTCAGCTGGCCGCTGATATGATGCTCACACAGCTCCCGGAGAAAATCGTCCTTGGCCAGCATGAGATAGTCGAAGCGGATGCCGGAACGGATAAAGACCTTCTTGACCTTTGGCAGCTGCCGGAGCTTTCGCAAGAGCTCCAGATAGCCGGCATGGCTTGCCGTCAGGTTCTTGCAGGTATCAGGTGACAGGCACTGCTTGCCGTGGCAGGTGCCCCGCTTTAGCTGCGCATCACAGGAAGTACGGTGGAAATTTGCCGTAGGCCCCCCCACGTCATGAATATAGCCCTTAAAATCAGGCTGCTCCGTCATAATTTTGGCCTCCCGCAAGATGGAAGCATCGCTCCGAGGCTGGATAATCCGCCCCTGATGGGAAATAATGGCACAGAAATTGCAGCCACCAAAGCAGCCCCGATGGGCGGTAATGCTGAATTTCACTTCCTCAATGGCAGGGACGCCCCCTGCCTTGTCATACATGGGATGCCAGGTGCGCATATACGGCAGGTCATAAATCTCGTCCATTTCCTCTGTGGAAAGGGGCATGGCAGGAGGATTCTGAACAATGCACCAGCTGCCATTCTGCTGTGCCAGCCGCTTGCCGCGAAAAGCGTCCTGCTCAAGATACTCTGTCCGAAAGGCTTCCGCAAAGGCAGCCTTGCTTTTCCTCACCTGCTCAAAGCTGGCAATGGCCTCGTAATCCCATATATAGTCAAAATCGGGCACCCGAAAACAGGTCCCCTGCACATCCTGAATATTCTGTATTTCTACGCCCTGATGAAGCTGGGCGGCAATCTCTATCAGCTGGTGCTCCCCCATGCCGTAGACAAGCAGATCCGCATCACACTCAGCCAGAATGGACGGGCGCACCTCATCTGCCCAGTAATCATAATGGGCAAACCGCCGGAGGCTTGCCTCTATGCCACCGATAATAATCGGCACGTCCTTTCCCCAGCATTCCCGAAGCCTCCTGGCATAGGTCAGAACAGCTCTTTCCGGCCGGAAGCCTGCCTTGCCACCCGGCGAATAGGAATCATCGTGCCGCAGCCTCTTGGCAGCAGTATAACGGCTTAACTGGGAATCCAGATTGCCGCTGGACACAAGAAAACCCAGCCGTGGCTTGCCCAGGCTGGTGAAATCCTTGGTGCTGTGCCAATCAGGCTGGGGAATAATCCCCACCCTGTAGCCATGCTTTTCCAGCAAGCGGCACAAAATCGCCGGACCGAAGCTGGGATGATCCACATAGGCATCGCCGGACACAAAAATAAAATCCAGCTGCTGCCAGCCCCGTTCCTCCATATCTTTCCTTGTTACAGGCAGAAAACTCATATAAACTCCTTGCCGCTCATCCTAATTTTATCACTGGGCAGCAGCGGCCGGCTGTCCCTGTTCAGCTGCCGGAGCCGGTGCCGGTGGCTCGGATGCAGGAGCCTCAGGCTGTGCTGCCTCTGCCGGTGCAGCCGGTGCAGCCGGCTCAGCCGGAGCAGGCTCGCTGTAGCTTTCCTGATAATAGCTCTGCTCCGCAGCCCCAGCCTGTCCGCCAGCCGCCTGTCCTGCATTGCCGTCTGCAGCATTCGCCCCGGCCTGCGGTACAGCTGCTTCCTTGACAAAGGTGCGGTCAGCAATCTGCCCTATCTCGCCCAGGGTGCCCATATCCTTTCCGTTGAAGGTTATCTGGATGCCCCCGGCATTACCGGCACGGATTTCCACGCTTTCCTTGCCCTTCCAGGACATTTCCTTGCCCTTTTCCACCGTGCCCTCAAAGGCATTCTGGCCGTCTACCTTGACGGAAATCCAGCAATTTTCCAGCATTTTTGCAGAAACCTCAGCCCCCTCATAGACCTTTACAGGTGCAGCAGGTTCCTGCTTCACCGGCTGCTCCTGCTTTACAGCAGGCTTTGGCTTGGCAGCAGGATCTGTACCTTCATCCATAAAAGCAACATACACGCCGCCAAGGAAAACCAGCATCACGCCCAGCAAAATCATGAATTTCTTGGAACCGCTCTTTTCCTCCCGCTCAAGGCTGTGGCGGTACTCATCACCTGCGGCAAACAGGCTGGTCTTCGCCTGAGGCCTGCTGTAGCCGGTACTGCTGCTGGTTTCAGCCCTTGCAGCAGGCTTCTCAGCACCTTTATTCCTGCCAAAGAAAGACTTCTTCGGCTCACTGGCTTCATCTTCCCTCGGCATATCGGCTGGCTGTACCACCTTGACAATATTGCGCTCGGAGTCGTACTGCTCCAGCAGGGCATCACCATCTATCTGCAGGAACTTGGAATAATTCCTGATAAAGCCCTTTGCATATACATCACCGGGAAGCGCATCATAATCGCCCTTTTCGATGGCTTCCAGGTATACATCTCGAATACTGGTCTCCCCTGCTACGTCAGCAATGCTCAGCCCTTGCTTTTCACGTTCGCGACGAAGAATCTCCCCAACCATAATCCGAACCTCCTAAAACTGCAGCATGTCACGGAAAACAATACTGCCCTTATTAATCATATTAATCTAACTACCATCTTATTATAACATGTAAATTTTGCAATACAATAGCCTGGCACAGGTCTATTTTCCCGGTTTTTGGCAAAGCTCCGCCAAAGTGATGGAATTCAGCACCTCATTTATCCTGGTGCCGATTCTCTCCCAAACTCCCCGGCGGCTGCACCCGGCAGCCTTCTGGCAGACAAAGGGCTCATCACCATCCATCAGCATGCAGTCAGCGAAAGCAATAGGCCCTTCCATGGCTACAATAATCTCACCAATGGTAATTTCCTCAGGCTTTTTCGCCAGCATGTAGCCCCCCTGGGCTCCCCGGATACTCTTGATAAAGCCCGCCTTGCGCAGGGTTCCCATCAGCTGTTCCAGATAATTCTCAGAAATTTCCTGCCTTTCAGCAATGGATTTAAGTGCCACAGGACCTGTGCCGTACTCATTTGCCAGGTCATGCAGAGCCAATACGCCATATCTTCCTCGTTGAGACAGCTTCATACTGTTACACCTCTTTTTAGTGAATTACTTGTTACAGAATTGCCTTTTAGAACTGAATCAAGCGGAATTCCTTAATCAGCTGGATGAGGATAGCCGCCGTCCTGTCCACCCCATAGCGATTGGACTTGACAGTTATATCGTAATTTTCGCTGTTGCCCCATTCCATAGCGGAAAACTGCTGGCAGTGGTTTTTCCTGTCATTGGCAAACTCGCGGATTTTTTCCTGGGCCTCCTCAAGAGGGATTGCTTCCTTGCGCATGACACGCTGGATACGCTCCGGCTCATCTGCCGTAATAAAAATATGCAGGGAATTTTTGTGGTTTTGCAGAACATAGTTTGCCAGCCTGCCCACGATAACGCAGGAGTCCTTGGCAGCAATTTCCTGAATGACCTGCGCTTCCAGGCGGAAAATCTGCTCCGGCAGCGGCACCTCGCTCTCAGGGAAGGATCCGGCATACCAGTCAAACAGGGTATAAAGTGCCGTGCTGGAAATCTTTTCCTCATGCTTATGCAGGTATTCAGCGGCAAAATCGCTGCGCTCGGCAGCCATCTTGATGATCTCCGTATCATAGTAGGGCAAATCCAGCTCATGGGCAATCCGCCTGGCAATCGTCCTGCCGCCGCTGCCGTACTCATGGGAAACGGTCAGCACAAAATGCGCCTCCGACACCTCCGGCATAGCCTGCCGTTCCCTCTCCTTCTGGATGCGGTTTTCCGGCAGCAGAAGATATGTCAGTGACTTCAGCTGATTGGTGAACAGGCGGATTTCCGTGCCGCAGAGAAAGGCCGTAATCAGGGTTCCCTCCCGGACGGCTTTCAGCTCTCCCACAAAAATCAGGCAGAGGACAGTGGCAAAGGTAGTCATGCACAGGTCAGAAACCACCCGGACGCTGGTATACCGCCTGCCTATCCTCTCCGCCAGTATCTGCAAAAAGGAATCCATGGGCAGCAGCGTCACCCGGGAAATAATGCCGAAATAAGTGCCAAAGGCCATGATGCTGCACCCGGCCAGCAGCATGCCTATCTTGGCGTAGTAGCTTTCCAGCACCAGAGGTGCCATGCATTCCAGGGACAGGTCAATAAAATAACCGAAAACCACCGTCATGCCGCATTGCAGCACCAGCATTCTCTTGTCCAGCCCCTTTTTCAGCACCGGCTGGATAAATATCATCAGCAAATTCATGATGGCTGTCCAGCAGCCAACCGTCACCGACGGGATAATCAAGGCAAAGGTATAGGGCAGCGAAGAAATAGGCGATACGCCCAGCGATGATTTAATCAAGCATGCCACACCAAAGCCCATAAACACCAAGCCCAGTGCAAAGACCAGGAAGCGCCTGGCCAATTCTGAAGGCGATTGTTTAATTTCTTTCATCCAAAAGCCACCTCAAAAATCGAAAGCCCGCAAGACCGCACCATCTGTGCAGCTATTTGCGGGCTCCAAAATCATATTATTATGTTACGCAGTCATCAGCGGATTTACCAGCCCATTAAACTATCAGAGCAGAACCTTGTGGGATACGTTGACACGCCCCTTCTGGTCAATCTCAGTAACCTTTACCTCCAGCTCATCGCCTACGTTCACATAGTCCTCAACCTTTTCCACGCGCTTCTTGTCCAGCTGGGAAATATGGCAGAGTCCCTCACGGCCAGGCAGCAGCTCCACGAAAGCGCCAAATGCCATCAGGCGTGTAACCTTGCCCTTGTAAATCTGGCCTACCTCTACTTCGCGGACAATCTCCTCGATGGCAGCCACGGCAGCAGCGGATGCCTCCACGCTGGTAGCGGAAATGCGTACAGTGCCATCATCGTCAATATCAATCTGTACGCCGCAGTCATCAATAATCTTCTTGATGACCTTGCCGCCAGGCCCGATAACCTCGCGGATCTTATCAGGCTTAATCTGCATGGTGGTAACTCTCGGTGCATACTTACTGAGCTCTGCATTCGGCTCGCTGATGCACTCCAGCATCTTGCCCAGGATAAATGCACGGCCGCGCTTTGCCTGCTCCAGGGCGGACGCCAGTATCTCACGGGAAATACCCTTGATCTTGATATCCATCTGAATAGCGGTAACACCCTCGGTGGTACCTGCTACCTTGAAGTCCATATCACCCAGGGCATCCTCCATGCCCTGAATATCAGTCAGGATGGTGTAGTCATCCCCATCCTTAACCAGGCCCATAGCCACGCCGGATACAGGACGCTTGATAGGCACGCCTGCATGCATCAGGGAAAGGGTGCTGCCGCATACGGAACCCATGGAGCTGGAACCGTTGGACTCAAGCACCTCGGAAACCATGCGGATGGTATAAGGGAATTCCTCAGTAGACGGAATAACCGGCACCAGCGCACGTTCAGCCAGGGCGCCATGACCGATTTCGCGGCGTCCCGGGCCACGTACAGGACGAGCCTCACCTACGGAATAGCCAGGGAAGTTGTACTGATGGATGTAGTGCTTGCTGGTCTCAACGCCCAGGCCGTCCAGCACCTGTTCATCACCCAAAGAACCCAGGGTGGTAATGGTCAGAATCTGAGTCTGGCCACGGGTAAACAGGCCGGAGCCATGAGTCCTCGGCAGCAGGCCAACCTCACAGCTGATAGGACGCACTTCCTCCACCTCACGGCCGTCAGGACGGATTTTCTCCTTGGTAATCATGCGGCGGACGATTTCCTTGACAATCTTGTGCAGCATATAAGGAATTTCCTTGACTGCATCAGGATAAATCTCCAGGAAATGCTCCAATGCCTCTGCCTTGACAGCAGCAATATGCTCGTCACGGGCCAGCTTGTCAGGATTTCTCACTGCCTCATCCAGCTTGGCAGTAGCGTATTCGCGGATGGCCTGCTCCATTTCCTCAGGCACAGCGAACAGCTTAACCTCGCGCTTTTCCTTGCCTACAGCCTTCTGCATCTCATCCTGGAAGGCAACGATTTTCTTGATTTCCTCATGCCCAAAGAGAATAGCCTCAAGGATAACCTCCTCAGGCAGCTCATTGGCACCAGCCTCAACCATCATTACCGCATCACGGGAACCGGCAATGGTCAGGTTCAGGTCGGAAGCCTCACGCTGCTCCACGGTAGGGTTGATGACAAACTCGCCATCAATGCGGCCTACCCGGACACCGGCTATCGGGCCCAGGAAAGGAATATCGGAAATAGTCAGGGCGCAGGAAGCACCAATCATGGCTGCAATCTCAGGTGCATTGTCGTGCTCTACGGAAAGGACAGTAGCCACAATCTGCACATCGTTTCTATAGCCCTCAGGGAACAGAGGACGGATAGGGCGGTCAATCAGGCGGCTGCACAGAATAGCAGACTCGCCAGGACGTCCCTCTCTCTTTATAAAACCGCCCGGAATCTTGCCGACAGCGTACATCTTCTCCTCATAGTCAACAGTCAGAGGGAAGAAGTCAACGCCCTCGCGCGGCTCCTCAGAAGCGGTAGCAGTAACCAAAACAACGGTCTCACCATAACGAACCAAAGCAGCACCATTGGCCTGCTTTGCCATCTTGCCGGTCTCAACGGTAAACGTCCTGCCGCCAAGCTGCATTTCAAAACTTTCCATCAAGTTTTTCCTCCTGTATTTTCAATCGTTTTTTGCATACTCTGTGATTATATCACAAAAATAGGAAAAATCATAATTTTTTCTGGAAAAAGTTTTCCTGCCGCTACTTTAAAATGTCATTATTTTCATGCTGTATTTATACATTATAAAACAGAACCAGATCTTTAATCGTTTTCATGAAAAATAGCAGGATAAACATTCAACATAAACATCACATCCTTTATCCCTAAAAACTTCCTAACCATAGACAAAAATCAGGAAAATGTAACATTCAATTCCTTGCACAATGCGTTCTGGAGTAAGTGAGAAAAATTAATATTGCGCTCACGTGCCAGGGTATCAAGCCAGCATGGAATGGTGAGCGTCTTTTTTACAGCGTGATTATCGGTTCTTCTAAGATACGCCACCTCATCATACTCAATCAAGGAAACGAAATCCTGCCCCTCAGTTGCTACATCAGCCGGATTTGAAGGCTCAGGAGCCTGTTCCTTATCCTCTTTCAGAGAATACAGATATATCCCCAATGCGTCCTCTGCCATTTGAATAGCTTCAGCCAAAGTGTTTCCTTCGGTTACGCAACCCAGCAAATCAGGGAAATCAACAGAATAACCGCCATCTTCTTCCGGATGAAATACCGCTGGATAAAAAATCTTGTTCATAACCCTACCTCCTACGTAATGCCAGCAGGGCTCATTTGAGCCCTGCCTGCTTCAAAATATTGTTATATGTACCGGGCTTCAGTTCTTCGTTGTGTAAAGGAATGACAGGCCGTCCCGGCTTGGTTGGGTGTTTCATGATGTGGTGTGAGCCTTTGATTCTATCAATAACCCACCCATCATCTTTCAATATCCTAATTAAATCTTTTGGGGCTGCTTCATGGCACCCAACTCCTTCAGGAATACTTCAAGCCCTGCATGGTGCTTACAAAAAACAATAAGAGGAAAGTAAATTGAAAGCTGAACAACTGTCAAAGATGTGATTTTGACATACATATATCACACATAACCATGATTGCATCCATATCGCCAGCTTCAGCACATTTAGCAATGTTTTGTATGACTGCTTGATTCCCACTCACAGCCATTTGTTTTAGTTGACCTTTCCCCCGGTGATTAGACACTAAACAACTTATTCTTAAAATAGCTTTATTTTCACTATTTTACGGATTGCAGAAAGCAAAATAATATCAAAAGCAACATTTCCATCCCTTCTGCCAAAGCTACCGCCCTAGTGTCATTGCGTTCAATATTCCAAACATCTTCCCACACATACATTATATCAAAAAAGACAAAAAACATCATTCACTTTGTTTCAATTTTGCCATAAAAAGAACCTACTGCCATGAGGATGTTCAAAAACTAAATGTACAGATGAATATCCGATATTGCAAATACTCGCATTACACCATCCCCTGAAATTGAAACACAAACCTATGATAGTTTTCTTACAAATAAATCTCCTTCAGCAACTCCACGCCCCTCTCTCTATCAAAAGGCATTCCCATCTGAAAAAGTCTTACTTCCGATTCATCTATTGCGCTGATTTCCTCAATGTATCTACGAATGCTGACTTTCACCAGTCCTTCTGATTCTACTTTTGTTCCTGATGTGACAATCTGCAGCAAGCGAAATACATCGTATTTATGCTTCCTTAAATCTTTTTCATTGACATGCTCGCCAGCTCTTTTTCTATCTAACAGGTTAATCCAAGCATACATTTTAAATGGAATCAAATGCTCTGCTCCCAAAACACCAATACCATCAGCCACTTTGCGTCCAGACATCATAAATTCATAGAAATCATCATTCAGAAGAATTGCTGATAAACTGGAAGTATCATCATCAATATGAATCGGAATGATTCCTTCTTTTATTTCAAGATGATATCCAGGCTTTCTTGAAAACAGCTCAATCATAGTTGGATAGCCAAATTTGCCTTCTGTGAAGCGATAAAAGTGCATATTTTCTCCGTTCTTCCAACCGCATTTATAACCGCCTTCTTCTATGTATTCCCAAAATATAGTTGCAAATTCCGGGAAATTATCTTCCATAATCAGAATAATATCAATATCTTTTGTCGCACGAAATGGCAAATCTGCCTCTGAGAGTAAAATATCGCAGGCAGTTCCGCCAATAATAGTGTAATAATCAGTATAATTTTTAAATTTTTCTCTAAAGGAATCTATTCCTGGTATCATTTATAATTCCTCCAACATTTCCTCAATGCTTACTTCTATTCTTTCGTCTTCGTTATCTTGAAAAGTGCATGCAAGTGAAACAGGATCTACACGCCCTTCCCTTGCAAAATAAAAAGGATTGTATTTCCATAATTGCACCTTCAGGCAAGCATCCGGGTTCTCAGATCTGGCATCCACAATTTCCAACCGGTTTACAACTTCCTCTCCCTTGTAGATTGCACATTCCTTTATGCTTGGTGGATTCAATTCTGACTGCTGACTAAGAGCAGTTTCACCTGCGGTAAATGATTCAAAGATTACTTCACATCGTCTAATTGTAATCACTTTCTGAACAGGATTAATCAAATATGTTTTTGCATTCTCATAATACTCTTTGCGTGGATAATTTCTCCTAATAGCAATCTCTGTTCCAGATTTAACCTGCTGGATTAGCCCCATTGCCTCTAATTGTGCCGATGCTCTTGTAATGGACGTCTTGGCAAGATTCAATTTGTTTGCAACTTCACTTTTTAACATTGAGTCTTCATCGCCCATATATAAAAGTTCCAAAAAAACCATCTGAGTTGCGGGCATCATCTTATCTGCCTTAGCATACTGATTGTGACGCACGTCCTGCAATATAATTCCCATAAATGGCAAGAATATATTTCCCGGCAGAGCAACAAAGGGCACACCTCTTTTTACAAGAGCATTTCTCATGGATATGCTGTTTAACGCTACTGCATATGCTACAGAGCACTGCAAAGCTTCCTCATACTTTGCTTTCTGCTTTTTCATTGCGGCAATGCTTAGCTCCGTTTCCTTCATAACATCTATTATGGCAAAGCTAACGCCATACATTTCAACCAATATAATATCACGCATTGTCATGAAGATCGGCAACGGTAATTTATTCTTGTATTCTGCTATTTTTACTTTGCAGCCAAAATACTGCTCTAGTTGCTTTTTCATATAGCATCTCCTTGTAACATTTTTTCTGTATAATAACATATCTTATGTTACTTTTCAATTATTTATGTTATTTCTAAGTCAATATTTTATTATTTCTCATACACAAAAACAGAGCCGCAGCTTTTCAGCAAAACGGCTCCATCTTTATAATGCAAATAAAATTGAATAAAATTAAGACTAAATAAACGCTGTTACATTCTCAGCTTCATTACCCTGTCAAGAATAATATACGCCAGCTC
This sequence comes from Anaerovibrio slackiae, assembly GCF_009695585.1. Lineage (GTDB taxonomy): Bacteria > Bacillota > Negativicutes > Selenomonadales > Selenomonadaceae > Anaerovibrio > Anaerovibrio slackiae. The sequence continues at coordinate 27,608 of NZ_VUNR01000015.1, forward strand.
CTTCTTGCTCATCAGCGGCAGTTCTTCAATAGAACCGTCACGCTTCAGAAGCTTGATGAGGTTGGTGTCCACGTTAAAGCCTGCCTGGGGCTTTGATACATCATTGGCTACAATCATGTCAAGGTTCTTCTTTTCCAGCTTGCCCTTGGCATATTGCAGGAGGTTCTGGGTTTCTGCCGCAAAGCCCACCAATGTCTGATGGGGCTGCTTCATCTCCCCCAGTTCCTTCAGGATATCCGGGTTCTTTTCCAGCACCAGGGTAAGCTCCGCATCATTTTTCTTGATTTTCTGGTCGGAGACATTTTTTACGCGATAGTCAGCCACTGCCGCCGCCTTGATGACTATGTCGCAGGCAGGAAATCTCTCCTGCACCAGCTGGCGCATTTCCCGGGCGGACTCCACGCCGAAAAACTCCACCCCGGCTGGCGGCTGCAAGGCCGATGGCCCGGAAATCAGCGTAACCTCCGCTCCCAGTCTGGCAGCAGCCTCGGCAATGGCATAGCCCATCTTGCCGCTGGAACGGTTGCCGATATAGCGCACCGGGTCAATAGGCTCACGGGTACCGGCAGCTGTCACCAAAAGCTTCAGCCCCTGCATGGTATTGCCCATGGTGCTATCCATAGTGTTGCCATCAGCACTTTCCACGCTGCCACCTTCCCCGGCAAAATAATTTTCCAGCACTTCTACCAGCTCCGAAGGTTCCGGCATCCTGCCGATGCCGCTGGTGCCGCAGGCCAGATGGCCGCTGGCAGGCGGTATCAGCTGCCAGCCCCGCTGCTGCAGGGTGGTGATATTCCGCTGGGTGACAGGATTTTCATACATGTTGCTGTTCATGGCAGGGGCGAAGAAAATCGGCGCCCTTGTGGCCAGAACCGTGGTGGTAAGCATATCATCAGCTATGCCAGCTGCCGCCTTGGCAAGCACATTGGCCGTAGCCGGGGCGATCAGCACCACATCAGCCAAGGTTGCCAATGCTATATGCTCCACATCATAATTATGTATCTCCCCCCACATGGAGGTAATGACGGGATTGCCGCTGATTTCCCGCATAGCAGTTTCCGTCACGAAGTTCTGGGCGCCCCTGGTGAGGATAACGTGCACCTCAGCCCCCTTCTTGCGGAGGCGGCTGGCAAGATCCACGCACTTATAGGCGGCGATACCGCCGGTAACGCCCAGAACGATTTTTTTCCCATTCAACATATTGTTTCTACCCCAAATTACAGAGATTTACTTGATGCCGCTGGTTAAACGCTTGTAGGTAATCTTGCCCTCGTAGATTTCTTCCATGGCATTGGTTACATCACGGGTAGAGGTACGCTTGGCAGTGACAGGATGGCTTTTGTCCATGATGTCACGGGCACGCTTGGCAGCCAAAGTTACAAGCGTATAGCGGCTGTCCACCAGCGGTGTCAGCTGGTCCAGGTTAGGGGTTACGATGTTCATCTTACTCATTATGCATTCTCCTTCCACTGCTGCAAGCCTGCCAGAAGCTCCTCATTCAGGTCAGTGCGGTGATGCTCCGCCTCAATGATGCCGGCAATGGCCTTTTCAGCAGCCTCTACCTTGTCATTAACCACCACATAACGATAATTATGGGCAATTTTTATCTCGTCTACAGCCGCGCCAAGACGCCGCTGCAGGCTTTCCTCTGTCTCAGTGCCCCTGCCTTTCAGGCGGTTTGCCAGCTCCTCCAGGGATGGAGGCAGCAGGAAAATAAACAGTCCCTCCGGCACAGCCTTCATGACATTCAGGGCTCCCTGGGTATCAATCTCCAGCAGGATATCCTCACCGGCATTCAGCCTGTCCAGCACCTTCTGCTTCGGCGTACCGTAATAATTGCCGTAGACCTCCGCCCATTCCAGAAGCTCCCCGGCATCAATCATCTGCCGGAACTTTTCCTTGTCATAGAAATAATAATTTACGCCATCCTGCTCCCCCGGCCTGGGCTGCCGGGTGGTAGCGGAAATGGAGTAGGAAATCTCCGGGTGGTTTTTTCTCAAAAGGTCGCATACCGTACCCTTGCCGGTGCCGGACGGCCCGGAAATCAAAATCAACAAACCCTTGCGCACAGCTAGTCCTCCTCTACAATGCGATGGGACATGGTATCAGGCTGCACTGCCGAAAGCACCACATGCCCGCTGTCCATAATTACCACTGCCCTGGTACGCCTTCCATAAGTGGCATCTATCAGCTGAAAGCGGTCCCGGGCATCCTGAATAATCCTCTTGATAGGCGCAGATTCAGGACTTACTATGGCAACCACGCGGTTTGCCGATACCACATTGCCAAAGCCTATATTAATCAGCTTGATATCCAACGATAGCCACAACTCCCTTCAACTGCCAATGTCAGGCTCTCGAATCTCAACTATCAGCCTGCAGCCATTGATTATCAGCTTTCAGCCTGCATCCAGTATTTACTCAATATTCTGAATCTGCTCCCTGATTTTCTCAATCTCGCTCTTGACATCCACCACAAAGCGGGCGGCACCGGCAGAATTTGCCTTGGAAGCCACGGTGTTAATCTCCCGGTTCATTTCCTGAATGAGAAAATCCAGCTTGCGCCCTATAGGCTCATCCATGCCCATAATACTGCGGAACTGGTCAAAATGGCTGTGCAGCCGGACAGTTTCCTCCGTATAGTTCACCTTGTCAGTGAACAGGGCAGTTTCCTGAATAATCCTGCTCTCATCGATATCCTCTTTGGCCAGGTATTCCTCCAGCAGCTTTTCCAGCCTCTGGCGGTAGCTTGCCACAATCTCCGGGGCCAGCTTTTCCAGCTCTGCCACGAAGCCCTCCAGCACATCAATCCGTGCCAGCAAATCAGCCCTGATATTCTCACCCTCAGCAGTACGCATGGCCACCAGGTTGCCAAGCGCCTCCTCAAAGGCCGCCAGCAAAACAGGCTCTGCACCAGCCAAATCCACATTTTCCTCGGTGATTTTCAGCACATCAGGATAGCTGGCAATCTGGGCAGCCCCGGGACGTCCCCCCAGCCCCAGCCGGTCATTAATCTCATCCAGTGCCTTGCCGTAGGCATCCACCAGCCCCATGTCCACGCTGATGGTCACAGCCTTGTCCCTCAGGTCCTGAAAGCGCACATTGATATCCAGCTTCCCCCGGGAAAGATACTCCTTAATCTTTTTCGTCAGCTGGTTTTCAAACATATTCAGGCTGTAGGGCATGTGAAAATTCGTCTCCAGATACCGCTGGTTCACGGTTTTCAGCTCCACATGCACCTTGAAATCCTGATTTTCACAGTCCCCGGCACCAAAGCCGGTCATACTCTTTATCATGAATAAATCCTCTTTTATCTTTTAACCCACAATTTAGCCCATATATTATAGCACTAAATAAAAGCCATGACAACATTAATCCTGTAAAGGATATGTGCCGCTGAATACCTGCAGGGCAGGGCCTGTCATGTAGAGATGATTGTCCTGCTCATTCCATTCAATGACCAGCCTGCCCCCATCCAGCTGCACTTCCGCCCGGCGGTCAGCCAGTCCGTTCAGCACAGCCGCTGTCAGGGTAGCGCAGGAGCCGGTACCGCAGGCCAGGGTAACAGCCGCCCCCCGCTCCCAGACGCGCATCCTGAGATGCTGGTGGTCCATGACCTGCACAAACTCGGTATTGGTCTTGCGAGGGAATTTTTCATGGGTTTCAAAAAATCTGCCCAGCTCATAGATAGGGAAATTCTCCGCATCCTCCACAAAGACCACGCAGTGAGGATTGCCCATGGATACGCAGGTCATCTTAAATGTCTTGCCCTGCACCTGGATTTCCTCGTTGATTACCCTGTTCATGCCATAGCCAGCCACAGGAATCTTATCCCCTTCCAGCACCGGCTCTCCCATATCCACCTCAATCATGGAAATATTGCCATTTTCCTTGATGATTTTCGGCACCAGAATGCCTGCGCCAGTCTCAACCGTAAAGGCATCCCCGGTCACATGGCCTGCCTCATAGACATAACGGGCAAAGCAGCGGATGCCGTTGCCGCACATCTCCGCCTCGCTGCCGTCCGCGTTGATAATCCTCATGCGGATATCCGCCTTGTCCGATGGCAGTACCAGCAAAATGCCGTCCGCACCAATGCCATAATGCCGGTCGCAGATTTCCTGTGCCGCAGCTACATAAGGCTCCTCTGACCTGTTCATGCAGTCAATCAGCACAAAATCGTTGCCTGTGCCCTGCCATTTGGTAAACTCAAAACTCATCTTTCCTACACTCCTCACCAATCCAAAAGATTTAACAAATATCAATCGTGTTGAATATCAATATCAATATAAACACCCATCAGCATTACTGCGGCAATCCCGCCTTTTCATCACTAGGCCTGCTTCTCCAATTCAGCCAGGATTTCCTCCAGCACCTCTGCCGGGACGCCACCCTCAAGCGCTGCCAGATCAGCCTCGTAATTTGCCTGCAAAATACGCTCAAAGCGTTCCTTCACCCTGGCAAAAACCTGCTCCGTGCCCTCATGGAGGCTGGACAGCAGCCTCTCCTGCTGCTCATGCAGATATTCATCCGCCAGCCTGTCAAAAATCTTCTCCAGGGCCGCTTCCATCTCCCTGGTGCCCCCCTGCTCGAAAAAGCTCTTGGGATTTTTATAGATGGACAATGGCTCTCTAAAAATTTTCCTATCTATATCCTTGAAAGCAGTTTCATACTCCATACCGCATTCGTAGGCAAAATCCCGCTGGGAAATAGGCAGCTCGCTGTTGATTTCCAGAAGCTTGCTGTTGACCTGCTGCTGCAGCTGCCACGCCTGCCTGCTGATAAACTGCTCCATGCGCAGCGTGGTAGCACGAAGCTCCTGTGCCAGGTCAAAGCCCAGGCTTTCCATGAGCTGCCCCAGGGCCTCCTGCAACTTGCCGCCGGCGTTGTCCTTGCCCTTTAGCAGGGCCGGGTTAAAGGACTCCCGATAAAAATCAGTATACCGCAAAAATACCCTTTGCTTGACATAATACACCAATTCCCTGGCTTCCTGCTGCTGGCGGTTCTGCATATCCATACTGGTCAGCCCTGCCAGAAGCCTGTCAGCCTTCGCCTTGAAGTCCGCCAGTTGCAAACGCCGCTGTTCCTTCTCAGCCCTGTCGCTGCTGTTAAGCCGTATCAGCTCCTTTACCCTCTCCACCGCCAGCAGGTACTCACCCCGGGCGGCATTGACTGCAATGCCCGTAAGCTCCTCCAGCACAAAGCGGTAAAAAGCATCCTCAAAGGCAAAGCCTGTATTCTTGCCGGACATTTTCTCCTTCAGTATCTGCTGGCTGGACAGGCCGAACATCTGCGGCTTCCTGACGCCGTATTTCTTCAGCTGGTCAGCCACATAGCCGATTACTCCCTCTGCTTCCCCTGCATCCTCCGCCAAATCAATGGCATTGACAATGAAGAACATCTTGTCCAGGGCAAAGGCGTCCTTGACACGCCCCAGCTGAATGAGAAATTCCCTGTCCGCCCTGCTGAAAGCATGGTTGTAATAGGTCACGAACAGCACCACATCCGACTGCCGGATATAATTAAAGGACATATTGGTATGACGGGCATTGATGGAATCAGCCCCCGGCGTGTCCACCAGGGTAATGCCCAGCCTGGTAAACGGGCAGTCATAGTAAACTGCCAGCCAGTCCACAAAGCAGGACTTATCCTCCTGTGCCGCATAGACGCCAAAATCAGCCAGCTGCCTGGTCAGCTGCTGCCCAAGTTTTCCAGCTGCCTCCTGCCAGCCGGAGATAAAGGCACGCAAAAAGGCCTTTTCCCGCTGGCGGCTGCCGGACTTGTCCTCCAAAGCGTTTTCCACCATGGCCAGCGCCTCCTGCAAGGTGGCAGCCGACTGGTGAAATGCCGACAACGCCCTGTTCACATCTGCCAGCAGCATGGATTCATCCTTCAGCTTGACCACAACCGTGCCATGAGGATGCTCATCATCCACAGGGCATATCTTATTGATAGCTGCCGTTGTAGGGTTTGGCGATACAGGCAGCAACGCCTCCCCCAAAAGGGCATTGGCAAAAGAGGACTTGCCTGCGCTGAAGGCACCGAAAAGCGTCACCATGAAGCCCCTGCCCTCCAGGCGGTCAGCCCGTTCCGCCAGCTCTGCGGCAAGCTGCTTCAGTACCGGGATGCGGCCTGTCAGCTGACTCCCCTTGCGAAGCTTCTCCGCCCAGCTATGAAGCAATGCCTTGCCGCCCTTTTCCTGATGAATATGGGCGATACCTGCTGCCTCTCCGGAATCATCCTGGCTCTCCGGCTTGCCTGCAACCCCTTCACTGGCGTTACGCTCCATATCCCTGGCTATATCCATAGCCATAGCAGCACCAGCACTGTCATCAGCCTTACCATCCTCTGCACAGGACTTGACAGGGCTGCCATCCATCGGCGGCACAATTTCCTCATCCAGCTGCCGCGGCAGGAAAAGGGAATCCCCCTCCGGCGGCATGGAGTCAGCTGCTGCCACCTGCTCCAGCACCTTCGCCAGCTCCTTCTGTGCCCTTTCAGCCTCATCAGCTGCCGACCAGGCCTTGTGGTAGCGTTCCATAGCTGCCAGCTGGCTGTGGATTTCCTGGCAGCGCAGCTTTCGCCTTTCTGCCAGTTTTTCCTGCAATTTTTCCTTGAAAGCAAGGGCAAAGCGCCTGGCCACATGCTTGGTGCCCTCGGCAAAATTCGCCGTATAATTCATCACATAGCTACCGTCCTGAGTCAGCTTTGCCCCGGAGCGCATGGCCTCCGTCAGAAGCTCCTCCGGCGGCAGGATGGCCATGCCCTGCACATAGCCTGACAGCTGTTCATTATCCACATGCTGCTGCCGGGCAAAATCCGTGAAATATGTCTTGATATGCCATTCCAGCTGGGTGCGTGCCTTTTCCGCCGCATCCTCAAAAAAGGCTTTCCTGCGCCTCTCAAGCTCCGCCAAAGTCTTTTTGCCCCTGCCGAAAAAGCCCACCTTGAAATCAGGCTGGCAGGCTTCCAGATAATCCCTGGCCAGATCGCGGGTGGAGGTAGGCATCAGGTAGGCGTTGGCGAGAATCTTCTCCACACCTGCATCAAACTCCGCCTCCCAATCCGTCAGCAGCCCGTCCCTTTCTGCCGACAGCCGCCGATAGTCATCCCTCATCTGCTGCAGCCTTTCAGCAGACAGACCTGACAGTATCTCCCTGCTGCCAGCTAGCAGGTTCTCCCTCTCCTGGCCGTATTCCTGCCTGTATTCCGCCAGCACCTTGTTCAGGGAAGCAGCCACCGACTCAGCCAAAAGCTCATGGCGTGACGCAAGCTTCTCATCAAGCAGCTGCTTCAGGGCAGGAAACTGATTGCGGGGATGCTCCGGGTATTTCAGGGATGTATAAAAAAAGCCTGCCGGCCTTACGCCCCAGCTGTGAAAGGCCTTTTCCACCCCCTTGCAGAACGCCTCAAAGGAAAGCTCCGTCTCCACATGCTTATCAATCTGGTTGACAATCAGGTACACCGTCTTGCCTGCCTGAGTCAAATCCCTGGTAAAGGACAAGTTCAGCTCCGCCTGCACGTGGTTATAATCCATCACGTAGAGGATGATATCCGCCAGGTGCAGTGCCGCCTCCGTAGCCGCCCTGTGGGCATCATCCGCCGAATCAATGCCCGGCGTGTCCATGATAACCACCTGGGGCGGCAAATCCAGCTGACTACGGCACAGCTCAATCTCCGCAATGGAATCACCATCACGGCAGAAGCTTCTCAGCAAGTCATAATCATAAGGCGCCAAATATTTCCTGGGCTTTTCCCTGTGAAAGAACACCCTGGCATAGTCCTCCCCGCCCTTGCCCCTGTGCACCCTTACCAGGTTGGCACTGGTAGGAATAGGGCTGGAAGGCAGGAGGCTTTCCCCCAGCAGGCTGTTAATCATCCGGGACTTGCCGGCAGAAAAATGACCGGCAAAGGCAATGCCGTATTCCCCTGCGGCCAGCTTTTCCGCCAAGTCCCGTACCCTGTTCATATTGTGCTGATGGCCCCGCTGCGCAAAGAAATTGTACGCAGCTGCCAGCCTGCAGCGTAAGACCTCGTTTTGCATAAGCTATCTATCCTTTACCTGACATTATCTGACATTTACACATACCTGGCAATTGCCCCCACGACATCCATATAACGGCTAAAAAATAAGCTACGAAGTGGCAAGGGGATCAATATCCACCATCACCCTCATGTCCTGGCCTGCTCCCTGCCGCCGGAGGAAGCACAGGACGCTTTCAATATCCCCGGTCTTCAGCAGCAGGGCATAGCGGTAAACGCCCCGCAGCCAGGACATCATGGCAGGTGCCGGGCCCACTGCCTGCTGCAGGGGATTGCCCCGGAACTCCTGCACAAAAGCGTCCCTCATGGCTGTTGCCATGCGCCTTGCCTCCGACTCGTTCTCATGCTGGAAAACCAGCTTGATGAGCCTGCTGAAGGGCGGATTGAATAATGTCTTTCTCAGCTTCATTTCCTCCCGGAAAAATGCCTCGTAATCCTGGTCAATGCCGGTTCTGACTGCAAAATGCTCCGGGCTGTAGCACTGCACCACCACCCGTCCCGGTACCTCGCCCCTCCCGGCCCGGCCTGCCGTCTGGGTAATCAGCATAAACACCCGCTCCGCCGCCCGGAAATCCGGCATATTAAGGGTTGAATCCGCACTGAGGATGCCCACTGCCGTCACATTGGGAATATCATGCCCCTTGGCCACCATCTGGGTGCCCAGCAAAATATCAAATTCCCTTTTGCGGAACTTGTCCAGTATCTCCGTGTGGGCAAACTTGCCGGCAGTGGTATCCCTGTCCATGCGGATAATCCGTGCCTCAGGCACCAGCTCCGCCAGCTCCTGCTCCAGCTTTTCCGTGCCGGAGCCAAAATACTTGATATAGGGGCTGCCGCACTTGGGGCAGACATCCGGCACAGGCACCTGTATATCGCAGTGATGGCACAGGAGCCGCCCGTCCCGGTGATACACCAGCGGCATGGTGCACTGGGGGCATTTTACCGGCTCGCCGCAGGAACGGCACATGACAAAGGTAGCAAAGCCCCGCCTGTTCAGCATGAGGATAATCTGCTCATGCCTGGCCAGCGTATCGGCAATCAAATTCTGCAACGGCAGAGAAATCACGCTGCGCCGCCCCATCCTCAGCTCCTGCCGCATATCCGCACTGACCACCTTAGGCAGGCAGCGGCTGCCGATGCGCTTCGGCATGTAAAGAAGCCCATAGTCCCCCCTCACCGCATGGTAGTAGGTCTCCAAAGATGGGGTGGCACTGCCCAGGAGCAGTACAGCACCGTACAGCTCCGCCAGCTTCTGTGCCACCACCCTGGCATGATACCTGGGAGACTCATCCTGCTTGTAGGAATTGTCCTGCTCCTCATCCATGATGATCAGCCCCATATCCTCAAGAGGCGTAAACAGGGCGGAACGGGCCCCGATGACAATGCCTGCCTGGCCGGTGCGCACCCTCATGATAGCATCATTTCTTTCATTGATGGAGAGGCGGCTGTGCATCACCACGATATCCCCGGCAAAGTACCCCTTGAATGACTGCACTACCTGGCCGGTCAGGGCAATTTCCGGCACCAGCACTGCCACGCTCCTGCCCATGTTCCTTGCCTGACGAGCCGCTTCAATATACACCTGGGTCTTGCCGCTGCCGGTGACGCCATATAAAAGGAAGGTACGGTATTCCCGGATTTTCAGCTGGGTGCCCAGGGCTGAAACCGCCTTTTGCTGGTCAGCTGTCAGCTCCTGCACCATGCCGCCTGCCGCAAAATCACGGTAGCTGTCACGCAGCACCCGCCGCTGGCGGATTGCGCCGAAGCCGGACTCCGCCACTCCCTTGACAACCTCCCGGGAAAATCCCTCAGACAAAAGCTCCTTGATGGATATGTCAGGCGGCTCCCCGGCCGCAGCCTGCCTGTCAGCCAGCCACAGCAAAAGCCGCTTCTGGGCCTTTTTCCGCTTATCGAACTGTTCAATAGCCTCGGCGGTCAGCCCATCGCCCACGGCCAGATAGCTCTCATAGCTTTCCTTTGCCCGCTGACTGGCGGCATATACCCGGCGTACCAGCTTGTACTTCAAGAGCCCTTCCAGAATCTTGCCCAGCTGGGCTGCCGCCTCCGGCATATCATCCGCTTCCAGCTGCTGCCCCAGCTCCTTTTCCTTGGCGGAACCGGCTGCCAAAAGAGCCTCATAGACCTGGCGGTACACATCCACCATCAGCAGCATATTGTCCCCCATATCAGGCACAGCCTCATACTTCAGCTGGATTTTCAGCCCGCTTTTCCCCGGCATAAAAAGCCGCATCATCTCTCCCACAGAGCACAGATAAAAATCAGCCAGCCATTTGGCAGCCTCAATCATCCTGGGGGAAAACCAAGGCTCCTCATCCACCGCCGCCTTGATGTATTTCAGCTTTTCCACGGGATAGGCATCTTTCATCTCCCGGTATCTTTCCACCGGGCAGACCTTCACCACAAATCCCTCAATATCCCGGCCGCCAAAGGGCACCAGCACACGCCAGCCTGCCCCCAGCCTGCCCAGCTTCGCCGGTATCCTGTAGCTGAAGGAGCTGGCTATGCTCTTGACAGGAATATTTATATACACATCAGCAATCTGCATATCATCACATCTCAAAGAAAGAATAACTGGTTAAATAAATGGGTAAATTACAGCTCCACCACCTGGGCCTCATTGCCATGACGGCGTATCATGGTCAGCAGGTCCTCCGTCTTCATCCAGATTGTAGCCGTATTTTCATTAGGATGGATGCCGATAATGCCGCTGCCCTGCACAAATTCCTCATCCAAAAACAGCTTGACGTTGCATTCCTCGTTATTTAGAAGTCCCAGGGGCGATACGGAACCCGGCAGCACATCCAGCATTTCCTTCAAATCCTCCGCCGAGGCAAAGCTCAGGCGCCTGGTCCCCTGGGCTTTCTTAAACTCCTTCAGCTGCACCCTTTTCGGCCCGCAGACCGTAATCAGGTAATAATTCTGTTTCTTGTCATCCCGGACAAAGAGGTTCTTTGCCTCCCGGTCCGGATAAGGCATCTCCATGTTAAGTGCCTCCTCCATGGTGAAAGCCGCCTCATGCTCAGTAACCTCGTGCCAGATTTCCTGCTTATCTACAAAATCAAAAATTTCCTGCTTGTTCACAAATCTTATCTCCCATTTTTTAAAATTCAATGCCCTGCTGTGCCTTTATGCCCTGCTGGTACGGATGCTTCACCAGCTTCATCTCCGTTACCAGGTCAGCACGCTCAATCAGCTCAAGCCGCGCATCCCTGCCTGTCAGGAGCACATGCAGCTTTTCCGGCTTCTTGTCCAGAAGTGCCAGCACATCATCAAGGGAAATCAGGCCGAACTTCACGGCATAATTAATCTCGTCAAAGATAATCAGGTCATACTGACCGGACACCATCATCCGTTCTGACTCCTGCAAGGCCTTTGCCGCCGCCCTGATATGCTTTTCCCTGTCCTCGTCACTGCGCATCAGGCCGAGCCCCAGCGGCCTAATTTCAATCCTGCCATCCAGCTGCCCCAGCCGTTCAATGGCTTCCAGCTCGCCGTATTTCCAGCCCCCCTTAATAAACTGCAAAATCAGCACCCGGAGGCCGCTGCCCCATGCCCTTAGGGCCAGTCCCAGCCCTGCCGTAGTCTTGCCCTTGCCGTCGCCGGTATGCACCAGAATCAATCCTTTTGTTTCCATATTTTCTGCACTCCTTTTATAAAAATCATCTGTGCATTGCCTGCATACATTTCCCTGCAGCCTTAAATTTCAAGCCTGCATCCTTATATTATTTCCCAACGGCTGGCAGCATAGAACGTTCCAGCTTGTTGAAAACGTAAAAATACGCTCCGATAATCAGCAAAATCGTAAATACCCAGCTGATGGGGTACACCGCCATCAGCACGCTGAAAACCGGCTCCGCCGCAAAAATCGTATAGATATAGATTACCCGGAAGACGCACACCCCCAGAAAGCAGGCCGCTGCCGGATAAAGGGAATGTCCCACTCCCCGCATGCCGCCGGAACAGGTCTCGATGACCACATTCATAAATTCAAAGGTCAGGATATAGCGTATGCGCAGCACCGCATACTCGATAACCTCTGCATCTGCCGTGTAGATGGCTGCCAAAAAAGGTGCCAGCAGGGACATCAGCAGGCAGATGCTGCCGGTAATGACGAAATTCATCCCTACGCACCAGCGCATAATCTGACGGCAGCGCCGGATATTCCCCGCCCCAAAATTCTGTCCCACAAAGGTGGTAGCCGCCTGGGAAAAGGCGGACAGAATGAAAAAGGCGGCAAATTCAAAGTTCAGGGCAATAGCCGAGGCGGCGATATACTCCGCCCCCAGATTGTTAATGGCAATCTGAATAATGATGTTGGAAAAGGAAAAGACCATGCCCTGCAAGCCTGCCGGCAGGCCAATCCTGGCAATATACGCCAGCACACTTACATCAATGGCCAGCTTGCGCAGCTGCAGCTGCATCGGCCCTTCCTCCTGATGCAGCCAGTACACAATCAGGCAGGCACTGCAGGTAGTGGCAATCACCGTAGCGATAGCGACTCCCTCCACCCCCATATGCAAGGCCAGCACGAAGAAAAGATTCAGGCTGACATTGATACAGCCTGATGCCAGCATGGCGTACAAAGGCCGCCTGGTATCCCCCTTGCTGCGCAGCAGGGCGGCCCCAAAGTTGTACAGCAAAAGGGTAGGAACTCCTGCCATCAGAATTTGCAGGTACAGCTCGGCGGCATCCAGTATCTCCGGCGGCGTATCAATCAAGAGCAAAATATCCCGCCCGAAAGTGACACCGAAAACCGCCAGAAAGATGCCGCACAAAACTGCCACCAGCATGGAGGTATGCACCGCTTTTTTCAGGCGCAGGTAAGTCCTTGCCCCCAGAAAATTGGCACAGGCCACATTGGCGCCAATGGACAGCCCCACCATCAGGTTCAGCATCAGGTTGATTACTATGCCATTGGCCCCTACGGCAGCCAAAGCCTCCTTGCCCACAAACTGCCCCACAATGGCCACATCGGCAGCATTAAAAAGCTGCTGCATGATGCTTGTCATGGCAAGGGGAATGGCAAATTTCAGCACCTTGTCCCAAATAGAGCCCTCCAGCATGTTTATTTCCAGCTTAGCCACCAAATACATCTCCTAATACAAATCATATATTACTGATTTTCATAATTGTCCATTATCTCAAAGGCCTGAGCCTCCGTTACCAGAATCTCCCGGGGCTTGCTGCCCTGGGGCGGCCCTACAATCCCCAGCTGTTCCATAGTGTCCAGCAGACGCCCGGCACGACTGTAACCGATATGATACCGCCGCTGGAAGCTGGAAGCGGAAGCACTGCCGCTGGACATGGTAAGCTCCACCGCATCCCGAAGCAGGCTGTCAATCTTGACCTTGCCTGAGGAAGCCTTGTCATCATTCTCCCCATCATTTTCGCTTTCCACAGCTTTATTGGTAAAATCAATGATTTCCTGATTTGCTTCCAGCTTGTGCCCCTGGGACTTGATGTACTCAGTCAGCATCTCCACTTCCTTGTCGCTGACGAAGGCTCCCTGGATACGGGTCGGCTTGTTGGCCTCCTGAGGCTTAAAGAGCATATCGCCCTTGCCCAGCAGCTTTTCCGCGCCGGAAGCATCCAGAATCGTCCTGGAGTCAATCTGGGAAGTCACCGCAAAGGAAATACGGGACGGGATATTTGCCTTGATTACGCCCGTAATGACATTTACTGATGGCCGCTGGGTAGCCAGCACCAGATAGATACCGGCAGCACGGGCCTTCTGGGCAATGCGGCAGATGGCATCCTCCACATCGTGAGGAGCCACCATCATCAGATCAGCCAGCTCATCGATAATGATGACAATAGAAGGAAGCTGCTGCTCAGGCTCATCGGCAAACAGCTTGTTATAGCCCTCCATGTTGCGCACCCCTACCTGGGCAATCAGCCCATAGCGCTTTTCCATTTCCTGCACCGCCCAGTTCAGCACTGAGGCCGCTTTTTTTGCATCGGTTACCACCGGCACCATCAGGTGCGGAATATCGTTGTACACGGACAGCTCCACCATCTTTGGGTCTATCAGGATAAACTTGACCTCTGTGGGCTTTGCCTTGAACAGCACGCTGGTAATCAGGGTGTTGATGCATACTGACTTACCGGAGCCGGTGGCACCAGCCACCAGCAGATGAGGCATTTTCGCCAAATCGGCAAAGATAGCCTGTCCGCCGATATCCTTGCCCAGCCCCACTGTCAGCTTGGACTTGGCTGCCGCAAAGGCAGGGTTTTCCAGCACCTCCCTCAGCTGCACGCTTTCCAGCTCACGGTTCGGCACCTCGATACCGATAGCCGCCTTGCCGGGAATCTGCTCAATGCGCACCGCTGTTGCTGCCATGTTCAGGGCTATATCGTCAGCCAGCCCCGTAATCTTGCTGACCTTGACGCCTGGTGCAGGCTTCACCTCATAACGGGTAACAGCCGGTCCGTGGCAGGCGTTGAGGATGGAAGCCTTCACCTTGAAATTCGCCAAAGTCTCCCCCAGGATTTTCGCGTTGTTGCTGATTTCCTGATTGAGGCTTTCATTCATGGTCTTTACGGTCTTGGAGAGCAAATGCAGAGGCGGCAGCTTGTATGGCGGCGGTGGCGGTGCTGCCTGCTCCGGGGCCGCTTTTGCTGCTGCCTGCTCCACGCTGGCTTTCCCTACTGGCTGTTCTGTGATAATTTCCTCCCCTGGCTGCTGCACAGAACCATCGTCCTCAACAGCCTCTGTCAAATCCACCGACTCCTCCGGGTAGGTTATCTCCATATCATCGATGCCGTAGTCATACTCATCGGCTTCTGATTTCGTTTCTGTCTCCGCCTCTGCCACTATATCTGCTTCTATTTTCGTCTCTGCCTCTAGCTCTATCTCTGCTTCTACCTCTGCGTCTGCTTCTGTGTCTGCCTCATCTTCGCCTGCAGCTTTAGCTATATCTATTCCCATTATGTCTAAAGCAGCAATCGTCTCTGCATCAACACCTGCATCCACATCTACATCTGTATCTGTATTTACCTCTGTCTCTGCATCTATGCCTGTATGCA
The DNA here is from genome assembly GCF_009695585.1 of Anaerovibrio slackiae. Lineage (GTDB taxonomy): Bacteria > Bacillota > Negativicutes > Selenomonadales > Selenomonadaceae > Anaerovibrio > Anaerovibrio slackiae. The sequence goes on from NZ_VUNR01000015.1 coordinate 42,697, forward strand.
TATCTGTATCTATATCACTGCTTATATCAGCGAATATGCTGTCACTATTGTCTGCGGCATACCTCTCCCAGTCAAAATCAGCCATCCCTTCCCAGTCATCTGCCTGAATCTGCTTGGCAGGTTGAGCATGTAGCCCGGCCTGGCTCTCATCCGCAGTCTCCAGGCCCAGCTGCACAGCCAGCTCAGGCACTTCCTCCGGCTCTGCCGTGCTGGAAAACTTTTCCGCAAAGAAGCCTGCTGCCACAGGATTTGCTTCCACCAGCTCATCTGCATTGGCAGGTGGCGGCGCAAACTCCTTCACATCTCCGGACTCCTTTTCAGCCATCAGCTCTGCCGCTATGCTCACACCTGACAGGCTGTCCCTGCCGGATGCATGAGTTTTTTCCTGATAAGAAGCTGCACCTCTTTTGTCACTGCCAGCGGCAGATGTGCCCTGTTCCCCGTTCAAAAAAGCAGAATCCTGCTCATAACGCGCCAAAAACTGCTTGCCGCGAAGCCGCTTCAGCCTTTCGCCCACATCATCAATATGCTCCTGCACATATTCCTGCACCTGCTCCTTGGCCTTGCCGCCTACCTCAACTGTCTTATCATAGACCACCACTGTAGCTTTCTTGGCAACATCAGCACCTTTTTCCGCCTTTTCCTTGGTGGTCAGGATGCCCTGTGCCAGCGACCAGGTGGTTGCCACAATCAAGGCGCCAATCAGCCCTACCGCCAGAAGTATTGGTGTTCCATCCACACCTGCTACATTGTGCAGAAAAATCGTAATGGCCCCCCCCAGAAGTCCGCCACCCTCCACCAGGCTGGAAGGCAGAATTTCCTCCCCCGGCTTTACCACCAGATGATGATAAAGGGAAATGGCACAGGCAAAAAAGCCGATGCCCCCCAGCAGCCTGGCATTAAAGACCAGCTTCTGATGCCGCATGATATAATAGCCGCCTGCGCCCACAAAGGCACCTGCTGCCACCAATGCCCCTACGCCAAAGAAATATTGCAGGAACTTGGCTGCCTTGAGCCCCACAAAGCCTACATTCAATCCGGCTATGCCGCAGATAGCAATCAGCCCGGCAGCCACAAATGCCAGCCCCCGCAGCTCATAGTTCCGCTTTGTATTATCCTGTACCGGCTCATTGGCATTGGCACTGCCACTGCTTCCGCGCTTCGCCGCAGCAGTTTTTTTATTCTCAGCAGCCTTCTTGCGGCTGGTTGTCTTTGTCCGCTTTTTTTGCAACTAACTCACCCTCAAAATTATTTTTAAACATTCATTTCATTATTATACCAAAAAAATACATAATTTGACAAAAAAATCTGCAAAATAAACAGGCAGCCGGGAAATATCCGCCATATGCCCCCTTCGCCAAGGCGAAAAAGCCATATCCATCCCGGGCTGCCTGCTGTATTTATCCCAATGAACGACACAAAACCTTACTTAAACGACACAAAACCTTACTTATAAGTCACAATATCCTCAAGGGCACGCTTCGGAACATAATAATTCCTTTCCTCGTCAAGATAATAATCCAGGCTGTCCTTCAGCTCCACCACCGTACTCTTGTGGGAAGGATACCCCAGCGCCAGCACCAGGCGTACCTTGTAGCCTTCCGGTATTGCCAGAAGCTCCTGTATTTTCGGTGCATTGATGGAGGCCATGATACAGCTGCCTACCTTGTGCTCCCATGCGGTGGCAGCCAGCGTATTTACGGCAATCCCCACATCAATGTCACTAAGGGGCACAGCCCTTTCCGACTTGGCAATCACCACAAAGGCGGTCGGCTGCTCCCCCTCCACAGGCGTCCCCAGCTCCTTTGGGAGGGCTGCTGCCCATTTCACCAGCGGCTGCATCGCCTTCACCATCTCAGCAGACCTTACCACCGTATAAATCAGCGGCTGGTCATTCTTTGCACAGCTGGCAATCCTGACATTTTCCATCATCTCCCCCAGCACCGCCTCCGGCACCGGCTCCTGATGAAAACGCCTGTAAGTCCTCATTCCCTGATAATCCATAATCCTGCCTCCCCAAAAAACATAAATTTATCAGCGCAGCTCTATACCGTGTATGCCCGGCAAATCCTGCAAAATATTGACTATATGGGTTGTGCTGTAATGCCTGCTGTTCAAAAGCATCATTTCCATGACGAGGATAATCGTCTGCTCCCGCTCATTCCTGGCATATTCCTCCCGCATTTTGATTTTTGTAATATCGATGTGCAAATCATCAAGGCAGCTGGTAATGATAGAAAGCTGTTCAGGATTGTTATCCGAATACACCGTAAGCTGCAGCACACCGGCACGGGTGGATTTTTTCAGCTCGAAATGGCTGAGCACCCCCACAACTATAACTACCAAAATTGTTGTCATTATCGCTTCTATGTAAAAACCGGCACCCACTGCCAGCCCCACACAGGCAACCACCCACAGGCAGGCTGCCGTGGTCAGCCCTGTTACGCTCACCCCTTCCTTCATGATGGCTCCGGCACCCAGAAAACCAATGCCGCTGACTACCTGCGCCCCCAACCTTGCCGGGTCCGCATTTGTCATGCCCTCCACCTGCTTATATATCTCGTAGGACATCATCATTATCAGGCATGAGCCAAGGCATACAAGTATATTCGTGCGCAGCCCTGCTGACTTGCGCCGTGACTGACGCTCATAGCCTATCATGCCTCCCAGCACGCATGCCAGCGCCAGCTGGCCGAAATTCTCAAGCACCTCATAGTATTCCATTTCTCCCACCACCTCTCCGGCATCCTGCTGCACCTCATGCACATCTCTATATGCACCAATGCACTACTAAAACACGTTTTACTCCTTACTGGTTAAAATTCTACATATACGACTGATTTTCCTGCTTTTCCGAAAAAATTATGATATAATTTTATTTAGCAGGATACGTGCAATGAAACTGCCTGCAAGACAGCACATTTATAGTACCAATGGCAAAAGAAGGAGAAGAATACACATTATGGAAAGCAGAAAGAAAATAGCAATCGAAAAGCACGACCTGGGCTACAACTGTGCCCAGTCCGTAGCTCTTACCTATGCTGATTTAGTTGATATGGCACCGGAGCAGCTGTTTAAAATCACTGAGGGCTTCGGACTGGGCGGCGGCAATATGCAGGGAACCTGCGGTGCCATCAGCGGCGCTATAGCTCTCATCGGCCTCCTGAACAGCTGCGGTGATTTGGAACACCCTTCCACCAAGGCTCAGACCTATGCCCTGGGACGGGAAATCCTGGAACGCTTCAAGGCTCAGAACGGCTCCGTCCTCTGCCACGAATTAAAAGGCGTTGGCACCGGCAAAGTCCTCCGCTCCTGCCCTGACTGCATCATGGATGCCTGCCAGCTCTTTGAGGAGCTTTACGAAGCAAAGCTCAGGCAATAATCCCCACTGCCATAAGCATATAAAAAATTGCATAAACATATATACCCATAAAAAAGGACAGCTACGGAACACATCTCCCATAGCTGTCCTCTTTATTTGCATTTATTTCACATTACTTGAAATCCACGAACTCATTAATCCTGGCACCGCCTTTTATCATCGGCTCCACAAAGCTTCTGTGGATATTCATCACGATAACATACGGCCTGCGCTCAGACATGGCACGCCTAAATGCCTCTGCAAAGCCCTCGGTAGAGTCAACATTTTCCGCCTCTATGCCAAAGCTCCTGGCATAGGCTGCATAATCCATTGGATAATCCAGCTCGCAGGCAATGTATCTTTCCTTGTAGTTTACCTTCTGCAGCTGCCGAATCATGCCCAGGCTGCTGTTATTCACAATGATGGAGATAATCGGCAGATTCAGCCTGGCAATGGTATAATACTCATTGCCGGTCATCTTGATGCCGCCATCGCCAGCCACATGCACTACGCGCCTCTCGCTGCCGCTGTTCTCATAGGCAACCTGTGCCCCCATAGCCGCAGGCAGGCCAAACCCCATAGTGCCAAGGCCGCCGGAGGTAAACCATGTCCTTGGCTCCTGCACCTTCAAGTGCAGGGCACACCACATCTGATGCTGTCCCACATCCGTGGCAAAAGCAAACTCCTTGCCGCTGGCAGCCTTTGCCACGCAATTCATGGCCCAAGGCACAGTCAGCCTGGAAACATGATAATCATAGGCATATTCGCAGCGCCAGCCACGGATTTTCTTCCACCAGTCCTCCAGCCTGGACACAGGCTCACGCTGCATCAGCATGGCAAGAATAGTCTGCATGTTGCCGGCCAGCCCTATAGAGCTGGCAATATTCTTGTCAATTTCCGCCGGGTCAATATCCACATGGATAAACTTGGTTCCCACTGTGTATTTATCAAGATTGCCTGTCTGGCGGTCAGCAAAGCGGCTGCCCAATGAAATAATCAAATCCGCATTTGCCACGGCATTGTTGGCAGCCTTGGTGCCATGCATACCGGCAAAGCCCAGCACATTGGGATGCTCGCTAGGCACACCGCCAATGCCCATCAGGGTAAACACGATCGGCAGGTTATAATGCTCCGCAAATGCAACTACCTCCTTGGAAGCACCTGCATTGATGACACCGCCGCCGGAAATAATCACCGGCTGCTTCGCCTGGCAGATTACCTCCGCCGCCTCTGCCACGCAAATCTTGAAATCAGCATCCGGGGTGCCAGGTTCCTTCACAGGCGTATCGTCAGCATAAAAAGGAGCCGGATTCAGCAAAATATCCCGGGGAATATCCACCAGCACAGGCCCAGGGCGGCCATGCCTTGCCAGGCGAAAAGCCTCCCGGACAGTAGCAGCCAGAGCCTTCGGGTCCTTGACCTTGTAATTGTGCTTTGTCACAGGCATGGTCACATCCATGATGTCGATTTCCTGAAAGGAGTCCCTGCCCAAAAGCCCTGTATCCACCTGACCTGTAAAGGCAACCACAGGAATAGAATCCATAAATGCCGTTCCCAGCCCTGTCACCAGGTTGGTAGCCCCCGGGCCGGAGGTGGCAATGCACACGCCTACCTTGCCGGTAGCACGGGCATATCCGTCAGCAGCATGAGCCGCATTTTGTTCGTGAGTAGTCAAAATCTGATTGATATTTTTTGCATCATACAGTGCATCATATAAAGGGAGAATCATGCCGCCCGGATAGCCAAACAGCGTGTCAACCCCTTGCTCCTGCAGAATTTTTACGATTACCTGAGCTCCATTCATGGGCAGGCCCCCCTCATTAAAACTTCTGTAAAAACAACATCAGATATGTGCCAGTACAGCCCTGGTCATATCCTCGGTATTTGCCTTTTTAAAGCCCTCATGCCACAAATCAGCAGTACGCCAGCCCTCAGCCAGAGCTGCATCCACAGCATCCTCGATGGCCTTGGCAGCGGCCTCCTCCTGCAGGGAATAACGCAGCAGCATAGCCGCAGACAGAATCGTACCAATAGGATTGGCAATGCCCTTGCCTGCGATATCCGGTGCAGAACCGTGAATTGGCTCATAGAGACTGGTACATTCACCGATGGAAGCAGACGGCATCATGCCAATAGAGCCGCCAATCACCGCAGCCTCGTCACTGAGAATATCGCCAAAGAGATTGCCGGTCACGATAACATCAAACTGAGTCGGGCGGACAGCCAGCTGCATGGCAGTATTGTCAACGTAGAGATTATTCAGCTCCACATCGTCATAATCCTTTGCCACCTCTGCCACCGTGCGCCTCCACAGGCGTGAGGTTGCCAGCACATTCGCCTTATCCACGGAAGTGACCTTGCCCCGGCGCAGGCGGGCGGTCTCAAAAGCCAGCTTGGCAATGCGCTCCACCTCAGGAATAGAATAATTCTCCAGATCCCAGGCCCGCTCAGTACCGTTAAACTCCTCGGACTCGCACTTGTCACCGAAGTAAATACCGCCTACCAGCTCCCGGACAATAACCAGGTCAACGCCCTTGACCAGCTCCGGCTTCAAAGGAGAATACTCAGTCAAAGAATCTGCCACCTTTACAGGACGCAGGTTGGCGTACAGCCCCAGGCCCTTCCGAAGTCCCAGAATTGCCTTTTCAGGCCGCAGGGACGGCTCCACATTATCCCACTTGTCACCGCCAACGGCACCGAACAGCACCCCATCAGCAGCCTTGCATGCCTCCAGGGTATCCTCTGGCAGTGGCGTGCCAAACTTGTCATAGGCAGTACCGCCTGCATCCTTGTATTCATATTCCAGCTCCAGGGAATATTTCTCCGCAGCCTTCTTCAGCACCTCTACGGCGGAGTCAGTAATCTCCTTGCCGATGCCGTCACCAGGAATGACCACAATCTTCTTTGCCATACTATCTTCTCCTTAAATCGGTACAAAATCCTTGCACCAGTGCAATTTCATCACTATATATTTATGCTTTTAGCCCTTTGCCTTGATGTAGTTAATCAGGCCGCCAGCCTTGGCAATATCCTGCACGAAGCCCGGCAGCGGCTGGGCATGGAATACATCCCCGGTAGTCAGGTTCTCAATTACGCCGGTGGCAGTATCCACCCGGAGCCTGTCCCCGTGGCTGATTTTCTCCACATCAGCACCGATTTCCAGCAGCGGCAGTCCGATATTGATGCCGTTCCTGTAGAAAATACGGGCAAAATCCGCAGCAATAACCACAGGCACACCGGCAGCCTTGATGGCAATCGGCGCATGCTCACGGGAAGAACCGCAGCCGAAATTCTTGCCGCCTACCATGATGTCCCCTTCCACCACGTTGCTGGCAAAAGGCGCATCCTGATGCTCATCGCTGTCCTCCATGCAATGAGCCGCCAGATCCTTCGGGTCAAAGGAGTTCAGATAGCGTGCCGGAATAATCACATCCGTATCAATATTGTCGCCGTAGCGCCAAACCTTTCCCTCTAAGCTCATCTTACTTTACCTCCTCTGGAACTGCAATACGGCCGAGAATTGCGCTGGCTGCCGCCACATAAGGGCCTGCCAGATAAACCTCGGAATCAACGTGGCCCATGCGGCCGCGGAAATTACGGTTAGTGGTGGAAACAGCCTTCTCCCCGGCTGCCATGATACCCATGTGGGCACCCAGGCACGGCCCGCAGGTAGGGGTGCTAACAGCAGCACCGGCATTAATAAAGGTCTCCACATAACCAGCCTTCATGGCATCAAGATAAACCTGCTGGGAACCAGGGATAATGATGCAGCGCACATCAGGATGTACAGTATGGCCTGCCAGGATTTCCGCTGCCTGCTGCAAATCCTCAAGGCGTCCATTGGTGCAGGAACCGATTACCACCTGGTCAATCTTAATCTCCCCAATCTCGGACACAGGGTGGGTATTTCCCGGCAGATGCGGGAATGCCACTACAGGAGTAAGCTTGGACAGGTCAATCTCCACCACCTGCTCATACTCCGCATCCTCATCAGCCGCTACCGGCTCATAAGGCTGCTGCACACGCCCCTCTACATACTCCCTGGTAATCTCATCAAACGGGAAGATACCGTTCTTGCCGCCGGCCTCAATGGCCATGTTGCTGATGGTCAGTCGGTCAGTCATGGTCAGCTCCGCCACGCCCTCACCGGCAAACTCAATTGCCTTGTACAGGGCACCATCCACGCCGATCATGCCAATCAGGGTAAGGATGACATCCTTGCCACAGATGTACTTTGGCTTCTTGCCCGTCAGGACAACCTTGATAGCCTTTGGCACCTTGAACCAGGCCTCGCCGGTAGCCATAGCCACACCCAGGTCAGTGGAACCCACGCCGGTAGAAAAGCCGTTTACCGCACCGTAGGTGCAGGTATGGGAATCAGCGCCGATGGTCAGCATGCCAGGGCCTACAATGCCCTTCTCCGGCAGGATGACGTGCTCGATGCCTACGCGGCCAATCTCAAAATAATTCTTAATCTGATGCTTCCTGGCAAACTCCCGGACAGTCTTGGCAAGACCTGCTGCCTTAATATCCTTGTTTGGCGTAAAATGATCAGGCACCAGGGCAATCTTTGTATTATCAAACACCGGCTTGCCAATCTTCTCAAACTCCTTGATGGCAGGCGGAGCAGTTACATCATTTGCCAGCACCATATCCAGCTTGCAGAAAATCAGCTGACCGGCAGATACAGACTCCAGGCCTGCATGTCTGGCAAGAATTTTCTCGGTCATATTCATACCCATAACATACACCTCTCATAATTCTCACTAATGCTACAAATAGGCTTATGCCAAACACGGCATAAGCCTATTTCATTTTATTTTAATTTACCTGTCAAAAGCAACCGGGCTGACATTAGTCCTTGGACAAATCAGCGCCATCCTTCAGCCAGCTCATCATGCCGCGCAGCTTGCCGCCTACTTCCTCAATCTGATGCTCTGCATTCAGCTTGCGCATAGCGTAGAAGTTCGGCCAGCCAACCTTGTTGTCGGTGAGGAACTTGTTGGCGAAGGTACCGTCCTGAATCTCCTTCAGAACCTGCTCCATAGCCTTGCGGCTAGGCTCAGCTACTACGCGAGGGCCGGATACATAGTCACCATACTCAGCAGTGTTGGAGATGGACTTGCGCATCTTGGCCATACCGCCCTCATACATCAGGTCAACGATGAGCTTCATCTCATGGAAGCACTCAAAGTATGCAATCTCAGGCTGATAACCTGCAGCTACCAAAGTCTCAAAGCCGTTCTTGATCAGGGAGCATACGCCGCCGCAGAGAACAGCCTGCTCACCGAACAGGTCGGTCTCAGTTTCCTCACGGAAGGTAGTCTGAATGCAGCCGGAACGGGTGCCGCCGATACCGCGGGCATAAGCCAGGGCCAGCTCGAAAGCATGACCGGTAGCATCCTGATATACTGCAAATACATCAGGAACACCGCCACCCTGAGTGAAAGTACGGCGTACCAGATGACCAGGGCCCTTCGGAGCAACCATGAATACATCTACATCAGCAGGTGGAATAATCTGCTGGAAATGAATGTTGAAACCATGTGCAAATGCCAAAGCCTTGCCAGCAGTCAGGTTTGGTGCAATCTCATTCTTATATACATCAGCCTGCTTCTCATCAGGAATCAGAATCATGATGATGTCAGCAGCTGCAGTTGCCTCGCCAACTGGCAGAACCTTCAGACCTTTGCTCTCAGCAACAGCCTTGGACTTGGAACCGTTATAAAGGCCTACTACAACGTTCAGACCGCTCTCCTTCAGGTTCAGCGCATGGGCATGTCCCTGGGAACCATAACCAATAATAGCAACGGTCTTGTCCTTGATAACTTCCCAATTTACATCCTGGTCATAAAAGATTTTTGCCATAATACTCTCTCTCCTCACAATGTTCTTGTATTGTATGCTCGCCCCGCTCCAGGCCGATAAGGCCTGTCCTGATAATCTCCAGGATACCATACGGCTTCAGGAGACGGGTGAACGCCGTCACCTTGTCATCATCGCCGGTAACCTCAAAAATCAGGGTAGTAGGCTGCACATCAATGACGCGGGCCCGGAAAAGCTCCGCCATTTTTAACACGTCAAGCCTGTTGGTATCGTCCGCCTTGACCTTTATCATGGTCATGCCGCGATACACAGCGTCTCCGGCTGCCAGCCGCTGCACCGCCTCCACATCAGGAAGCTTCTCCAGCTGCTTCATCATCTGGTCAACCAGATACTCATCACCGTATACCACCACGGTAATACGGGAAAACTCAGGGTTCTCGGTCACGCCCACCGCCAGGCTGTCAATATTGAACTCCCGGCGCGAGAACATGCTTGCCACCCGAACCAGCACACCGGTCTGATTCTTTACCAGAACAGATAATACGTGCTTCATTAAGAAAAACCCCTCCTATACCATCTGCCCAAGGCAACTATCACAAGTTTTCATTGAGCTTTGTATATTATCACTCATTAACACTAATTTGTCAACATTTAATAAAAAATATTACATTGATTATTTTGTATAGAAACATTTTTCCATCTCGTATACACATTGAGCCAAATAAAATAAAAATGTTTTTATACAGGCAACCTATGTCCACTGTACTTTATCACGACTGCCAGTTTTTGTAGGGATTATGTATCAGGCTGGAATTATAGTACCTGGCATCCCCTGATACCTCCTGCCCTGCCCAGTCAGGCAGCACCAGCTCTGCAGCCTCGGACTCAAGCTCCGCCTCAGCCACCGCCAGCCCTGCATTGTCCCCGGCAAAAATATCAATCTCCCACTGCTGCCCCTGATAGGACTCAGTATAGCGTGTCTTTTCCACCAGGGGCCTCAGGCACAGCTCATCCAGGAGCTGTGCCGCCTCCTTTGCAGGAATTTCATATTCCATCTCCATACGGGAAATGCCATGATTTTTCCCCTTGATGGTCAGAAAGCCGCGCTCCCCCTTCAGGCGTACCCGCACCGTGCGCTCCGGCTCCAGGGACAGATAGCCCTGGCGGATGCTGACGCCCTCGCCCTTCGGCTGCCACAGCTCCCTTTTGATTAAAAACTTGCGCTCAATTTCCTTTGCCATCTTCACCCATCCTGCTTGTCTTTTTCGTCAGTCACCGGCTGATAACCGCCCGTTGCCGCCTGCATGGAATATCCTGCTGCTTACTGCTCGCCGATAATCCGCACCTCAGGGAAAAGCCTGACACCGTTTTTGGCATACACCCTATCCTGCACCTCTTTAATCAGGCTGAGCACATCCGCCGCCGTAGCGTTGCCGGAATTCACCACAAACCCGGCATGCTTGGTGGAAATCTGGGCACCGCCTACCTGCAGTCCCTTCAGCCCCGTCTCATCAATCAGCGTCCCGGCAAAATATCCCTGAGGCCTCTTGAAGGTACTGCCTGCACTTGGCAGCTCCAAAGGCTGCTTGCTCTCCCGGCGCTGGGTAAAATCAGCCATTTTCGCCTGAATTTCCTCCCTGTCCCCCGGCTCAAGCTCCATGGTAATCTCGCAGATAGCCTGCCCGTTATGCTGGAAGACGCTATGGCGATAGCCAAAATCCAGCTCATCCTTCTCATAGGTAATAATATTGCCATTATGCGCCACGGTCTTCACCTGGGTGACCACGTTCTTCATCTCGCCGCCATAGGCCCCTGCATTCATGAAGACTGCGCCCCCCAGGCTGCCCGGAATGCCGCAGGCAAACTCCAGCCCTGCCAGCCCGTTTTCCGCAGCAAACTGGGAAACATGCTTCAGATACGCACCTGCCCCGGCAACGATTTTATTGCCGTCGCACTGCTTGTAGCTCATAGGCGCATGAAACTTGATGACAGCTCCCCTGATACCCTTGTCCAGCACCAGCACGTTGGAGCCATTGCCCAGCACGGTATGGGGAATATCAAAATCCCTCAGGAGGACAAATATCTTCGCCACTTGTTCCATATCGGAAGGAAACAGCAGATAGTCCGCCGGTCCCCCGATATTAAAGGTCGTATGCCTGCTCATCGGCTCATTCACATAAAATTGTTCCTCGCCCAGCAGCTCCTTGGCTGCAGCAATAAAATCCTGATTTAATGACATGCCATCATTTCCTTACATAAATATTTTTCAAAAAAATTCCACCGACCTGTAGCCTGAAATTCAATCTATCTTGAACATTATACTAATAATTCAGCTATTTGAAAAGCCTCTTTGTTGTTCTATTGCAGTTTTTCATGTATAATAGGTTTGAATATATTAGTAATACCCGAGGATAATTTAATATGCGGAAATTAATTGCGTACTTTCTTTCATTTTTAACGATTATATGCTGTTTTACTATTTTTTGTATTTTTCTCACAGAAAAGACAGATTTGCTGGGGCTGAAGGATTACCAGGTCACTGCCAGCTTTTCCCAGGAAAAGGGCAGCACGGTCATGCACTGGCAGCGCTATCCCTATCCCTGCCTCTATCAGGTGGAAACCTATTACAAGACCACCGGCCTGGTGGAAGGGGAGCCTGAATTCACCAGGGTAAGCTCCGAATTTACGGTACAGGATTCCTATACCGTGCCGCCTACCGCCATACCTGCCTATTACAAGATCACTGCCTATGGCATTTTTGGCAAGGTCTCCGGCAGGGAAATACTCATCCCCAATGCCAACTACCAGGAGCCAATCCGCCCTGTGCCCATCTTCAAGTACACTGCGGACAATCCTGCCAGCCTGAAGCCGTATCTGGTCTGGCACAGTGTGCCGGACGGGGTACTGTACGAGCTGGAGCTTCTCTCAGGCCCCCCTGATGAGGAAAACACTGCCAGGCTGTCTGCCAAAAACCATCTCTCTGCCACCCGGCAGGTGTTTACCAACGGCTTGCAGATTGATTTGACGCCATACCAGAACCAGCCGCAGCTTTTCTGGCGGGTACGGGCCATGAATCTCCGCAAGGAGCCCATCGGCGTTTTTTCCACCGCAGAGCCAATCTGCCTTGATGCAGGCAAACCGGCTCCCAACAAGCCCCTGCTGAACAACTTCGACAGGATGCCGAACTTCTCCCAGCCTATCTATCCTGTCTTTACCTGGATTCCCATGCTGGGAGCCACACGCTACGAGGTGGAGCTCCTGACCTCGCCGCCTGCCGTGGAAAACGATACCTCCCCTACCAAGGACAGGGCATGGGCAAAAGTCGTGGACAGCTCCTTCAGCTGCTATGACGAATACGCCCGCTACTACGCAGGCAAATACTATTGGCGCGTCAGGGGGCTGGACGCCAGCGGCAACACTGTGGGCACCTATTCAGATACCGACAGCTTCACGGTGGAAGCACACCTCTCCCGGCCGGAGCTGGCAGCCTTCGGGGACAGCATTACCCACGGGGGCGGTGCCGTCTCCTTCTCCCCTGCCAATCTTGAGTACAGCTATACCACCTACATCGGCATGCCATGCATCAACCTGGGCCGCAGCGGTGACACCTCCACCACCACCCTGGCCAGATTTGACAGGGATGTACTGCCTATCATGCCGAAAAACCTTTTGATTATGACAGGCTCCAACAGCCTGCGCTCCAACGCATATTCCGCAGACAGGGTAATCTCTGATTTGGCACAGATTGGCGAGAAATGCCGTCAGAACGATATACGCCCTATTTTCCTGACTCTGCCGCCTATCAACCCTGCCAATATCATGCTGGCCTTCCAGACCCCTACTGACCCCAACTGGTATGCCAAGATGAAGGCCATCAACGCCTTTATCCGCCAGCAGCCCTATTACATCGACCTGGAGCCCTACTTCTACGATGCCAGCAAGACCATCCTGGCTCCTGAATGGGCCAATGACGGCCTCCACGCCGATATAAAGGGCAAGATGCTGATCGGGGAAATCATCGGCATGCACAAGGATTTGTTTGTGCATTAATCTCATCATGCTGAAAAATTCATAACACTAAGTAATACTTATAACAATATGTAATTAAACAGCCCGGTTTCGCGAGGAGCCGGGCTGTTCACATTCTATTATGATGTTTTTAGTTTTTCCCTTTACATTTTCATAAATACGCTATAAAATGCGAGATATCAGCAGTATGAAAAATATTCACAACATTAAGGAGGATTTACAGAAGATTTCACAGGGGATTTGACAAAATTTCATCTGCATGTTTTAAAGGATTTTGGTATAATGAAAGGGGAATGCATTATGGTTTATGAGGATATGCCTGTCATTAAATCCTGGGAGGAGCTGGGATTTACCGATGACTACATGTTCAAGCTGGTTCTCAGCAAGCACCCGAAGCTTATTATCAAGCTGTTAGAGATTATCCTGCAAGTAAAGGTCAGGGAAATCAGATTCAAGGAAACTGAGAAACAAATCAAGAACTCCTACGAGGGGCATGGCATACGCTTTGACCTCTATGTAGAGGACGAAAACAATACCGTCTACGATATTGAGATGCAGACAGGCTACTACAGCTCTTTGCGGCTTGCCAAGCGCATGCGCTTCTATCAGGGAGCATTTGATGTGGATGACCTGGCAGCCGGAGAAGATTATATCTCCCTCAAAAAGAGCATTATCATCTTCCTCTGCCCATTCAAATTCCTGGATGGCAGGCGGTGCATCTACACCTTCCAGAACTACTGCCAGCAGGACAAATCCATCCTCCTGCCGGACGAAGCAACAAAAATCGTCATTTCCAGCCAGGGAAACATCACGGCAGATACGCCCAAGGCACTGATTCCCATACTCAGCTACATGAACGGCAGGAAAGCTGACAGCACTTTTACTAAAGAAATTGACAACGCCATCAAGCTGGAAAAGAACATCGAAGCTGAAAGGATGAGCTATATGACATACGAAATGAAGATACGCGAATTTAAGCAGGCTGGTTACCATCTGGGAAGGCTGGAAGATATCAAGAACCTGATGCAAACTACCCAGTGGTCTGCTGAAAAGGTAATGAATAGCATGAAGATCACGAAAACTGAACAGAAGAAATATCTCACCATGCTGCAAAATTCATAACGCTATGTAATGCTCATAATACTATGTAAAAAAACAGCCCGGCTTCGCGAGGAGCCGGGCTGTCCACATTTAATCATGATGTTTTTAGTTTTTCTTTACATTTTCACAAATACGCTATAAAATGCAAAATGTCGGCAGTATGAAAAGATTCACAAAATTAAGGAAGCTTTACAGGGAATTTCACAGGGGATTTGACAAAATTTCATCTACATGTTTTAAGGGATTTTGGTATAATGAAAGGGGAATACATTATGGTTTACGAGGATATGCCCGTCATTAAATCCTGAGAGGAGCTGGGATTTACCGATGACTACATGTTCAAGCTGGTTCTCAGCAAGCACCCGAAGCTTATTATCAAGCTGCTAGAGATTATCCTGCAAGTAAAGGTCAGGGAAATCAGATTCAAGGAAACTGAGAAACAAATCAAGAACTCCTACGAGGGGCATGGCATACGCTTTGACCTCTATGTGGAGGACGAAAATAACACCGTCTATGATATTGAGATGCAGACTGGCTACTACAGCTCTTTACGGCTTGCCAAGCGCATGCGCTTCTATCAGGGAGCCTTTGATGTGGATGACCTGGCAGCCGGGGAAGATTACATCTCCCTCAAAAATAGCATTATCATCTTCCTCTGCCCCTTCAAATTCCTGGACGGCAGGCGATGCATCTACACCTTCCAGAACTACTGCCAGCAGGACAAGTCAATCCTCCTGCCGGACGAAGCAACAAAAATCGTCATTTCCAGCCAGGGAAGCATCACGCCGGACACACCCAAGGCACTGATTCCCATACTCAGCTACATGAACGGCAGGAAAGCTGACAGCACTTTTACTAAAGAAATTGACAACGCCATCAAGCTGGAAAAGAACATCGAAGCTGAAAGGATGAGCTATATGACATACGAAATGAAGATACGCGAATTTGAGCAAGCCGGTTACCATCAGGGCAAACGTGAAGGACGTCTGGAGGGACGCCTGGAAGGTGCTTTGGAAAGCACCTTGGCTAATATTAAAAATCTGATGCAGACTACCCAGTGGTCTGCTGAAAAAGTAATGAACAGCATGAAGATCACAAAAACTGAACAGAAGAAATATCTCACCATGCTGCAAAATTTATAACACTAGGTAACAAAACAGTCCGGCTTCGCGAGAAACCGGGCTGTTCACATTCTATTATGATATTAGCCTGCTGCCACATTAAGATAAGTCCACAAATAAAAAAAGCGAACCTTCAAGACTTTGCCTGAAAGTTCGCTAATTTCTGGGTAGCCATGTATCGAATACTGCTATGCTACCATATTGCAATACTTCAATATTAATAATTCTCTTTTTCCATTCGCTTAGCCAGAACAGCAGACTGCTGAAGCAGGCATCTTAACATTTGAAGATTTTCCGCTTTTTCTGTCTTGCTTTCCTTTGCATCAGTATCTGCCCTCACTTGATCGTCAAGATTTTCTGCTAGAAAGCTAAGCTGTGAGGAAATCTGCTGGCTATCCAGTTCTACTGACCTGCCCAACAAATAATCCAGGGTAACACCATAAAAATCCGCAAAATCCATCAATGCCCCAAGTTCAGGCATCCGCTTCCCATGCTCAATCATGGAAATTGCAGCCGATGTATAGTTTCTATTGTATTTTTCATTATACAGCTTTCTAAATTCTTCCTGTGAATAGCCGCTTTTTACACGCAAATCCCTGAACCGTGCCATACTTCTCACCTGCCTCCGACTATCAACATCTAATTTATATCCACAACTTGCAATAACTATTACATTTCTTTTTCGCCATAAATAAATATCCAGCTTCTTGCCCAATAACTACCATGACGTTCCCCTTTTAAATTTTCATAATAATCATCTACATTCGCAAACCAATACTTGAAATTCTTAAAATACCTTTCAATATCGCTCTTAACTAAGCGAATATCTTGCTTCCCTATGCCAACATCATGTGCACCATTTGTTTCTTTTGCTCCAAAATCATCATCCATCCACATAGCTTGATTCAATCTTCCACGAACTATAAGTTCTCTATTATCTACTACATGCCTAGCAATCTCCCATACATAAGGAAAATCAGGATGATATGCCATCTGTAACACTATTTTTCCTCCAGGCTTCAAAGCACACTCCATCTGCTCCAATATCTTCATCCTTATGTTGTGAGAGGCTATATGCTGCATAGAAATCGTGCAGTATATATAATCATAATGCTCTTGAGGTACATCACCTAGATCATTGCCATTAGTCTTGTAAAGATTTGCCTCTGGAACATAACATCGAGCTTCCTCTAGCAATCGTTCTGCAATATCACAGCCATCAACTTCCTTAAACCACTTTTGCATACGTTTAATCATTCTGCCCGGTCCACAAGCAAAATCCAATGCCTTCTTGTCTTCAGTAGATTCAAAAATTGGATAGCGTACATCTCCATATTCATATAACAAAAATGTCTCATATGGGAAATTTTCATGCCACTGATATTGTCCAACTATATCAGCAGAAGGAATATTCTTATTATCATAATGAGACTTTTGCATTTGAATATATGCTTGCTCTGTACCTGTATTTTCTTTTTCTGGTGACTGATAGCTATCACCTAAAATATTTTGATATAGACTATCATATCTTTCTAACTGCTCTTTCATTTCCAATAACTGAGTTTTCAACTCTGATATTTGCTGGATTTCAAACGCCAAGGCATCCCTATTCTGGATAGCAATACGAAATGATGGTAAGATATTATAAAATATATTAGTAAAAAATTTCTTCATAAATATTAACCTCACCGTCTAAAAATATAATTAAATAATATACTCATATACAATTTTGTCGAACGAATTTTATTGAAAATCTGATGCATAAAACGCAACAAAATAAATCTTTGATAAGACTTTACCAAAAAGCCTTTCCAACGAATTGATCTTAAGCTATGCCTAATTATCGCATCTGTATCCTCTATAGGTAGGATAAACAAATTTCGTCGCAATTCTTCAAATACAAAATCAATCTGAAATGGTGAGCATACAAATAAATTATCTGTTTTTTCTTCTTCTCCCAAAACCATCTTTTTTCGCAACTTTGCTATTTTTTTACTGACTTGCTTTTCTGTACAGCCACTTAATGAATAAACTTGAACATTGGAGCCATTAAATTCATCTACATTATTGGATTCAAAATAATGAGGAAACATTGTCACATCTATAATGCTTACTCCATTGCCTTTATCCAAATTGCTATTTACTATATACGACAAGACTTCTTCCTTGCGACAGACAAAATCCATTTCTTCTATAATGTAATTCTTCATCATTCCTCCACATAAGAACGCCACGGTGTACTAGCCAATATTTCACGATAAAAACCACGCACTCCATCTGGATGATAAAACAAATTACCATTTTGGAAATTGAGCTTTAGAGCTGTAATAAAAGAAAACAACTTACAACACAAAGATTTTGAAATGAAATAATCTTTTATGGAGTCCGCAAATACAGAATTTCTTCCAACTAATGTTAAATCTGCCATGAATAATTCCCATTTTAAAAATTCAATTTTTACCCTTCTGCTATCGTACATGCAAAATCTTTTATACCAATATTCTATGTCTTCAGGACTAAAAGTTCTCTGGAATAATTTTTTTTGAATATCTACGATAAAATCATATACAGACGCTTTATTAAGCGAAATAGTAGATTTTAAAATACAATAATAGATTATCTGTAACCTTGAAGCCGCATTTATCTCCTTTTTACATAATTCCCCCGGCAATTTTGCCACACCATATTTTTCACAAAATGATTTTACATTCTTAATAAAAGACTCTTTTGTACCATTCATATAAGGTTTTGACATGCCATGTATTATAGGATAGTAATAATACTTCTTACTAACATTGCCTTGAATATTTTCAAAATTTACATATCCACACCCGACTATAGTCTGTCGAGCAAATATCGACTGTGAGAAAATATATGGATTTATAGTTGAAATTATTCCTTTCCTATATGCTTTATCTCCTTGCAATACATCTTCATAGTCTTCCCAAACTAAATCTTCATCCTGTGGACATTGTTCCCATACACGTTTTTTACATATGTATAGGCTTCCTGTTAAATAACTAAAAGCTTTATATCTTCTCACATTAGCATAAAAAAAGCTTGAATTTTTATAAAAAATACTACGATAACGATGCGTTATCTCCCTTTTGCTATTTCCTACTAAAAAACTTTTTTTAGTAACCATTTCACAGGATTGCACAAAATGATAATCCGAATATCTTACAAATTTCTGATTCCAACTATCACCAAAGTAAATACTTTGCAACCCCAAAAAACCAAAGTAATCACCATATCGTCGCATACCTTCCATAAAATCCCTTGGCAAAAAAACCCTGTCATGTATAATACAGAGATTATTATATTTAGCATGTTTTACTATTGTATTTTTCTTACGACAAATCTGAACAGGTGGAGCCGGAATATCCTCACCTACCACCTTTACAAAATTCCAGTACTTAAAATTATCCCCTGGGCGCCCACAAAGAATAATTTCTTTGTGGGTACAGTTTAATTCTAAAATACGCTTTACTATACCGTTCAAAGCCGTAGCATCCCCTGGTCCCACTGGAATACCAAATGTCCAATCATCTAAGCCCGCATCCTGTTCTGCTGGTAATTCCGATATCTTTTTAAATGTAGTATAGTCTTCGCTCCTATCCATTATTAGAAAACTTTTTACAAAATACTCCTTTTGATAATAAGATGCATCACCAATAATAGTGACAGATTCGCCAATATTCATCGAATGAGCACTATCCCACAAGATCAAAGGTGCAAACTCAGAATCTTCAGCAATCATATAAAACAGACGATCACCATAAAAACAATCCAAAAATCTTTTACAGGCATCAACATATCTAATTCGCGTAAATGGTACACTCCCTTTTATGGGACGAAAAGAAACAAACACATCCACTTGATTTCTGTATGCGTCTATATATGAGCTCTCAATAGGAGCAATCTTTTTTACACTGGGATACCCCAATTGCTTTGCATGTTCTAGCACAAAAACTTCCATATTCAATTATTTCCTTTTAGCCAAATCCGTTTTCAAAAATGCCTCTAAATCTTCTGGCGTTCCCAAGCCATGCATCTTAACTCCAACATCCTTAAATCTAATCCTTTTTCCAGCCTCAATCATTTCATTGTATACAGGAGCTACATAAAATTCGCCATTCACACGAATATCTTTTTCTATCATCTGATGTGCATATCTTACAAAATCTTTTCCATGTGCATAATTGTAAATACCCACAGTAGCTTCATCAGAAATTACTTCTTTCTCACGAACCAGCGTAACCAACCCCTCATCGTTGTAACGAATGTAGCTCCACTTTGGATGATTAGCCGGCATTGTCATAATCAATCCATCACATCCTTGCTGCTCTGCAAGATACACATTAATATCCGTATCAACGTATTGGTCACTATTTGCCATCATCATAGGTTCATCATTGTCGATATATTTTTCTGCCAGCAAAACGGTACATGCCGCTCCTTCTGTAATATGATCCACTGTTACAATTTGGCATCCAGGTGCCAATCTATTGAGCAAATCTGCAAGATTATATTTCTCCAAATGCTCCTGCTGGCAAATATAAATAAAACGATGCTCACACTTCGGGCGAATATTTTCTGTCACCCACTCAATCATCGGCTTACCATTAACATCAATCAACGGTTTCGGCATTTTATATCCTGCATTTGCAAATCGGCTTCCCCTGCCAGCCATTGGAATTACAATGTTCAACATATCAATCTTCCTCCATTACGTACTTGTCATTTTTTGCTCCGGGTATCTTAACTACTACATTTACAGCATCAGTAATAGCAGTAAAATCTGTCGCATCCCCACGCTCGCAAATTATGATATCTCCAGCTTTATACACATTTCCAAACATTTTTACTTCTCCGCTGATGATGACAGTATATTCCTCAGCAGCCAAGTGATAATGCTTTGCTTCATGTTCTCCTGCTACATATTTTTTTACCGCCACTTCACAGGCATCTGTTTTATACAAACTAGGTGTAAAATCGCCAATAAACCATCCACGTTTCATGTCAGATAATCTTGCTGTTCTCATCTTCCTGCTCCCTCGTATAATAAGTTTTGTAAGCAAGATATCCGCCTTGTATGCAAAACTTATTTTTCTTTTTACAACTAAATATTTTTCTATGAAATTGGATTTCCTGATGCTACAATAATCAAAGAGATTATGCG
>NZ_VUNR01000016.1 GCF_009695585.1 Anaerovibrio slackiae
CGATCTCCAAGCATCTTATTATAGATGAATCTTGCACAGCCGAAGGTCTTTTCAAACATAATCCTTTGTTCAGTTGTCGGATAGAGCCTGTATCGATACGCCTTGTTCATCATAATCACCTGCTCTGACTTTCTATGTATTTACGTATTATTTCTATTGGAGCGCCACCTGTTGTCAGCAAGCAATAGCTTCTTGACCAAAACATTTCCTTCCACAGCTTTCGTCTGACTTCGGGAAAATCTTTTTTATCAGCCTTGAACTGGCACTCTTGTAAGCGTTTATGAATTTTGATATTTCTGTGTTAGGATGGGCACGAAACATGATATGAACGTGGTCATTGTCATGGTTCCATTCTTCCAGAGTGATGTTATAAGAAGAGCTTATGCGAATGAATATATTTTTTGCATATTGGCTCATCTGGTCAGAGAATACCTTGCGACGATACTTTACCACCAGTATAAGATGGTAGTATAGCAAGAATACTAAATGATTATTAGTATCTAATTCCATAGTATAATCAATCCTTTCCATCCTATTACTGATTATACTGCAAAACTATATTCGAAGCAATTGTCTGGCTCAATTACTTACGTAAATTCGCCAGACCTGCCTTCATCCCCTACCTAAGAGGTGGAGGACGTCTGGCAGATTAGTTTAAAAGCTCCGGGTGCTTCACCAGCCAATTCGTTATACCAATCAACATATTACGCTCATCTTCATATTGCATATCACCATAAACCATATCAGCATTTTCTGAAGATTCTCCTAATTGCTGATAGATATTGTCATTATAATATCCTATGCAGGCGCTATTCATCCAGCTATACGGCGTAACCACATGCTCTATATTATCAAACAAGGAGCCCTTGAGGCTATAATATTCAAAGCCTTCTGGTGCTATCAGCTCAATCAGCGTAGGCAAAATATTCAGGTGTTCTCCCAAAATGGTGTCACCGAATATTCCACTATGCAAACCAGGATGGTGCATGGAAAAGGATGTCAAAATGCGCTCCCTCAGCAATGAGTCATTACGCGGCAGTATCCCCTTATCAAAAGGTGCCACAGCCGAAGCATGATCACCTGTCAAGACAAACAAGCTGTCCGGATATGCCTCGCGCATATCATGAACAAAATCAGCTACAGCTCGGTCAGCATACAATATTCCAGTAAACCTCCTCATATCCATGTCGCCATTTTGGAGCCTGCCCAAAGGCAGCTGCACTGCATCCTGCTCATGAATACCATAATCTTCATATGGTATGTTGTATGGCCCATGATTGGACGTTGTGTATATGAAATGAAGCTCCGGCATATTTGAAGCTTCCGCCTTGATTTTTTTTGACAATTGATTCAAAAAAATATGGTCGTACACACCAAGCCAGGTCTGTGGCGAACCAACCGGACAAAACTCCGGACCTCCTGCACACACATCAAAGCCAACCGCCGGCAGGAAATGCACCAAACTCCCCCAGTTAAGACCGCCTCCGTACCAAAAATGTGTCTTGTAGCCTAGTTTTTTTAATTGCCCGGCAAAATTTGTGGGAATCCCTGCCAAATTACAATTCCAGATATCCACATTTTCATTCAGCTCTATATCGCAATCATAGATGCCCAGCAAAAAACTGCTCAATGATGTCTGGGATATCATTCCGCCAGGTTGAAAATTATTAATTGCCACAGCATTATTTTCAGCACGCAGTTTTTTTGTGTATTTCGCCACATCCAGCATACTATAGGACTGATCATATAACAACTGACAATGACTTTCTTCTAAAATTACAAATATATGACTAGGCTTTTTGATTCTTGCACCTTCCGCCTTACGCTTACAAAATGTTAGTGGATTTTCTCCCGCAGCGCCCGTAAACTCAGGAATTATTTTTTGTATATCCTGCAATACACTCTGCTCATCCTTTTTCATAAACTCCGGCACAGGATTTCGCCAAAGTATTTTCAAAGCCACTAAATCATCAACCGTTGCCTTTCCCAAAAACACATCATTTTTAACTTCCGGCGGAACCTCATCCCACTCCGGCTTCAATCTATGGCGAAAAGTACCGCCAAAATTAAACCAGTAGTACAAAGCGATGGAAAACAAAAACACAAAAACATTAAAGCCATACTGCACTACGTTGTTTTCAAAAGACAAAAATGGTAACGATGGAATTTCCTGTATCCAATGCCCAAGGCAGGCACTGATAAGCATATACGGAACGATACTAAACAAAATCAATAAACCATGATTTTGATTGAAAAAAATATCCAGCAAATTCTTTTTATCCGCATTTTTCCCCAACCAAACATTCCTATTGTAAATGTCATGAAAGTGATAAAAAAATAGCATTTTACCAATAAACGCTATATACAAAATCAGCAGGTACAAGCTGAACCACAACAATCTTACTGTCTGTCCCACATCATACCATACAGAAAAAAACATCCCTGGCAAAGTAGCTACAATCAGGCTTATCAGATAATAGCGTGAATTTATATCCATTCCCCACCAAAAGCCATACGAAAAACATTTTTGCAACGTTCCCTTATCCCACTCGCCAAACCTACGTGGACCGTGTATATATATAAACAAAAAACGGAACACGGCACATATAATTGGTGGCACTATTGCCAACCGCAAATCTTGCTGCCAGCCATACCAAAATACTTCCATCCCAGACATATTCATTCACCTCAACCGCCCATTTTATCTATCTCTGATGCGCTAGCCTTAGATAAGAGGCCACCCAGAAATAACCCCTGAATGGCCTAATGCTCACAACACTGCTGCTTTCTTGCCGATTGCCATGACCTGTTCAGCTGTCATCTTGACAATGCGGGCAATCGTATTTATATTCATACCATCACGCAGCATATTTGTTATAATTTCATATCGTTCTTCCTCACGGCCTTCCTCGCATCCAAAGCGTATGCCATTTTGAAATATAGTCTTCGCCTCGTATTCCAAAATCTTGCCATTCACAATATCTTCAACTCCCTTCCTTACCACAGCATAAATCCTAACTGAAGAAAACCAACACTTTATCAAAGTACAGCTGCTTGCCTGCCTATGCTGACAATCTTCTCCATCGTCAAACCAGTTATGGTCACAATCTGCTCCAGGCTAAGCTTGTTTTTTAACATACTGATAATCATAGAATTCTCTTTTTCCTCACGTCCCAAGCGTACACCATTCTGATAAATAGTCTTTGCCTCGTATTCCAAAATCTTGCCACCCATGATATCTTCAGCTCCCTTCCTTACCATAGCATAATTTCTAGCTAAATGAGTATTTACCATATTACTAAATTCCAAAATGGAGTTTCTTGTTAATTCATCAATATCTCCCAGAAGCAAGAGCGCATCCAGACCTTTCACGATAGTTTGCAGGGAATTCAGCAATTCTGCCAGCTTATCACTATCTGACTCGCATTCTTTTAAAGATTTCTCCACAACAAACAAATAAAAAGGCAACAAAATCAACAACCGCTTCTTGAACATAATATCTATAGTATAATTCTGCATCTTGGCAACTGGAATCCTATAACTTATGCTGCCATCAGGTGTTTTCAGCTCTATAGACATATAATCCGGCGTATTGCGATTTGAGCGCAAAAACAAAACCGCTGCATTGGGAAATTCCAGAACAATCCGATTATTTTCCTGCACAGCATCATCCAGAGCTATGCAGGCGCCATATTCAAACAATCTTACCAGCATACTGCTATCCGCTGTACTCTGGCACTCAAGATGATACTTCTTGGCAGTGCCATCTTTGTCAATAATTCGAAAATAAGTATCCGTTATACGTTTCTCCACAGTACCATCTGGCATTTTCTGCTCATGGGTATCCTGCAAAAACTCCACCCTGGCATCCTTGCTGTAGCTTTCCGAAAATAGCTCATTCACGAAAGCTATCAAGAGATTTGGAAAATCATGTACTATCGTGCGCCACACATCATCGTAAATTGTAGCTTTGTACTCCCCTATTTTCATTATACCCACCCCTGTATATATTATACCAAATCGCAGATAGCAACACAACATTTGTTTTGTGTTTTATTTTGCCCCCTGCAACATTTCCTTCCTATACTTAGGAACATTCTTTAACGCCAATCCAGCCAACAAAACACAATAATGCCCAAAGACACCAATACCTTCATCAGCATGTATAGATAATTTAGATATATCCATTTTCTCTAATGCAACACAAATATATCGTACAATATCCTTAGTAGAATCTATAGCAAATGTATTGTTTGCCCAATAACACTCATCAAAAACACCTAATATACACAAAACAGAAATTTGCACAAATAATACATATTCGTACCAAAATAATACTCTACAAAATGACCATGCTGGATGTTCATCAGACATCCTTGCAACTACATGGTATAACCAAAAATAAGGATATATGATCCCCATGCTAATAAATAATAATAATCCAAATATATTATCTAACTCAACAGCACTTTTTAACCACAAAGGGAAATTTTGTATTAAAACAAATGAATAAGATATTAATATCATAAATGATATTAGCGCATCTAATTTACTATTTTCAGAGTACATACGATACAAAAACCATAATACCATTAAATTTAAAAAAAGAAACGCCAAACATGGCATAATCAAGCTCTTAGATATACTATTCTGAACAAACACACAAAGTCCTAAAACTATACAATAAACAGAAAAATTACTAAATACAATATTTTTTAATCTCACCAACTCTACCTGCAATTGATTTTTAAATCGATTAAATGCACCCATCAGCACAACACACTTTTCTCGCCATTCATGTAATTTATTTGACATAAATACCATAAAAAAATACCAAATCCACATACCATTCCTTACTCACAAAACAATATTAAAATATTCTACAATGAGAACACATTTTACATTTCCAAACTCCCGCGAAAACTATATGAACACACGGATAATCTTTCAATAATGAAATGGCGTCTTAAAATATACTCAATCCAAATCGCCTATTCCTTTCTCCAAAATACCAAAACCTGCATCATCCATCCACAATCTTACGCTCACCATACAAAGTCAAAAACCTGCTCGAATCAGCATCATACGAACTGCTGCTTATGTCATTTTCTTGAACCTTAATAATTACATCCAAAAAACACTCTATAAAAAGAACACTTCCACATCATGCAATCTATACTGGAAACAGTTATTCCAGTATAGATTCTATTTTATGTAACAAAGTTTTTACTATGGCACTGCTAGTATATTTTTCTTTCACTATCTTATATCCATTAGCAGCAATAGACTTCCGCTCATCATCATGAGATAAATAGTAATCTATCTTCTTTACTAAATCCTCTTTACCAGAAAATTCTATTATGTCCCTTCCTGCTACTATGTCTACAAAATCCAAATGCCCTGCATCAATGAGTTCAAAAGAATTACAACCCATTATTTCAAAAGTTCTTGGATTAACACCTGTATGCCACTCAGGATTTCTTGTTCCTTGATTTATATTTAGACAAATTTTACTGCCATTGTATAATTTGCGTAAATCCTGCCCTAATATAGGTTTATTTTGAATAACTTTGAGGCATCATCAGTTTGTGTGGAGGAATTCCCAGCCTGCTAAGCAGCCTCATAATCCCATGGCAACCTTACATCAATATCGGAGCAGCGTAGCATAATCATATCGATCATGTTGTCTATGTTACGAAATCCGTAGGCCATGTAAACGGATAGCTTGATTTTCCGATTGGTCGCCTCCAGTACGGCGTTGGACAGATAATGCTCCATTGTTGCCAGTATGGCATCGTAGTGGCGACGTATTTTCCGTTGGAGCTCGACAAACACCTTGATGCGGCAGTGCTGGGCCCATTTTATCCATCCGTCCAGTTCTTCCTTGGCGATAGCGACATTCTCGCACTGGAAAACAAGACGGAGTTTCTCTTTTAGCAGATAGGCACGATACAGCCGCTTGTCAGCCTTGGCAATGAATTCAAGCTGAGCCTGCTGTTTCTTGGTTAGATGCTCCGGAGCCTTTCCCAGAGCAAACCGAGAGCCTTTCAAGTCCTTGGCTGTGGTATCTTTCTCGGTAGCACCTTTCTTGGGTCGGCCACGTTCCTTCGTAGTCTTATCCGCTGAATTCTTCAAGGCATCACGCCATGCTAAACGACGCACCTCGTCAAGGGCTTCGGTAGCCCACTGTACAACGTGGAACGGGTCAATGCATCGCTTGGCCGCCGGACAGAAATCGTTGATGCATTCCTGAATCCATTTGGCACCATCCCCAGATACAAGCTGTATATTGGCCAGTTGCTCTTTGCTCAGCAGTTTGAAGAACTTGGTGGAAATTGTCTTGCCATGTCCTTCATGAGCCCAGATAACCTTGCCTGTGTCATGATTGATGACCACTGTTATGTACTTGTGTCCCTTCTTGTAGCTGGTTTCGTCAACGCCTATGCGGACAAGTCCCGCGAAGCGTGCGGCTGGATTGGCATCAAGTTCAGCCCGCATCCTGCTAATGACAGGGCCGATGGTATTCCAGGAAATCCCGAGCAAAGAAGCAACAGCGGTTTTCGTGCAGGACAAGGAGAGCCAAGTGGCCAGCTCCTCAAATTCCTTTGTGAAACGGGACTTATGCCTTGCCCAAGGAACAGATGCCGTAACAACCCCATGCTTGGGACACATGACACGATGTATATCTGCTACAATATAGACCTTGTGGGTATTCCAGTCGCAAATCCGCCAAGAACGGGTGCCACCACGGCCATTGTCATAGCGGACAGATTTTCTGCCGCATATGCCACAACGGCATTGTTCGCCTTTGGTAGGATGTGCCTTGATGGCAATTGTTCCATCTGGCAAAATTTTCATGTCATCTATAGCGGTATGCTTGACATTTAGGATTGATTTTAGTATCTTTTTGTTGAGCATACATTTCCCCCGTACGTCGTTTTTTTTTGCAGAAAATATCGTACAGGAAAATGTATGCTTTTTCAATAGCTATAAGGGATGAGGAGAGTTAGTTCCCCACACATTCTGATGGAGTGCCATTTAATATTAATTTTGTTATACCTGCAATTAGTCCAAGAAACAAGTCACCATAACCCTGTAAAATGGTGCACTGCATATGTATCATTAGTTATATTCCATTTTCCATCCACTTGTTCTGGACACAGCAAGCTTCGTTCAAATAACTTGCCTCCTCCAATCGGTAGATCCTGTGTCCGTCCATGCATCCGTATGCCATACTGTACCCTGTTCTTTTTAGACATAATTCTTGTACTGGCAATTTCATTATAATCTGCACAAAAATCAACATCTTCATACCATGTAAACATGTCATATATCCAAGGATGATGCTTTTTAGCACCAAAAGTAGCCGTAGATATTAAATTTGGACTTTCATATCCTATAAAAGCGTTATATCGTAACAAATCATCAAACGGCTTCAATATCTCTACATCCGTATCCAAATAAATTCCACCGTAGTTATATACAGCATACCACCTTGCAACATCTGAAACAAACACATATTTTTTCTGTTCATAGGCCTGTTTAGAAAATCTGAACATCTCTATTGGAAACGTATCCTCATCCCATAATTTCAGCTCATAATCTGGTAAAACCTCTCTCCAAGTGTTAATACATTTTTTTAACAAATCTGGCAATTCCCCCTTGCCAAACCAACAATAGTGAATAATTTTGGGAATACTCCCTTCTTCATCAAATGGTAACCTATTAGATCTAAGATACTTGTTTCTATAACAATTACTATAAACATCTTTATAAAACTTCAACATCTGTCGTCGTCCATGCAACCAATTTTCAAAACCCATTTCAAAGTCTCCAATCTTTAGCTCAACTGCAAAAGTCTGACTCCAACTCTTACTTGTATTCTAAAATATATTTACACACAACTAAGACAAAGCATTTTTCACAGCCTTCTCTATCGCTGCATCAACTTCATCCAAAAAAGCAAACCTGCGCCTATAAACAGCACGCTTCCTGGTAGGAACTTCTTCCATCGTCTTACGCTTTTCTATAAGAGGCACTTTATAAAAACGCTTATCCTCATCTTCTCTGCCACCAGCTTCCAGCCAAAAATCCCCAAAATTGGTTTTAAGCTTTCGGTCTGTTCTAACATGATTATTAGCATAATAACCATAATTAGACACAGCATATATATTTCTCAGCCCCAAACTACGCGCTACAGCCTGAGTCATATACAATATAAGATTTTTCGTCCTATATCCATGTGCCCACTTGGTCATGCATTTAACTATCTCCCGGGCTTCATCTACATTAGGTCCTTGCATTGCCCCAATATACATTGATTCCTGACCATTTCGGTCTTTATTTATCCAAAAAACAATTTGATAAAAATCCCTTCCTTCATACTGCAAAGTAACAGCAAGGCAACCTTCTTTACGCTGCCCAGCTTTCATCAGAAGATACAAAACAATCGGCTTTCCCTCAAACTCACCTTCCCACAATTTATACCTTGGCTCCGAATCATGACAGCAAATCTGCATAAATGCATCCGGCTGTAGGACACTGCTCAAATATCTATATGTTTCACATACCAGCTCCATGCGTTCTTTGAATGTTGCCCCATTATAGAAGAAGCACCTGGTAACCTGTTCTATATGAAACTGATGGCGAAGTTGAAATTTTCTTAGCACCTCATTACCCTCAAAAAAAGCCATCAGCTTTTTCATATCAGCATCATGCCACATAGCACGCAGCACAAACACAACCATACGCCTCTGCTCACGCGGATTGCTGGTATCATATATTTTTTTGCCCAATTCAATATAATTAATCATACAACACTCATTCCTTATGCGTCCTGCCAAAGTCTCCTTCTGCCAATGCCACGATATTCTCAGCCAACCTCCGTGGAGAAAAATCACTATAAGCCTTTTCCAGCGCACTACGGTACTTTTCCTTGTTCTCGTCATATGTATTGACAAACAATTCAATGCATTGCTTTAAAGCTGCCATATTACCATCTACAAAGCCCATTCCCATAGCATAATGCGCCAAAATCTCAGGATTGACATTGTGAGCTGCAATTATTGATTTCTTATACCCCATAGCGTTAGAAATAAGCGCAGCTGTATGATATAAATAACGTGGATTGCCATACGGGAGCACCAAAGTATCTACACTAGCCAGCCCCTTCTGCCATTCCGTGCCAATCAATGGACGATTCCAGAATTCGACATTTTCTACATCCTTGTACTTCTCAATGATACGGGCAAAATCATCCGCATCCTCCTGTGTCTGAGTAGCTCCCTGGCAGATCAATTTAACAGGTCGCTTGAAATCACAGGATATAAATGCATCCAAAAAAGCCTCAATCTTCTTTTCCTTACGATACTGTCCGAAAAAACCAAGCCTCAGCACATCAGCATCGTACTTATTGCGTTCAGCCTCTCCATCTATATCACGAGGAATATAATTAGGCGGTCCATACACTTTGATATTAGGCGAACTAAGCCGTAACTTCTTGGGAGCAAAAGTCTGCACCCCCACCCTGATATTTTTGTTATGCTTGAAGTAAATAGCTACCTTATTCAACCTTAGAGCTTCCTCAGGCGTAGCCCCATGAATAAGAAACAGTACTGGTACCGGAGAATGCTGCAAAGCACTCTTTTTCAACGCACGTAAATAACGATATGTGGCTGATGGAAATATAATTGCATCAAATTTATCCTGACAGGCATTTACATACATATTTTTATACCATTTCTGACGATGCCATTCACGCTTCACAGATAGCAACAGCTTTTTGACCCCTTTAGCTCCTTTATATGATACCCCTGTCCCCGGCAAATGATGCACTGGCACACCATAATTCCATTTAAATTCATGACCTTCTGGAACGTAAAATTCCACACTATGCCCTAACGCCGTCAATTCCTCAACCAGCAATCGATCAAAATCTATCTCATGACCGCCCGGCGTAACAACACTTTCCATTATTGCAAATCGCATAACACTACTCTTTCTCCGATGTGTCCATATACATCAGCTTTAAATATTTTACCATAGTATAAAACATGTGATTAACCGCAAATATAAAGCCAAGCTTGCCTTCCCGGAAGCCTTGCTGCAAAAAGTAAAAACGGATAAAGGCAAAAACAGGATGCAGAATAATATCCCTAAAAGAAGCTCGCTTACCACTATTATACATCTTTTCCGCCATCATGTTAGTATAAAGATTAAACTTTATATAATATGCATTCCATTCCGTGTAAGTATAATGCTCTAAGATACCATCCAACAGCCTTACTTCCAAATCTCCGAACTTAGCCTGTTCATGTACTATTCCCTGCCAGTGCACAGCTTCCCTCGGATAAAGACGCAAAGACATATCCGGCCCATGGCCACCATACCTCATCTTCTGCCCGAAGACAATCTGATACCTTTTGATATTGTAGACACAACTAATGCCACTTGCTATGGCCTTTTTTATAGAATCTGCCGCCTCGGAAGTAATCCTTTCATCTGCATCTAGATAAAATACCCAGTCTGTATCAATCTGCTGTAGTGCAAAATTGCGTTGTCCTGCAAAACCGTCTTCGCCCATTGGGTGAAGAATAAATCTGGCCCCCGCAGCTTTTGCAATTATTTCAGTCCTGTCCTCACTGCCGGAATCCACTACCAAAATATCATCCGCAAAAGAAGCACTTTTTATACATGCCTCTATGTTTTTTTCCTCATTTTTAGTCAAAATCACAACTGCCAAAGTTGCCATTGCTTCACCTTCTATCCCAATACCAGTCACAATTTCAGGTCGCATTACTATCCTCAGCCATACCAGTAGCAATCCACTGATAAGACATACCCAGGCCAAACCAAAACAGCTTCATTACAATCGAATCACCCATAGTATATTCCGTCATGCCCTGCAGCATAATTCCGGCAAATATCCCAAGAAAAGTCAGATAGCCTATATTCCTGCTGCCCAGCCAGCCACGAATGCAGTAAATAGCCGTACCAAGCCACCATGCAAGCAGACCGGTCACACCTAATATACCGCCCTCCGCCATAACCTGGAAAAAATTGCTATGTGCATGTCCCAGATACCGTTCCTTCGCTTCAGGCAATATATACTTCTCCTGATAATTATCATGAAATTCTCCATACCCGACACCAGTGATAGGATAATCCGCAAACATATTGCGGGCACTCTGCCAAAGCAAAAGCCTTTCGTTATTGCTCTGCATCTTGGTGTCAGTAATGGTCACCAACCTATTCTGCAAAATAGGAACACTATAAAAAATACCTGCTATGAATATGGCCAACAGGGCAATTACAGCAATCCCTTTAAGTTTTGATTTCATGAAAAACAAAATCAAGACAGGAGCAATAATCCCTATCGCCAGCCAGACACCACGAGTAGCATTAAGCAGGGTTGCCATCAACGCCACTACTAACACGCCATAAAAAACATATTTCTTCAAGCCGGATATTTTGTTTTCCATGGTCAAGACTATAAGTACTGGCATCCACATGACAAGATTACCTCCTGTCATCATATATCCTATGATACCTCCTACTCGAAACTTCCCTTCGACAACCCCCTGATAAATGCACACTGCATCATTAACAAAATGCGACAACAGAGCCATGCAAAACAGCACAATCAGCTGCTTTCTATCCCTGATAAATAACCAAAGCAGATAAAATCCTGCCATGCGATACAAATAATGATCTCCCAGTACCCGCAGGCTCCAAACCAAATCAGTCGAAAAAAGCGATGAAACCAGCATCATGCCCACAAACCACAAAAACGGCACTGCCAGCTTTTTGTCAATTTGCAGCAATTCACGCCAATCATCATGCTTTTTATATACCCTGAACAATGCAGCAACAATAGACAGGCTTAAAAAGACATTTCCCACAGCTATTGATGTACTGCTAAACAGAGCATATCCGCAAAGAAAATAGAAAATCCAGCGTTCCACCTTTTTTTCACTTCCGACAATACTCAAATCTCCCATGCATTCCTCCATCTGTTATATTTTAATTATTTGTCATCTATTATTTTTTGTGTATTCAGCATTTATTATTTTTTCAACTCTCAAGGCAAAAGCCTCCGGCAGGAGTGCTTTCTGATTAATACCTTCCAAAATTTTACTATCCATAACCCCTATATCAGCTTCCTGCACAGGAGGATAGGTGGAAAATAAACTTTCCAGCCTTTGCGGAAACAAATGCCCATCGAAAGTTAATGCAACAATACGCAAATTTTTGTGTCCCGACATTTTTTTAGCTTCCCTGAATACTTTAATTGCAGAACCAGCAGTCAGGTTGTGAACAAAAAAAAGAATCGGCACAGATGAATCCCGCAAGTTATTTTTCTGCACAGCTCTCAGACAACGATAATCAGCAAAAGGAAAAATAACCGCATCCAATGCATCCTTCTCTGTAGCCAGAAACAACTGACTGAACCACCCCTGCCGACTAAACCCAAACTTAACATACGATATTATCTTTTTCAAGCCACCAGCCTGATTGGAGGATTCAGACTTTCCCACCAGATGTACCGTATTTTTAGCTCCTGAAAAACCACATTCCATATTCTCCGGCACGTATAATGAAATTTCATGTCCACGCTTAGATAATTCACTCACCAGCAAACTCACGAAAAATTTTTCATAATCATTATAAACATTCAGATCAACAAAAATACCAATCCGCACATATATCCTCCAATCCATTACCTCTGCTCCACAGCCCGCTTCACGCACGCCAGCAGGCTGCCGCCTTCATACAGCACGCCCTTTGCCCCGGCGGCCTCGCCACACTCCACATCCCGTGGCTTGTCCCCCACCATAAAGGACTGCGCGGCATCAATGCCCAGCTCCCGACAGGCGGTGAAAATCATGCCCGGCTTCGGCTTGCGGCAGTCACAGTCCACCGCATACTCCGGCACAGCAGCCCCGGGATGGTGCGGACAGTAATAGAGGCCGTCAATTGGTGCGACACCCTGCCTCGCCAGTTCCTCATTCATCCACTGATGGAGGCGCACCACATCAGCTTCCTCATAGTAGCCCCGCGCCACACCGCTCTGATTGGTGACCACCACCACCAGATAGCCCTGCCGGTGGCAGTAGGCGATAGCCTCCACCGCCTCCGGCATCCACTGGAAATCCTCTATCCTGTGCAGGTAATGCACATCCACATTCAATGTGCCATCCCTGTCAAAAAAAACTGCTTTCTTCAAACTATGCCTCCGCATCTTCCCTGACCTGACGGTATCACGGCACAACGCCCATCATTTGCACTGCCCCCATCATTTACATATTGCACAATATTGCACCAACATGCGCCTATTATTTTCCGTACTTGAAATATCCCCCATTGTCCAGAAAATCGCAATATTCCTTTACAGCATCCCTCATATCATAGAAGCCTTGGTCATAGCCTGCTGCCAGCAGCTGTGTCTTATCCGCCTCTGTAAAGCACTGATACTTGCCCTTCAGCACCTCCGGGAATTCCCGGTACTCAATATGCCCTGTGCCCAGTGCATCAATCACCGCCTGTGCCACCTCATTGTAGGAATGGGCATGGCCGGTACCGCAGTTGTAGATGCCGCTTGGCCCCTCATTCTGCCAGAACCAGAGGTTGACCTTTACTACATCCTTTACATAGATAAAGTCACGGCGATGCTCACCATCGCCATATTCGCCATAACCGCCAAAGAGTCGGCATACGCCATTATCCTTGACCTGATGATACAGCTGATAGAAGATAGAAGCCATGTTGCCTTTATGATGCTCCTGGGGGCCGTATACATTGAAATACTTCAGCCCTACAATCTGGCTCTGGGCATAAGGCAGCTGCTGGCGCACATAGCGGTCAAAAAGCAGCTTGGAGTATGCATAGGGATTCAGGGCATCCTCGCACTCATCCCCCTCCCGGAAGCCATTCTCGCCACCGCCATAGGTGGAGGCGGAAGATGCGTACAGGAACGGGATGCGGTGATTCATACAGAAATGCAGCACGGCCTTGGAATACTCATAATTGGCCTCCATCATATAGTTCACATCGTACTCCATGGTATCGGAGCAGGCCCCCTCATGGAAAACCACATCCACATCCGTGCCATCAAAATCATCATTCAGAACCGCTTCCAAAAAGGCATCCTTGTGCATGTAATCCATGAACTGCAAGCCCCTGAGATTTCTATAGCTCTGATTCTCCTTCTTGCGATTATTCAAATCATCCACAATAAGAATATCAGTACGTCCCTGACGATTCAATTCCTTGACAATATTGCTGCCGATAAAACCGGCTCCCCCTGTAACAATAATCATAAATCTCGCTCCTCACAATTCTTCACAAGTCATACTACTACGGATATACTACTCCAGCTATATTACTCCAGTTATGTTATTCCAGTTATGTTATTCCAAATGTACTACTCCACATCCGTCAGCACCTTCTGCAGCTCCTGATTGCTGACAGCATAGGTGCCCAGCTTTGCTACTACCACGCTGGCAGCCAGGTTTGCCAGATAGGCCGCCTCCACAGGCTTCAGGCCACCGGATATACCCAGGGCAAATACGGAAATCACTGTATCACCAGCACCAGATACATCAAATACCTCCTGAGCCTTGGTCGGGATGTGAACCACGCCCTCCTCCGGCTGCACCAGTGACATGCCGTACTCGGAACGGGTGGCCAGCACATTTTTCACATTGTACTTGTCCATGACCTGCCGTGCCGCCTGCTCTATGTACTCATCCCGGTTGCGGATGGGCTTGGACAGGACAGCATTCAGCTCCTTGAAGTTTGGGGTGATATAATCAGCTCCTGCATACTTCTCCCACTCTACACCCTTTGGGTCCACAAATACCGGCACCGCCATATTGTGGCACTCATCAATAATCCGCGTGCACACATCCTCCGTGCAGGCTCCCTTGCCGTAATCAGAGATAATCACCGCATCCAGCCCATTCTGCAAGGACTGCTCCACATAATCTATCAGCCGCTCCGCATAATGCTCACTTACCGGCTCCGTATCCTCGAAGTCCAGCCGCAGCATCTGCTGATGGCCGCCGATTATCCGCAGCTTGGTAGTAGTCGGGGCCTCCCGGCGAATAATCCCCTTGTAATCTATGCCCCGTGCCGTAAACTTGTCCAATAGATTCTGGCAGTGATAGTCATTACCTGCAAAGCCTGCAATAGATGTCCGGCAGCCCAGAAGTGCCAGATTGTGTGCTACGTTGGCAGAGCCGCCCAGGGTATCCTTGGTGCTGGTGACATGATTAATCGGCACCGGTGCCTCCGGCGAAATACGGGTTACCTCGCCATAATAATACCTGTCCAGCATCACATCGCCCACTACCAGGATTCTTACCTTGGCAATATCGTTCAGCACAAAATCCAGCAATTTCTTCCTATCAACAGTCATCGCTTATTCTTCCCCCTTTGTTACGCTTCAATCATCAGCTAGCAGCTTAACTCACTACGGCAACATAATTGTTCTAATTACAGCAACACAATTATCAACACTAAAGCAACATAATCATCAATATTACAGCAAAATAATTATTCACATCATAATAACATTATAGCAGTCACAGCTTTGCCATATCAATCACACGGCATTCGTATTTTCCATACTCCCTTGGCATTTTTCCTGCCATGTTTTCATACTTGCCCAGCAGTTCCCACACATACTGCATCACGATTTCCACCGTAATCTTCTTCATGCAGGCCATGTTGTCCGCTCCCTGCTTCGGACACTCATGAATGCCGCAAGGGTGGCATGGCTCCGGCGTCTTAATGAGCACATCCCGGGCATCATAAGGGTAAAATCCCGGCACCGGCGATGCACCGAACATGGTGACAACAGGCACGTTCTGGGATACCCCCACATGCATAGGTCCCGAGTCAGTAGTCAGGAACAGGGCGCACTTCTTCAGGAGAGCCCCCAGCTCCCCCAGGGAAACCTTGCCGGTGAATACCTTGATATCACTGCTGTCCCTGTGCTTCATCTGGGCAATGCAGTCCTCCACCAGCTCCGTGTCCATAGGACCGCCAAAAAAGGCAACGCCGTAGCCCTTTGCCAAAAGCTCATCTGCACAGCGGGCAAAATAGGTATCAATCCACCGCTTCGTCTTCCAGCTGGCACCGATATTGAAGGCCACCACCTTCTTATCAGGAGCAAAATTCTCCTGCCAGATTTTAGCCGCACTCCTGACCGCCGCCTCCGGCAGCCACATCTCCAGTCCGCCATCGTCAATCCTGTCAATACCCACGGCCTGCTCCAGCACATCAAAGTGGGAATGAATCTGATGCTTGACCGCCTTCAGATTTGGCAGTACCTGGTCAAAAAGCAGGGCAAAGCCCGGCTTGGCGTAGCCCACAATCCTGTCAGCGCCGCTGAAGGCCGCAATAGCGGAAGCCCTCTCGTTGCGATGGAGATTAATCACCAAATCAAACTTTTTCTTTCGTATGCCCCAAATGTATTTAATAAAGGACGGCAGGCTGTCATCCCTGCCCTTCTTGTCAATCAGCAGGCATTCATCAATATGCCTGTTATACTGCACCAGATCTGCCAGCTTCTTATCTGCCAGCAGGGAAATCCGTGCCTTGGGATAGTTGGTGCGCAGGGTTCTCAGCACCGGCGTCACCAGCATCAGGTCACCGATGTGCATCAGGTTTATCACCAGTATATTCTTGTAGTCCCGTGTAATGCTCATGCCTTTGTTTTCACCTTCTCAAATGGCTGGATAGAAGCCAGTGCCTCCAGCACCATATTTGCCTTGATGCGCTCCATGCAGCGGCTGCCGCTGCACTCTCCCTTGCCCCAGCAGGGAGAGCAGCTTTCTGCCAGATAGATTGTCCTGCTGTTGCTGTTTTTCGGCCCCCATACCTCGGGAGCAGTAGGCCCGAAAACAGCCACCGTTGGACACTGCACCGCCTGTGCTATATGCATAGGCCCCGTATCCACGGATACCATGGCCGCCGCCCGTTGCAGGAACACTGCCAGCTCCGGCAATGACAGGCTCCCTGCCAGCACCCTGTCCTCGCCAATATGACCTGCCTTGGCCATAGCCGACAGGGCCGCCTTTTCACCGCTGCCGCCGATGAGGTACACCGGCTTCTCTCCTTCCAGCTGGCGAATCAGCTGCACCGCCAGGGGCAGGGGCAGGTTTTTCCGCTCATAGCTGCCTATCGGGCACAGCACATAATATCCGCCCTGCCCCGATAGCTGCCATTTAGCAGCCTTGGCCTCAAAGGAAGCTACAGCTTCCCTGCCCGGCACCAGCTTCAGCTGCAAGGCTTCCTCATCAAGGCTGTCAGCCCCTACTCCCCAAGGCTTCAGCACTTCCAGATGATTCAGGGTTTCATGCTTGATTCCGCCCCGGATATGGCTTGCCGCCCAGGTCAGGAACCAGCCTGCATGCTGGGCATCATAGCCCAGCCTGTAGGGAATCCCTGCCAGCCTTGCCACCGCAGCCCCCCGCAGGGCAAAATTCATGCAGACAGCCAGATCAAACCGCTCACGCCGCAGCTCCTTTGCCATCTGCCACATGCCCCCAAGGCCTCGATGGGCGCCCTTTTTGTCATAGGCCAGCACCCTGTCAATAGCAGGCAGCATCTCCGCCACAGGCGCCGTCAGGGGCACCGTCAGCATCACCAGCTCCGCCTCTGGCCACTTCTGCCTGATTGCCATAGTCAGGGGGCCTGACAGTATCACATCCCCGATAAAAGCCAAATCTATAATCAGTATTTTCTTTATATCCAGCTTGTCAATATCAGGCATAACCACAACTCCGTAACGCACATGCAAAATTCATTTATATATTTATCAGACTTATCAAATTTATCAGCTTGATAAGATTTATCCGCCGCATCAGCTTCATCTGAGATACCTTGCCAGCTTTTCCTCAATCATCTCCGGCATAATCTTCGCCAGGCAGTCCAGCCCCTTGGGGCAGGCACGCTTCCAGCAGTACCGGCACTCCCGTGGCACCTCCACGGCATTTTCCAGCTGGCCATACGGGCCGTTGCGGTTGGCATCTGTAGGTCCCATGAACATCACCGTGGGAGTGCCCATACCGGCAGCCAGATGCACCGGCCCCGTATCGCCGCCCACCACGGCCTTTGCTTCACGCATCACATAGGCCAGCTGCTTCAGATTTGTCTTGCCCACCATGTTCACCGGCGGAATCTCCGCCAGGCGGCTGATATCCTCTGCCAGCTGCTCATCCAGGGCACCGCCCCCCACGATTACCGGCAGCAGCCCCCTGCTGTAAATCCAGTCAGACAATCTGGCAAAATACTTCACCGGCCACCGCTTGTTGGGCCAGTTGGCTCCTACCGCCAGCACCACATAGGGAATATCCCCCTTGCAGCCTGCCACATAGAGATAGCTCCTGGCCAGCTTGGCATCATCAGCCGAAATCACCACGGGAAATACTACCTTGTCCACCCGGCAGCCAAGAGCCCGTGCCACATCAAGGTATCGCTCCACAATGTGCCCATTGGCATGGGCACCGATTACCGGACTTGACACCTTGTCACTCAGCTCACGCATGTTGCAGGTGCCCAGCTTCAGGGCAGCCTTGGAGCTCCACGCGATGGCCGCGGACTTGAACAGCCCCTGCAAATCAAGGGCGGCATCGTATTTATGCTGCCGAAGCTTATCGCAGAAAGGGCCATAATTGGCCAAAAATCCCCCCAGGGATTTAAACTTCTTTTTCTCAAAAACAATCAGCTCGTCAATATAAGGATTGCCCTGCAAAATATTATAGGCCGGCGGCTCCACCACCCATGTAAGCCGCGCCTCAGGATAAGTTTCCTTGATGGCGTAGGACACAGGCAGGGCATGAATTACATCCCCTATGGCACTCAGCTTCACTACCAGCACATTCTGTATATCCATTACGCTACTTCCTTATTTTTCTCCTTTGATTTTGGCGATGACATTAGTGGTGGAACGCCCTTCCACCAGATTCACCAGCTCCACGCTGCCGCCATAGCCCAGCACAATCTGCCCTTCCGGCAGGGTTTCAATAGTATAATCCCCGCCCTTGACATACACATCGGGATGCACCTGGCGGATAAGCTCCTCTGCCGTAGGCTCGTCAAAGAGCACCACGTAGTCCACCGCCTTCAGGGCACCTACTACCTCCGCCCTGTCCAGCTCATTGTTGATAGGACGGCTGGGTCCCTTGATGCGGCGGACAGAGCTGTCCGTATTCAGCCCCAGCACCAGGCAATCCCCGAAGGACCGTGCCTTGTTCAAATACCTCACATGGCCTGCATGAAGAATATCAAAGCAGCCATTGGTAAAAACCACCTTCTGCCCCCCGTCACGCAGCACCTGGCAAAAATCTGCAATCTTGTCCCTATCTATAATCATCGAAACTTGCTCCTTAACTCGTCTGCACTGACCACTGCCGTGCCCATCTTCCTGACGGCAATGCCGGAAGCCTCATTGGACAGGCGGCTTGCCAGCACAGGCTCCACCCCGGCTGCCAGCCCGAGAATCACCGTGGCAACGCAGGTATCTCCGGCACCGGATACATCATAGACCTCGCTCTTGTCCGTAACAGGGATGTGGGCTACACTGCCGTCCTTCTGGAACAGCGTCATGCCGTCCTCCCCCCGGGTAATCAGGGCACCCTTTGCCTCCATGCGCGCCAGCAGTTCCCTGCCTGCCTCTATCAGCTCATCCTCAGTCTCCAGCTGCCTGCCTACGGCTGCCGCCAGCTCCGCATCATTCTGCTTTATATAGTCAACAGTCTTGAACCTGAATATATCGTATCGGGAGTCAACTATGGTAGGAATGCCATGCTTCCGGCAATAGCTGAAAATCTGCGCCAAAAGCCCATCCGTAATGGTGCCGCTGCCATAATCGCTGAGCACCACGCCCTTTACCTTTGGCAGCACCTCTGACAGGTATGCCTCCAGCTGCTTCTCGCAGTCAGGCGGCATGGGCTCCCGGCTCTCCTTGTCCACCCGGACAATCTGCTGGCTGACAGTAGTTCTGCCCCCTGCCACAATCCTGGTCTTGGCAATAGTAGGCCGCCCGGCATCCCGGACAAAGCCCCTGACATCCACGCCCCTGCCGGACAGAATCTCCACCAGTCCGTCAGCGCCACTGTCATCCCCCACCAGACCGGCGGCAAAAACCTTGCCCCCCAGGGTTGCTGCATTATTGATTACATTGGCGGCACCGCCTGCCACCACTTTTTCATGGGATTGCTCCAGCACCAGCACCGGAGCCTCCCGGGAAATTCTGGAAATATTGCCATACAGATAAATATCCGCAATCATGTCACCGATGACCAGCACCGGCTGACCTGCCATCTTGTCTATTGCCTCCAAAGGACTCATGCCTTCACCCCTTATACACGCATAAAAACTCTGCCACTGCAAAACCAAAGCACCTGCACAGGCATCACCACGGGGTAAACTGTAACGTTATTCTGTACTGGTCCCGCTTCTCACGATAGCGCACAATCAGCTCCGCGCAGTGTATATTGTGATACCAGTAATAATCCGTATCCATCAGCTTATTGGTCATCCCGTCAAACGCCCAGCCAACAACAATCCTGTCCTTGGGGCTGAAGGTGTAGCTGAAGCCTGCCGTAATCTTCTTGGAATAGCTGTCCAGGTCAAAATCGAAGACACTGTTCTGGCTGTTGCTCTCGCTGTAATGGTACCCAAGATAAGTAACCCAGCGGTCATCAAACTCCTTCAGGGCCGTAATATCATAGCCCATGCCCTTTACCCTGGACTCGTTGTAGCTCTCATCCGTAATATCATAGCTGATGCTTGGATAAACACGCCATGTGCCCAGCCTGATAGGATCGATGCTGATACCTGCCTTGTAGTAGGTATGCATGGAACACCTGTCATTCTGCGTCCAGGCACCACGCTCATAGGCAAAGATATAAGTAAATGGTGCCTTGCCAATCCGCAAGCTGTAATCCCAGCGGAAGTTAGGTGCCTTATGAATCCACTTGGCATCTGAATCTTCAAAGAAACCGCTCTGCAGCTTGAATGTACCGATACCTTTGGTAGTATAAATCAAGCCGCCATGAGATGTAAACTTGGTCTTCTGGGCCAATATCCAATCATAATACGCATTTACATTATCCATCACC
Source organism: Anaerovibrio slackiae (assembly GCF_009695585.1). GTDB lineage: Bacteria > Bacillota > Negativicutes > Selenomonadales > Selenomonadaceae > Anaerovibrio > Anaerovibrio slackiae. The sequence goes on from NZ_VUNR01000016.1 coordinate 21,132, forward strand.
GGGAAGTAATGGGTATCCTTGATAGCGAAGCCTTTATCATTGTCGTAGGAGGCCTTCGGCATGTACGGGCCTTTATCCCCTTCCTTGCTGACCTGCTTCGGCACGGAGTACACAGGAATGCTGCCCAGCCAGTAGCTGACACCGTAGGAAATAGTCTGGATGCCGGGATAATACTCAATCTTCTTCGCAGTCATATGATAATCTGGATTTTTGGCACTGCACTTGGTAGCACTGGCATTGTACAGCACCACCTTGTCAGGATAAAATTCAATCCGCTTTGCCTTCACATACTGATGGTCAATCTTGCCCTCTGCATTCTCCATCTTGCCGGTTTCCTTGCCCCAGTTGTACTGAGTCTTGTAGCCGTTCAGGATAATCCTGGCCTGGGCATCCGTCAGCTGCAGCATATATGCCTTGTCGTCCACCTGCACATCCTGGGAGGCAAGGTTGCCATCTGCATGCTCCGTAATAAACCGCCGCTTATCCAGGGAGGTCATCACCACATTTCCCTGCACCACAAAATCACCGGTGTTCTCATCATAAAAAAGCTCATCGCCCTCTACTGCCACCGGCACATTCTTGGTTGGATCCAAAGGCTCCCGCAGATTTTCCTTCATCTCGTAGGCATCCAGCAAAAGCTGCTTTTGATCCTCATTCAGGGCATTTTCCCGGGCAGTGCGCTTGCTATTTTCCACATAGTCCAGGATGGTCGCATCCGTATCACTTTCACTGTTATACACTGCTTCTGCCCTTGGCAAATCCAGCACACCGCTGCCGGAAGCGAAGGTCACTGCCACCGCCAGCCCGGCAGCCAGCCCACATATTTTTTCCTTATTCTTCAGCATCAAATCATACTCCGCCTATAATACTTTATAAAAAACATACTACCTTCTATAATACTTCATTCCCACCGCAAATACAAGCAAAAAGGCTCTCAAAACGAGAGCCTCCTGCAACTTATTTTTTGATTTTATCGTACATGTGGCAGCTTATTCAGCCGTAGTCGGAATAGCATAAATCACTTCGTCATTCAAGGTCTGGATATACAGCTCCGTTCCCTCCGGCAGGTCGATATTCTTGCCCTGCACAAAGGCACCGCCAATAATGCCGATAGGCCCCAGCACCAGCATGCCTGCCACGCTGGCCCCTGCGGCCATGCCCAGCTGCTCCATGCTTTTCTTGGATTCCTCACCCAGCACCATGTTCAGCTGGCGGCCATCCACAGCAGTCAGATACTTGAAGTCCAACTCGATTTCTGCATTCCTGCCAAAATTCTTTGCCTGGGAAACCTTGGTAACAACGGCCTCACCAGCTGCCCCCTGGGTAAAGAGCAGCATGCCATCCTCTACCACATCCTCGGCAGCCTGCAGGCGAACCACATCCCCCACCTTCAGGTTCTTGGCGTTCAGCCTGTCCACCAGAGCCACCTTGGCAAGGGTATTGGCTGGAATGCTGGTCTGCACCAGAGGGATTGTCTTGGATCCGAAGGCATCCTGGGACAGCCCTTCCACCCGATGCTTGAAGGTACCCTCGGAGGTCTTGCCCCTGAGGCTCATCTCCATGGCATTGACACGGTCCTGCATGCACGCCATGCTGACCTTGTGGGAAACAGCCCACTCCAAGGCATTCATCTGGGTAATCAGGGACGGGCCATTGGAATTGTCATAGGTGGCATCATACAGGTCATTAATCCTGTCCATGATGCTGCCACCCGGATGACCTCCCTCATAATCCTTTTCCAGCTTGTTTATCCTGTCCAGCAAGGGGCCTGTCTGCACCGCACCGTACAGGGTGGTCTCCACAGCGGCCAGCTTATCATCCGCCGTATTTGCTACATCTGCAAAGGCAGTCCCCGACATGGTGAACATAAACACGCCGCACAAAATGATCCTAAAAATCTTTTGAAGCATACACACTCCTCCTTTAAGCAACTACTTGCAAGCATTCTGCAAAATTTCCATGCTACCATTATACTTGCAAACCAGCCTAAATGCAAAAATACCGAAGAAATATAATACAATTTTAATTTACCGAAAATTTACTAGACAAAAAAGTCTTTTTCCCTTATACTAGCATGGAACGTAATGTTCAACTCAAAAGCACTTATATTTTTTGTTTTTTCATGTACTGGGCCGGGGCGATGCAAGCTCCGGCCATTTTTTTGCGGAAAAAATCCGCCCGGTAGCTGCACGCCCGGGCGGATTTCTTACAAGCATCTAAAAGATTATCTGGCAGCCAGATAATCTGCCACCTTTTTCAGTGCCACACCGGCCGCCTCAATGGTGCGGTCAATTTCCTCATCGGTATGGGCGCCGGACATGAACAAGGTCTCAAACTGGCTAGGAGCCAGGTAAATCCCCTGCTCCAGCATGGCCTTGAACCAGACCTTGAAGGCCTCCTGATCGGCAGCGGCCGAAGTCTCATAATCTGTAACTTCCTTGTCACTAAAGAAGAAGCCGAACATGGACCCGGCCTGCTGTACCTGCAAGGTTACCCCTGCCTCCTTGGCCTTCTGAGCTACCCCCAGCACCAGCTTCTTGGTCCTGATGGTCAGCACCCGGCTGTAGTCAGGCTCTCCCGGCTCCGGCGGTGCCGTAATAATCTTCAGGGTTTCCAGCCCGGCTGTCATAGCCAGCGGATTGCCGGAAAGTGTTCCTGCCTGATACACAGGCCCTGCCGGGGAAACCTTTTCCATGATGTCCCTGCGTCCGCCATAGGCAGCCACCGGCAGGCCGCCGCCAATAATCTTGCCCAGGCAGGTCAGGTCAGGCTTCACCGCATAGGCAGCCTGGGCTCCCCCCAGGGAAGCCCGGAAGCCGCACATCACCTCGTCAAAAATCAGCAGTGCCCCATGCTCCGTTGTAACCTTGCGCAAAAGGTCAAGATACCCCGGCTTCGGCAGCACCAGCCCCATGTTTCCTGCTACTGGCTCCACAATCACCGCGGCAATCTCCGCTCCCTGCTCTGCAAAAACAGCCTTGAATGCCTCAAAGTCATTATAAGGGATGGTGATGGTATCCTGGGCCGTCCCCGGCGTAACTCCCGGGCTGTCCGGCACGCCGAAGGTAGCCATGCCGGAACCGGCCTTTACCAGCAGGCTGTCGCTGTGGCCGTGATAGCAGCCGATGAACTTCACAATCTTGTTGCGCCCCGTATAGCCCCGGGCCAGACGCAATGCGCTCATGGTGGCCTCCGTGCCGGAATTCACCATGCGGATAACCTCCATGGAAGGATATACCTCCATGACCTTTTTGGCCAGCTGGCTTTCAATCAGGGTAGGCGCACCGTAGCTGGTGCCACGGGCTGCCGCCTCCTGCAGTGCCTTCACCACCTGGGGATGAGCATGCCCCACCACCATAGGCCCCCATGAGCCTACATAATCGATATATTCATTACCATCAATATCAAAGATATGGCTGCCCTCCGCCCTTGCGATGAAAGGCGGATTGCAGTCCACGCTCCGATAGGAGCGCACCGGGCTGTTGACTCCCCCCGGCATCAGCTTCTTGGCTTCCTCAAAGGCAGCCGCAGACTTTTCCAAATTCAGCATACAGTCATCATCCCTTCAGCCAATATACAGGCATTATTCCTGCAACCAATGTACCAAACTTATCCCTTCAGCCACTTTGCCGCATCGATGGCATGGTAAGTAATAATAATATCCGCTCCGGCACGCTTCATGCTGGTCAAGGTTTCCAGCACAATGCGCTTTTCATCAATCCAGCCGTTGGCAGCAGCCGCCTTTACCATGGCGTACTCACCGCTGACATTGTACACAGCCACCGGGTGATGGATGCTGTCCCGCACCTGGCGCACCACGTCAAGATAAGCCAGGGCAGGCTTCACCATGATGATATCCGCTCCCTCGGCAATATCCAGCGCCACTTCCTTCATGGCCTCCCGGCTGTTGGCAGGGTCCATCTGATAGGCACGGCGATCGCCGAACTGCGGGGCGGAATCTGCCGCATCCCTGAATGGCCCGTAGTAGCCGGAAGCGTACTTCACCGCATAGGACATGATGGAAACATTGGCAAAGCCCTTTTCATCCAATGCCTCCCGGATGGCAGCCACCCTGCCGTCCATCATATCAGAAGGAGCGATAATGTCCGCACCTGCCTCCGCCTGGCTCACCGCCACCTTCTGCAAGAGCTTCAAGGTAGCATCGTTATCCACATAGTGGCCGCACAGCTGGCCGCAGTGGCCGTGATTGGTGTACTGGCACAGGCACACATCGCCCACAATAGCCAGCTCCGGCACCTTGGCCTTGATGGCCTTGATGGCACGCTGCACCGGGGAATTCATATCCCAGGCGCTGGAACCGATTTCATCTTTGTACTCCGGCAGGCCAAAGACCTCCACGCTGGGAATGCCCAGGCAGGAAATCTCCCGTGCCAGCTCCACAGCCCTGTCCACGGACAGGTGATAGCACCCCGGCATGCTGGGGATTTCTTCCTTCACGTTCTCCCCCGGCACCACGAAAATCGGGTACACGAAATCCTTTACGGACAGGCTGGTCTCCCGTACCATGGCACGGATATTTTCCGTTATTCTCATGCGGCGTGGCCGCAGCTTCTGCTCAATCATGACAATGCCTCCACTAATCCATCAACTAACCCATCAATGGTATACTCCTTGGCCTCTATATCCACCCGGATACCCTGCTCCCGGCAGGTAGCAGCGGTCACAGGGCCGATAGCGGCTGTCTTTGCGCCGTTAATCAGCTCTGCTGCCCCTTCACCCAGAATCTTTGCCAGGTTTTTCACCGTGGAGGAGCTGGTGAAAGTAATCACATCAATCTCCCCCTCAGAAAGCTGGCGGCAGATTTCACTGCCATCCGCCTCCCCTGCCACCGTCTCATAGGCAGGCACCACAGTCACATCAATGCCCTTTCTGCCAAGCTCCTCCGGCAGCACATTCCTGGCCTCTGCCGCCCTAGGGAGCAGCACCTTGTCTTCAGTGCTTACCTTGCCCTCCAGGGCAGCCAGGATGCCTTCCGCCCGGAACTCCGACGGAACCACATCAGCTATGATACCATATCCCTGCAAGGCCTTGGCAGTGGCACTGCCGATGGCGCAGATTTTTGCCCTGCCCAGGGCGCGGCTGTCCCTGCCGGCAGCCAGCAGCCGGTCAAAGAAGTAATTCACCCCGTTGGCAGAGGTAAAAATCAACCAGTTGAAGCTATCGATTTTCCCCACAGCTTCATCCAATGCCCCGAAGCCATCAGCTGGCGGCTGAATACGGATGGCAGGCGCCTCTGTGCAGGCCGCTCCCAAGGTTTCCAGCTTTTCTGCCAAAAGGGATGCCTGTGCTCTCGCCCGGGTAACCAGCACCCTTTTGCCAAAAAGGGGCTTTAGCTTCGGATTATCAAACCATGCCAGCTTTTCCCGGAGCTTCACCACGTTGCCCACCAGGAAAATGCATGGCGGCTTGATGGACTCACTTTTCACCAAATCCGCCGCCTCGGCCACTGTAGAGGTCCATACCTGCTGCTGTGCCTTGGTGCCCCAGCGGATAATCGCCACAGGGGTATCGCCGCTCCTGCCGTTTTCCATGAGCCTTGCCGTGATCTTCGGCAGGTTTGCCACCCCCATCAGGAACACCACTGTGTCCGTAGCTGTAGCCAGCTGCTGCCAGTTGATATCCGAGTTTTCCTTGGTCGGGTCCTCATGGCCTGTCACCACTGCAAAGGAAGCAGCCACTCCCCTATGGGTGACAGGGATGCCTGCATAGGCAGGCACGGAAATGGCCGAGGTCACCCCCGGCACAATCTCAAAGGGCAGCCCGTTCTCCTGCAAAAGCAGTGCTTCCTCACCGCCCCTGCCAAATACGAAGGGATCGCCTCCCTTGAGCCTGACCACGGTTTTGCCCTCCTTGGCCAGATCCACCAGCAGCTGGCAGATCTTGTCCTGAGTCATGGTGTGCTGGCTGGATGCCTTGCCCACATAAATAAACTCCGCCTCCTTGGGCGCATACTGCAAAATCCGCTCATCCGCCAGCCGGTCATACACTACTGTATCCGCCATCTTCAGGCAGTCACATGCTTTCAGCGTCAGGAGGCGGTAATCACCCGGCCCTGCCCCGATCAGATAAACCTTTCCATTCATGCCATTCATAAAAACTTCATAACCTCCTACCGCTTACAGCTCTATGCCAAGGGAGCGCAGGATTTCCCTGCCTCCCATATCCAGCAGCTTATTCGCCAGGGAAATGCCCAGGTTCTCCGCCTCGTCAGCAGCCCCCTCCACGCTGTCCCTGAAAAGCTTCCTGCCATCCAGGGAGGCAATCACCGCCTCCACCCGGATAGCCTCCGCCTTGCCTGCATGGGCATCTTGCAAAATATCTGCGTTATTTACCGGCTGGGCATATACCCCCACCGGCACCTGGCAGCCCCCCTCCACCGTGGCGAGAAAGCCCCGCTCCGCCGCTGTGCAGGCACGGGTAATGCCATCATCCAGAAAAGAAAGCAGTTCCCGGGTTTCCCTGTCATCTATCCTTGACTCAATGGCCAGAGCCCCCTGCCCAACCGCCGGCAGGCACAGAGACCGGGGCAGCACCTGACGGATGCGCTCACCGAAGCCCAGCCGCTTCAGCCCGGCACAGGCCAGGATAATACCGTCAAAATTCTCCTCCTCCAGCTTCCGCAGCCGGGTATTTACGTTGCCCCGCAAATCAACAATCTGCAGGTCAGGCCGGGCATGGAGAAGCTGCGCCCGGCGCCGGAGGCTGGATGTGCCTACCTTTGCTCCCTCCGGCAGTGCCCCAAAGCTCCCATATCGCTGGCTTACCAGGGCATCCCCCGCATCAGCCCTTTCCGTAACAGCCGTAATCACCAGTCCCTCCGGCACTACCACCGGCATGTCCTTCAGGCTGTGCACCGCTATATCTATCTCACCTGCCAGCATGGCAGTCTCCAATTCCTTGGTAAAGAGCCCCTTGCCACCGATTTTTGCCAGAGGTGCATTGAGGATTTTATCCCCTTTGGTGGTCATGAGCCGCTTCTCAATTGCCAGATCAGGATACCTTTTTCGCAATTCCCCAATGACAAAATCCGCCTGCCACAGGGCCAGCTGGCTGCTTCTGGTTCCCACTATCAGCTTTTTCTTACTCATCGGCATCAACCTCGTTTCCCATCTCGCCTATATCCTCCAGCTGAAAAAGATTCTGCATGGCGCCTTTCAGCTCCTGCTCATGAGCCGTGCCCACCGCATCATGGACGCTGCTCATAGGCTCCCTGAGCAGCTTTCGCACCAGCATCTTCGTCATGTTCTCCACTATCCGCACATCGTCCTCGGACAAGCCCTTCAGCTTGCGGAATGCCCTTTTCAGCTCAATCTGCCTGATCTGCTCCGCCTTTTCCGACAGCCGGCTCATCACCGGCTGCATGGAAAGATACTGATACCTGTCCAGAAGGGCTGCCGTTTCCTCCAGCACAATGGCTTCTGCCGCCACAGCCTCCTGCTGGCGGTGCTGCAGGTTGTCATCCACCACCGACTCCAGGTCATCAATGTTAAACAAGCTGATGCCGGGCAAATCCCCCACCGCCGGGTCCACATCCCGGGGCACGGCAATATCAATCAGCACCAGCTGCCGCTCTGACCTGCGCCTCTCCATGGCCTTGGCCATCTCCCTGGGGCTGATGACATAGTGAGGGGCTCCCGTGGAGGTAATGATGATATCCATATCCCCCATCAGCTCATAAACCTGGGTCCATGGCACGGCCTGCCCCAGAAAACGCATGGCAAGGGCCTCCGCCCGCTCCAGATGATGATTTGCCACAAAAAGCTTCGGTGCCCCCTGGCTGAGGAGATGGGATGCCGTCAGCTCCGCCATCTTGCCTGCCCCAAAAAGCAGTACCCGGCAGCCATCCACATGCCCTAGTGTCTTCTTGGCCAGCTCCACTGCCGCATAGCTGACAGAAACCGCGCTATAGGCAATCCTGGTCTCCGTCCTCACCCTCTTGCCCGTGGCAATGGCCCTGTGGAACAAAAGGTTCAGCATGGTGTCAGTGCCGCCATTTTCCAGGGCAACTGCATAAGCATGCTTCACCTGGCTGAGAATCTGCCCCTCGCCGATAACCAGCGAGTCAAGGCTGGACGATACCCTGAGCAGGTGGTCCACGCACTCCCTGCCCCAGTAGGTATAGGTATAGTCCGCCAAAAACGCCTCATCCAGCAGCACCCCTGTCAGCCAGTGCCACACCTTCACCACAGGGAATAAATCCCCTGCCTGCTCCACCACCGCATAAACCTCGCTGCGGTTGCAGGTGGACAGCACCACAGCCTCCCTGATGCCGGACACCTCCTCCAGGTTGGCCAGCACCATCATGATCTTTTCCTGAGGTATACTAAATTTTTCCCTGATCTCCACCGGTGCTGTCCGATGATTCAGCCCCAGCACCACTAATCTCTTTTCTGACTTCATCTTTCGCCTGTTCCATTCTGCCCTGTAAAATCAAATCCATAATCTCCTGCTTCATGGCCTGCCGCCACAGCTTCTGCCGCCTCTGGGTGCCTTCCACAGTCTTCAGAAGCTCCTTCCTGGCTGTGCCCAGCCATTCAAGAAACTCGCCCACTCCCGGGTGATAGCGTTTTTCCATGTCCGCCTTCACCAGCCTGGCAAAAGCCGGGCTGCTGCCGCCTGTAGCCACTGTCATTTCCAGCTCTCCCTGCCGGATGACCGCCGGCACAAAAAAATCGCAGTCCTTGGGCTCAGTGGCACTATTCACCAGCGCCCCTGCCGCCCTTGCCTGGCGGCATACCTCCGCGTTGGCGGCAAAATCATCCGTAGCCGCAAAAACCAGCCGGAAGGCACCGTAGCGCCAGCGGAATTCCTCATGGGTGGATTTCTGCCAGATAACCCTGCCGCTGGCCATCAGTTCCTCTATCTCAGGCAGCACCCGGGGCGCCACAACCACCACAGTAGCCTTTTCCGCTACCAGATGCTTTATTTTCCTATAAGCAACGCTGCCGCCGCCCACCACAGCTGCCGCCTGTCCTTCCAGGCGCATATTAATCGGATACATAGCCGCCCCCATTTATCACACAAATTCGTCACAAAAACGAATAACATTCACCTTTCAACCATACCAATTATATTACAAACCACGGCAAAAAAAAAGACCATGATGAACTATCACGGTCTTTCCTGCAAAAAATTATTCCAATTCCATAATATTGTGCTTCAATACATAAATGAGTGCCTGAGTCCTGTCATTGACATTCAGCTTGCGGAAAATATTTGTCAGATGATTTTTGACGGTCTTCTCACTGACAAACAATGCCTGAGCGATATCCTGATTGCTGAAGCCCTTGGCGATGCATGCCACCACATCCATCTCACGGGCAGTCAGCCGCTCGTTGCGGCCTTCCCGCCACAAGGTCTTTGCCTTCTCCTGCACATCATCACTAGGCTTAATGCTGCCAAAGATGCGCTTCTGCAGCTCCGGCAGGAGATAAAAGCCTCCCTCTGCCACCGTATGGATTGCCTCCAAAAGCACGCTAGGCTCCACGCCCTTCAACAGATAGCCATAGGCACCGTTCTTCAAAAGTTCCAGGACATAATTGTCGTTGTCATGAATGGTAAGTGCAATAATCTTGACATGGCACCGTGCCGCTACCAGCTGCTTGCACACTTCCATACCGCTCAGCCCCGGCATATTCAAGTCCAGCAGCAAAACATCAGGCTGTAGCACCAAAGTCCTAGCCAAAGTTTCCTGGCCGTCCTCAGTTTCGCCTACAACCTCTATGTCGCTCTCAAAATCCAATACACCTTTGATGCCCTGACGAAGCAATGTATGGTCATCCGCTATCAAAACTCTTATTGGCATACTATAATCCCCCATTGTATATTTTGACCGATTTCAAAATACAGTTTGGGTATATTATACCACACTTGAACAATTTATGAAACTATTTTAGCCTTTAATATGATAAAAATTTCTGAATTAGCTACACTGGAGTGTACACTTTTAAATAAATTCCCCAAAATAGGCAAATCCCCCAGGAACGGCACCTTGGACATGGATTTGATTTCCTCGGAGGAAATCAGCCCGCCTATCACCATGGTCTCACCGTCCTTCAGCCGCACCATGGTATCAGCGGAACGCTTCTGGAAGCTGTAGGCATTCATTTCCTCCACATACTGAGGCGAGCTGACCTCGGTATGGATTTTCGAAGTAATATAGCCATCCTCGTTCACCATGGGCAGGCACCGCAGGATGATGCCTGCCGGCCGGTACTCAATAGAGGTTGTCACCGTGGAATTAGTGGTGGAAACCGTCGGCACCGGCACCTCGCCGCCAATGTTGATGACCGCTTCCTGCCCCTGCATGGTGACGATGTTTGGCCTAGACAGCACATCCGCCTTGCCATGGCTCACCATGGCCTCAATAGCCGCTGAAAACTGCCACTCGTATGGCTTGCCGCCAGGCCCCTTGCCAAAGCTGACAATGCCTCCTGCCGTGCCGGATTTCTCAAAGACAGGGCGTTTTGCCTCATCCCCATCGTAGTTGTACTGAGGCAGGGTTGTCCAGTCCCACTGTATGCCCAGCTTGCTGGCATCCTCCTTGTTGACGGACACCACCTTTGCCTCAATGGAAACCTGCCTGGCAGGCACATCCAGCTTCTGTACCAGCTCCCGCGCCCTCTCAGCCTCCTCTGCCGTACCATAGACCAGCAGGGAGCCCGTGCTCACATCCGCCAGCACCCGCTGCCTTTTTTCACTATTCACGGCTTGCAGCTTTGTGCTCTCCTTCGTCTCTCCCTTTGCCGCCTCCTTGACGGATTTGCCTGTACCGGCTTGCCCTTTGCTGTCTCCCTGCCCCAAATACATGGCCACGGCATTTTTTATATCCTGCAAAGGAGCGTATTTTACCGGCAGCACATGCACACGGCCAAATCCCTGCTGCAAATTCCCTCTGCCTGCCACAATCCAGGTATTGCCATCCCTGGTTGCATCAAATCCGCCTGCCCGGATAATCTGCATCAGCATCTCCTCAGGCTCCGCCTCATCTACTTTCAATGAAATGCTGCCCGTTACCGACCTATCCAAAATGATATTTATGTTGCCCATTCTGGCAATAGAACGGAGCAATTCCCCCACATCCCCATCCTGCACATTCAGGGACATGGCATCTGCCCTGCCGCTCCCCAGCAGCATCAGGCATACCACCATACTAATAAAAAACCGTTTCATCATATTCCCCCATTTCTCCCCCAAGATACTCACATCAGCCTTTCGCCTATTCGCAGCCTGTGCGCACAGCCATTGACTGCAAGCACTGCCTCATCCTGCTCCACGCCCTCTAGGCATATCCCCGACCATGCTTCTCCTGCCAGAAGCAGCCTGCTTTTTCCCCCTGCCAGCACCAGGGCTCCCATGCCATCCCCGGCATGAATTATCCCCTGCAGCTGAAGGCCGCTATCCTTTTCCTTGCTATCCGCCCCGTCTCCTGCCTTGCCAGCAACCGGTCCGGCACTGGCAGCTGCCTGCACCTGACCGGCTGCTGCCTGTCCTTTTCCTTGTATAGTTCCTGTATTCACCTTGCTATCTGGCAACCTCCCCCTGGCTGTCTTCTGTCCGGCAGCTGCCTGTCCTGATTTCTGCTGCCCCTCAGACGGATGCTCCACCAAAAAAGGATTGCGCAGATTTTCCCTGTCCAATGCCCTGCTGCCGCCACGAATGGGCAGGGCTGCCGCCCGCTTTTCCATCCCTGCCCTCTCCATGCTTCCGGCAGACAAGACTGCCTGCTCCTGCCCCTCTGCACTATCTGACAGCACAAAAAGAGCCATAACGGCACAGGCAGCCAGCGTAAAAAACACTGCCGCCCGAAGCCGCCATGACTCCTTAAATTTCTGCAAAAACCGCTCTCCCCACTGCCGGAAATTCTCCCTGCCAAGCTCCCAAAACTCCATCCTGATGCTCCCCCTTGATTTCTGCGCAGGCACCTGCTGAAAGGACATCTCCCTGCCATGCCTGCATCCGTATAAAATTTTCAAGGAGCATCCCCTTATATCCGCAGAACCCCTCCGCAGATAATCCACTATAGCGCACAGGACACCCACTGCATCCCGGCTTAAGCTAAGTATACTTCATCTTCATCAATAAATCAAGTAAAGTTTTCAGAATTTTTGCACAATTAATATTAGTATAGATATATATATTAATATATATATATTAATTCATACTCATTTAAGCAACTTCCTCATAACCATGCCCAGATGCTTAAAATTCAGCGGCTTGGACACATGCTCATTCATGCCGGCATTTTTCGCCGCCCGCACATCCTCCGCAAAGGCATCCGCCGTCATAGCCACAATGGGCACCGTCTTGCAATAAGGCAGCCCCATAGCCCTGATGGCGCAGGTAGCATCATATCCGTTCATCCGCGGCATCCTCACATCCATGAAGATAATATCATAATACCCATCCTCATGCTGGGACACCTGCTGCACAGCCTCCTTGCCATCAACGGCTTCCTCCACGGCCAGCCCCGTAGTCTTCAAAATCTCCATGGCAATCTCCCGGTTCAGCTCATTATCCTCCACCAGCAGGGCACGCCGCCCGGAAAAGTCAAGGCTCTCAATCCCTGCCAGGGACTCATCGCCACCTGAGGAATCCATGCCTGTGCCATTTGTGCCCTCATCACCGGCACCATTTTCCTGCAGCTTCAGATACACCGTCACCGTAAAGCGCGAGCCTTTTCCCAGGCGGCTCTCCACCTGGATATCCCCGTCCATCATCTGCACGATGCTGTGGGTAATGGCCATGCCCAGGCCTGTCCCCTGAATCTTGTCAACCCGTTGGTCTTCCGCCCGGCTGAAGGGCTCAAAAATCCGCTTGACGTATTCCTCGCTCATGCCCATGCCGTTGTCCTCGAACACGAACTCATAGCAGCCGCGGCCCGCCCTATCGCAGGACTTTTCCGACACGGCAAGCTTCAGCATGCCTCCGTCCGGCGTATACTTTACGCTGTTGCCCATCAGGTTGGTAAACACCTGCTGCAGCCGCAGGCTGTCACCTATCACATGCCTGTGCTCCAGCTTCTCCACCTGCAGCTCCAGGGTATGGCTGCGTGCCTCAATCTGGGGATTCATCATGGACACAAGGCTGTCCACCAGCTCCGCCAGGTTAAAGGGCTCATCCTTCAGCTCCACCTTGCCGGACTCAATCTTGCTCATGTCCAGCACCTCATTGATCAGGTTCAGGAGATGCTTGCTGGCCATGCTTATTTTCTTCAGGCTGTCCAGCACCCGCTCCCTGTCATCCACATGGCTGGCGGCAATCGCCGTCATGCCGATAATGCCGTTCATGGGGGTACGGATATCATGGGACATATTGGACAGGAACACCGTCTTGGCCCTGTTGGCACGGCGGGCCTCCTCCACGGCTTCCTCAATCCGCTGCTGCTGGGCAATCTCCAGCTTCTTTTCCTCATTGATGTCCTTGAAAGCCACCGCAAACTCATTTTCCTCGTTATCAGGCTTCACCAGCAGGCACTGCAGATACCTTATCCTGCCGTTTCGCAGCACACGGTAGTTGATATAGTGCATCTGCTTGCGGAAAAAAATCCGCTTGACCTGGCGGATAGAGCAGATATCATCAAAGAGGCACTTATCCTCATCCAGTACATCCTTGCCCACATACCTTCTGATATTCTCCTCATAATCGCTCTCAATATTCACATCATCATAAAACTCATTCATGGACTCGCTCATGCGATAGCAGGTGCAAAGCCCCGTATCCATGCTGACGCCATACACCGTCTCGTAAGGCATAGTCAAGGCACGGATGAGCTTTCTCTGCTTGTCCACGCTGCCCCTGTCCATCTCGTTAAACGCTTCCAGGTTGTCCAGATTCCCCATAATAGTGTTTTACCTTTCTGCCGGAACTCCCCGAACCGGCATCTATCCATCAAAGCTATAGCAATACAGCTTTCTCGCAGTATCAGAGCATCAGCTTCGATATTCCTCGTCTGATGTTCTGTGCTCACTGTACGGATTGCCTGCTTATAATCTTTCCTTTTCCATGAATTCAGCAAACTCATCTGCCGGTATAGGCTTGCAGAAATAATATCCCTGAATGTAGTCGCACTGGAACCTGCGCAGAAGCTCCACCTGATACTTCTGCTCAATGCCCTCTGCCACCACCACGCGGCCGGTCTCGTGAGCCACCTGGATAATGTGACGCACCAGGCTGGTATCACTGTCAGGCATATCCTCCTGCCAGCCGTCAAAGAGCCCCTTGTCCAGCTTCAGGCAGTCAATAGGCATGCCGTACAGAAGCCCCAGGGAGGAATAGCCGCTGCCAAAATCGTCCATGGCAATCCTGAAGCCGCTGGACTTGATGGCACGCAGGAAGGTAATCAGCGTATCCTCATCCACGGAAGCATCGTTTTCCAGCACTTCCAGCTCAATCAGCTCCTTGTCGATGCCGTACTTGGCCATGGTACGCTCCATTTCGTCCACAAAGCGCCGTCCCTGGGCGATATTGCGCCGGGACACATTTACGGACACAGGCACCAGCTGCCGCCCCTCCTGGCGCCATGCCGCCAGCTGGCGGCACACCAGCTCAAACACATGACGGTCAAGAGTCTCCAGATTACCATCCCGCTCAAAGAGGGGCAGGAAGATATACGGCGGCAAAAAGCCATGCTCCGGGCTGATCCAGCGCACCAGTGCCTCCGCACCGCTCAGCACAGGGCTCGCGCCCCTGACATCGTACTTGGGCTGGAAATACACCACGAACTCGCCGTTCTGCATAGCCGCCTGGAAGCCATCCTCCAGAGCCTTCTCCTGCTTCATCTTCTTGACCACCTTCTCATCAAAGAAGCTGACGGCATTGCAGTTCTGCTGCACAATCTGCTTCCCTGCCAGCCGGGCATTACCTGCCACATCCATCGGCCAGCTTTCGTCCACATCCAGTGCCATGCCGCCATATTCCACCGGCATGGCATTGATATTCAGCTGTCCCTCCACGGCACTGGCAATCTCCTGCTTGCGCTTTTCCTCCTCGCTGACAAAGTCCTCCAGCCGGACAATGTACACGCCTGCAGTCAGGTACAGCCTGCTGCCCTCCTTATGGGCATATACCTCCGTAATCCCATCCAACAGCTCCCGGAGCCGCCTTTCCAGCTCCCCCCGGTCACAGCCCCGCCACATCAGGTAGAACATATCGCTGTTGCCCCGGTAGCCGGACTCACCCTCCCGGCAGCCAGCCTTCAGCTTGTCCGCCACCAGCTGCAGCACAGTGTTGCCGAACTTGTAGCCCATAAAATCATTAATCGCCTTCATGCCCCGGATATTCACTACAATCACAGCCAGCGCCTTCAGCTGATTCTTCCGCACCAGCTCCAGCATGTTAAGCTTATACTTTTCCAGGTTGCCCAGCCCTGTCAGGGCGTCCGAATACGCCAGGTCGTATATCCTCTCCTGGGACTTCAGCTGCCGCCACTCGGAATAGCCGTAGCCGCCCAAAAGCAGGAGCAGCATTATCCCCAGGATAAACGTCACGGAATTCAGGATGCCGGTAATCCTTTCCTGTACCACATAAGTGGGAATCACATCCAGCACATACAGATCGCTGACCGAGGAAAGGGGACGGCATGCCAGGTAATACTGGGTGCTGTCCGGCATTGTAATACGCTCAACACCGTACCGGTTCTGACGCACCTTGGTATAAAGTCTCACCAGCTCCGGAGCCGCATCAGGCTGCTGCCAGCCTGCCAGATAGCTGTCCATATACCTTGCCAGCTCCCACTTCCGGGCCTGTACGAACATTCTGCCCTCGGCATCAATGATAAAGCTCTCATCATTGCCGTCAAAAGCACTAAAGTTGAACATGGTTTTCAGGGCATTCACATCAAGAATACCGTAGACGCTGCCCATGATGAAGCCTTGCATCTGAATCGGCACGGAAAACACCATGGCATTCAGATTGTCAAAGGCCGTCCTCTTGGTATAGACAACCTTTCTCTCCCCCCGCAGAGAAAGCTTTATGCCCGGAAAATCCGTCATCCTGATATCAGGTCCTTCCAGGCCGCGGCCATAGATATCCACCGCACCTACCCGGGTAAAATTATTTACCTCCGTCAGGTAGCGCACCCTCCGGGCAGTACCGTCCCTGCTCCAGGCCAGATCCCTTGCCACATACTCCATGCTGGAAAAGATGCCTGCAATCTTTCTGTCCACATACATGCTGTTCTGGCGGGTAATATCCAAAAGCTCCGTCTGGACATTGGATACCAAAAGCAAAGAAAGCCTGTCCCGGAACATCAGGATAACGCTTAGGGAAACAGAAAACAGCAAAATACCTGCAATCAGTATGCGCTGCATTGCCACAAGGCGCCGCTTGCTCTTTTTATTCATTGCCATCACCAATCTTCCCTTCCGTTCCCTGTACCAGCCAGTTCATATCATGCAGCAGCCCCTTGTCGGAAAGGGTTTCCCCATCCCGGATCCTGCGGGTGCCGCTCTGGTCGTAGACCGGGCCGTAAAAAACATCCCAGTTTCCCTCTGCCAGCCGCTGACGGGCAGACTGCACCACCTGCTTCTGTTCCTCATTCAGCACCCCGTCAAATACAGGGGCAATATCCACCACCTGGTCATCCATGCCCAGATAGTACTGACGGCTATGGAACCTGCCATCAATGCAGTCCTTAATCAGCTTGATATAGAGCTTTTTCCAGTTCCACACCGCTGCCGTCACCATGCTGCCATTATGCTCCCCTACGTTGTCATAGTGATAGCCCACGCTCCTTATGCCCCGCTTGGCAGCCTCAAAGGAAATAACATCGCTGTTTTGATGGTAAGTAATCAAATCAATAGGGAACTCATCCAGCAGCTTGTTTGCCACAGCCTTTTCCTTCTCGCTGTCATCCCAGCTGCCTGACCAGCGCACATGCACCACCGCCTCCGGGTTGACGCTGCGCACCCCCAGTGTAAAGGCATTAATCCCCCTGATAACCTCCACGATGGGAATAGCCGCCACATAACCCACATGATTGGTCTTGGTGCAAAGGCCTGCCACCACGCCGCTGAGATAGCGTGCCTGATACATCCTGCCAAAATAGGTAGACATATTCTCCATTGTCTCCACGCCGGAGCCATGGAAAAAATAGATATCGGGATGCTTTTCCGCCAATGCCTTCATGCCATCCGTATAACCAAAGCTGGTGCCAAAAATCTCCCGGCAGCCTTCCGCAATCAGCTCCTCCCCGGCCTGCTCCACCTGGTCATCACTGATATAATCCTTGTAGTGGATCTGCACCCCCAGCTCCTGGGTAGCCGCCAGAAAGCCCTCATAATGAGCCTGGTTCCAGCCTCTGTCCATAATGCTGCTGTCCAGAATAACTCCCACATGATACAGCCGCTTGTCCACGTCCACCTTTTCCGTATCCAGCACGGAATCGTAATGCAGCAAAGCAAAAACACATACACATGCCACCACGCCAATAATAATCCCAAGCTGCTTTTGCAGCCATCCCTTCTCCATAAGACATCCCTCCTCGCGATTATTGTTTCATCCTAAAAGCTTCTAGCAAAACAGAAATTTTGTATCTTTTTTGAAGCTATTTTTATGACTTCTTGTTCAATTATATAAAATTCATGCGAAATTTGCACTATTTTTTTACACAACTTTACTACACAAGCTTCTGTATACATTTGCCTGCGTCATTTACAAAACGTATTATCTATTTAGGAAATCCTGTCCACAATTTGCGGATATAATACTTTTTTGCAACAAAAAATCCGTCTGTCCTGCGACCTGACGGTCACAGGGCAGACGGAGCTTCACTCAAAAAAAGGTATCAAAAACACTACACAAAAAGCACTGCCTCAAAGGGCAATCCCCGGCTAAAAAGCTCCGGGCGCCCCGGAAAGCTTATCAGCCCTTTGCCTTTACCTCCTGGAGGCTAGGGCCCATGATACGCTTGTATGCCTCTACACCAGGCTGGTTGAAGGCATCCACATCGGCCAGCTCGCCCTCGTAGGCAATGGAAAGTGCCAGCATGTAGAGAAGCTGTCCCAGATTGTAGGCATCCAGCTTCGGCAGGGAGAACAGGGCGTTGAAGCGGTTGTTGGAAGCCAGTGCCTTGGCGTTGGACTCCCGTGCCACCTCCAGTGCCTGGCTCATCTTTACGCCGGAAATATCAGCCAGCTTCTGAGCCTCAGGGAACACGTTAGGGATTACATAATCCTCATCCCAGTTCTCAACCCGGATAAACTGAACCACCTTGTTCAGCTTGCCTTCCTGATGCTGCTGGGTCTGGGCATGCATGTCGGTAGTACCAACAGCCACGATAGGGGTTCTGCCGTAGAACACCTCGTTGCCCTCACGGTCAACGGACTTGCCCAGGGACTCAGCCAGAAGCTGGATGTACCACTCAGATACGGACTTCAGGTAGTCACCATAAGGCATCATAACCTCCATATCACGGCCATACTTCTCAGCAGCGATGAATTTCAGCACTGCATTCAGCAGGGCAGGGTTCTCCCATACATCATCACCCAGGCAGGCCTGATCCATATCCTTGGCACCGTTCAGGAATGCCTTGATATCAAAACCGCAGACAGCAGCCAGCACCAGTCCTACATCGCAGAAGATGGAGAAACGGCCGCCTACGCCATCCGGAACACTGTACTGTGGCCAGTTGTTATCCATAGCCAGCTTCTTCAACAGGGTTGGCTTCTCCTCATTAGGATCGGTAACAGCCACAACCTCAACCTCGATATCAGGATTCTGCTTCAGGGCATCATAGATAACCATGAAGTTGGACATGGTATCCAGGGTGCCGCCGGACTTGGAAATAACCATCAGGCTTACCACAAACTTGCGCTTCTTGTGGCTCAGGCATACCTTGGCGCTCCTGGCCAGCTGGCGGATGATATCGCCGGTCCTTCTCGGGTCGATATTCTGGCCGCTGAAATAAATCTGCGGCAGGCCGTCACGCTCCTCAGTGCTCATGGAGTTCCAGAACTCGCCGCACTGCACGTCAAAGATTACCTTGTCGCCCAGGTAGGAACCGCCAATGCCCAGGGACACCACTGCATCAACGCGGTTTCTCACGGAGTCGGTCAGCTCCTGCAGATGTGCCATGGAGGCAGGGTTGTTCAGATGGCCTTCCTCAACATATGGCAGCTGGGAGAAATAAACCTTCTCAGGGGTGCCATCCTTGGAAAGATGGCCACGGATAATACCGTCCTTCCTCATGACCTTGATAGCCTCGGTAGCAGCCTTGATCTTGTCAGACAAAGCCTCCACATCAGCCTTGGTTACCTTGCCTTCGCCTACCAGATTGTCATAGTCAAAGGAAAAGCCGGATTTCAAAGTTAAACTCATTAAGATTACCTCCCTATGGAAATCACACTAGATTACATTATCTATTATACTCGTTTTTATCGGACATTGGTAGCTATTTTTCCTGTTTACGCAACAAAAATGCAATTGCATAAAAATTTGCACCAATTGCATCATTTTACAAAAAATCCTCATCCTCGACAGGCTCATTTGGCACTGAGAATCTCCCGTGCCTCCTGCTTCATCTGCCGCAGGGTATAATAATAGGCAATTGCCAACGGCACGCAGGAACCAATCCAGGCGGCAGGGCTGGCCATGGATGCTCCCCAGAAGCCCAGCAGCTGCACCAGCCAGATGGCTGCTGCGGCACGCATCACCAGCTCCATAATACCGGCAAAGGTAGGCACAAAGCTCTTGCCCAGCCCCTGCAGGGTGCTCCTGTAGATAAACAGCAGGGCAAGAATCCAATAGCAGACACCGGTGGTAGTCAGATACACCTGCCCATAGTCGATTACCTGAGGCTCCGCATCCCCTACAAACAAAAACATCAGCTGGGAACCGAAGACAATATTGAAAATCCCCACCAGAATACTGAACGTGCCTGACATCATGATGCACTGGTTCACGCCCTTCTTGATGCGCCCCAGCTTCCTGGCACCATAATTCTGTGCCGTATAGGCTGCCATAGCCATGCCGAAGGACATCATGGGCATCAGGGCAATGGTCTCCACCTTCTGTGCCGCCGCATAGGAAGCCACCGCCACAGGCCCCAGCCCGTTCAGTGCCACCTGCAATATGACGGCGCCGATGGCTATGATGGAGGTCTGAAAGGCCATAGGCAGCCCTACCCGGAGATGCTGCCAGAGAAACTCCCTGTCCAGCCGCCAGTCCCCCGCCTGAATCCTCAGTGCCGGCACCTTCCGCCAGATGTAGAGCCATACAATCAGCCCTCCCAGTGCCTGAGAGACGATCATGGCCTCTGCCGCCCCCGGAATGCCCCACTCAAAGACCAGCAAAAAAAGCGGCTCCAGCAGGATATTGATGCACAGGGACGTGGCCAGAAACATGGTGGGATGGCGGCTGTCACCCAGGGCCCTCAGCAGATTTGCCCCCACAATAAAAACGCTGAACAGGGGCGAGCCCCCCACCACGATGGAAATAAATGCCTCCGCCCCATCAAGAATATCCGGCGGCGTATCCATCAGCACCAGGATATCCCGGGCAAAATAAGCTCCGATAAAAGCCGTCACGAAGCTGACAGCCATAGTCAGCACCACGCAGGCGGCGGCACTGCGCCGCACCCCCTCATAGTCCCTGGCACCGAAACGCTGCCCTGTAATAATGGTCAGCCCGGCTGTCATGCCCATGATGCAGCCCACCAAAAGAAACATCAGGCAGCCGGTGCAGCCCACCGCAGCCAGGGCTTCCACCCCCAGGAACCGCCCTACAATCAAGGTATCCACGAAGCCATACAGCTGCTGGAAAATATTGCCGGCAATCAAGGGCAGGGTAAAAAACAAAATCAGCCTGGCAGGACTGCCCTCAGTCATGTCCTTGGTATTATTATTTGCATTTTCTGCCATCATATTCCCCCTATTTATCAAACCACATCTTATCAAGCCATATCCAGAAAGCTATCTCCCCATATCTCCTATCGCCAAGCCTCACCCCCGGCCTCCGCGCTATTCCAGATACCTGGTCACCAGGTAGCGGAGCTTTTCCCGGAGGACAATCACGCTGTCATCCAGGGCAGCAGAGGAAGGCATCAGCTTGTTGTAATGAAAAACCTGACGGCGGTTGGTGCGGTAATCCGTAGGATAGGCTGTCACCTGAAAGCCCTCCTTCTCAAAGTTCAGCACCGACCGCTCCATGTGAAAGGCGGAGGTCACCAGCACAGGCCGCGCAAGCCCCCTCTCCTTCATGATGCGGCCGCTGAAGACCGCATTCTGCCGGGTGTTCAGGCTGTCCGGCTCCAGCAGGATATCCGCCTCCGGCACCCCCAGCCGCATCAGCTCACGCCTGGCAATCACCGCCTCAGGGCCGCTGTCTTCATAGACCTGCCCCCCGGACACCAGCACCGGCACATGGAGCCTGCTGTAGAGCTCCGCCGCAGCCAGCAGGCGGCTGGCAGGAGCGGCACACACATTGCCCAGTTCTCCCATGTTGGGGGTATCGGCAGTAGCACCGCCCCCCAGCATCACAATCACATCCCCGGCCGGCGCCGCAGGCTGCTCATAGGATCGCTCCAGGCTGCCCATCAGCATGGAGGATACCAGCTGGGTGGACATGAGATAAAAAATCCCCGTCACCAGGAAAAGCGCAACAGCCGCCCTTACCTCCCGCCTGCGCCACAAATAAAATGACAAAAGCCAGAAGCAGACAAAAAAAATCCCCGGCGGCAGCACGAAACTGGCACCGAATTTCAACAGATAAATCACAAAAATACCTCCATAAGCATAACGCACATCAAATTTTGGTAAAATCCACTCAAAATTCCCTAAAAAATCATTCTCTTTGCAGGATTTTTACTTTTTTGGTAGAATTATTTATTATTATACCATAATGTATGAAGAATGTAAGAAAAGAATTAAAAAGGAGAGATTATCATGGCATTAATTCCAGCAAACGAAATCAAGGCACAGAACAAGGCAAACGGCAAGGGTGAAATCACCATCTGCCACATTCTCGGCTCTGAGCAGCTGGGGGGCAACGACATGTTTGCCAGGGTTACCATCCCGGCAGGCTGCTCCATCGGCTACCACGAGCATCACGGCAACACCGAGACCTACCACATCCTGCAGGGAGAGGCCCTCTACAGCGACAACGGCAAGGAAATGAAAATCGGCGTGGGCACCACCACCTTCTGCCCGGACGGCGAAGGGCACAGCATCGAGAACTGCGGCACTGAGGACCTGGTGTTCATCGCCCTGATTAGCAAGAGCCTCTAATCCCCCGCAGGGCATAGAGGACCAGCAGAATTTACGAGGTATATTGCATGGACAAATTCAACCCATCTGACCTGCAGCTGAATAATCTTTACCAGAAAATCCTGGACAGTGCCGGTGTCAACATCTTCTGGAAGGACATGGATTCCCGTTTTATGGGAGCCAACAAGGCACAGCTGGATTTTATGGGACTCACCCTGGACGAGCTCATCGGCCATACAGTAGAGGAGCTGGGAGCCGTAACCTCCCAGTATCCTCCCCTGGTTGATGATGCCGAAATTCTCGCAGGCAAAACGGAAAAGCATGTCACCGGCAAGCTGCCGGATGCCAGCGGCAGGGCCAGGGATGTTATCGTCAGCAAGGCGCCGCTGATCATCGGTGAGGAAGTGGTGGGCATCATCGGCACCATCGAAGACATCACCGAAAAATGCGCCCAGCAGGACATGATCAGCCAGCTGAGGGAAATCCTGTTCAATGTGCCTTCCGGCATCTGCGTGTACAAGTGGCAGACAGGCAGCCAGGCCTACCAGCTGGTACAGGCAAATCCTGCCCTGCTGGAAATGCTGAACCTGACCGAGGAAGACATTGCCAAGGCAGACAGTGCGGAATCAGCCATCAAGGCCTGCCTGCATCCCGAAGATGCATGGCAGATTTCCTATGCCATGAAAAGGATGGCAGAGGGTGCTCCCTCCGTAACCTGCAACTGCCGCTTTTACCCGAAGGGCATGCAGAATTTTATCTGGCTGCAGGCAAGAGTAAAGTATGTGCAGCATGATGAGAACACCGCCCTGGTGTACATGGTGCTGACGGATATCAACGCCGAGAAGCGCAGCGAGCAGGCCCTGGCCGAATCCCAGAAGGCGTACCATGAGGTCGCCACCGGTGCCGGGCTGGTGGTATGGCACTACGATATGGTCAACGGCATCATGGAGTTCCTGGAAAACAAGGTATCCGCCCATATCCAGCAGAAGCATGCCCTGCCCCAGAAGCTTTTTGGCGCCCCAAAGAGCTTTGAGCACAATATTGCAGCAGAAAGCCTGGAGGACTTCCGCCGCATGAACCAGGCTGTCAGGGCCGGCAAGTCCGCCACCTGCGACGTGAAGTTCAAGCAGTTCCCGGGACAGCCGCCTCACTGGGAGCGGCTTATCTATACCCTGCCCCAAAGTGACAGCAATGACGCCCCTACTGATGCCTACGGCGTAGGCATGGATATCACGTCAGAAAAGCTCCGTCAGCAGCAGTATGACAAGGAGCTGCAGATGCTGCACACCGCCGTCAACACCAACCTTTTATCCAAGTGCCATTTTGACCTGATAGACAACAAGCTGCTGGACTATGTGGCAAACTCCCCTCACGCCCTGAAGCTTTGTACCGGCATGAGCTATACCGCCTCCATGGAGGTGCTCCATAACCTGGTCATCTCCCCGGATGAAAAGGACATGGTTGCCAGGGAGATGAGCCTGGACAACCTGATGCACAGGTATGTAACCAGGGACAGGGATTTCAGCATCGAGTACCGGCGCCACTGCGATGACCTGTCCCCGATTATGGTGGAGTGCAACGTGAGCATTTTTACCGGCAAAACGGGCCACATCGAGTGTTTTGTCTATTTCTATGATATTACCAACAAATTCATCAACTATATTATTTCCGACAAGCTGACGGAGCTGGGCTATACCAAGGTGGCTATTGTCAACAACCTTACGGGCACCATGACCTTTTTCAGCAAGGAAACAGGCGTGATTGAAAATACCCCTGACAGGCCCCTGTTTTATGACGAGGAATTGTACCGCTCCATCCTGGAGGCATATCCGGAAAAGGCAAAGGCGGAGGAGCTTTTCAGCCAGATGTCCCTGGACTGCATCGTGGACAAGCTGGATTATGTGTCTATGTATGACGTCTCCTACGACTTCCGCAACGATGCAGGTGAAGACTGCCGCAAGAGGATGCAGGCCTTCTACCTGGACAAGACCAGGACCAGCATCTTTATCATCCAGAGCGATATCACCAGGCAGTACCTGGCGGAACGCCGCCATCTGGAGGAGCTGGAGCAGGCTATCATGGAGGCGGACAAGGCAAATGAATCCAAGTCCATCTTCCTGTCCGGCATCAGCCATGATATGCGCACGCCGCTGAACGGAATTCTTTCCTTTACCAATTTTGCCCTGGACACGGAGGATGAGAGCCAGAGGACGGAGTATCTGAAAAAAATCAAGCATTCCGGGGAGCTGCTGCTGTCCCTTATTAACGATACCCTGAATCTTACGCGCATTGAGAGCGGCAAGGTGAAGATAAGCCGGGAGTGGATTGCTGCCAGGGACATGATAGACGAAATCCTCACCAGCGTATCCATGGCGGCATCGGAACGGCAGATACGGCTGGATATTGACATGACGGATGACAGGCTGCCGCGCAATATCATCTCTGACAAGCTGAAGCTGCAGGAAATCCTTTTGAACCTTCTGAGCAATGCGGTGAAGTTTACCAAGCCGGGAGGCTCTATCATGTTTAGTGCCAGCCTGCTGGAGGCAGACAGCATGACCGAGAGTGAAATCGCCCAGGTAAAATCGCCAAACCAGAAATGGGTGAAATTTATTGTTGCGGATACCGGCATCGGCATGAGTGCCAAGTTCCTGCCAAAGCTTTATGATGCCTTCTCCCAGGAGGAATCCCAGGAGGTGCAGAATCCCAATGGCACCGGGCTGGGGCTTTCCATCGTGAAGAAGTATATCGACATGCTGGGCGGCACCATCTCCGTGGAGAGCCAGCTGGGCAAGGGGACTACCTTTGAGCTGCATATCCTGCTGGAGGAAAGCCTTGAGGCTGAGGAAAACTGGTGCAAGGATGTAAAGGAATTTGACTTTAAGCATCTCCATGTGCTGCTGGCAGAGGATAATCTTCTCAATCAGGAGATCGCTGCCATGCTGCTGCAAAGCAAAGGAGCTGCCTTGGATGTTGCCAATAATGGCGTGGAAGCGGTTAATACTTTTGAGAATGCGCCGGAAGGGACATATCAGCTGATACTGATGGATATACGCATGCCTATTATGAACGGGTATCAGGCTACGGATAAGATACGCCGTTCCCATCATCATGATGGAGCGACGATTCCTATTATCGCCATGACTGCGGATGCTTATGAGGAGGATATCAAGAAGTGTCTTGAGCATGGGATGAATAGCCATGTGAGCAAGCCGATAAATCCTGATAAACTGTATGCGGAGATTGCAAGGTTCTGCTGATGCGGAGCGATGGAGTTGAACGACAAGCACTTTCGTAGATGTATCACCTTACTACAAAAGCACGTAACAGATGCAGCATCTGTTACGTGCTTTTGGTTTCCAAAATTATAACCGTACCACCTGTAGGGGAATTTTTAACGTAAACCTGGTACCTGCCCCCGGCTGGCTCTCCACCCGGATTTTTATCCCGTGCCGGTCGGCAATCCACTTGGCAATAGACAGCCCTAACCCCGTGCCTCCCGGCTGGCCAGCCTCCTTGGTGCGTGAGCTGTCCACCCGGTAAAACCGCTGGAAAATCTTCTCCTGCTCCTCCTCAGCAATGCCTATGCCGGTATCCTCAATCATCAGCTCCAGGCAGCCTGCATTCTCAGGGCAGCGGCTGGAGGACAGGCGGATAACGCCCCCTGCCGGAGTATACTTCACCGCATTTTCCAGAAAAATCCGCAGCATCTGCCGCATTGTCACCTTGTCAGCCAGCACCATGGCAGGCTCATTTGCCAAAAGCTGCAAATGATGGCTGCCAACTGCCATCTGCATCTTCCTGAATACATCTCCCACCAGTGCCTGCATATCCAGAAGCTCCTTGTGCAAAATCTGCCGTTTCTGGTCGGCACGGGCCAGGAACAAAAGCTTTTCAATCAGCTCCTGCATATTTTCCGCCTCTGAGCCGATAGCCTCCAGCCCCTCCTGCAAGGTTTCCTCGTCATGCCTCCCCCAGCGGCTCAGCATATCCGCATACCCCCTAATCACCGTCACCGGGGTTCTCAGCTCATGGGAAGCATCCGACACAAAACGCTGCTGCTGGTCAAATCCCTGCTGGATGCGCTCCAGCATGCGGTTAAAGGTCACCGCCAGCTCCGAAAGCTCATCCTTGGTGTCGGATACCTCCAGCCTGGTTCCCAGGTCGCTGACCTCAATCGACTTCACCGTATCCGTCATGCTGCGGATAGGTTGCAGCAGCCGCTGACTGACAAAATACCCCAGAAACAGCGCCAGCACCAGCCCCAGCACCATTTCCACCAGCAAAATCTGCTGAATGAACCCAAGGAGCCTGGTCTCCGTAGTAATCGTCCTGAAAAAATGCAGGCTATAGTGCTCCCCGTTGATAGCCACCGGCACTTCCTTATAGTAAATCACAAAATTGCCGATCTCCACTACCTGAAAGTTGGGATTTGCCCACAGGGGCGGCTGCTCCCTGACATGCTCCTGCAGCTGCTGCAAGGAGGGAGAAAACACATCCGTATCGTACACCACATCTCCCTCTGCATCAGTTATCTTCAAAAAAACCCCCGGCACCATGCCAAAAGTCATATTATCTGCCATATTCTGCCGCAGGTCATTGCGGCTGACAATCACCTTGTCGCTGCCATTTGGCACCGCCTCTCCTGCCCCATGGCCAAAAAACGCATCAGGCTTGACACTGTCATGCCGCATATATTCACGCTTTTCCTGTTGCCGCTGCCTTTCCTTTTCCCGTTCCTCCGGCTTAAAATGAGGCGGCACAGGCAAAGTTTCCGTCACATGCTCCTCCACGCTGCCAAACCTGTTTTTCAGCTGCTGCACCGCATCAAAAATACTGAAGGACAGCTCTCTTTCCACCTGATGGTACTGGGTATAATAAATCCCCACTGCCGTAAAGGCGCAGGTAGCAAAAAGCAGCACCACCATCAGCACCGCATACACCAAGGTCAGCTTGACGGAAATCCGCATCCTGGGCATCCGGGACAAGCGCAAAAGCCGCAGCCTGTGCAAAAAGCGCAGGCGGCTACTCTTTGATAACATAGCCTACCCCCCGCATGGTGTGAATATACTTCTCGCCAAATTTGTCATCCAGCTTCTGCCGGAGATAGCGGATATAGACATCCACCACATTGGTATCCCCCATGTAGTCATAGCCCCACACATTGGACAAAATCTGGTCGCGGCTCAGTACGGTGCGCTTGTTGCGCAGCATGTATTCCAAAAGGTCATATTCCTTTTTGGTCAGCTCCACAGGCACATTTCCCACCATAACCTCATGCCTGGCAATATACATGGACAGGCTCTTGATGGACAAGACTTCCTCGCCGCCGGCCTGCCCGGCCTCACCGCCGGAGGCAGCCGCCTGCCTGCGCAGAACCACCCGCATACGCGCCAGAAGCTCCGGCGTGGCAAAAGGCTTGGTAAGATAATCATCTGCCCCAATATCCAGCCCCTGCACCTTGTCCTCAATATCATCCCGGGCAGTCAGCATAATAATCGGCACCTGGGAAAACTCCCGCACCTTGCGGCAGACAGAAAAGCCGTCCAGCCCCGGCAGCATCACATCCAAAAGGACAATATCATATTCCTCCCGGGCAAGCCGCTCACAGGCACGGCTGCCGTTATCCTCCACAGCCGTGGTACATCCCTCGTGCTCCAGCTCCATCTGCAAAAAGCGGGCAATCCGCCTCTCGTCCTCAACAATCAGTACCTTGCGCCCCTTCATATCCTTCACGCTCATTCCTTTATCCACTCATTTATCATTTCATTGCCACTTTGTTATCATTTTATTCGCCAGACTGGCATTTTATTTATCAATTCATTAATATCTATGCCGCAGCTGATTATTTCTTCACATACTTCTTGCGGAACAGATTGAGGAAATGAGTACAGCTGCTGGACAGGGTGCGGTTTTTCAGCCACGCCACCACCGTATGGGTATGTATCTCGGACTCCACCAGATGCTTGAAAATAACCTTGTCAGAGTTCACCATGCTGCGTGCCGACAACGGCACCAGGGAAATGCCGATACCCATCTGAGTCCACAGTATATTCTGAATCTGACTGTCACTGACACTCAGGATGTTGGGCTCAAACTTGTGCTTCTGGCACTGCTCCAAAAAGCCAGTATGCCAGCGCAGCGGCACCAGAAGGGGCTTGTCCGCCAGCTCATGGATATGTATCCTCTCAGGGTCCTCGCCGCAGCAGCACAAATCCTTGTGCATGGCAAGCACCAGGGGCTCATCCGGCAGCACGATGGACTCATAGGTGCTGCTGTCCACCTGGGTTCTCGTAATGGCCAGCTCTATGATATGGCTGTCCAGCAGCTCCAAAATGCGGGCGCCATCACTCTCCCAGATATTAAAGTTCACCATAGGATAGGCACGATGAAAATCCGCCACCAGCTGCGGAATCAGCATGGCACCGGAGCTGGTAACAGTCCCGAGCTTGATAGTGCCTGCCACCCCGGAGCCGATATCCGTAATCTCCCTGAGGGTGCCATCCACCATGCCCAGGATGTGCTTTACCCTGGAATACAAAAGCTGCCCCGCATCCGTAAGCCGTATCCTCCTGCTGCCCCGCTCAAAAAGCTGCACCCCCAGGCTGGTCTCCAGCTTCTTCATCTGACGGCTCAGAGCAGGCTGGGCAATACTCAGCCTGATAGCCGCATGGCTGATATTTCCTTCCTCAACAATGGCATAAAAAGCCTGCATATCCTTTATTTCCATATTGTTCCCCCGCTAATACACAAATATTATGATATTTTAATATTTCCTATACCATTATTCTACTACTTACAAAAAAAAACAGCAACAATATGTATAGAAAACATATTGTTGCTATCACATAAAATAAAACCCCCGGTCTCACCCACCGGGGGTTTTCGTTTGCAACTCATGGAGCTACTCCGACACTTCCTATGTCACACCTATCATACCACACGTCACATCATTTGTAAATCCTTTTTTACCCCAGTACAGCTACCTGCCCAGGCAAAAGCTCCAGCCTGCCCCCTGACAGCTTCACATCGGCCAGATTGCTGAGAAGCACATTTTCCCCAGCCCCGGATGGCAACGGCACCTCCCTTTCAGACAGCCCGAAATTGGCAACCACCAGCGCAGACTTGTCCTCGCCTCTCCGCTCGTAGGCAAAAATATTTTCCTCATCCTCCAGCACAGGCACAAACCTGCCGTAGGTAAAGACCTCCGCCCACTCCGGGGATTTTCTCAGGGCAAGCAGCTGCTTATAATAATTCAGCACGGAATCCTCCCTGCCCTGCTGCTCTGCCACATTAATTTCCTGATAATTCGGATTGACCTTCAGCCACGGCGTACCGAAGGTGAAACCGGCATTTTTTTCACTGCTCCACTGCACCGGTGTCCTGGCATTATCCCGGCTCCTATGATAGCAGGCCTCCAAAGCCTCCGCTACGCTGCACCCGGCACTCAGTGCCAGCTGATACTCATTCTTGGTGCTGATATCATCGTATTCATCAATGGACGCCATCCGGCAGTTCTGCATGCCAATTTCCTGCCCCTGGAAAATAAATGGAATCCCCCGCAAAAGGACGCTCACCGTCCCCAGGAGCTTCGCCCCGGTCTCATTCTGCAATTCCTCAGGCAGATAGGTGCACACGCCTCTTGGCTCATCGTGGTTCTCAATAATATTCGCCAAAAAGCCTATTTCCTGAGACTCCAGCTGCGCCCTCACCGTAACCGCCCGGAAATCCTCAAACTGCACCGGCCTGCTGTCATACCAGCCATGTTCCCCATAGGTCAGCTTGTGGGCAGAAAAATCAAACATGGTGGAAAAATGCCCATCCTCACCGATGAACTCCTTCAGCTCCTCCGGCTTCATATTAAAGACCTCGCCCACCGTGAAGGCATCATATTTAGCAAAGGTATGCCGCTTCAAATCCTCCAGCATCTCGCCTACGCCATCCACAGACTCCACCATGCGCCAGCAACCGGCCAGACCGTCCGGCCCATCCGCCGGAAAGCTCCTGAACTCCAAATCCTTCTTGATATTGATGATGGCATCAATCCGGAAGCCGTCCAGCCCCTTGTCCAGCCACCAATTAATCATGCTGTACAGCTCCTCCAGCACCCGGGGATTTTCCCAGTTCAAATCAGGCTGCTCCTTGGCAAACATGTGGAGGTAATAATACTCCGTCCCCTCCACCTTTTCCCAGGTGCTGCCACCAAAATAGCTGCGGTAGTTGCTAGGGGGCTGGCCATCTTTTCCCTTGCGGAAATAAAAATAATCCCCGTACTCCCCCTCCGGGTCCTGCAACGCCTTCTGAAACCACTCATGCTGATCAGAGCAATGATTGATAACCAAATCCATTACAATATACATGTCCCGCTTGTGAGCCTCAGCCAAAAGCTCATCAAACTCCGCCATAGTGCCAAAAATCGGGTCAATCTGCTGATAATCCGCAATATCATAGCCCTGGTCCACAAAAGGAGACTTGTAAATCGGGGAAATCCAGACAATATCCACCCCCAGCTCCTTCAGATAGTCCAGCCTGCTGATAATCCCCCGCAAATCACCGATACCATCACCATTGGCATCCAGAAAGCTCTTGGGATAAATCTGATAGGCAACCTTGTCATGCCACCACTTTCGCTCCATAAACACATCTCCCCTGCAAAAATGCACAATGCAAAATATAAAAATACAAAATCCCACACCAAAAACCTCGATGCGGGATTAGCAAACAAAAAATTATTCTCCTGCCTTTGGATAATGCGGATGGGCCTTCACATAGTCCACCGGACGGCTCCAGTCAACATGCACGCCGGTATTCTCCCAGAGCCTGGTCAGCACCAGCTGGAAGCTCTTTTCATCAGCCAGCGGGTCCACCGTCACCTCGGAAAAATCCCGCAAGGTCTCATGAGGCACACGAATCTCATGCTTTTCGCTCAAAAACTTCTCCGCATCAGCCACAGCCTGCGCATCATCCAGGCAGACCTTCACAGTCTTTGCCTCACGGTCATACTCAACCCAGCCGATAGAATTGCGGCAGCTGACTGCCACGCTATATATCTTATCACTCATCTCGTCATTCTCCTTCACAAGCAAAATACTCAAGACTATTATATAGTATAACCCTGTTGTTTGTCGAGAAAACTTCGCGAGAACTATCTCAATTCAATTTGCTGCCAGGCGTATATACCGTCACTTTCTTAAAAAACCTGCCGCCAATCTCCATGTATTCCCGCACCTCGCCTCGGTAAAACTTTACCCTGCCAGCCAGAAGAGGCTCCGGCAGCTTTTCGGGCTTTGCCAGACATTCCACCCAGCGATAAGGCACCTGATTGCCTTCCTCATCCTCATCGTAGTACAGGGTATCCTCCGGGCGCGGCTCCTCATCCCCCCGGCAGGCCTCAAAATGCAGCTTGATCTGCTCCATGAACATCAGGCAGATTTCCTCGGACATATCAAGGGTTCCCTCCTGGCTCTCATCCGCCCCGTTGTAGGCTGCCATAAAAATCGCCTTGCCGTAGATAATCTGCTCCCTGTCCGGCTCCGGGAAGCGGCGGTTAGGCTTCATTCCCAGCACAGCAGCCAGGTCATTCACCAATATAAACAGGGAAATTCCCGGCTGAATCTCAAAAAATTCCACCGCACCATAATTTCCCTCCAGCACATCACGGATGGCCTCCTCATGCTCCCCATGACCTGCCGGCAGGCGGATAATCTCCGGCTCCTTGCCCGGCTCTATCAAAATCGCCCTCATCAACTGCTGTTTCGCCATAAATCTCATTTCCTCCTAAAAAAAATCATATAATATTGTTTGTCAAGACTTGTTATTAAAAAAATATTGTGATAGTATAGTTATCAAAGAGGGATACTCTAGAATGTCCGTTATTCCTTTCATCGTCTGGCCTACTCCTTTTATACGGGAGCCTGACATCGCGCCGTGGCTGCTGGATCGTCTCCGAGCGAATAGCAAAAGCGGCTGCTGAGGGCACCCACCTGCAATCGCAGGTTAGACCTGTTGGTCGACGGCATTTCGGAACCCGCTTGCAAAGAGGGAAGTCGTTCGCGGCTTCCCTCTTTCTGTATGCAGTTTTACAGTATGCAGGCACACAGTACACCCTTTATCATGCCACAGGCATCGATATGCCGATAAACATCCCTCAACTATATCCCCTTGGCAGCGAACACTCCGGCAGGATAGACTTTTACGCCTGTACAGCAGTTATTCACTCCTGCCCTGCCAGGATAATCGCATGCTTCATGCGTGTAACGTTGGACAGCATATCATCCTCCGGGAAAAATGCCCGCACCGCCTGAATCTGCTCATCCTCCCCGTCAGCCACCACTACCTCCACCCTGTCCCCCAGGATTTTCCGTGCCTGATGCACCACCAGCCGGATATGCTCCGAATCAGTCAGGATAATGTAGTTGTTGGCAATATCGCTGTGGGCAGCATTCACAATCTCCTCCACAGACGGCCCTGAGGGGTCACTGCCATCCAATATAACAGTAGCCCCGGCCTCCTGCAACCTCTGCCCCAGCTCCGGGGTATCCGCCACCGTCATCAGTGCCAGCGGCATCAAAAAGCTCTGCTGCACCATTGCCATGGCATGAGGCTCCGCCATGATATTGATATGGATTTCCCCGATATGCCCCCAGCCCACGGCACGCTCCAGCACCTTGCCGGGATGCTCCGAATGAAGATGGATAAACAGGCTGCGGTAACGCCTCTCCACCACTACAAAATTGCCAATCTCCTGCAGCTCCCGCTCGATAAGCTCCACGGAAAGCTTGGGATTTGCCACCATAAAGGTAACGCAGTAAGGGCGCACCATATCATCAAGGGGGCTGATCAGCTTTTCCTGATGGGCAGCCCGGCTGGAAAACGGCAGCATCGGTGACACGAACTCCCCGATAAGCCCCTTCAGGCAGCCATTCAGAAACACCTGCATAATCATCTCCCCGGAGTCAATTTTCTCCGAAAAGGATTCCTCCCCCGCCTTGATGGCCGCCTTCAAAATCTCAATAATCGACAGCCCGTCACGCACCGCATGATAGGCGCCCTTCGCCATAATCTTGGACGCCACAATAATCGGCCTGTCCTTCTGCTCCGGCACCGCCTTCTGGGCATAAAGGATGCCGTACTGGAACGCCTTGCCAAACTCCTGGGAGGACGCATTGTACTTGCCGGTCAGCCCCTTGGCCAGCCCCCGGAGAATCTGGGACAATATCACCCCGGCATTGCCCCTGGCTCCCAGCACCGCCGCATCCGCCACGCGCCTGGCCAGGCCGCCGATGCTCTCATTCACCGAATCCTGCAGGGGCAGCACCGCAGCCCCCATAGTTCTCAGCACATCCGTCCCCGGCATGCCGCAGTAAAAGAACCTGCCATTCTTCTTGACCTGATTAATACCTTCATATTCCAAGATAAACTCACTATAGGCACCAATAATCATGCGCTTATAATCAGTACCTGTGATAACCTCATTATCCTTTGCCATAACAAAACTCCCAAAAACTGTTCCCCTTGCCTCGCAAAAGGATTCACAAATCCATGCATTAAAACCCTACGCTAAATTATAATCCCTTATACTAATTATAATACATAATCCGCTTTAAAAGTAGATGAAAATTGTATATAATATAAGTATTCGCGAAATTCTCTCATTAACCTCTTTTTTGAGGAAAAAAAGTAAGGAGATTTTTATGGAAACTTCCGATTTGCAAAATATACATGCTACAGACAGCAATGAAATGGCAGCAGCCACAGCAACAGAAGCCGGGACTGCCACTGCCAAAAGAAAATATACCCGCAGGGCAGCCGGCAAGAATGGCAGAAAGGTCCGAGGTGCCAAGGCGGCAAAGGCAACGCCGTCCAAGCCCCGCTATGACAGGATTTTTTCCCTGGACATCGGTACCCGCAGCGTCATCGGCATCGTAGCCGAGCAGACACCTGAGGGGCTGAAAATCATTGCCACCGAGAGGCAGGAGCACAAAACCCGTGCCATGATTGACGGCCAGATTCACGATGTGCCCCAGGTGGCAGCAGTCATCGACAACGTAAAAAAAGCATTGGTCAAGCGCACCGGTCCTCTGAAAAGTGCTGCCGTAGCAGCTGCAGGCCGTGCCCTCTACACCATGACAGCAGCTGCCGAGATGGAATTCAGCGGCATCATCACCAGCGAGCAGGAACGCGCCCTGGACTTTGCAGGAGTGCAGGCAGCCCAGGCAAAGCTGGCGGAATCCCACACAGTGGATGACCTTTCCAACTACTACTGTGTAGGCTACAGCACCGTAAAATACGAGCTGGACGGCACCCAGCTGAAAACCCTGGTGGGACAGCGGGGACGCATTGCCTCCGCCACTGTCATCGCCACCTTCCTGCCAAGGCAGGTCATTGACTCCATGCATTCCGCCCTGCAAAGCGTCCAGCTGGACATGCAGGCACTGACACTGGAGCCTATTGCCGCCATCAATGTACTGATACCTGCCACCATGCGCCACCTCAACCTGGTACTGGTGGACATCGGTGCCGGTACATCAGACGTTGCCATTACCAAGAACGGCTCCGTCATTGCCTACGGCATGGTACCCCAGGCAGGGGACGAGATTACCGACGCCCTGTCCCAGCAGTTCCTGCTGGACTTCAACGTGGCAGAGCAGGTAAAGCGGGATGTTACCAATGGGCTGCAGGGCAAATTTGCCGACATTATGGGCATGGAATACGACCTTTCCCCGGAGGAAGTCCTGAAGCCTATCATGCCGAACATCAAAAAGCTGGCAGAGGCAATTGCCCGGCAGATACTGGAGCTGAACGGCGGCGAACCGCCACAGGCCATTATGATGGTAGGCGGCGGCTCCCTGACACCGAACCTGAGCAAATTCGTAGCCGAAATCATGGATTTGCCAATGGGCAGGGTAGCAGTGCGGCACCCGGACAAAATCGATGGCGTGCTGGATATTCCGGAGGAACTGAAACTGCCTGATGCAGTCACCCCTCTGGGCATCCTGAAAATCGCCTCCATCAACACCCTGCATTTTCTCAGGGTATATGTCAACGATGCCGAATACAGCCTGTTCAACTTCCGTGACCTGACCGTGTCCGATGCCCTGCTCAACGCCGGCATCCTTCTGAAGAAGCTCAACGGCAGGCCGGGACTTGGCACCATGCTGAAAATAAATGGCGAAAATAAATTCATCCCTGGCACCATGGGAACCATGGCGCAGCTGACCGTAGACGGCAGCCCGGCAAATCTGGATACGCCTATCCATGACGGCAGCCGCATACAGGTCATCCCGGGGCAAAACGGTGCCGCCCCTGAGATTACGCTGGAGGATGTGCTGGAAATACCGCCATCCTACACAGTGTTCATCAACGGGGAGGAAACCCATATTGCCGCCCAGTTTATCATCAACGGCCAGACGGCACAGCCGGGACAGCTTCTTCATGACGGTGATGAGATCATCAGCAAGGAAACACGCAATCTGGGCGAGGTACTGAACTCCGCAGGCTTTCCACCTACAGGCAAAAAGGTAAAATACACCCTGAACGACAAGGAGTCCCAGTACACCATCTCACCAAAAATATTACTCAATGACAATCCTGCTACCCTCACCACCGAGGTACACCAGCAGGACTACATCGAGTACATCGCCCCTGAGCTGCCAAAGCTGGGGGATGTGCTGAACGTTTCAGAGCTGGATGCCTCCCTGGTTATTTACTATGAAGGTCAGGAGCACAAAATCCCGTCCGCTACCGTATCCCTTGAGGTCAACGGACACCCTGCCACCCCGAACACGCTGATTGCCGATGGCAGCAATGTCCGCTTTATGAAATCACTGCGGGCTGCCACTACCGTCAGCGATGCACTGCTGGCAGTAGGCTTCCAGCCTCCGGCAGCCAAGAGCAGGGTAAACTTTACCATACTGGTGAACAAGCAGCCGGTGAACTTTACCGACCCTATTAAAAACGGGGATGAGCTGGCTGTGGTTATCAGCGAACATGACAGCAGCAAGCCATTTATGGACAGCGGCACCGCTTCTGGAAGCACCGCTGCCAGTGCTGCGGTAAATCTGACAGGTGCCAACGAGCCACGTCCCATGACACCTGAAGCCATCCGGGACTCCATCCGTCTGGCAGACAAAATCAACAGCATCCCGGGACTCAGCGAGGCACTGAAAAATAACAGGTTCTAAAAATGAATCAATAATCAACAAAGAACTTAATAAAATACACAAAGGAAAAATCAGAGGTTTTGCAAAAATATTGCATTAGCTCTGATTTTTTCTTTTTGACCTATTGACTTTTTGACTAATAGTGATATAATCATAATCAGAAAGAGCAAAAAGATAAAAGCAAAGCAGACAGCCCATAGGCAGCTGCCTTGCAGGTCAATTAATACTCTCCCAACAATAACATTTTATAGATATTCTTTGAAAGGAGTCCTCATCATGTTTGGTTTAGTTCCATTTGGTTCCAAGAAAAATAACGAAGTTGCAAGAAGGGAAGATGGCTTCCACAGCCTGTTTGATATTTTCAATGAGCCATTCTTCACCAACCCATTTGCCGGCTTTGGCGATATGGGCATGCCTGCCTCTATGCGGGTAGATGTCAAGGATAACGGCAGCTCCTACGAGCTGACTGCCGACCTGCCAGGCATGGAAAAGAAGGATATTTCCCTCAGCTATGATAACAACTACCTGACCATCGAGGCACACCGCGATGAGAGCAGCGACCAGAAGGATAATCAGGGCAACTACATCCGCCGCGAGCGTCACACCGGCACCATCAGCCGTTCCTTCTACATCGACAACATCGATGAGACTGGCATTTCCGCCCAGTTCAACGCTGGCGTCCTGAAAGTTGTCCTGCCAAAGGCACCTGAGGTGCAGCGCCACTCCCGCATTGAGATAAAATAACCCTCAGTCCTTTAGGCTGGCAGCTGCAAAACATAGCTCCCATTTCAGCCATACGCTGAAACAACCATAAACATTCCTCTAAAAAATCCCTGCCGGAAACCAATACAGGTTCCCGACAGGGATTTTCATTTGCTCATGGATATTTTTGTTCATGCACCTGGCACATGCATATCAAGTACATTACAGCTGCAAGAGCCCTGCCTCAAAGCTCCCTGCATTTTCCAGCCGGAGAAGTGCCTTTTTATTTGCTATGCCGCCTGCATAGCCCGTCAGCCTGCCCCCGGCTCCCAGCACACGATGACAGGGAATCATGATGCCGATGGGATTCCAGCCCACGGCCTGGCCTACCGCCTGGGCAGACATTTTCCCCCTGCCATTTTGCTCCGCCAGCCGCTTTGCCAGCTCCCCATAAGTCACCGTCTGCCCATAAGGAATCGCCAGCAGCAAATCCATCACCTGCTGACGAAAGGGCGTAACATTCCTCAGCTCGTATGGTGGCAAAAAATCCGGCCTGCCACCGGCAAAGTAAATATCCAGCCACTTCACTGCCAGGCTTATGGCATCTTCTCCCTTGCCTGACTCCCTTGCCTCATTTACTGCCCTTGCATACTCCGGTACATCATGACAGGCGATAGCTTTTGGCAAGCCATCCCGTGCTTCATCCTTCACAAAGCTGACCTCCGTCAGCACGCCTCCTGCAACGGACAATATCAGATTGGCAAAGCCATCCGGCGTAACATATAGGTATCTATCGGTTTTCATATCCATAGTCTTCACCACCTTATATTTCACAAAATCTACTTTTCCTGAAATACATATCGCTATCCTATTTCAGGAAAACCCACTTTGCTGAAATATACATCACTGTCTTATTTCACCAAAACCCACTTTACTGAAATAAGCACTGGAAAAGTGTCTCTTTGTTTCAACGTAAATCATCTTGACACAAAATCTTATTTCCTGTACACTGGACTTGAAAGAGTGGTTCTTTCGTTTTTCGCAAAAGATGATGTGTGACGGTTCTGACACATCGGTAAAATAAAACTGACCGAAGGAAGATGATGTGTGACGGTTCTGACACATCGGTAAAATAAAAGCTGACCGAGCGAAGAACAAACCATAGCGAGGCTGATTTTATCATTGGCCTCGCTTTTATCGTGCGAGGTATAAAATGGAATATACATTGGAAGTATTACGTTTATCATCTCAATTCAACAAGGACTATCCCAAAGATACTTATCCCGAATTAATGCATAAGCAAGGACGCCCTTATACCTGCTTGCTGATAGACCTCCATTGCGATTATTTTATCTGTATTCCATTCCGTTCATCAATCAAGCATAAGAACGCGTTTATGTTTACTGGAACAGAACGTTCAAAAAGAACACATTCCGGTCTTGATTATTCAAAAATAGCAATCATCAAAAACACAGATTATTTTGACCGTGACACACCAGCAGTAGTTGATCAAGATGAATATAATGAGATGCGCAATAACATACAGACTATCGTTAATGATGCAGATAGCTATGTCAGCACATACATCAACCATATCACTGGAACCAAATTACTTCATCCTAGAGCATTCTCGCGTAAATATCAATATTCCACATTACCATATTTCCATGATATCATGGGGATATAACTATCTTACATATTCAATAGTCCCTATAGCGGCCAGCGAACCAAAATCGCTGGCTGCTTTTGTCTTTTTCACACTGCTTCTGCAAAAAAGCAGGAAAATCCTTCACATCCTCCGCCAATGTCAAATACCCTTCCCTATCCATAAAAGCATTGGCAAACTCCACAGGTTCCAATTCAGCCTTAACCTCCGCCCAATCCACGCTATCTAGTTCCTGCAAATTCCTCTCTGCCTGCTGAACATTATCTGCCAGCACTATACCCTGCATATCAATCATTATACATCACCTGCCATAAATCCTCTATTCTGACCCTCATTCATCAAAACTTATCAATTCCATATTTGCAATATAATCAAGAAGAAAACCATTAACCAATCCTTTTCTAATACAATAAATTTTATCAGTTCTATAATCACACATTGCATTATTGCACATTTTGCACTAAAATCAAAGGTGAAACATAATTCGTTAGAATATTCCTTTATCATTTTTATTTATGCAAAAATATTACCCAGCCTCATTCTGCTGATGAAGAAAATGGTGATAATCATGACTATTCAAAAATACATCTTACAAGAATATTTTGAATTATATATGTCAGATGTAGAACACTTAGCACCAGCATCTGTCAAAAAATACGTTAGTGCAATTAGTAAATGCTCAGATTTTTTACGCCAAAAGACCATGATAAAAGACACCTTATATGAAGTCGCAGATATCACCCAATTAAAAAATTTGCGTGATATACTGCTAACAGATGAGGAATTTTACGCGCTAAACTCGCGTGGCAACCACATGTATTCTGCTGGCTTCAACAAATATATAAAATTTGCCGAAGGCGAAAACTTTGAAGCTATAAATGATGCTATCGCACCACTATATAAACCATTTCCTAAAACCAAAACGCCAACACTAACTTCTACTGCAAAATGGACACGAAATCATATTTTACGTCAGCAGGTTATAAAACTTGCAGACTACAAATGCGAAATAAATCCTGCCCATCAAAGCTTTATAGCTGAAAATACCCAAAAGCCTTATATGGAAGGGCATCATGCCATTCCTATGAAATATCAGGAGCATTTCTCATACAGCCTGGATGTATACGCCAATATAATATGCCTTTGTCCTATCTGTCATCGCAAAATTCATTACGGTCTTAAAAATGACCGACATGAAATGATGAACCAACTTTATGAGCAAAATAGTTCCAAGCTAATAAAAAGCGGTATTGAAATCAGCAAAACGGAATTTGCTAACTTAGATATTTGATTTTTTGGTTTATGTAACATAAAATCTCCATGTATTCAATGATGCTGTATCATAATTGTTGACACTTTTTACTCGTATATGATGATATATAATACGAGGAAAAGGAGGTGCTTTTCATGGCACGAAATCAGAAACATTATGATACAGATTATAAGGTACAGGCTGTAACTTTAGCTAAGGAAATAGGTCTTAGCAAAGCTGCTCGTGAGCTTGGTCTTGCTCCAAGCACTTTAAATGGCTGGATAAAAGCCACTCGTGAAGGAC
>NZ_VUNR01000017.1 GCF_009695585.1 Anaerovibrio slackiae
CATGCTTCTTTACGGATATTCAAAAACCTGTTATACACAAACCTGGCGCATCCCAGTGTCTGATTGATTAGCTGTTGCTGTTGTTTAGTGGGATATATTCTATACTGATAGCCTTTTTGCTGTAACACATCGTTCACCTCCTGTCACTTACTATTATATCACCACTATGTTCTATTTTCCGCCTCGACTACTTGCGTAAATTCGGTGGACGTGGCATTCATCTCCCGCCTATAGAGGCAGGGAGTCTTCTGTCACATTAAGATAAAAATCCATTTCTTTGCCTTAATCCAATTCGTATTCCAGCATATTGCCAGTATTCGCATCAATGGTGCACTCAGCATCCATGTACTGCCCATATTGGAAATCTATTTCGTATATCTCATGGCCATCATCCCAATCATGCTCTACCTTTGTAATAGTTGCCCCAGGAAAATACCTGTATACAACATCACACGCTTCGTCACGGGAAATCTGGGCACACGCCACAGATGCTGCCATCAGGCAGCCTACTAGCACACTACCGAAGATCAGCTTCATTTTTCCTGACATACGATCACCCTTTACCTTTCACACTATTATACTACCACTATTATACTACCACTGTATTACCACCATTCGCTTAACATCTCCTCATCGCTTGATTATATTATCGCACATATTTCTGAAAAGACTCTGCATCGGATACAGGCATCTTCACGGTCAGCAACGTTCCCTGCTCATCATAATCTATGGCCTCTACCTTGCCAAGATTGTGCAGCTCCGTCACCAGCGCCCCCTGGTCATAAGGAATACACAAGGTCAGCGTTACCTGCCCCTGATTGAAAAAGCCTTTAATTTTTTCACGCAGCATCTTCAGTCCCTGCTCGTCCTTGGCAGAAATCACCACACCGTCCCTGCCCTGCAGCATCCGGGCGGCAACATACTCATTATCCTGTTCTGACTCCGGCAGCTTATCCGCCTTGTTGAACACAAACACAGATGGTTTATCCTGGGCCCCAATCTCCTGCAGGACTTCCATAACCGCCTTGATCTGCAATTCATAATTTGCATCGCTGGCATCCACCACATGCAGCAGCAAATCCGCTTCCACTGTCTCCTCCAGCGTTGCCTGAAAAGCACTGACAAGCGTATGGGGCAGCTTCTGGATGAAGCCTACCGTATCCGTCAGCAGGAGCTCCTGCTTTTCATCCAGCTCCACAAGCCTGGTAGTAGGATCCAAGGTGGCAAAGAGCTTGTCCTCTGCCAGCACCTCATCCCCTGCCGCCAGCGCATTCAGCAGGGTTGACTTCCCGGCATTGGTATACCCCACCAGGGCTGCCGTAGGAATACGGGAATTTTTTCGCTGTGCCCTGTGCAGCTGCCGCTGGTTTTTCAGCTTGGCAATCCGTTCCTCCAGGTCATGAATCCTGCCATGAATCCGCCGTCTGTCCATCTCCAGCTTTGTTTCGCCCGGGCCCCTTGTACCGATGCCGCCTCCCTGCCGGGAAAGCACCAGCCCCTGCCCACCCAGCCGTGGCAGGTTGTACCTGAGCTGTGCCAGCTCCACCTGCAGCTTGCCGGCAGCAGACCGGGCCCGCTGGGCAAAAATATCCAGAATCAGGGCTGTCCTGTCCACTACCCTCAGGCCGGTACTCATTTCCAGATTGCGCTGCTGGGAAGGGCTGATTTCATCATCCACAATCAGCAAATCCGCTTCCACATTCTGTGCCAGCATGCCAATCTCATCCACCTTGCCCCTGCCCAGGAAAAAAGCATTATCAGGCTTCGCCTTGCGCTGAATTACCTTGCCTGCCACCTGCGCTCCGGCAGTCTCTGCCAGCCCCTTCAGCTCCGTCAGGGAATCCTCAATGCTCCAGCCACCGGCAGAAGCATTGTAGTCCACTCCTGCCAAAATCGCCCTTTCCTGCCGCTTTTCAGTTTCCTTCAGCTGGTTGCGCCCCATCTCCTTGTTGATAGCTGTCACCAGCTGCATCAGGTTGTAGCGGTTCAGGTCTCCTATAGGCAGTTCCTTGGTGCCATGCACCACATAGCCGCCGCTTTCCGTCAGCTCACCGCTCAAAAAAGCCATGCTGCCATATATCCTGCCATCCTTCATGCCGATAGCTGCCATCACATCAAAGCGCATGCTGCGCAAAGATGACAAATCCGGTGCACTTAGCCTGGTATCACTGCTGGGGTGGGTATGCACGCACCGCACACCCGACAGGCGGTTTTCCGATTTGCGCTGCCTGATTTCCGGCAGGTCGACTGTCGCATCATCGCCCACGGAGACCTGCAGCACCTTGCCCTGGCGATTTATATAAACAGCTACCTCACGCTGCAGCTCTGCCGTCACCGACAGCATCAGCTCAGCTATCTCACGGGTAACCAGCTGACCGGCAGGCACCGCCAGCTCATACAGCCCCTCCAGGCTTTCCAGCACGCTTTTCTTGATATTTTTCAGCTCACCATGTATCATCATACCGCCTCCAATCAGCGCTGACCTATCTTTATACATCTCTACTCCATATTATAGAACAAATATCACAGAATAGCAAATTTTGGGTAAAACAAATTTTATCTGCACTGGCAGGATAAATACAAAAAAAAGCGGCTCCCGTAACAATGATGTACGCAAAGCCGCCTTTTTAGAATTTAAGCTATAAAATTATTATTCTGCTGCCTGACCAGTTGCTTCCAGTGCATCCCAGGCCGCATTGGCACGCTCTACGAAAACATTGCGGACAGCTTCATTTTCGCCCAGGCCATGAATGTATGCCTCTACCTTGATGCCTTCCTTCTCAAGGATGCTCTTGTGGGAGTCTTCCTCACTACCTGCCATGTCGTTGTTGGCGTGGTCACCGGCAACCATCATAAACGGCATAATAGTAACCTTCTTGATTTTCTTTGCCTTCAGCTTCGGAATGATGGTCTCCATGCTTGGCCAGCCCTCTACTGTCTCAATGAATACGTTGTCGTAGCCCAGCTCCTGCAGCTTCTCCTGAATCACTGCATAATAGGCATTGGCAATATTCGGTGTGCCATGAGCCATCATGACAATGCCCTCGCCCTTTTTCGTCTTTGGGAACTGGGTAGCAAAGGCTTTCAGCACCTCAGTCACATCGTCAGCCTGCTCCTCCTGGCCCTGCCAGTACATCAGCGGCGTGCCAATGGTCATCTTCTTGAAATCCTGCTTGTAGCTGTTGAACACACCCAGCTTATAGTTATACTCCATGCCAGGAATAATATCCAATGTGGTCAGGGCAACCCTGGTATAGCCTTCTGCCTTCAGCTGTGCCAGTGCTTCCTCAGGGGTAGGATACTTGATGCCCTCATTGGCTGCCACGCGGTCAATAATGATGTGGGAGGTATAGGCAGTTACAACCTTTACTCCCGGATGAGCTGCCTTAATGCCCTCTATGGTAGCATTAATAGTCTTGGCGCGGTTTTCTGCAAAGGTGGTGCCAAAGGTCATTACTACAATGGCATCCTTGTCAGCCAGTCCCTGCAAATCAGGATTCTCATATACCTGCACACCCATCTGGGATGCTGCCAAAAGGGCAGGAGTAGCGGTCTTCACCTCCGGGTTCAGCTCATAAGCAGCCTCGGAAGCAGCAGGGTTCACGGAAAATACTGTGCCTACGGCAACAGCAGCTACAAAAAATTTCTTCCAGTTCTTCATAAAATATTCCTCCTAAGAAAAAATACTATATATCTTCCTGCCTTAACAGCAGGAAAACTGACAACTTTTTTTGCAGCTCATACATTCATTGATTTTGACGGGCTGAATATTGCTCTGCTTTCAGCCTCTATAAAATTTATATGCACAATGGTTTTTATTTGGTTAATTATCAGATAACCACTGAAGAAATTTATCCCAATATCACTTCTCTAGGCTGCTGTTTTTGCGCAGCAGGTATAGGAAATAGGGAGTCCCC
This sequence comes from Anaerovibrio slackiae, assembly GCF_009695585.1. GTDB lineage: Bacteria > Bacillota > Negativicutes > Selenomonadales > Selenomonadaceae > Anaerovibrio > Anaerovibrio slackiae. The sequence continues at coordinate 3,918 of NZ_VUNR01000017.1, forward strand.
AGAAAGGCAGTCATAATGCCCACATTGACCTCCGTCTTTTCTATCAGCACTCTGCCCAGAGAGTCGCAGAACAGCAGGAATACGCCACCTGCCACAATGCTGGCTGGCAGCAGGTGCTTGTGGTTTGGCCCCACCAGCATACGCATCATGTGGGGGATAATCAGCCCCACGAAGCCGATGCTGCCGCTGATGCAGACACTGGCCGCCGTTGTCATGGCAGAAACCAGCAGCAGTATCAGGCGGTATTTTACCACCGGCATGCCCACTGCCTTGGCCTCTGCCTCGCCCAGGGCCAGGATATTCAGGTGCCGTGCCATCAGCAGCATGATGGAAATACCTGCCGCAATGGGCCCGATGCCCATCAGGACATGCTCCCAGCGGCGATAGTCCAGGCTGCCGATAGTCCAGAAAAGGTACTGCTGCAGCTTGTACTCATCCATGACCACCAGCAGGGCAGCCGTAATGGCACCCAGCAGCATGCCCACCACCACGCCGGACAGCAGCAGTGTCAGCACGGGAATCCTGCCGTTCCTGGTGGCCAGGCCGATAGTCAGGAACACGGCGCAGATGGCACCTACAAAGGCAAAGGCCGGCATAGCAAACATGTTTACGGCATTTACCCCCAGGCTGATGGCCACCACAGCACCTACCGTAGCGCCGCTGGAGACGCCTATGATGCCCGGGTCAGCCAGGGGATTGCTGAAAATCCCCTGCAATATCGTGCCGGAGGCTGCCAGCCCCGCCCCCACCATAAAGCCCACCAGGGTACGGGGGGAGCGGATAAACATCAGCACAGCCTCCTGCTGGGCCGAGACATTTACATCCTGCAGCACAGGCAGCCCCAGCTTGTGGCAGCACCAGGCCGCCACCTGCAAGAAACCCAGGTCATACTGACCTGCTGACAGGGAAAAAACAAATGTCAGGAGCAGCATAGCGAATAGCACTATGGCTACCAGCCTGCGATGATACTTCATGCTTCCCCACCTCCCATTGATGATTTGCCAATGGCTTGTGCCGTTTTTTCTGCATTTCTATCATCACTGCCGATAATCGTTGCCAAAAGCCGCAACTTTTCCTCATCCATAGGCTCCGGCAGGGTGTAAATATCCGCATGGCCCGTCTCCGGGTTGCGCCCCGACCTGATAGATACGCCGTAGCCATCGGTCAAAAGCTCATCAGTAAGCACCCTTTCCGGCACATCATCAGCAATAATCCTGCCCTGCCTTGCCAAAAGCAGCCTGCTGCAATACCTGGCGGCCAGGTTCAGCTCGTGGACAACCATCACCACGGTTTTTCCCCGGTGGCACAGCTCCTGGCAGAAGCGGAAGATTTCCTCCTGATAGAACAGATCCAGCCCTGCCGCCGGTTCATCCAGAAACAGCACCGGCGTCTGCTGGGCCAGCACCTTGGCCAGCAGCACCCTCTGCCGCTGGCCGCCGGAGAGGGCGCGGATAGGCTTGTCCGCCATTTCCAGCACCCCTGTGTATTTCATGCAGGCAGCCGTGATTTCCTTGTCCTCCTCACTCTGCTGCTGCCACCATTTCCGATATGGGTAACGCCCCGCCATGACAATATCCCGGGCTGTATAATCAAAGGTCAGCTCCACCTGCTGCTGGAGATAGGCAATCTTTTTCGCCAATTCCCTTTCCTGATAAGCCCCTATCTCCCTGCCTGCCAGCAGCACCCTGCCGGACCACACCGGCAGGAAGCCCCGCAGGGCTTTCAGCAGGGTGCTCTTTCCGGCACCATTCTTGCCGATGATGCCCACAAACTCACCTTTGCCGATGCTCAGGCTGATATTGTCCAGTATAGGATTTTGCCCGTTATATCCGGCTGTAATATCTTCCGCCTGGATAATTGTATTACTCATCCCATCACTCATACTCATATATAAAGCATACCTCACTCTACCGCGGACAGATGCTGCTGGTCAGCCAGCTTGAACTCGTCACCATAAACGGTATAAGCAATCTCCTGCACGGCAAAGCAGAAATCCTGGGAAGCGGTATAAATATATGCATCCCTTGGCTCCCGGATGCTGCCGGACTGAATCGCCTTCATCTGCTGCAGGGCAGGGTCCTTCAGATACCTGTCCCGGAAGCCCTGAATATCAAAAGTGCCATGGGCATTGTAGGTCGGCAGGAAAATCATATCGGGATTCATCTGCACCATCATTTCCTTGGTCAGCTTATCCCCCCGCTTCAGGCCGTACTCCGACAGGCAGTTGGTTACGCCTGCCAGAGTGCAGGCATCATCGTAGATGCAGTCCTTGCCGCCGTAATTGTTCATCAGGGAAATCAAAAGTACCCTCTTTCTTGCCTCCTGGGGGATTTTATCAACCTTTGCCTTGATTTCCGCCAGCTTGTCATCCATCATGCTCACCAGCTTGTCACCTCGCCGGGGTTCTCCCACGGCTGCCGCAATCAGACGGATATTGTCCCTTATATCCGGCAGGTTTTTGGCACCCTTGACTACGACTACATTAATCCCCATGTTCCGCAGGGATTCCACATAATCAATATCGCCCCAATCGGCGGCAATCACCAGGTCAGGCTCCATGGCGAGGATTTCCTCCACCTTGGGATGGCGCACCTTGTTGGGAATATCCTTGCCCAGCTCCACCACATTGGAGCTGACAGGATCATCCACCAGCACGTTGGCACACACTACCCTCTCAGGTTTCACCAGCCCCAGGAGGATATTGTCCGTGCTCATGGTGAGGCTGACAATCCGCTGGGGCTTTTCCTGGAAGCTCACCACGGTTCCCTGGTCATCCGTCACCTGATAGCCCCCTTCGGAGGCACTGTCCTGGCTGCCGCAGCCGCTGAAAAGCGCTGTCAGCACCAGCAAAAGCAACAGCAGCATTAAGCTTGCCGGATTCTTTCTGTACATCAATGCAAATCGCTCCTTTTCGCCCATTAAAAAAGCCCTTCCCCCACAGCAGAGGGAAAAGCCATCAACTTATAGCCCTGTCCAAAGGCTACAAATCCCCTTCCCATCGCTCGCAGGTACTGTACACAGCCAGCTTGCCGCAGCATGGCTGTCATATCATTCGGTGATTGCTGAACAGGCAATTCTTCTGGCTTAGGTTCATGGCTTGTCTGCGCCTTCTCAGGTTTCCCCAATGACATAACTTATGCAGACTCGCTCCCCTTACAGCGGCGGGACCGCGCCGGCTTTGACCGGCTTCCTTATTGAGTCTTTCGACACCTGTTCCAAATATTCATCTCCGTCCCTAATTGTAGCACAAATTTAAGCAAAAATAAACCCTCCCACGAGAAAAACAGTACATAAAAAACATAAAAAACGCTGCCGCCCCGAAGGACAGCAGCGCTCTCACCGTGACAGCACATGCCATCACAGCAGTATTCAGTTTTCAAAAGCAATGCCTTGAAATTACAGCTTAGGACCAGCAGCAACCAAAGCCTTGCCAGCCTCGTTACCAGTGTACTTGCCGAAGTTCTTGATGAAGCGGCCAGCCAGATCCTTTGCCTTGGTCTCCCACTCGGAAGCGTCAGCATAGGTGTCACGAGGGTCCAGAATCTTAGAGTCAACGCCTGGCAGCTCGGTAGGTACCTCGAAGTCAAACATAGGAATCTTCTTGGTAGGAGCCTCGTTGATAGCACCGGACAAAATAGCATCGATGATACCGCGGGTATCCTTAATGGTGATACGCTTGCCAGTACCGTTCCAGCCGGTGTTTACGAGGTAAGCCTTTGCGCCGTTAGCGTTCATCTTCTTTACCAGCTCCTTACCGTACTTGGTAGGATGCAGTTCCAGGAATGCCTGACCAAAGCAAGCGGAGAAGGTAGGAGTCGGCTCAGTGATGCCGCGCTCGGTACCTGCCAGCTTTGCAGTGAAGCCGGAGAGGAAGTAGTACTGAGTCTGCTCCGGAGTCAGGATGGAAACTGGAGGCAGTACGCCGAAAGCATCTGCGGACAGGAAGATTACATTCTTGGCAGCTGGTGCGGAGGAACCTGGCTGAATGTTGTTGATGTGCTGGATAGGATAAGATACACGAGTATTCTCGGTAACGGACTTATCAGCGAAGTCAATCTTACCATCCTCAGCAACAGTTACGTTCTCCAGCAGTGCATTTCTCTTGATTGCACCATAGATATCAGGCTCGGACTCCTTGTCCAGGTTGATAACCTTTGCATAGCAGCCGCCCTCAAAGTTGAACACGCCATTGTCATCCCAGCCATGCTCGTCATCACCGATCAGGCGACGCTTAGGGTCGGTAGACAAGGTGGTCTTGCCGGTACCGGACAGGCCGAAGAAAATAGCGGTGTTCTCACCGTTCATGTCGCAGTTTGCGGAGCAGTGCATGGAAGCGATGCCCTTCAGAGGGAGGAAGTAGTTCATCATGGAGAACATGCCCTTCTTCATCTCGCCGCCATACCAGGTGTTGATGATAACCTGCTCACGGGAAGTAGTATTGAAAGCTACGCAGGTCTCGGAGTTCAGGCCGAGTTCCTTGTAGTTGGTAACCTTAGCCTTGGAAGCGTTGTAAACAACGAAATCAGGCTCGAAGTTCTCCAGCTCCTCAGCGGTAGGCTGGATGAACATGTTGGTTACGAAATGAGCCTGCCAAGCAACCTCAACGATGAAACGAACCGCCATACGGGTATCCTTGTTGGCACCGCAGAAAGCATCTACAACGAACAGCTTCTTGTTGGACAGCTCGGTCTTTGCCAAATCCTTGACAGTAGCCCATACGTCCTCGCTCATAGGATGGTTATCGTTCTTGTACTCATCAGAGGTCCACCATACAGTGTCCTTGGAGTTCTCATCCATAACGATGTACTTATCCTTTGGAGAACGGCCAGTATAGATACCGGTCATTACATTAACAGCACCCAGCTCAGTCTCTTTACCTACCTCATAGCCCTCGAGACCAGCCTTAGTCTCTTCCTCGAACAGAAGCTCATAAGAAGGATTGTGAACAATCTCAGTAGTACCAGTAATACCATACTTGCTCAAATCAACGTTTGCCATTTTGCTATCAACCTCTTTCTCTTTATACTGCAGCAGCACTTTGCTGGCAAATTATGCCTGCTGAACTTCACAGGCATGTTTCCCATACGGTGGGCCGCCGCTTAAAATACTATTTCAAGGCTGGTACTTTCGTACCGCACCCTCGCTTTATATGTTATAGTATTTTGGCAATTTTGTCAAAAATTATTTAGACTTATTTCTGTATAAATTTTGCTTATTGTTCTCACAGTGCATTATTGTATTCACGCGAAAGCACTCAATTCTGCCCGGCAAAGGCTGCTACTGCCTGCGGCATAGCGGTCTTCTCTACCACATTGCCATGACGTACCTCGGCATTTTTCAAGGCAGCAAGGCCTGCCGGAATCTTAAAGCTGTTCATAGACTGCAGCTTGTCCAAAAGCTGGAACTCATCCATGCCCTCGATTGCCTCTCCCAAGGCTGTCAGCACGCTCTCATTGAACTTGTACGGACTGGCAGTGGATACCACTACCATTGGCTCGGCATTGCCCTGCAGCATATATTTGTGGGCGCTGTCCCATGCCACAGCAGTATGGGTGTCCGCAATATACTTTCTTTCGCCATAAACAGCATTTATCGTTTCCATAGTTTTCTGGTCGTCTGCCCAGTCGCAGCCAAAGGTGGCCTGAATCTTGGCCAGCACCTCTGCACCTACATCGTACCTGCCGGTTTCTGCCAGGGACTTCATCCACTCTGCCACCTGGGCGGCATCATTGGTCACATGATACAGAAGGCGCTCCAGGTTGCTGGAAATCAGGATATCCATAGACGGGCTGATGGTCTTGAAGAAGTCACGGTTCCTGTCATAAACGCCGGTGGTGAGGAAATCCGTCAGCACGTTGTTGGTGTTGGAAGCACAGATCAGCTTCTTTACAGGCAATCCCATGCGCAGGGCATAATAACCAGCCAGGATATCACCAAAATTGCCTGTCGGCACGGTAAAACTGATTTCATCCCCGGCACGGATAACGCCTGCCTTTAAAAGATCAGCGTATGCACTGAAATAGTAGACAATCTGTGGTACCAGGCGTCCCCAATTAATGGAGTTGGCAGAGGACAGGGATACACCGGCCTCATTCAGCTTTGCATTAAACTCCCTGTCGCTGAAAATTGCCTTGACGCCGCTCTGGGCATCGTCAAAATTGCCCTTGACAGCAGTAACGGCAACATTTTCGCCCTGCTGGGTAACCATCTGCAGCTTCTGGATGCGGCTGACACCGTTCTCAGGATAGAAAACAATAATCTTGGTCTGCTCCACATCCCGGAAGCCTTCCAGGGCTGCCTTGCCGGTATCGCCGGAGGTAGCCACCAAAATCAGCACCTGGTTCTTTTCCCCGGTCTTCTTCAGTGCAGTAGAGAGAAGCTGCGGCAGAAGCTGCAATGCCATGTCCTTAAAGGCGCTGGTAGGGCCATGCCACAGCTCCAGCACAGACACATCCTCCATGATATTCAGGGGAGCAACGGCTGCATCATCAAACTTGCCGCCGCCATAGGCACGCTCTACGCAGCCCTTGATTTCCTCGTCGGTATAATCAGTCAGGAAGCAGCCCAGCACCCTGGCAGCCCGCTCCTGATAAGAGAGCTTTGTCAGCCCCTTGATGAACTCCATATCCACCTGGGGCAGCTCATCCGGCACGAACAAACCGCCATCATCGGCAAGGCCTGCAATAATCGCCTGGGCAGACGTCATTTTCTGGTTATTTCCTCTTGTGCTGATGTAATTCATATAATTTCTTCACTCCTAAATAGATTTAGCAAACTAACTAATATTATTTTTATAAATATTTTACATAAGCAATTTATCTGATTAGATTCGCTACAACAGCATCCACAGCCTTCACCAAATCATCCGGGCTGAGTATCAGCTGCTGGCCCCTGATACCGGCACTGATGGCAATTTTTTCATAATTGCGGCAGGTCTCGTTCAGGTATACGGGATAATTCTTCTTGGCCCCCAGGGGTGAGCAGCCTCCCCGCACATAGCCGGTAAGACCCAGCACCTCCTTCAGATGCACCATCTCCACACGCTTGTTGCCAGACACGGCAGCCAGTGCCTTCATGTCCAGCTCCCCATCCCCGGGGATACACGCCATGAGGACTCCTGTCTTGTCCCCCCGGCACACCAGCGTCTTGAAGACCATCTTTACATCCATGCTGGCAGCTTCTGCCACATGGACTGCACTCAAATCATCCAGATCCACCTCGTATTCCTTGATTTCATAGCTGATTTTCAGCCTGTCCAGAATACGGGCGGCATTAGTTTTCTTGTTTTTCATACTGTAACATACTGTCCTTCCTTAGAAAACATAAATCCATGCTAGTATAACACAAATTATTTTTATTGTCTATAATCCAGCGCAAAAAATGCGGAGCAAATGCCGTCTTTTCCATGGAAAGGAAAAATTCCTGAAGAAACAAACGCACCTGCTCCGCCATCATGTTTTATTGCCTTTTTATTGCAGTTCTGCTGCAGTTATTGTGCAGTCATTGTGCCCCGTTGCCGTAGGCCGAAATCTCCGGCAGGTTCTCACCGCCCAGCAGGCTATAGGCATCACCGTTCTGCTCCGCTACGCCAGGATAATTAGCGGCCCTTACTGCTGCATCATCGTTGTTGCGCATGGAAGCAGCCGTCTTCTTCGCCACAGCTGTCCGGTCAATGACAGGACCTACCACAGCTTCCAGCTTGGACTTGTTCTCCGCCCACTGCTTCTGCAGGCCTGACAGCTTTCCATTGTACTGTGCCAGCCTGTTGTTCCAGACCGCAGCATTAAAGGTCGGACGCCTCTTGCCAGCCTTCCTGGCCTCCTCCGCCTGTTCCTTGGCATCATTCATGTTGTCGTTATGAGAAGCCACATCATAATAGCTTTCCAGCATATTCAGGGAAATTTCCTTGCGCTCCCTGAGAAGCTCATTGAGGTATCCCCCGGCAATCGGCACATTCAGCTCCTCAATCCGCTTGTAGGACTCCTCAAATATCTTCCTCGCCTCAAATACCCAGTCCAGATCATGCTCTGGATGCTGTGCCCTCAGCTCATCCAGCTTTTCCTGGGCAGCCGTCAGGATGAAGCGCACCTTGTCCTTGTAACGGATATAATCACGGTCATTCTGCTTGATCAGTTCATCTGCATACCTGCTGTAATTCTCAATGTCATAGAGCTTCCAGCTGCCATCATCCTGCCGTTGCAGCTTCAGATTGAGGATATAGGTATCACCGAAATTTGGCTCGTAGACGCGGATACCGGCAGTTACCCTGATAGGGCCTTCTTCCTCCTGCAATGCTACTTCCTCCGTGGCAACCTCCTTGCTTTCCTCGCCGGTCATGTAGTCATTGATTTTGGTGAGGATATAGCTGAGGACCTTATCCGTCAGGGTTTCATCCTTCCTGTCTTCCTCTCCCGGCGGCGGGTCCCTGTAGACATACTCCAGGCTGCGGAAGCTTACGGTCTTCAAGCCGATCTTATCCTGGAAGCTGGATTCTGCCGTTATCTTTTCCGGCTCCGGCCACTTTCCCGTCTTTACGTAGGTCAGAAAATCCTCCCTGCACAAATCACCGAAGCTGCCATCCTTCAGCTTGCCATACACAGGCTCATCCTGCGGCACCAGCTCCGCAAGCTTCTTGCTGCTGCCCTGAAAAATCGCATCCATGTCAATCCGCTTTTGCAGTTCATCCACATTGCCGGTCTGGATGGCTTTCTGCATAGCCCGCAGTGAATAGGTAGGCGTATAAATATAAAACTTAAAGTAAAAGGCACCTGCTGCAATCCCCAGCAAGAGCTCCAATAAAACACCTAAAATCACAGCTTTTCTAACCGTCATTTCCTCACCTGCTTTGCACATCATTGTGTTTTGCCCCATGCAGAAAAAAAGTCCTGCACAGAAAACATCCTTGTTTTTTTCTATACAAGACTCATTATATCATAATCTTAGAAATTTTTGTAATAATTTTGTTTTTTCATACATTATACCTATGCGCCGGGGCCTGAACCGGGCGCCAGCGCCTTGCATAACCAGCCGGAAGTTTTACATTTTAAAACGAAAAATCGATATAGGGATTTTCTATGATGGAAGTTTTATTGTATTTACTGCTCCCCTGCCTCCTGCTCAGGCAAATCCGCAAACAAATCCAGCTGCTCATGCTCCAGAATGCTGCGGTCCGCCTCCGGCAGCTCTGGCAGGTCACTGATGTCATTCAGCCCGAAGCATTGCAGAAAAGTATCCGTAGTGCCGTAGAGGATAGGCCGCCCGATAGTATCCTTGCGGCCCAGCTCCCGTATCAGCTCCATTTCCAGCAGCTTGGACATGATTTTCTCAATGCGCACACCCCGGATATGCTCAATCTCCTGCTTGGTAATCGGCTGCTTAAAGGCAACTATGGACAGGGTTTCCATGGCGGCAGGGGAAAGCCTCTTATCCCGTTCCTCGCTGAGCCTTTCCACATAGTGAAAATACTGTGCCTTGGTCACCAGCTGCCAGCCTCCGGCAACCTGCTGCAGCTGCAATCCGCTGCCACGTTCCTCCAGCTGCTTGCTGTAGGCTGCTGCCAGTTCCCGCACATTCTCCGCATCTATACCCAGGATTTCCTTCAGGCTCTCCATTGACACAGGCTCGCCACTGGCAAACAGCACCGCCTCAAAAGCCCCGGTCAGCTCATTCATGAACATCCTTATTTTCACCTACCCTCACGGAAATATAAATCTCCTCGAACTGCCCCTGCTGCTGCACAGTGATGCTTTTCAGCTTGATAAGCTCCAGCATCGCCAAAAAAGTGGTGATCAGCTCTGCCCGGCTATTTCCCTGAAAGGCATCTGCAAATCTCAGCCTGCCATCCCTGCGGTGCAAAAGGGAAATCAGCTCCTCCATCTTGTCCTGCACGCTAAATTCCTCAGGCGCCACCAGCACCTGAGGAATCTTCAGCTCCCTGCGCACCGCCAGCACATTGGCAAAAGCCTCCAAAAGCTCGCTCAAGGAAAGATTCTTTGGAGGCAGATGCCGCACAGGCAGCTCCATGGGCTCACGGGCCAGAAAACGCTCCTGAGACCTTTGCAGCTCCCCCATGACACTGCTGACTTCCTTAAAACGGCGATACTCCAATATCCTTTCTATCAGCTCCTGCCTCGGGTCTGCCTCCGGCTCATCATCCTTTTCCTTGGGCGGCTTCGGCAGCAGCATCCGTGACTTGATCTGCAGCAGGGTAGCCGCCATGATGATAAACTCGCTGGCAATCTCGATATTAAAGCTGCGGAATTTATCAAGATACTCAATATACTGCTCCGTCAGGGAAGCTATCGGAATATCATAAATATCTATTTTATTTTTCTCAATAAGATGCATGAGAAGCTCCATAGGCCCCTCAAAACACTCAAGCCTTATTGAATACTGCTCCATAAAAACTTCCCTTAAACTGCACAATACTCACTCAGCCAAATCCTCAGAACCACTAAAATCAGCTCAGATATCTGCCATGCATCAGCCCTGATATTTTGCCGCCTGGGCCCTGATAAGCTCCTCATCAGCAAAATAATTAATCTTCATGGCATCCTTCACATCCTGCAAGGTTGCCTCTGCCACCTGGCGAGCCCTGTCGCTGTCGGCCCTGAGAATATCATAGACAGCGGCAATATCCTTCTCATACTCCTTGCGGCGGGCGCGGATCGGCTCCAGCTCCGCCTGCATGATGCTGTTCAGGAACCGCTTAATCTTCACATCACCCAGGCCGCCACGGGTATAATGCTCCTTCAGCTCATCCAGGTTCTTATACTCAGGCAGATACTTGACAAAATCCTCCTCCTTGCTGAAGGCATCCAGATAAGTAAACACCGTATTGCCCTCCAGATGGCCCGGGTCGGAAACCTTGATATGAGTAGGGTCAGTGTACATGTTCATAATCTTCTGCTGCACGGTCTTTTCATCATCGGAAAGGTAAATGCAGTTGCCCAGGGACTTGCTCATCTTCGCTTTGCCGTCAGTACCCGGCAGGCGGCGGCAGATATCATTGTCCGGCAGCATGATATCCGGCTCCACCAGAGCCTCGCAGTTGTAAATCCTGTTGAAGCTGCGCACGATTTCCTTGGTCTGCTCCAGCATCGGCAGCTGGTCCTCCCCTACCGGCACCAGCGTAGCCTTGAAGGCAGTAATATCCGCCGCCTGGCTGATAGGATAGCAGAAAAAGCCCACCGGGATGCTGCCGCCGAAGCCACGCATCTGGATTTCGGATTTTACGGTCGGATTGCGCTGCACCCTGGCCACTGTCACCAGATTCATGTAGTAGAAAGAAAGCTCCGTCAGCTGCGGCACCATGGACTGAATAAACAGGGTGGACTTGGCAGGGTCCAGTCCCACGGACAAATAATCCAGGGCAACCTCGATAATATTCTGACGCACCTTCTCAGGATTGTCAAAGTTATCCGTAAGAGCCTGGGCATCTGCAATCATGATGTAAATTTCATCAAATTCACCGGAATTCTGCAGCTCCACCCGGCGCTTCAAAGAACCCACATAATGACCTACATGGAGCTTGCCGGTAGGCCTGTCACCTGTCAGAATAATCTTCTTCATCTCTCAAAATCCTCCCACTGCACAGGCAATGCATAAGAGCCCGTGCACATTTATGCAAATTATTTTTTGGCAAAGCCGCCAATCACAGAAAAACGCCGATAATGCTATTGAATATTCCCAATATCACCCGCTGCAAAGGAATCAATATCCCTGTCAGCACCGGCGTCATCATCATGGCAATCAAGATAATAAAGCTGTAGCGTTCCAGTGACATCAGCTTGTAGGCATACCTGCCCGGCAAAAACACCATCAGCACCTTGGAGCCATCCAAAGGCGGCAGGGGCAGCATGTTGAAAATCGCAAAGTTGATGTTGTACAGAACCATCAATGACAGCACCAGCCGCACCCCATCAGAAAAAATCCCTGCCTTAAACAAAAGAGCCATAGCTATCAGGGACAGGAACGCCACCACCAGGTTGGAAACAGGCCCTGCCAGCGCCACCAGCAGCTCCCCCTTTTTCCAGTCCTTAAAGTTGCGTGCATTATACATGACCGGCTTCGCCCAGCCAAAATGAGCTATCAGGAGCATCACCAGCCCTATAGGGTCAATGTGTGCCTTGGGATTCAGCGTCAGCCGCCCCATCATGCGCGGGGTAAAATCCCCCATGGCATCCGCCACCCTGGCATGGGCGTATTCATGCACCACCAGGGCAATCAGAAGCCCCGGCAGGCCGCCAATAATACTCATCAGAGAAAAATCAAACATAAAATCCTCCCTACTAATGTCCCTCCCGGCTTATCTGCCCTGCGAATCCTGCAAATCACGCAGAAGCAGCACCGCCGTAACGGACTTGGCATCACAGATTTCCCCTGACCTGATTTTTGCCATGGCCTCATCCATGGTCAGGGTGCAGACATTGATAAACTCGTCCTCATCAGGATGCTGCCTGCCTGCTGTCAGCCCCTCTGCCGCGTAAATATAGATAAACTCGTTGGAAAAGCCCACCGTGGTAGCCAGCTTGGTGAGGAAAGTGTATTTCTCAGCCTGGTAGCCCGTTTCCTCCGAAAGCTCACGCCTTGCGCAGTCCAGCGGATCCTCACCCTCGGCATCCAGCTTGCCAGCCGGAATCTCCAGTGTTACCTGCTGAATAGGATAGCGGTACTGGCGCACAAAAATCAGCCTGCCCTCAGGTGTAACCGGCACCACAGCCGATGCCCCCGGGTGCTTTATCCACTCCCGATAGGCAATATTGCCATTTGGCAGCCGGACGGTGTCCTTTTTTACATGCAGCAGATTGCCGTCAAAAACATCTTCGCTGCTTACCTTCTCCTCGATTAAATCAGCATCCTTGCCCATATTTTTATCCAACTCCCAATCCTTAGCCATGTTTTCTGTACCCCTCTTTTTTTATCTTTGCATAGGCAATCATTTCCCGGGCATTATCCAGGGATGCCGAGGAAACGTTGGCACCTGATGCCATTCTCGCAATCTCGTTGATGCGCTCCCCCTCAGACAGGGAACGGACCTCCGTAGATGTCTGGTTATCAGCCACATGCTTGCTGATGTAGAGATGATTGTCCGCCATGCAGGCAATCTGCGGCAGGTGGGTAATGCAGAGCACCTGCTTGCCGGCTGCCGCCATGGCAATTCGCTCCGCTACCATCTGGGCAGTCTTGCCGCCGATACCCGTATCAATCTCATCAAAGACCATGCTGGCAGGGGAAGTGTCCCTGCTGGCAGTAACCGTCTTGATAGCCAGGGCAATACGGGAAAGCTCGCCGCCTGATGCCACCTTCTGGATAGGCTTCGGCTCCTGCCCCGGATTGGCGGAGAACAATATCTCCAGCCTGTCACCGCCTGATGCCCCAAGAGACTCCGACGGCTGCACGTCAATCACAAAACGGGCATCCGGCATACCAAGGGCAGTGAGATGCCCCTCAATAGCATCGGACAAATCCCCTGCCGCTGCCCGGCGAAGCTCCGTCACCCTGCCGGCCGCCTTCCGTGCCGCTTCCCGTGCTCCGTTCACAGCTTCCTGCAGCCTGGCAATATCCTCATCATAATTTTCAATATCCGCCAGTTCCTGCTGACATTTATCATAATACGCCAAAATATCCCCGATGGTGGCACCATACTTCCGGCGCAGCTTGTCAATGACATCCATGCGGCTCTGCAGCCTGTCCAGAAGCCTAGGGTCAAACTCCATGGACTCCGCATAATCCCGCACCTCATAGCCAGCTTCCTTCACCTGAATGGCAGCCTCCCCCAGCACCCTGATGACTTCCTCCAGAGCATCATCAAAGCGGCTCAGTGCCTTTAGGCTCTCCACTGCTTCCTCCAGGCCGCTGACTACGCCTATGCCGTTATTGCCGCCACCATACAGGAGGCCGCATGCCTCCCCGGCATAACGGGAAATCTTTTCCGCATTGGACAGCTTGTTGATCTGCCGCTGCAGCTCCTCATCCTCGTTTTCCTGCAGCTGGGCGGCTTCTATCTCCTGAATCTGCCAGCGCAGCATATCCAGCCGCTGCTCATAATCACGGGAGGCATTTTCCTTTTCCGAAAGCTTTCCTTCCGCTTCCTTCAGAGCCTTGTACAATTCCCTGTACTCAGCCAGCGCACTTCCTAGCTCCCGGCCATAGCCATCCACCAGCTGAAACTGATTCTCCTGCTTCAAAAGGGACAGGTTCTCGTTCTGCCCGTGCACGTCCACCAGCAGGCCGCCCAGATTTTTCAGCACAGCCAGGGTTGTATGGCAGCCGTTAATCAGGATGCTGCCCCTGCCGCTGCTGGTAATCTGCCGCGTAATAATCAGCTCGTTCTCTGCCGTATCAATGGCATTTTCCTCCAAAAACGCCACCACATTGGGCTGATCCTCCAAGGAAAAAACAGCCTCCACACGAAGCCATTCCCTGCCATGCCGGATAAGCTCCGTGGAAAGGCGATTACCCAGCATAGCTCCCAAAGCATCTATCAGGATGGACTTGCCGGCACCTGTCTCGCCAGTCAGGATATTCAGGCCCTTATCAAATTCTATCTGAATATGCTCCAGGAGAGCAAAATTCCATACCGTAAGCGTGTTTAGCATTATAATCCTCTATTCTTCCATCCCTCAGACCGGGCAGCCCATGGACATCTCCCGCATTTTTGCCACAATGCCACGGGACTTCTCCTTGTCCTTCAGAACCGCCAAAACAGTATCGTCACCTGCCACCGTGCCTATGATTTCCGGCCACTGGGCATTGTCCAGGGCAAAAGCCACGGCAGCACCGGCGCCGGGCTGAGTCCTGATCACAATGATATTCTCACTGGCTTCCACCTTCAGCACAGAATCCTGAAATGCCTTCTGCATCTTAGACTCAGAATGCACCTGCTTCACATCCACCGGGAAAGAATAGCGGTATTTGCCGTGCCCATAAGGTATTTTCACCAGGTGCAGCTCCTTGATATCCCGGGAAACCGTTGCCTGGGTAACCTCGATTTTCTGCTCCTTCAGGGCAGCCGCCAGCTCCTCCTGGGTTTCTATAATCTGTGCCTCAATAATTGCCTTTATCTTTGCCTGCCTATAATTCTTCAATGTCCTCACCCCTCTATAAATTGCGCCAAAGCTTGTTTTTTAATGTATAATAATAATTCCTGTCCTCAAACTTGATAATCTTGGCAGGATCTTTCGCCTTGCGTATCGTAACCTCATCACCCGGCAGCAGCGGATAGCTTTCCTGCCCGTCCAGGGTTATCTGAATATCCTGATGCACCGCCGCTATGTGAATGCGCACCTTATCCTCATCCGGAATCACCATTGGCCGCACCTCCAGCGTATGAGGGCAGATAGGCGCTATCAGCAGTGACTTCACCGCCGGATTGATAATCGGCCCTCCTGCCGACAAGGAGTATGCCGTGGAGCCGGTAGCCGTGGAGATGATTACCCCGTCCGCCTTGTAGTCCGTCAGGCGGCATCCGGCAACGCTCAGGCCCAGATGCAGCATCCTGGCCACGCCCCCCTTGCAGATAACCACGTCATTGAGGGCATGCCCCAGAAAACGCTTCTGGCCGCGGCTGTAATGGGAGCTGGAAATAACCGTCCGCTCCTCAATATAATACTGATTGTTCAAAAGCTTGCCCAGGCGACTTTCCAGCTCCGGCACCTCAATATCTGCCAGAAAGCCCACATTGCCGATATTGATGCCGCAGCAGGGAATATTCTTGGCGTAGAGCTGCCTGCACACCCCCAGCAGGGTGCCATCACCGCCAATGCTGAGCCCTATGTCCACATTCTGTTTCCCAATCCCCTGTACTCCCAGTTCCGGGTATCCGCAGAGCCTGGCGGTAGCCTCCGGCATCATCAGCCGTACCTCCTTGTCTGCGAAAAAATCCACAATGCGCTTTAGCACCCCGGCTGACTCAGGCTTATCTATATTTGGAAAAATTGCTATTGTCTTCATCATTGCACACCTCAAAGGGCACATCCCATAAAATACATTGCATAAAATACATTTCACACCCCAAAATAATGACTACAAATAATGACTACAAATAATGTACTGCCATTAATGTACTGCCATCACTTATCCAGTGCCCCATGGGCCTGGCTGACCACGGATACCACCAGCTCATCAGGAACGCCATCCGTGGCAGAAGCCCCCTTGGCCAGCCAGACCAGATACTCGATGTTGCCCTCCGGCCCCTTCACCGGGGAATAGGTCAAGGCCTTGGGGGTAAGCTCCATCTGCCGTGCCAGTGCCAGCACACGGAAAATCACTTCCTCATGCACAGAAGGCTCCCTTACGACCCCCTTCTTGCCAACCTTTTCCCGGCCTGCCTCGAACTGGGGTTTGATAAGGGCTACAATCTCCCCCTCCGGCTGCAGCATCTCCCTGACAGCAGGCAGCACCTTTTCCAGGGAAATAAAAGCCACATCAATAGATGCCAGGTCCACGGGCTGCCCCAGCTGCTCAGGCGTTACATTCCTCACATTGGTGCGCTCCATGTTGACAACACGCTCATCGGTGCGCAGGCTCCATGCCAGCTGCCCGTAGCCCACATCAATGGCAAACACCTTCACCGCGCCATTTTGCAGCATGCAGTCCGTAAAGCCGCCGGTAGAGGCACCGATATCAGCCGCCACCTTGCCCTGCAGGGAAACGCCGAACTCCCTGATGGCCTTTTCCAGCTTCAGGCCGCCCCTGCTCACATAGGGCAGGGTATTGCCCAGCACCCTGATCTCCGCCTCCGGCTTGACCATGGTGCCTGCCTTGTCCACCTTCTGGCCATCCACCAGCACCAGGCCTGCCATGATAGTCGTCTTCGCCCGTTCCCTGCTCTGCACCAGATTGCGCTTTACCAGCAGGGAATCCAGTCTTTCCTTTGCCATTACATCATACCACCAATATCATCAATTGCCATTGTTTACTACTCACAAGGTTTTATTGATATCATCAGCTGCCATTACCTGCCGCTGCCGATGTTATCAATTATCCTGTCCGCTATCTGCTGCGGCATCAGGCCGCATTTTTCCAGAAGCTGAGGACAGGAGCCATGCTCAATAAATTTATCCTCAATGCCAAAGCGCAGCACCCTGCACTTTTTCCCTGCATCTGCCATAAATTCCAGCACAGCGGAGCCAAATCCCCCTGCCAGGGCATTTTCCTCCAGCGTAACCATAAGCTCCGGCTGTCTCTCCAGAAGCCAGCCCAGCATATCAGCATCCAGCGGCTTGACAAAGCGCATATTCACTACCGTAGCCTTGATATTCGCCATGTTCAGAAGCCGTGCCGCTTCCACCGCCTGCTTGACCATGCTGCCCACAGCCAGGAGCACCACGCCCCTGCCGTCACCGGACAAAAGCTCCGCCTTGCCGATTTCCAGCTGCCTGAAGCCATCAGACAATGCCGCACCGGTAGCAGAGCCGCGCGGATAGCGCACCGCCGCAGGGCCATTATACTTCACAGCAGTGTAGAGCATATCCCTAAGCTCGTTCTCATCCTTCGGCGCCATCACTACCATACCAGGAATGTGGCGCAGGTAGGAATAGTCAAATACGCCGTGATGAGTCGGCCCGTCCGCCCCTACCAGCCCTGCCCTGTCCAGGCAAAGGGTAACAGGCAGCTTCTGCAGGCACACATCATGCACAATCTGGTCATAGGCCCGCTGGGCAAAGGTAGAGTAGAGTGCCACCACCGGGTGCGCCCCGGCAGCCGCCATGCCTGCCGCCATGGTCACTGCATGCTCCTCGGCGATGCCCACATCAAAGAAACGCTCCGGGAACTGGCGGGCGAAAGCCTTCAGCCCGGTGCCTGACGGCATGGCAGCCGTAACCGCTACCATGCTGTGATTGTCATAGCCCAGCTCCAGCATGGTACGGCTGAAAATCTCCGTATAGGAAGGCGGAGCCGCCGGATTCTTGATTGGCTCCCCTGTAGCCTTGTTGAACTTGCTGATGCCATGGAATTTGTCCGGCTCATCCTCGGCAGGCATGTAGCCCCTGCCCTTTTTGGTGCGCACATGTACCAGCACCGGCCCCTCAATATTGGCAATCTGGCGGAAAACTGACTGCATGGCCTCTATGTTGTGCCCGTCAATAGGCCCTATGTAGCTAAAGCCCATTTCCTCAAAGAGCCCACCCGGCGTGATGGCAGCCTTGACGCCATCCTTCAGGTACTCTGCAGTCTTCAGCACCGTATCCCCGATATGAGGAATATTCCTGATGAAGCCCTCAATATCCTTCTTTGCCCTGGCATACTGAGGCGCCAGCTTGATGCGGGACAGGTACTCGGACATAGCGCCCACATTCCTGTCAATGGACATCTCGTTATCGTTGAGGATAACTATCAGCCTCTTGCCCAGGTCACCGGCATAATTCAGCCCTTCGTAGGCCTCGCCGCCGGTCAGTGCCCCATCGCCGATAATTGCCACCACGTTATAGTCCTTGCCTTCCAGGTCACGGACTATGGTCATGCCAAGAGCCGCCGAAATGGAAGTGCTGGCATGGCCTGTGCCAAAGGCATCAAACCGTGACTCCGACCGCTTGGGAAACCCTGTAATCCCGTTCAAGGTACGAAGTGTGGCAAAATTCTCCCTGCGCCCTGTCAGAATCTTGTGGGCATACGCCTGATGCCCCACATCCCAGACAAATTTATCCCGCTCCGGGTTGAATACGCTATAAAGTGCCAAGGTCAGGTCAACTGTCCCCAGGCTGGGTGCCAGATGGCCGCCATTTTTGGCACAGGTATCAATAATCATGCGGCGCAGCTCCGCCGCCAGGGACTGCAAATGGGAAATAGACAGCTTCTGTACATCAGCCGGGTGTTTTATACTATCTAAAATCTGTTCCACGCCAATCTCCCCTTTTACTTATTCCGCTCCAAGAGCATCTTCACCAGGTCACGGAGGAATTTTGCCTCATCGCCAAAGATTTCCAGTGCTTCCAGGGCCTGCTGCACAGTATCCGCTGCCAGCTTCTTCGCCTCATCCAATGAGGTCAGGGTAACATAAGTGGATTTCTCGTTGCGCTCATCGCTGCCTACAGGCTTGCCGATAACTGCCTCATCCCCCACCACATCCAGAATATCATCCGTAATCTGGAAAGCCAGCCCGAAGCAGTCAGCATAGGTGGTAAGGGCTGCCAGCTGCGCCTCGGAAGCCCCTCCCAGGATAGCACCGCTGCGAATGGCGGCACGGAACAGCGCCCCGGTCTTGCCCATGTGCATTTTGCGCAGCTCCTCCATGGAAATCCGCTTTCCCTCGGACAGCATGTCAATAACCTGGCCGCCTACCATGCCGTTAGGCCCGGCAGCTATGCTCATCTCCCTCAGCACTTCCAGAAGCACCTGGGCAGGCACCCCCTGCTGCCTGAGAATGACCTCAAAAGCCTGGGTCAGCAGGGCATCACCTGCCAGAATGGCAAGGGCCTCGCCAAAGACCTTGTGATTGGTCAGCTTGCCCCTGCGGTAGTCGTCATTGTCCATGGCAGGCAAATCGTCATGAATCAGGGAATAGGTATGGATCATCTCTATGCCGCAGGCAGCCTGCACAAAATCCGTTCCCCTTGCGCCCACTGCATCCGCGGCTGCCATCACCAGGATTGGCCGCAGCCTCTTGCCGCCAGCCATCAGGCTGTACTCCATAGACTCCGCCAGACGAGGAACCAAAGCCGTTTCCGCCCCCAGCTCCTTTAGCAAAGCTGCCTCTATCAGCTTTATTCTCTCGTTCCACTGTGTCTTGTCCATTGCCTTTCCCCCTAAATATCATTAAACAGAAATTATCTGTTATCTATATCTATTCCATTACTTGTTAACTATTACTTATTAGCCGTCATTTGTTATGCTTATCAGCCATTACTTATTGTCGATTATAAGCTCCTGCTCCGTTACACTGCCGTCCCCATTTTCCGCCAGCAGTATATCCATCTGTTCCTCTGCTTTCTTGAGGGCTTCCAGGCATTTGCCTGACAATTCCATGCCCCTGGTATAATCAGCCATGATTTCCTCCAAAGGAGCCTCACCGCCTTCCAGGCGGCTGACTATCTTCTCCAGCTCCTGCAAATTTTCCTCAAACGAGGCTGCTTTCTTCCGTGGCATAATCATACCTCCTCAATTTGGGTGACACATGCCTCCAATGATCCGTCTGCCACCCTTATCTTCACCACATCATCTACGCTTACTTTCCCTATGCTTGACACCACAGTGCCATCCTGCCGCTGCACCAGGCCGTAGCCCCGGCGCAGCACTCCTGCCGGATTCACCAGCTCCAGCTTGTCTATCAGATGAGAGATGCGCTGCCTGCGGTTTTTGATTTCACTGGCTGCAGCAGCTATCAGTCTCTCCCGGAGCATATCCGCTCCCTGCTGCCGCTGTGCCAGCATCAGCTTCGGCTGCCTGAACACCTGCCGCCCCATCAGGTCCTCAATGCGCCTGTAGCGGCTGTCAAAAAAATTCCTTGCGCTGATGGTCATGCGGCGCTCAAGCCCTGCAAGGTACCTGGCCAGCTCACCGGCATCCCGCACAGCGAACTCCGCCGCCTGGGAAGGGGTAGCCGCCCGCCTGTCCGCCACAAAATCAGCCAGAGTAAAATCCGTCTCGTGCCCCACGGCAGAAATCACGGGAATCCGGGAGCGATAGATAGCACGTACCACGATTTCCTCGTTAAAGGACCACAAATCCTCCATGGAGCCGCCGCCCCTGCCCACAATCAGCACATCCACCGGATATTTCTCGTTAAAAAAATCCACAGCCGCCGCAATCTGCTCCGCCGAGCCTGCCCCCTGCACCTGCACGGGCCTCAGCACCAGCTGGATGCCGGGAAACCGCAGCTTGGATACCCGGAAGATATCACGCAGCACCGCCCCTGTAGGCGAGGTCACTATGCCAATCCGCTTCGGGTACAATGGCAGCGGCTGCTTGTGAGCCTCATCAAAGAGACCTTCCCCGGCAAGCCGTGCCTTCAGCTGCTCAAAGGCCGCCGCCAGATCGCCTATGCCGTCAGGCACCATGCTGCTGACATACAGCTGGTACTTGCCGCCCTCGGCATAGACATTCACGCTGCCTGCGGCAATCACCTGCATGCCGTCCTGCGGCTGGAACCTCATCCTGGCAGCATTGCCCCGGAACATGACACAGGGAATAATCCCCCCCTTGTCCTTCAGGTTGAAATAGCAATGGCCGGAGCTATACCGCTTGAAATTGGAAATCTCACCCGTCACTGCCACATTCCGCAGGGCATGATCACCGCCTATTAAGTTTGCCAGATATCTTGTCAGCTCGCTGACTGTCACAGTCCCTGCCATAACCTCTCCCCTTGCACACAAAATGGGCTGCACCAGAAACAGGCAGCCCGGCTCTTACTTACGCAGCACAGCACCCAAAATGCCGTTGACAAAACGGCTGGAATCATCCGTGCCAAACTTCTTGGCAAGCTCCACCGCTTCATTAATAATAATATTCGGCGTAACCTTTTCTTCCCTGAACTTCAGCTCAAAAACTGCCATACGGGTGATATTTCTGTCCACACCTGCCATGCGTGAAAGCTTCCATTCCTTGGAGGCAGAGGAAATCAGCCCGTCAATCTCCGGCAGGCTGTCCATGGTGCCATTCACCAGCTCCTCCACGAACTGCCTGTCACGGGAGCCCAGGTGCCCCTCCATCTCAGCAGCCGCCGCATCTATCACAGCCAGCCTTGCTTCCTGCTGCTTTTCCTTCTCCGCCTCCTGGCACTGATTAAAATCCAGCTGGAACAAAGCCTGCAGTGCCAGCTCACGAGCCTGTCTTCTACTCATATCTGCAAAATCCTCTTTCTACACTCTTAACTCTATCTTACATTCAACTCTATCTTAATATTCAACTTTATCTCATATCCAACAATCCGGCATCAGCCTGCCATTCAGCGCAATCTGTGAATATCCTTAGGTATGCAATCCTTGATGTTCTGCCAGGTATCGCCTTCCCTGTCCACATTCATGCCCACAAAAAGGCCGACAGTACCCAAAAACAGAATAAAAAGCATATTCCAGAAGCCAAAAACCAGTATGCATATGCCCAGCAAAACACCTGCCAGGCCACCTGCGCACTTACCGGGATGCTCCTGCCACAGCCGCTGCAAAAACAGTGCCGCACTTTCCTTCATATCAAAATCCATCTTCAAACTCACCGCCTGTTACCCGATACGGCGTTTCTAAACTAATATACCTCGTTGCCGATATACCTCATTGCCGCCAGTGCTTTCCTCAGGGCTGTTACCTGATGCGGCGCTTCTTGACCGCTACGCCGCTGGCAATGCCCTGCACGGAAACAGCCAGCTCCACGTTGTCTATGCCTGCCGCCTGAGTCACATACCTGCCCACCTGAGTACGGACATCATCGGAAATGGCTGCAATGCCTCTTTCCTGGCCTATCTCGAGGCGTATATCCAGCTTCAGGAAATCACCCTCGTCCTTGCGCCGCTCCACCAGGGCCTTTGCCTTCGCCATGCGCACGCCATGCACGCTGGCAGAGAGCCTCTCAGCCATATCACGTATAGCAGCCAGGGAAACATTCACCTGCCCCGTAGCGCCCTGCACCACCAGCAGCTCCTTGGCATTTATCTCCTTGCTCCTGCTGCCGGAAAGGCTGCACAAAAGCAGATGAACGCTAACCAGCAGGAATACGCCTGCCACCGCCCCCGTCTGCCATTGATTGGCCAGGTAGTCGTACTCATTGAGCACCACACGCTCAGGAACGATGTGCAGGCAAAGAGCCACAATGCCTGCACACAGAACCCCGAAGAACAGTGTGTACACAAATAACAGGCTACGATTTAATATTCCCATTATTCAACACCTTTTCTGTTCTTAACGCACACGAACTTCTTCTTCACGAGCCTCCGTCTCAGGGAAGCCGACCCCCTGGACATGGACATTTACCTCCACCACGGAAAGGCCGGTCATGGACTCAATAGCGTTCTTGACCTTCTCCTGCACGGTCAGTGCCACATCCGGGATGCGCACGCCGAACTTCACGATGATGTACAGATCAACAGCAGCCTCGGTCTCTCCTACCTCAACCTTTACTCCCTTGGCAAGATTCTTCTTGCCGAGAATCTCCGCAATGCCGCCAACCAGTCCGCCGCTCATGCCGGCAATGCCCTCTACCTCCGTAGCAGCCATGCCTGCAATGATACTTACCACCTCGTCAGCAATACGGACAGAGCCAATGCCCTCATCCAATTTAATAGTATCGTTTGCCATAGAAAAAACCTCCTCGCAACAAAAACAGGATTTACTATGTATATTTTACCAAACATATAAGCTTTATTCAAGCCTTTTTGAATAAAAATACACCTTAATTTAAATTATTCTACATCACACTGAAAAATCCCTGCAAAATCTACTAAAATAATGTGCAAAAAAGGGATTCTACCACAAAAAAGCAGCGAATCCCTTTCACTTTCATGTAGTATTAATTTCTCAAGGTTCAGTGCAGAACAAAATATTTTGCTGCTTATGCACGCTCGATGTAGTTGCCGGTACGGGTATCAATCCTCAGCACATCGCCCTCGTTGATGAACAGAGGCACACGGACTGCATAGCCGGTCTCCAGGGTAGCCATCTTGGTAGCACCAGTAGCGGTGTTGCCCTTTACGCTTGGCTCACACTCGGTAACAGCCAGGTCAACGGAGTTTGGCAGGGTAATGCCGATTACGCGGCCCTTGAAGGACTGGATAGCAACTTCCATGTTTTCCTTCAGATAGTTCAGGGCGTCACCCAGCTGCTCCTTGTTCAGCTCCATCTGCTCATAAGTCTCATTGTCCATGAAGGTGTACATGCCGTCAGCCTCGTAGAGATAAGCCATACGGGCAGTATCAAGACGGGCAGCAGGCATCTTCTCATTCGGGTTGAAGGTACGCTCAACAACAGCGCCGGTCTCGACGTTCTTAATCTTGGTACGAACGAAAGCTGCACCCTTGCCCGGCTTTACATGCTGGAACTCGACAACCTGCCATACGCCGTTGTCAATCTCAATAGTCAGGCCAGTGCGGAAATCGGTACTTGTAATCATAAAATAAAACCTCCAAAAAATAAATTGCAAATAAATTATTGTGCCACGCAGCTCATACGCCCAGCTCAATCAATTCCTTCGGGCTGTGAGTCAAAATCTCGCAGCCGCCTTCCTTCACCACTACGGTATCCTCGATGCGGACACCGCCCCAGTCAGGAATATAGATGCCGGGCTCCACAGTCACCAGCATGTTCTCAGCCAGTGCCTCACAGGTGCTGGACGGTGAAAGGCGCGGTTCCTCGTGGATTTCCAGGCCGACGCTGTGCCCCAGGCCGTGGCCAAAATACCTGCCATAGCCTGCCTCGGCAATCTGCTGCCTTACCAGCCTGTCCACCTCCTTGCCGGATGCTCCCGGCTGAACCAGGCTTACCCCCAGCTCCTGAGCCTTCAGCACGGTGCTGTACACATGGCGCTGCTTTTCGTCAGCCCTGCCCATGCAAACAGTGCGTGTCATATCTGAATGATACCCCTTATACACAGCACCGTAGTCCATTGTAACAAATTCTCCGACATTTATCAACTTTTCTGTTGCAGTTCCATGAGGAAGGCTGCCTCTTTTTCCCGAAGCAACGATTGTATCAAAGGACGGGCGCTGGGAACCCTTCTGCCGCATACAGTTTTCCAGGGCAGCTGCCACATCCAGCTCCGAAATCCCCGGGCGGATATAGGTCAGGATATATTCAAATGCCTCGTCGCCAATCTCCATGGCACGGCGGATGCAGGCCAGCTCCTCCTGTGACTTGACCTGCCGCAGGCTGTCCAGGCTGACAGAATGAGTGAAATCCACATCATGAAGCTGCCCGGCAATCTTCCTGTGCCAGTCATAGCAGAGGCTGCCTCCCTCGAAGCCCACCCGTGACAAGCCATCTTCGTTGATGACTTCAGCCACGCGCTTAAGAAGCCCCTTTTCCTGCTTCTTCACCTTAAAATCCGGGGCTTCCCTGGCCGCCTGCTCCACATAACGAAAATCCGTCACCAGCTGTGCCGTATTCATGCCGATTACCAGCATGGAATCATCACCGGTAAAGCCGCTGAAATAATGCAGGTTTTCCAGCTTGCTGACCACCACGCCATCCAGCTCCTGCTCACGCAGGTACTCCCTCAAACCTATCAATCTATCCTTGTACATGAAAATACGCCTCTTTGTACACTATAACACTAAATAACACTAATTTTATCCTTTGCCGTTATTTATGCCCTTGCCTTGAGCTTTCTGATGGCTGTATACATGGCAGCGGCATAGCTGTCAGTGCCAAAGCCCAGAATCTGCCCCATGGCCACCGGCGCAATCACCGACTTGTGGCGGAACTCCTCCCTTGTGTGCACATTGGAAATATGCACCTCTATCACAGGCACCGCCACGGAAGCGATAGCATCCCGCAGGGCAATGCTGTAGTGAGTAAAGGCACCGGCATTGAGAATGATGAAATCCGTGCCATTCAATGGTGCCTGCTGGATTTTGTCAATCAGTGCCCCCTCATGGTTGGACTGGAAAAACTCCGTCTCCACCCCGGCCTCTGCCGCCTGGGCCTCCAGCATGGCGTTAATATCCGCCAATGTCGTGCTGCCATAAATCTCCGGCTCACGGGTACCCAGCATGTTGAGGTTCGGCCCGTGCATAACAAGAATCTTGCTCATATCCTTCTCTCCTCCCCCAAAATATCATATATCCCGGCGCAGAATGGCATAAGGCTCCACCGGCTGCGCCATCCTGATTTTCACAATCTGCTGCGGATGAGGCGCCACCTCAATAGGCTCCCCCTCATCATTGTACATCTCGGACAATACCTGGCGGAACCCGGCCAGCTTCGGCTGGAAAACCTCTATCTCCTGCCCTATTTTCATGTTGTTCCGCTGCTCCACAGTGGCAAAGCCTGTCTTTTCATCATATTCCAGCACCAGCCCCACAAAATCCGAGGTCTGGATATAGCTGGAAGTGCCGTAAATCTGATCCTTTTCCGTCGGGCGGCCATAATAAAAGCCGGTAGTATAAGCACGATGTGACACCTTGTCCAGCTCCTCCAGCCATTCTTTCTTTACGGCAAAGCCCTCAGGGTTTTCAAAGTAGCTGTCGATTGCCTCCCGATATGCCTTCACCACGCTGGCCGCATAGTGGACGCTTTTCATGCGCCCCTCTATCTTCAGGCTGTCCACGCCGCTCTCAATCACATCCGGCAGATAAGGCAGCAGGCACATGTCCTTGGAGTTGAAAATATATGTCCCCCGCTCATCCTCCAGCACAGGGAAATACTGCCCCGGCCTCTTTTCCTCCATAAGGGCATAATTCCAGCGGCAAGGCTGGGCGCAGCTGCCCCGGTTGGCATCCCGGCCGGTCAGATAGTTGCTCATCAGGCAGCGGCCGGAATAAGAAATGCACATGGCCCCATGGACGAACATCTCCAGCTCCACAGAGCATTTGCTGCGGATTTCCTTTACTTCCTTCAGGGACATCTCACGGGCCAGCACCACCCGGTCAGCCCCCATATCCGCCCAGGCATTTACTGCCGCCCAGTTGGTGTTGTTGGCCTGGGTGCTGATGTGCAGCTCCACATCCGGTGCAAACTGCTTCGCCAGGGTAAATACCCCCAGATCCGCCACCAGGAGGCCATCCACCCGGATGCTGTTCAGATAGCCCAGGTAATCAGGCAGGGCTTCTATATCGCTGTTATGAGGAAAGATATTCACCGTCACATATACCTTCTTGCCAAGATTGTGGGCAAAAGCAACTGCCTCCCCCAGCTCCTCCCGTGAAAAATTTCCCCCGAAAGCACGCAGCCCGAAGGCCTTGCCTCCCAGATAAACGGCATCAGCACCGTACAAAAGAGCCATCTTGAGTTTTTCCATATTGCCAGCCGGAGCCAAAAGCTCAGGTTTCTTCATCTATCTATACCTCCAACTTACTGCCAATCCATCGCCATCTTCGTGGATTTCCGTCCTGAATTCATCATTTTCCGTTACCATGCCGATGTACTCCCGCAGCCTCTTTACGATAGTGCGGAAACGCCTCGGCACCGGCTCACTGCCACGCACATAGCCGCGAAACAGCACATTGTCGGCAATCACAACCCCATCCTCCGCCAAAAGAGGATACACCTTGCGGAAATAATCCGGGTACTGCCCCTTGGCCGCATCAATGAACACCAAGTCAAACCGGCCGGACTGCCTCAGGATATTTTCCCCGGCATCTCCCCGGACGATAGTTATCTGCCCGGCAAATCTGCTCCTTTTGATAAAGCCTTCCGCCTCATCCGCCCGCTCATCACTCAGCTCCAGCGTCACAATCTCCACGTCATCAGCCCCATTGGCCGCAATATACAGGGTTGAATAGCCGATGGCCGTGCCTATTTCCAGCACCCGGCGGGGCCTTTTCTGCGCCACAGTTTCCGTCAGCACATGCAGCCCCTTTGCATTGATAATGGGCACATGGTTTGCCTCGCCGTATTCCTTCATCTCCGCCAGCAGAACGGCCAAATCCTTATCGTACTTATCGTACTTATCGTCTTTATTTACCTTATCTGCCTTATATTTCTTATCTGATTCATATTCTTTATCGTCTTTAACGTCGCTTTTCACTCTATCCTCGCTTGTCTATATCCAGCCACTATCTGACCAGCTTGCCTTTTTATGCCAGCCTTATTTCAGTTTTTTATCTTACCTGATTGACCAGGTCCAGGTGCTCATCATAGTTATAGCCGTAGTGGTTATGCCCATCACGATCCGCCACAAAATACAGATAATCCGTATCAGCAGGATGCAGCACCGCCTCAATGGAAGCCAGCCCCGGACTGGCAATAGGCCCCGGCGGCAAGCCGTAATGCAGATATGTATTATACGGGGATTCCACCAGCGTATCCTCGATGGACAAATCCTCCTTGACCTCGTCACGCAGGTACTGCAAGGTGGTATCCGTCTGCAATGGCATGTTGATGTCCAGCCGCTTGAAGAAAACCTGGGCAATCACCGGCCTGTCCTCAGGATAACGAGCTTCCTTTTCCACCAGGGAAGCAAGATTGACCAGCTCATAGATGGAAAGATTGCAGTCTGCCGCCTGCTGCCGCATCTCCGGGGTCAGCTTCCTGTCAAACTCATCCGCCATTTTCTGCATAATATCCCGGGGCGTAGCATCATTGGCAAAATCATAAGTATCAGGAAACAAAAATCCCTCTATGCGGTAGTCTGCCTCCGGCACCGCCTCTATATAATCATAAGGGGCAAAATCCTTCGCCTCCGACAGAAACTCCTTTTCATCCACCAGCCCCTGCTGGGCAAACAGCTTCGCCACCTGGCGTACATTCAACCCCTCCGGCACCGTCACGCGCACGGCAGAAGACCGTCCGTGAATCAGCACATTGAGGGCATCCCCCGGCCGCATGCCAGGCTGCAGCTCAAAAACACCTGCCTGAAATTTGCTGTCCGCATTATTCAGCTTCACCGCCAGCCAGAACTTTGCCTGAGAGTCAATAACACCTTCCTTTTCCAAGAGCTCGCCAATCTGTGATGAGCCCATGCCAGGCTTGATGCGCACATAAACCCTGTCCTCCCCGGAAACCTCCGTCACATCCGAGTAAGCGCAGCTCATGGCCAGCAGCACCGTGCTGACTGCCGCCACGGCACAGGCACCGACTGCAGAGGCAACCAGCAGATTGCGCTTCGCCTTTTTCTTTGCTTCCTCCCCCTCGGCACTGCGATAAAAAAACAATGACTCTATCCTGCTTGCCAGCTTGTCCTTTAACTCACTAAAATCCATAATCCACCCCACAAATTTTAACTTCTCTTATTGTACCACCATTTAGAAAGCTTTGTGAAGTATTTTCCATGATTATCTGCATTCACCTCTCAGCCATGCCTCTGCCTGCTGCCACTCCGGATAAAAACCTGCCACCAGGGCATGAAACTTCGGGGTATGATTCTTTTCCAGCAAATGAACCATTTCATGAATAATGACGTATGCCAGGCACTCCGGCGGCTTCTTGGCAAGATTCAGGCTGAGCCATACCCGCTTCTCCTTTATATTGCAGGAGCCCCAGCGTGTTTTCATGCGCTTGAGGCGCACCTCCTTTGCAGAAAGGCCCGTGATTTGCTCACACTTCGGAAAAATTTCCGTCACGGCCCGTTCCAGCTCCCGGCGGTACAGCTCATACAGGCAGTCCTCCATCTGCTCCCTGCCGCTGCCCGGCGGCACGGCCAGCACAATATGCCCATCTACCAGCCTGGCAAAATGAGCATGCTCCGTAAAGACCACATTTAGCTCATAGGCTTTTCCCCACAAAAAGCATCTGCCACCATCAGCAGCAATCCTTTCTCCGCAGCCCTGCAAGAATCTTTCCCGTGCCGCCATGATTCCCTGCCATGCTTCACGAAGCACCGCCTCCCATTCATAATTCCGCACCCCCGGGGCGCAGCTCAGCTCCACATCGCCATAAGGCGGCACCACCTTCACCCGTATATTCTTCATCCGCGGCCTGCGCACCACCTGCACAGGCACCCCTTCAAATATATATTCCTTCTTCGCTATCATCTTCACCATCCCAGCCAGGCCATAAAGTTGCTCAAAGATATAAAGGAGCAAATTTTTATTACATGTATTCTATCATATGCACACTAAAAAATCAATAGTTCTAAAAATATCTGCCAGCAAAGTGTATTATTAACAGTGGGTATCAAATCCTCACACTACAAACAAAATTCTTCTGAATATATTTTTTACAAAAAGCATTTTCGTGATATTTGTAGTTTTATATTGTAATCATAGCACCTTTGTATTATAATTAACTTACAAACATTTTTTCGTAGGATAATGCATTCTTATTACGGTATGCACACTATCCTGCTAGAATGAAATTTGGTATAATTTAGAGGAGGACGGACACAATGACAGCCAAATTCAGAAACATTTTAAAGCCCTGGGAAGAACTCACTTTTACTGACGATTACATGTTTAAGCTGGTACTCAGAAAGCATCCCAAGCTTTGCCAGCGGCTCCTGGAAGCTATCCTGCAAATAAAAATACTGAAAATTGTTTTCATCGAAGCGGAGCAGACCATAGAGCCAAAATATGACAGCCACGGCATCAGGCTTGATATTTATGTGGCTGATGACCAAGGTACTGTTTATAACGTAGAGATGCAGGTACGTCCATATACCGATTTGCTGCTGGCCAAGCGCATGCGATACTACCAGTCCACCATTGATATTGATGACCTCAAGCCGGGCGAGAGCTACGACCAACTGCCCAAAACCTTTATTATCTTTCTCTGCCCATTTGATTTCATGGGCGGAAAACGCTGCTTCTACATCTTCCGCACCTATTGCCAGCAGGACAAGGACTTACTCTTTCCTGACGAGGCAACAAAAATTATTATTTCCAGTACCGGCAATATCACCGATGATACACCTCGGGCGTTAATACCCCTGATAAACTACATGAACGGCAAAGCCGCCGAAGGCGAGCTGGTCATGGACATTGACTCTGCAATCAACACCGAAAAAACTATTGAGATAGAAAGGAGAAAATACATGACTTACGAAATGAAAATGCGGGAATTCAGGCAGGAAGGATATGAGGATGGCTTTGAGGATGGTTTTGAGGATGGCGAAATCAAAGGCCGTATTCAGTCTGCCAGGGACTTCATTGCTAGCGGCATACTCTCATTCGATGACATAAAAGCTACAGGAAAATATTCAAAAGATGAACTTGAAGCTATAAGGCAATAATCTATGCAATAAAAAATACCTGCCAGCAAAGTGCATTACATATTGCACCTTACTGGCAGGTACCTAATATCAAAACCTATACCACGAATTATCTTCCTTTTCCATGCGCCTGGCAAGCACGGCAGATTGCTCCAGCAGGCATTTCAGCATCCGAAGATTTTCCTTTAGCTCAGCCCTGTTCTCTATGGCATTATTCACAGATTCCTGATGATTGTCCAGATTTTCCACTATGCAGTTCAGCTGGGAAGAAATCTGCCCATTATCAAGCTCACCTGTCCTGCCCAAGAGATAATCAAGGCTGACACCATAAAAGTCTGCAAAATCCATCAATGCACCCAGTTCAGGCATCCGCTTCCCATGCTCAATCATGGAAATCGCAGCCGATGTATAGTTTCTATTGTATTTTTCATTATACAGTTTTCTAAATTCTTCCTGGGAATAGCCGCTTTTTACACGCAAATCCCTGAACCGTGCCATGCTTCTCACCTGCCTGAAAATACCAAATCATAATTCACCTTGCCACATGTTCCTCGGATATACTTTTTACCAGGCGGACTTATATCCCCTGATAAATATCCTTGCGCTCAGCCTTATAGGTATTGGAATTTGAATTGCCCAGTAAATCCAGTTCCCATACAACCTCACCATTCAAAAGCTCAATAATGGTGGACTGACGCTTGGACTTATTCTTTATATCCTTCTTAGTATACATGTGGTCATAAACACTGCCATCATCCGCTATATATTTTCCACCAAAGTCCAGCAGATAATGCTCCTGCCCCAGATAATCAACATCGCTGATAAAGGAACTGTACAAATCCCTGCCTCGTTCCTTGCCGTATTCCCATACCTGGCGCACAGTCATATTCTTTTCATCAATTTCATAAATAACTGCCCTTGAGTAGAGCCTGTCCTGCAACAAATTGCCAGAAGCATCCACTATATCAAAGTTCGTGTTATCAAACAGCATTATCCTGCCATCTGGCATCTCCATAGCAGCATGCTGGGCAGTAGGATATTCAAAATCATCTCCCACAGGCTTCAGCATATACTTCCGCAAATTTTCATTGCTATCCCCGATAGTTTTTGATAAAATCCACTTAATCTGTTTCGTATCAGCATCAAACTTCAGCACTGCATTCTGATGCCGCCCGGACACAACAAATTCCTTCTTGGCTTCGTTGTACCAGATAGCATTATTGTGGAACCAGTTTGAAGTTCCGCCTATATACGGTTTCTTTGCCTCATATGCTGTCATAGGCAATATTTCCTTCAAATCCCACTCCTTAACAGCTTTGCCGGTCTTTCTGTCCACCTCGACAATATAATCATTCTGAGAATCCCTGCCTTCCTTTGAGGCAGCAAAAAGCAGATTGCCATTTTCCATCTCACGAATATCATGATGAATCCCATAAACATTATATGCTGCAACTACCTTGCCCAAAGGTGAAATCTCAAATACCGTAGGAAGGTTATTGTATGTATTAGGAATTGGCTCACCGTTGCTAATCAGCATATTGCCATTTTTCAGATGTGTCAGCATCACACTTCCATTGTATTTTTTCTCACTGAGATACCAGCGAATATCACCATTGGCATCAACCGCCAGCATATAATTGCCATTTACATGCGGACAATCCACAAAGGTCAGCCCCACTGCCATCTTATCAGCCTGCTTTACTTTTACCTCGGATTTTGAAATATCCTCCGGAAGCACATCCGTCTTAATTTCCAGATCTTTTACTGTACTGTTGCCAGACTGAGTTACAGCAGTAACAGTAACTTTATTGGCAGTATCTGCATACAAGCCATAGATAGGCACCATATGCTGCTTGCCAAAGCCGGCAAAGGTATGCTCAATAGCAGTAAATTCATCCTTGCCTTCAACCCTGACAGTAATCTGGCTCGGCTCATCCGTCACAAATACAGCCACCGCACTAAGAGGGGCAATATGAAATGGATCCAGCGCCACAAAAGGGTTATCCAGCTTTGGCTTCTTTGCCAGTTCTTCCTCCAGGGACTTAACCACCTGCGCCTGGTTAGCAAAATGGCTATCTGCTGTAACAGTAGAATCATTCAATACAGCACTGGTAAGATTAGGGATTTCAACTGCTTCCTGCTTTTCACTGCCACAGCCAAAAACTCCCAGCCCCATTGCACCAATACCGATTACAGCTACTGCTTTCTTCAAATTTCTTAAATTCCTGCCATTCATATACATAGATAATTCTCCTTCCCTTATGGCTTAACCGTCATGAAATTTTTCTTATCCCCATCTTCATAAACCAGCTTCATCTCATCCTTTGCCGACTCTGCCGGAATTTCAAAGCATACCCAGCCATTGCTGTCCAGCTTCAAATCCGTAGCAGACAGCCTGTCATACTTATAGTCGGTCAAAAATACATCCTGCACCCGGTTATAGCTGTTCCCTTTGCCATCCTGCAAAGTAACCTCCTGCCACTGTAGCGGATGATTGCCTGCTATATTCTTCTTTGCCTCCAGCTTCACCAGCAAAAACACATTCCCAGCAGCTGGGGCATTGTTATGAGGCACCTTTGCTATACTGCCATCATACTGGCGCACATCATCTACAGCTTCCAGCTTGTCCTTTATCTGACATTCCTGCACATTGAGTGTCCAGCTAAGCTGCTCATTCTTTACATCAGAACCACAGCCTGCAATAAAAAATAATCCGCACAAAAGACACAAATTCACCATTTTGCCAAAGAATAATCTTATATTTTTTGAAAACATACCAAAACCGCTCCTTACTCAATAACCATATTTTCTTAGAATTTCATCTGGCACAAAATTTTTAGTTTCAACAAACAAATCCAAATAATCATTCTCTTTGTTATAAATATCGTTGCGTGAAAGACGATAATCTAAATACCTATTTGAAGTTGCTTTATTTGTAGCATAACATTCCCAAACAATATCTCCTGCCCGATTCACCTCACAGTACACAGTATCCAAATAATAATATGGTTCTTTTATTTTATCCATTGAACCACGTTCATGATTAAATACCCCCAAAATATCTCCATTAACTAAAAGGTCTGCATCACCACGAGTACAAGAAAACAATTCCGGTCTTTCTTTACCATACTGCCAAATTTGTTCTACAGTCATATTCTTTTCATTTATTCGATAATGAACTAACCGGGAATACAAAGGAGGTTCAACAACTTTGTTTAACTTAATCTCATTCTGTAGCCACTGATTCATATCGTTTCTGCTACTGCCGTTATCAAATAACAAAATATCTACAGTATCTGGATTATTATCATAATCAGGCAAAACTTCCACAGCATGCTGATTATATGGATATTCAAAATTGTCACCAATTGGATGCAACATGTATTGCTGCCAATACATAGGATAATCCTGAGGATCAGATAAAATCCATCTTAAATGATTATCCTTACTGTGCTTAAATACTGCTGACTGAAAATTGCTAGACGATATATAATCCCCTTGATGTTCCACTACAGCATTCACATGTGCCCAATCACGTATATCACCATGTAAAAGCCCAATTTGCCTGCTACGTGGTAACAAATCACCATAGTAAACATTATTGATAACATTTCCATTATTTACATCAATTTCTAATAAAGAATCCATCCAAGATTCTCCATATCCTGTTGTTGCCAGCAAAGTGTTATCATTCGTATAAAACAAATCATGGTGCATTCCATTTGGCAAATAAAATAATTGCTCAATTTTCCCTAGATATGACTCTTTTACAATTATTGCATCACCAAATGCAAATCCCCCAAAAGTTCGGTATACACATTGCCCCTTCATATAATTGTTTCCTACAAATAAGCTGTCATCAGTAAATAACCATCTAATATTTCCATATTTATCAAAAGCAAATTTCATGCCCCTGCTGTCAAGAGAACAATGAGAAAAATTAAAACCAGAAGCAATGTCTTCAGACTTTTTCCCATGGTATGTAATAAGATTTATTTTTTTGTAATCTTCTGGCAAGGAATCAGTACGTATCTTAACTTCTCTGCTATATTTTTGTCCCCCCCTAGTAGACAGGGAAATAATAACAGTATTTTCATACTCTGCATAAAGACCGTATACTGGAATTACATGTTTTTTGCAATATCCTTGTTTTTCAAAATCAAAACTAACATCTTCCTCTTGCGATTTACCAATAACTCTTATACTTGCCAGCATATCTTCCTCAGTATCAAACATTATCAAAGCTGTCAAAGGAGAATTCCCATAAGGGTTTACCACTAGAAAAGGCTCATCCAAAGTGTATCCACCAGCCTCATATTCTTTTTTTAATTGCTCATCAATAGCAGCTTGCTTCTTATATCTATCAAACAACCCTCTGATAGATTTTTCTTCTGCGGTCATCTCTGCAACATTTTGCGGTGTAGGTACTAATACAGAATTGACCTCCATTGTTCCTGGCACAAACTTATTAACCACCAATGCTACAACATTTTTCGGACCATATACATATTCTCTGCAAACCTGCTTAACCCATTCATTATTAGCATTATCCTTCATAGCAAAAGCTATTACATATGTACCTATGCATGTAACGACTAACACTTTAAATAAGGACGTCACTATTCGCCTTATTTTTTCTTGCTTGAAATATTTAATTCTAGTTCTAAAATCACTAAGCATTACACACAACTCCTACTATATAAATCTAACTTTGTACAAATATCCAAAGCCCTCTCAAGTGCCTGATCCATGTTATAATACTTAAAATCTGCCAATCTGCCACAATAATAAAAATTTGCAATCTTATCTGCCCTTGCTTTATAGGATGCTGCCAAAGCCTTGCTGCTCTCCGTAAGCAACGGATAATAAGGCTCTTGCGTCTCTCCCTGCTGATATTGAAGCGGATACTCTATCTCGTATGTTGTACCTTTTCCTTTCTGCACTGGCAATTTACTAAACTCAACTATTCTCGTATACCCTTCTGCTTCCGGGTAAGCTACCAAAGCCGCAGGCTGCTTGCTTTCGATATCCTCATGATGCCACTCAAACCTTAACGACCTATACGGAAGTGCCCCTAAATCTGCTCCAAAAAGTTCATCCAGGGCTCCTGTATAAATAACTGTATATGGGCACTTGATTCCATCAAGCAAAATAACATTGTTTTCCTTATCTACTGACAAATGCTCCAAAGCTTCAATGCCAAGCTTTACCTCAATATTTTTATGTGCCAAAATATTTTCAAAAATACCTGTAAAGGATTCTTTGGGCATCATTTGATACTCATTTTTGAAATATCCAGTTTCATAAGAAAACCTCAACGGAACCCTCTCAAAAATACTCGCATCCACCTTGTCCACCGGGATTCCCCACTGTTTGGCTGTATAAAGGCTGTAATCATGCGCAAACAAAAACTCACCATATTTGCGAATAACTTCGTCAGGACATTCCAATACTTCCAGAACTGTAGCTTCACTTCTAGCACCAAAGTACGCTTTTATCCTTGCCTTAAGCATTTCTGCTTCTGCTGGAGCATAAAAATCATCTATAGTCTGAAAATTAAATGGCGTAGGCGTAAACTTCCCCATAAAATATGCCATACATTCCAGATTATATGATTCCCACTCACCCCATTGACACATAAAATCATAAAGGGCTTTTTTCCTGGTATGAAACGTATGAGGGCCATATTTGTGAACCAAAATCCCATATTCATCATGATAATCATACATATTCCCAGCAATATGGTTTCTGCGTTCCCAAATCATTACCTTATTACCGCGTTCAGCTAAATGCCTGGCAATAACCGCCCCTGATAAGCCACAGCCAACAACAAGATATTCCATGTTAAAATGCTCCATATTTTTCTACAAAATCCCGAAAACTCAGCAAATTTTTATCCTTGTCTGCTAAAATCACCTTGTCTGCCCCGCCAATCTTATCCAATGGCCATTCCACGCCAATCTCCTCATCATTCCACAAAATACCATCATCGTATTCACCATAGAACTTTTCTGCACATTTGTATGACACAACAGATGGCTCTAACACCAGATAACCATGTGCACAGCCAGCAGGAACCAGTATCTCCTTCTGCCTGTCCCCAATCAAATCAAAGCCTACCCATTCCTTGAAAGTAGGACTATCCTTTCTCATATCAACCACTACATCAAAAACATGCCCTGTAATACACCGCACCAATTTCGGCTGCTGCTTTTCCCTCTGAAAGTGCAGGGCACGAATTACCCCCTTATGGGAAGTAGTATAAAAAACCTCCTGCAAATCATGACTGATACCATTCTGCTCAAAAACTTCTTTGGAATAATCCTTTGTAAAACTGCCCCGCACATCATCCGCATTAAAAGGAGTAATCTCCATCAAGCCAGCTATTTTCGTTTCCTTAAACTCAAATTTCTGTATCATTTTCCTTCTGCCTCCATTACGCTCACAAGCCAATCCCTTGTTTTTCTACATCCATCAGCGAAACTAATCTCAGCTTTAAATCCAGTATCCATCTCCGTTTCCTTGCAGGAAAAGCTCTCTATTGGCAAATTAATACCTGTAAACGGAACATCACCGAATACAAAATCCAGGTTTTCAGCAATTGCCCCTTTCATTTCTAACAAAAACTCCTTCAATGGCCTTGCCGTAGAACTTCCTATCAGGTATTCGTGAAAAGGCTTGCCATTTTCCGCAATCATGTAAAAAGCACGCGCCACATCATCAATATACACAAAATCATAATTCTGTGTTCCGGCAGTAAACTGAGGGCTCTCTCCGTTTATGCATTTCCTAATGGTCGTATTTACCATT
Organism: Anaerovibrio slackiae; assembly: GCF_009695585.1. Classification (GTDB taxonomy): domain Bacteria; phylum Bacillota; class Negativicutes; order Selenomonadales; family Selenomonadaceae; genus Anaerovibrio; species Anaerovibrio slackiae. The sequence continues at coordinate 41,460 of NZ_VUNR01000017.1, forward strand.
CTAGGGCTCAATTCTCCTGCACCATAAGCATTGGTAATGGAAGGCCATACCAATTCTATTCCTAGCTTTGCCGCTACCGACATGCACATTACATGGGCAATCAGCTTGCCTCCGCCATAAATGTAACCTAACCCCGGCATATTTCCCTGGGTATATGCCGCTGCCATAGTTTCATGCTCCATGATGCTTCCAGCACATACAAACCTCTTGCAGCCAAGAGCATGGGCAGTTTCCAGTGCCTCTACCGTCCACTGGGCATTTTGCAGCTGCAGCTTAGTATCTGCCCTGGCAGACCCCGAGCATCCCTGCCACGCAAAATGGAAAAATACATCATACTCACCTTCTGGAATTTCCTGCCTGATACCAGAAATATCTGCCAATTCCAGATTGTATTTTTTTATTAACGGTGACTTTGGGATATTGCTGTCATGCCCTGCATGGCATAACGCCAAAACCTCAACATTTTGACTAACCAGATATTTAATAACATTGCTGCCAATAAAGCCATTTGCGCCAGTTACTATTGCCCTTTTCATCTCACATCCCCCACAAATACAGCAATCTGCCTATCCATCTCTGCCCTGATATCCTGCTTATTTAAGTAAGCTTTCGACCATTCAACAGTCTTACATATTGCTTCATCTATATGCCATCGTGCCTGCCAGCCAAAGACCTTTTTGATTTTAGAACAATCCAATTTCAGGAAATTTGCCTCATGAGGGCCATTGTCACTTTGGTTTATCCATTTTATGCCTCCCCACTTCTGACAAAAAATATCCACTAGCTCACCAGTAGTCAGGCAGTCACATTCGTCCGGGCCGACATTGTACCAGCCTGACAACGAAATATCATCATACTGCCGTGCTGCAATCATCAAATAGGCAAATAACGGCTCCAATACATGCTGATACGGTCTTGTTGAGGCAGGATTTCTAACAATAATGTCCCTTCCTGACTCTGCAGCACGAATGCAGTCAGGTATAATGCGATTGGCCGCAAAATCACCTCCACCAATCACATTGCCAGCCCTGGCAGTAGAAATCGCCACATCCCTACCAGCAAAAAAACTGTTTTTATAACTGTGTGTCACCAGCTCTGAACAGCTTTTGGAATTTGAATACGGATCAAAACCATCCAACGGCTCATTTTCCCTATAACCCCATTCCCACTCATTATTCTGATAAACCTTATCAGTGGTTACATTCAAAAATGACTTCACAGTACTGCTCTGACGTACACACTCCAGTATATTCACTGTCCCCATTACATTGGTTTCATAAGTGTATACAGGATGTTCATAACTATCCCTGACTAAAGGCTGGGCTGCCAGATGCAGGACTATTTCAGGGGCAGCCTCATCAAAAGACTGCTTCAATTGAGCAAAATCACGAATATCTCCAACAATGCTGGTCATTTCATTTCCAATGTCAGCCAATTTAAATAATGACGGCTCTGTCGGCGGTTCCATACTATATCCTGTGAGGATAGCACCTGACTTTATCAAAATTCTTGACAACCAGCTTCCCTTGAACCCGGTGTGCCCTGTTAAAAAGACTTTCTTTCCATTGTAAAAACTCAAATCAAACATCGTTTTCCCACACCTTCCACGGAGCATTGCCAGTTGCCCACAATTTTTCTAATTTCTCCCTATCTCTGAGAGTATCCATGCACTGCCAAAAGCCATTGTGCTTAAATGCCATCAGCTGCCCTTCCTTAGCAATACGCTCCAATGGTTCCCGCTCAAAAGTCGTACTATCATCAGAAATATAATCAAAAATCTCCGGTTCCAGCACCATATAACCGCCATTAATATACCCGACATCATTTTTGCTCTTTTCACGGAATGATTTTATTTCTGAGCCATCAATATCCAGGATTCCAAACCTTCCTTCCGGCTTAACTGCCGTCATAGTGCAAATCCTGCCATGACTTCTATGAAATTCAACCAGCTTGTCAATCGGAACATCACAGACACCATCACCATAAGTGAGCATAAAAGTTTCATTTCCAACATACGGGGCAATCCTTTTAACACGGCCGCCTGTCATTGTATTAAGCCCTGTATCAACAATAGTAACATTCCAAGGCTCCGAAGCATTCTCGTGTACAGTAACCTTATTCTCATGCTTAAAATCAAATGTGATATTGCTGTTATGCAAATAATAATTGGAAAAATATTCTTTTATGTATTCCTGCTTATAACCTGCACACACAATAAAATCATCATAGCCAAATGCGGCATATTCTTTCATGATATGCCACAAGATAGGCATTCCGCCTATTGAAATCATAGGTTTCGGCTTAAATTGTGACTCCTCACTAATACGAGTTCCAAATCCTCCTGCTAATAATACAACTTTCATTTGATGAACCTCTCCCTTATCTCTTTTTATTGCTAATTACCCTGGAATAAATATTTTTTGCAAATGTGCGCCTGGCAGAACCTTTAGGAAATAATACATAACATATTCCTTCCGTATACTCTTTTAGCCTAAACAACGCTTTTCTTAGCCAATAGGAGCTTTTATTATCTGGCAGAACAGTGTGTTCAAAATAGACCAATTGCAGCTCTTTAATTTTATATTTACCTGTTTTTTTCAAATGGTAAATATAAATTCCATACATAATCTCACCACAATATCCTAGTGTCCTTTCCATATCTTCCAGCAAATTGCTATTTTCCAGCATCTTCTTCAATGTAAAAAGGACAGTAAATTGAAATTGGTTCAATTTGTAAAAAAGCTCCCTTTTCATCACATAGCAGTTATATCCTCTATGCATGTTTCCATTCATATATTCACACGCATCGGCATAATATTGAGGAAATTTGCTTTTTATCGTCTCCAACAATACTGGCAAGATCTGCTTATTGATAAAAATCCCATCATGTGCCGCCCAATGCTCATACACTGTTTCTTTTATACCTTGGGGCGTCCATAAGTGATTGACATCAACAGCTTCATTGACCACAATGTCATATTCAGAGATTAAATCTCTGATATATTTTTCATTATCTAAGCCATATTTTTGCATGGTTCCTGTTTCCAGGAACGCTTCCTGACACATTTGCTGATACTTAGCTTTTCTGAAATACTTATTACTAAATACTAAATATCTACGATAATGACACAGACCATAATAATCCAAATCCATATTCTTCCATGCCCAATACTGCACGGTAAACTCGCCCAACATATTTCGTAGTTCCGAAATATTCTCTCCTGTATTATCTCCCTGCATTGCAAGTTCTATTTCAGAAAAAACTGCACCACAGGCAATAGGCATGTATATTGGATTGATAACCTGCACACTATTAATATCTATACGGTTAGAAACAAAAATTTTTATATTAGGCATATCAGAAAGTCACCTTATGATAAAGTTTCTTCAAAAACTCAAATTGTTTAGAACCTCTAGGCATTATTTTCTTTAATAAATCCCTACGTTTAGAGCCTCTAGGTAAGCACTTATCAACAAAACGCAATAAAAAACCACGATTTTGCGTAACGCTTATTGCTACTGAACTAACCATTATGGCTAATATTTTTTCATACATTGGCGTTAATCTAGCATACTTCCAAAAATAATGTGCATTATCCGAATTAGGAGCAAAACACGGAATTGTATTGCCGCAATAATGTATAGCCATAGGATTTGCACGTGCCTTAACATACATGTCATATATTTTTTTCGGAGCTAATTTTTCCGCTGTATCCCCCTCTCTATTCCAATCATGACTCATAAAATTCCACTTTGAATCCAACAAAACTACCTTACCATAACATATTTTATTCAACACATCTTGATCAAACCACTTCCATTTTCTAGATGATGCTATCTGTAATAAGTCATCACTATTGTACTTTTTTCGCATCTCTGCTAAATTCATTACCAAAATACCCGCATTAAAATATTTAAATACATCTTTAACCCCTAATTCATGTACATTGTAATAGTATTGTTCTTTTCTATAGTTAATATCAAGACAATCACATTCCGTATTTTCGATGTTATCCCACCCAGCCATAACTGTATCTATCGCAGCAGCAACATAATTCTGACCCAATTCTACATTAAATAAATCAGCAATGTCATGATTTAATATAACATCGCAATCCAAGTACACACATTTAGAATAGTTTTTTAATATATCTAATAACATTAATCTACAATATGTCATTATTGTAATATGATAATTAGTATAAAAATTATATTTTGACAAGATATCCTTGATTTCAAAAAATCTAACCGAAACATTAGAATACTCACGTATAGTATCTAATATTATTTTTTTGTTTATCTCACCAATTTCATTACTTAACACTACAATATCGTAATTATTATCTTTAGAACTATTTTGAACTATTGATTGTATTAATACACACAGAAAAACAGAATACGCATCACTTGATGTTATAGAAACCACTACATTATTACTTGAAAACGCTGGCAACATTTCTCTATTATGTATCATATATCCATTCTTCATTTTATTTTTCCTCCCAATTCATACAATTTATATGCTTCCTCTATGTTCCCCTTATATACTATTTCTCCTCCACTTAAATATACCGCCTTGTCGCACATCTTTCTTACTTGGTCAGCATCATGTGAAACAAACAACACTGTAGTCCCACTAGCCATAATCTCCTGCATGCGCTTGTGACATTTCTCCTGAAAAGCTGCATCACCAACAGCAAGGATTTCGTCTATCACCAATATATCTGCCTTTACTATAGTCGCAATAGAAAATCCCAATCTAGCTATCATGCCGGAAGAAAAATTCTTAATCGGCAAATCTAAAAAATCACCTAATTCTGCAAAATCCACAATTTCCTGAAAATGCTGTCTGATAAATTTCTTGCTATACCCCAAAACAGCACCATTAAGAAAAATATTCTCTCTTGCCGTCAGCTCCAAATCAAAACCTGCGCCCAATTCAATCAAGGGTGCTATTGAGCCATTAACTGTTACACTGCCACTTGAGGGGCGGTAAATACCTGAAATTACCTTTAGCAACGTGCTTTTACCACAGCCATTTTCACCAATCAGCCCCCATGACTCTCCACGCCTAATCTCTAAGCTGACATTCTTCAAGGCACTAAATTTGTTAAATTTCAGCTTACCTTTGGTAAACATTATGAATAAATCCTTCAACCCGGAAAATTGTTCCTGGGCAAGATTAAAATTCATTGTCACATTATCCAGCTTTATTACAATATCCTTCTTCAATACATTCATCCTCTTATCTCAGATATACATAACAAACTTGTTTTGAAGCTTGCGGAAAATGCTTATCCCTACAACCAGCGAAATACAGCTTATTGCAATGCACAGCATAATGTCACTGCCATCCGGCACCGTGTCATAAAGAATAATCTTTCTAAAAAAATCCAAAATATAATATAGTGGATTATAATACAGAATATATCTTAAATCCTCTGGAATTATATTCACAGGATAAAATATAGGTGTTGCAAAAGACCATGCCGTCGTCAACACACCATACAAATGAAACATATCCCTAAAGTATACAGACAAAGATGATAATGCCAAGCCTATACCCAAGGAAAAAACAAATAATATCACCAATCCCAGCGGCAAAAATAAAAGCGTTGGCTGCAAAGAAACATCCGTAGCAACCATAACAATAAAAATAGCCACCAGGCTAAAAAGCATATTTACAAAACTTGAAATTACGCTTGCTAGAGGAAAAACAAACTTGGGAAGATAAACTTTCTTTAACAAACCTGCATTGCTTAACACAGCTGACATGGCAACTGTAGTGGATTCAGAAAAAAATCCAAAGACTATCTGCCCGGTAATAAGGTACAATGGGTAGTTCGGTATATCAAAACGAAACACATAAGAAAAAATCATTGTTAAAATCCACATCATTAATAGTGGATTCATCAGACTCCACAAATACCCTAAGAAAGACCTGCGATATTTTATTTTTAAATCCCTAAGCACAAGCTGCTGTAACAACGGAATATATTTCCTGATTATTTTCCAATCAACATTCATATCATCACTCCACCAACAAAAACTATTTCCTGCCAAAAACTTTTCGTTTCAGCATCTTTATTCCCTTACATACAGTGTTTTCCACACCATAGCAGACCACACTTTTCTCAACATATTTGACCTGCCGTGTTTCCAGCCACACATCCAATAACCTCTCTCCGATATATCCCAGACAACGTGGCTCCTGATTGTCAGGCAAACGAAGTCCAACTTCCAGCAATATGTCAAACAACCAGCTGCAATACTCATAAAAATAATCTTTACGCATGATACACATATTGCAGATATGAGTAGACCTGCGATTTTTAAGATTTTCAAATGCACTATAATACTCCGGGTATTTTTCCTTCACGACACATCCTGCCACATCCAAATTCATCACATCATGTGCATGAGCAAACTGACTATATACTGTTTCTACATAATAATTTCTTTTCCTAGGCAAAATCACAGGTGCAACATGCAATAATCCCTGAACATCATCCATATTTGCAATTTCCTTAAATCCCTCAACACCCCTGCCTCTAAAATACCTGCGATAATGAACCAACCCTATATAATCTGCATTCACGTTCTTCCAAGCCCAATACATGCCTGTCAGTTCAGCAAACATATCATGCTTCTTGGAAATATTCTCACCAACATCATCCCTCTGAATCCCCAAACCTGGACTCCCAGCGGCTCCCACCTGCAAAGGAAGATACATATCATCTTTAGGCATAGCCGCCTGTTTATGGGTTGCCACAACAATTTTTATCTCCATCAATACGCACCTTTTTTACTTACAACTGCTTTAAATGTCTTCATCAGATACTTCATATCAATCCACACTGACCAGTTCCGCACATACCATGTGTCCATCTGCACCCGCTCCTCGTAGGTGGTATCACTTCTGCCGCTGGTCTGCCACATGCCGGTGATGCCAGGGCGCACCATAAGGTATTCGCGGATATTCTCGCCATACATTTCCATCTCTGCCTCCACAATAGGCCGTGGACCCACAAGACTCATTTCCCCCTTCAGCACATTGACAATCTGCGGCAACTCATCCAGGCTGGTTCTGCGGAGAAATGCACCTAGCCGCGTTACCCTTGGGTCATTAGTCAGCTTGAAGCTGCGTTCCCATTCTTTTCTGGCCGCTACGTTTTCGGATAGATACTGTACCAATGCCTTATCAGCATCCTTCACCATGGTCTGGAATTTGTAGCAGGAAAAGGGCTTGCCGTTCCTGCCCACCCTGCGGTGGGCAAAGATTACCCTGCCCCTATTGTCTATGCCCACCAGCAATGCCAAAAGCAGAATAAAAGGCGAAAGCAGGATACTGCCTGTTACCGTCACCACAATGTCAAAGCAGAATTTAAACCAGCGGTTATACCAGCGGGACAGGTTATTCTTGCTCTTTATCACAGCCACCTGCTCCACAAACAACGTACTAATCTCCACACTGCCAAGGGGCGAGCCCACAAGGCTTGGCGTAAAAAGCACAGTATCCGTAAGATGCTGTATCTCCATCAGCAGCTTCCGCATGCCATCCTCGGAAAGCCCCGGCGCAGCAACGATTACCGTCTGCAACTCCTGCTCCCTTATCACCCTGGCGGCATCCGCAAAGCCGCCCAGCAACGGATACTGCCGGGGCAGCTTCTCCGACACCGGGTGGTCATCCAGCACACCTATCACCTTGTAGCAGTAACAAAAATCATCCTGAAATGCTGACAACAATCTTTCTGCCGTCTTTCCTGCACCTATCAGCAGCACACGCTCCTGCAAAGCTTCCGCCTTCAGCATAATGTTGCCTGCCACATATCTGCCTAGTGCCACATACACAAAGGTAAACATCCAAAAGCACCCGGCATAATATCTGGAAACTTGCATGCTGTTCCGCATCAGGAATATCAGCAGCATGTACATCAAAAAGCCAAAGCATATCCCCCGGAACACATCCCGTGCCATCTCCAGGGACGGCCGGTTTAACCTGTATCCCTCTGCCAGCAGCATAATCAGCAAAAACATGCCCGGAATATATAAATATTGGTAATCCCAGGGCATTGCCATCATGCTGCTGGCATTCACCCGGAAAATCCTCTGCAAGCCAAGTGCTGTTGCCTCAGCAGCCAGCAGGGAAAGATAATCCGCCACTACCAGCAGCCAAACCGCAATTCTGCGCCCCTGAGCAATATTTCCTTGTTTCAAAAGCCTTCCCACCACAACTTAACTCTGAAAATAACTAATATTAACATATCTGTGTCCATTATAATATCACAATCGCCCCCCCCCCGCAAGACATTTACATTATTTTTATTTTTTTACTGCGCAAAGTCTTGCGGATGTAACTTTGGGAGAAAGTCGGAGCTAACGATTTTTTTGCAAAATAAAAAATCCCCCGCCAAAGCGAGGGATTTCCTACTTCCACACCAGCACAAAACCGGCATAAAATCTCGATTTTTTACAAAGCTATTACTTACTATTACTTGCGCAGGCCGAGCTTTGCAACGATTGCACGATAACGCTCGATATCTACCTTGTTCAGGTAAGCCAGGAGACGACGGCGATGACCAACCATCTTCAAAAGGCCGCGACGGGAATGATGATCCTTCTTGTGCTCCTTCAGATGCTCGGTGAGATAAACGATACGAGCGGTCAGAACTGCAATCTGAACCTCCGGGGAACCAGTGTCACCCTCATGAACTGCGTACTTCTGAATGATTTCCTGCTTTGCTTCCTGTGTCAACATGTGAAAATTCCTCCTATAAATGTTCTAAAATTCCTCAAGCTGGGACTGGCGCTGGAGTTCTCGCCAATCTTAGCCAAAGGCTGATTATGCTGCCATGCCAACAGGCACAGCACACTCTGAACACTATAGCACAACTTTACACAAATGTAAATAGCTCTGCGCAATTTTATAAAAAACTACAAACTCGCCAGCAGCTTCCTAGCCTTTTCCTCGTCAGCATGCAGCTGCTTCACCAGCGCATCAACGCCACTGAACTTCTTCTGCTCACGCAGCTTGGCAACAAACTGCACAGTCAGCGGACAATCGTAGATATCCTTGGAAAAATCCAAAATGTTTACCTCCAAACGGCGATTGCAGCCTTCAAAGGTAGGATTATCCCCAATGTTGGCTATGCCATTGTACAGCCTGCCATCCAGCTGCACCTTCACTGCATAGGCGCCATTGGGCAGCATGGCACGCCTGTCACCGATAGCCAGATTTGCCGTAGGAAAGCCCAGCTTCCTGCCCCTGTGGTCACCGTGAATAACCCGGCCGCCAAAGCTGAAAAAGCGTCCCAGGTATTCATTGGCCTTTTCCAGATTGCCTGACTCCAGCAGGCTGCGTATCCTGGTGCTGCTGACCATCTTGCCGTCCAGCTGCACCGCCTGCCCGATTTCTGCCTGAAAGCCGTAGTCCTCCCCTACACGCACCAGCATCCGTGGATTGCCCTTTGCCTTGGCACCAAAGGAGAAATTCGGCCCTGTCACCACATACCTCGGATTGAGAGCCTGCTGCAAATCCAGCAGGAAATCCTCCGGCGACTGGCGGCAAAGCTTTTCCGTAAAAGGAATATTCACCAGCACCTGCACTCCCAGCTCCGCCATAATATCCGCCTTGGAAATATTATCGCCAATCTGCATCGGCACCCTGTCAGGAGCCACCACAGCCAGGGGATGATTGCTAAAGGTATAAACAACGCTGGTCAGCTTATGAGCCCTTGCCAGGCTTACCGCCCGCTTGATAATGCTCTGATGCCCCACATGGACACCATCGAAGGTTCCCAGGGCCACTGCCGTGGCCCTGCCATTCAAAACCTGCCTCGCTTCACTAAATTTATTACAAATAAGCATTTACATCACCATCACAAAATCAATTTACTCTACTATTATAACCTCACACAAAGAATAACACAAGATTTTACAAATTTTCATTTTCTTTTCAGATACAGCTGGTATATTATAGACAATCCCTTTGATGTACATGATGTACTCAATGTACAATCCCATATACATCATTTCTCCATCCCATTGGCGGCATCGGAACTCGGTGCCGTCACTTTTTTTGCGCTTATATCCCTTGCCCCCTCTTTTCCCCTCTTTACGCTTTTCTTTTTTGCGCTTTTCTTTTTTACTTTTTCATTTTGCCCCTGCCCTGGTTTTTAGGAAATTCTTTTCATTTTTGCTATTTTGAAAGCTTTTCTCATTATTCTATTTGTATTTTGTCATTTAATATGCTAAATTATAGAAAGGGCATGTTTTTTCGCTACCAGACAATATATGCCGTAACCACTAATATATTACTTACTACACAATAAGGAGACTTCTCATGAAAAAAATACTTTATCTTTTTACCGCTATCCTGCTGCTCTCCGCCACCCTGCTGACGGGCTGCGGGCAAAACAGCACCGCAGATAATGATCAAAAAGCTGACGGCAAATTCCGCATTGTTACATCCTTTTATCCTGTCTATATCGCTACCGCCAATATCACCAAGGGCGTGGACGGCGTAGAGGTCATCAACATGACCAAGCCACAGACCGGCTGCCTCCATGATTATCAGCTCACCACTGACGACATGAAAACCCTGGACCAGGCAGATGCATTTGTTGCCAACGGTGCCGGCATGGAGGCCTTCCTGGACAAGGTCATCAATGAGCACAAGAACCTGAAGGTCATTGATGCTTCCAAGGATATTGAGCTTTTGCAGGATGAGGAGGGCGAGAATCCTCATGTGTGGCTGAGCATCGCCGATGCCATCCGCCAGGTGGACAACATTGCTGCCCAGCTGGCAGAGGCTGACCCGGAGCATGCCGCAGCCTACAAAGCTAATGCCGTAGCCTACACGGACAAGCTGAAGGCCCTGCAGGCAAAGCTCCATGCCGAGCTGGACGCCCTGCCGCATCGCGACATAGTAACCTTCCATGAGGCCTTCCCGTATTTTGCCAAAGAATTCAACCTGAACATCGTCAAGGTAATTGAGCGTGAGCCTGGCACAGAGCCGACTCCTTCCGAGCTGCAGGAAACCATTGAGGACGTGAATAAGCTTCCAGTGAAGGTGCTGTTCACCGAGCCTCAGTATTCCCCTTCCGCTGCTGAAACTATCAGCCGGGAAACAGGCGCAAAAATCTATTCCCTTGACCCGGTGGTAACAGGCGAAGCCAACGAAACCGTACTGGATGCCTACATCACCACCATGGAAAAGAATGCCGCTGTCCTGAAGGAAGCATTGCAGTAATCCAGTAATCCAGTAATCCCCCCAATGCAGGTGCATCAGCCTGTATCGGGGGGATTTATATTTGCAAAAAAAATCGCCGGGGAGCATGCTCCCCGGCACATAGCATAAAAATATTATTTTAGGCGGTGCGAACAATAACCGATACTCCATCGGGAATTACTGTCACACTGGCGTTATTACCCTTTATCTCAAAAGCACGCTGCAAAGCCTCCTGGAAGGTAGCTGCATGCTCCATGTGCATTTCCTTTATCATCTCAGGACTGCACATATCAGTCACCATAATCACGGTAAACTTAGCCAGAATCCTGGCCAGAATCTGCATTTCCCACTGATCAGGGATGGTTTCATTCCTCGGCACCTTGGCAATCCGCTCCAAAAGGGCACGAGGGCTGGCCGCATCCCGGAGGTTCTCATAGAAGGACTGGCCGCCATGGCCGTCGTTGCAGGCGGAAACCATGATGATGACACCGCCCTCCTTGCAGTTGGCCTCGGCAGCAGTCATCCCCTTTACGGACTGATAGATATTCTGATCCAGCGGATAGCCGCCATTGGTAGTAACTACAATATCAGAAGGATTTGCCTTGACCTCCGCCATCTTCAGCACAAACTCGCAGCCTGTCACATGAGCCTGCTCGCTGTCCCCGGCAAAAGCCCCGATTACCTTCTTCTCCGCATCAATCACCACATTCAGAATGAACGCCAGCTTCGCCTGCTGGGCAGCGTAGAGCATATCACGATGAATAGGATTGTTCTTCAGGATGCCCGTCCTGGCATAAGGGCTGGCAATGAACTCGCTGCAATGATTTGCCATAACAGTAGTGGCTGAGGCAATGCCCGGCAGGATGCTCTTTCTGCCGCCGGAGAAGCCCGCAAAGAAATGGGACTCAATAAAGCCCTCGGCAATCAGAAGGTCAGTGTCAATGGCGATGCGGTTCAGCTTCAGGGCACCACCTGACGGCAGCGTCCCCAGGTCTGCCATACCGGCATCATCACGGGAATCATGGACAATAATCTTTTCCTCCGCCACAATCTTCTCGCCATACTTCTGCACCAATTCCTCATGGGTAGTAGCGCGATGAAAGCCCGTGGCAATCAGGATGGTAATATCAATCTCAGGATTTGCCTCACGGATTCTTCTCAGCAGGATAGGCATTGTCACATGGCTCGGCACCGGCCTGGTGTGGTCGCTGGAAATGATGACCATGGACTTCTTGCCCTTGACCAGCTCCTCCAGGGACTGGCTGCCAATGGGATTATCCAGGGCACGCTCCACGATTTCCTGCTCCGTTCCCTCCATGCGGCAGCCTGCCGGGTCCGACTCCAGCACCCCTTGGAAATTCTCGTCAGGAATCTCGATATTCATCCGAATTTTGTTATAAGGAATTTTTAACTCCATAAAAGACACTTCCCCTCTTTATTACCCTTTACACCCCAACTTCTTCTTAATTGTAAATTATTTAATATTGATTATACAGTAAACATAATCATTTGGCAACATGTTTTTCAAAAATTCATCTAACAAATTTCCGCTAGATTTTCACATATTTTCGTGACAAAATTACGCTTGTACGATATAATACAGTGTAATAGCGTAATACAGTTATTCTGCGACAAAATAAGACACAATAAGGAGAGAAAAACCATGCACATTCCAGAGAACTATCTCAGTCCCGGCACCTGCGCGGTACTGACCGCGGCTATGGCACCTGTCTGGTACATGAGCCTGCAAAAAGTAAAAAAGGAGCTGCCGCCGGAAAAGCTGCCCCTTCTGGGAGTTGCTGCCGCCTTTTCCTTTCTCGCCATGATGTTCAACATCCCACTGCCGGGAGGCACCACGGGGCACGCCGTAGGAGGTACGCTGATCGCCCTGCTTTTCGGCCCTTACGCCGCCTGCCTGTCCGTCAGCGTGGCGCTAATCGTGCAGGCGGTATTCTTCGGGGACGGAGGTATCCTTGCCATCGGCGCCAACTGCTTCAACATGGCGTTCCTGCTGCCCTTTACAGGCTACTATGCCTTCAGCTTGCTGAAAAAGTGCTTCACCACTGGCACTATGCTGCCTGTTTGTGCCGCAGGAGCAGGCTTCCTGGGCATCAATGCAGCAGCCCTGGCCGCCGCCATAGAGTTCGGCATCCAGCCCCTGCTGTTCACCAATGAGCTGGGGCAGGCTTTGTACTGCCCGTATCCCCTTTCCATCTCCATTCCTGCTATGATGGCAGGACATCTGACTATCTTCGGTCTTGCCGAGGCGGTGTTCACAGGGACTATGCTGGCATATCTTACCAAGGCAGCACCGGCATTTTCCAGTGCCGCAGACAGGTATGCTGACAAGAAAATCGGTGCTTCCCTCACTGCCCTGCTGGCGCTCATTATCCTCTGTCCTCTTGGCCTCATTGCCGAAGGCACTGCCTGGGGCGAATGGGGCCCGGAGGAAATGGCTGCACTGACGGAGAGCAGTGCGCCTCTCGGCTATACACCTGAGGGCATGCTGACAGGCTTCAGCCTGGATGTGCTCTTTCCTGACTACGCCATCAGTGGCCTGCCTGACGCCTTTGCCTATATTCTTTCGGCTATCATCGGCACAGCCCTGCTGGTCATCACCTTCAAGCTCTGGGGCTCCTTCGCCACCCTGAAATAAGCACCTCTAAAGCCCCTGGGATAAACACAAAAAACACCCTGAAATAACCAGCAATGAACAGCAATGAGCAAAAATATCATTCTGCTCCCCCGCCCCTTCACCCTTATGACCTGAATTAACCACAATGCGAGGGGATATTGCCATGCAGCTGCCTGACTGGCTAAAAAAAGAAGAACAATATAATCCTGACCAGGACCGTGATTATTTTATTTCCCGGTCCTTTTTGCGTATCACAGGAATCCTGGCAAGATACGAATCTGCCCCTCCCTTCCTGCCGGACAAGCTCTGCCCTTCCCCCATGGCAGCCATGCTATTCCTGCTTCTGCTGCTCCTGCTCATTGTCACCAGCAGCCAGCCCTATTTTCTCTATACCGTAGCGGCCCTGCTGCTGGCCCTTCTCGCCCTGCAGGATGGCCGCCGTATCAGCCGCCTGTTGCTGCCGTCACTGCTGGCAGCCCTGTTCTCCCTGTTCATCCTGCTGCCTGCTATTCTCATGACCACCAATCCCCTCACCCTGCTGCTGCCGGTCAAGACCTTCCTCACCGTGCTGGCATCCGGCATCTTCACCGGCCTTTACCCCTGGAACAGGATTACTGCCGCCATCAGCTGGTTCCATGTCCCCCAGCTGGCCATCTTCATCCTGGACACCGCCCTCAGATATATCTACCTGCTGGGCAGCCTCTCCCGGGAGTTCCTGACAGCCCTGCAGCTGCGCTCCATAGGCCAAAACCGCCAAAAGTCATGGGCCATGGCAGGCGTTGTGGGCAATCTTTTCCTCAAGTCCCAGGAAATGTCCCAGGAAATGTATCACGCCATGCAGTGCCGCGGCTTCACCGGCACCTATCCCCACAGCCACCAGCGGGCATGGCAGCCTGCCGATATAGTGCTTTTATTGACTGCAACAGCCCTGCTTTTCATTTACCTGAGATTGGAGATGCTCTTATGAAAAACACACCAAATAATATAACAGACAGTACAGCAGGCTGCACACCTGTCATAGAGCTGCAAGATATTACCTTCAGCTATCTGCCGGAGCAGCCCCTTCTGCAGGATTTCAACCTCAAAGTAAATGCCGGTGACGCCCTGCAGCTGACAGGTGCCAACGGCTGCGGCAAGACCACCCTCATCAGGCTGCTGAACGGCATCGCCTTCCCTGACAGGGGCACATACCTCTTTATGGGGGAGCCGGTCACGAGGCAAAGGCTGGCAGACAGTGCCTACGCCAAATGGTTTCACCAAAAAATCGGCTATGTATGGCAGAATCCCGATGCCCAGCTCTTTTGCAGCAGCGTGGAGGAAGAAATCGCCTTCGGCCCTGCCCAGATGGGGCTGTCTCCGGCAGAAATCCGCCAGCGGACAGATGATACCCTGGCACTTCTCCATATAGAGCACTTACGCCATCGTGCCCCCTACACCCTCAGCGGCGGCGAAAAGAAAAAGACCGCCATCGGCACCATCCTGGCCATCAATCCCCAGATATGGGTGCTGGACGAGCCCATGAACGACCTGGATGCCACAGCCCAGCTGTGGCTTGCCGACCTTCTGTACAGCCTGCAAAAAGCTGGCAAAACCATCATCTTTACATCTCACGAGCAGCAGCTGGCCGCCACCCTCCATGCAACCAAAAAAGACTTAGCCTGACCAGAGGCTAAGCCTTTTTACAATTTTACAAATTTGCATTCATTCAGGCAGCTGTTTCCATTTAGGCACTCCGCCCCGGCTATCTCAATGGATGCTGACAGCCCGGAACACGCTGGTATCAGCCCGATGCCGCGACTTGGAATACTCAAAGGGCCTGCCATCACTGAGAAAAGCCACCTGCGCCACCTGCAGCACCGGCAGCACGCCCTCAATCCGCAAGAACTCCTTCTCCTCCTCCGTAGGCATATCGGCGCTGACTGTGCGGTGGGCAGACTGGATTTGCAGCTTCAGGGTATTCTCGATATGGTTGTAGATGGAGTTCATCAGCACCTCCTGCTTGATGCCGGGGATCACCTCGATAGGCATCTGGGTGTACTCCACATTCTCAGGCCTGCCGTCCAGATAGCGGATACGGATGATATCATACACAAAATCCTCCGTGGAAATCTTCAGCTTCTCCGCAACCTCCGGGCTAGGATGCACTATCTCGAATTTCTTCACATCGGTGCTGACCTGATGGCCCTGATGGGTATTGCTGAAGCCGCCAAACTGGCCGCACATGCCCACATTCTCCACATCCTCCTCCTGCACCCCTTTCACGAAGGTGCCGGAGCCCCGGCGCTTCACTACCAGCCCCTGCTTCACCAGCTCATCCACGGCACGCTTCACCGTAATGCGGCTGACACCGTACTGGGCACACATTTCCTTTTCCAGTGCCAGCTGGCTGCCAGGCTCATACTTGCCGCTGGCAATATCATTATAAATATCCCGTGCAATCTGTTCATACTTATTCATACAGCGTTACCCCTTATCTATATATTTGCAATACTTACCACAATGTATTCGCATAGCTTTCTTTTAGACATTATATCACAAAACAACATATTTTCATATACATATATCACATTTTTTCTAAACAAAAGATATGTTATCTAAAATAAAGATATGTTTTTTATTCCGCTGACAGAAAAAGCCTGCTTGGGGGAGCAGGCCTTCTCTGCGTGCAGCAGCCCTGCCAGCCAGCCCAGGGGACAGGACAGCAAAGCCACCGCACAGGGTACGAATATAAATTTAAAGAAACTAGAGGGACATTAGTACAGAGTCACCTGCACCAACTATCAAAAACCATTATTCTCGCTGAGGCTCTTGAACCACACGCCAGATTTTTTAATGGTTTTCTTCTGAGTTGCCAAATCGTCTACGGCAATCAGGCCATAGCGATTCTTGTAGGCATTCATCCAGGACCAGCAATCAATCGGTGTCCACAGATGATAGCCAAAGCAGTTAGCACCTTCCTCAATGCCCTTGTGGAGCCACTCAAGATGCTCCTTGATAAAGTCAATGCGATAATCGTCATCAATTACCCCATCGGCATTGCGGAACTTTGCCTCGCCCTCAACGCCCATGCCATTCTCGGAAATATACCACGGAATGTTGCCATAGTTGTCACGGACATTGATAGCAATATCATAAATAGCCTTCGGATAAATCTCCCAGCCACGATGTGGGTTAATCCTTGCCTCAGGCCACTCGTAATCCTCAAAATGCTTCTCCGGCAGCCACCCAAGGGACTCATCCAGCGCAGTCTCCCTTGCCTTGGCCCGGGCAGGATGATAGTAGTTTACACCCAGGTAATCCACGGTATTATTTCTGATGATTTCCAGCTCCTCCGGCTCAGACTCCCAGATAACGCCGTCATCGGTAAGAATCTTCACCAGCTCAGCCGGGAACTCGCCCTTTACAGCCGGGTCCAGAAAAGCATTGTTCTTGAAAATCTCGGCAAAATGGGCAGCTGCCACATCCTCAGGGCTCTCAGAGCGAGGGTAAGCAGGGGTCAGGTTGATGACAATGCCAATCCTGCCATCCTTGATGCCTTCCTTCTCGCAATACTCGTGATAAGCCTGCACGCCCTTGGCAGAAGCCAAATTAATATTGTAGACAATCTGCACGGCAGCCTTGCCGTCCACCTTCAATGGATAGTGGAACTTGTAGAGATAGCCGCCCTCAGGAATAACCATCGGCTCGTTGAAGGTAATCCAGTCCTTTACCCTGTCGCCGAAAAGCTCATAGCACTTCCTGGCGAAGATAACAAACAAATCCACTACCTTCTTGGACTCCCAGCCGCCGTACTGGTGCAGGAGCTCCACCGGTATATCGAAATGAACCAGGTTCATGACCGGACGGATGCCCTTGGCAATGAACTCGTCAATAACTTCATTGTAAAAACGCACTGCGTCAGCATCCACCTCGCCTGTCTCAAAATCCTTCATCAGGCGGGACCACTGAATGGAAGTACGCACGGAATTCAGCCCTACCTGCCTCATGAGGTCAATATCCTCACGGAAGCTGTTGTAAAAATTGGATGCCACGTTAGGGCCTACCTTGTCAAAAAAGGCATCCGGGTCAGTATCATACCAATAATCAAAAATGTTGCGATGTGCCTTGTTGAAACGGCCTTCGGACTGTGGGCCGGAAGTAGCCGCCCCCCACCAAAAATTCTCTGGAAACTTGTACTGCATAAAAATCCCTCGTCTTTATAAAATGCTTCTTTAATTGCTTCTAAAACTAACAATGCTTTAACTAACAATGCTTCAGCTAATGCTTAATGCTTCTTTTAAAATGGCACGGCCGTCCTTAGCCAGCCGTGCCACCTGTTCACACCCGTCCCTTACTTCTGGGACAGCTTCTCATACATATCTACCATCAGGGAAGCCATATCCCTCACAGCCAAAGCGGTCATAAAATGATCCTGGGCATGGATCAGGAGAACGGACTTCTCAACCTCCTGGCCATCGCACTCAGCAGAAATCAAATCAGTCTGCATCTGATGCGCCTCGCCGATTTCCTTGCCACCGGCAGCAATCTGCTCACGAGCCTTGGCAATATCGCCATCCTTGAACAAATCCCTCAGGGCATTAATCACCAGGGCACGGCCATTACCGGAATAGGTAATGATTTCCATAGACTGCTCTACAACCTTCTCGTCCATAAATTAAGCTTCCTCCTCGTCATATTCGTCCTTGACCTTGTTACCGGCAATGACGAACGGTGCATAAATCGCAATATCAACCAGCAGCCATACTACCTGCAAAAGACCGCCCATGATGGAGCCGGTACCGATGGTGCCGCCAAAGAACAGAGGCATGGTCCAAGGCACTACATACTTGAAGATTGGCACCAGGCCGATAGAAATTGCTACATAACCAATTACAGTGTTTACCAATGGAACCAGTACATAAGGAACCAGCAGCAAAGGATTCAGAACGATTGGCAGGCCGAAAGCGATTGGCTCCTGAATGTTGAAGAACATTGCCGGGGCACCCAGCTTGGCTACTGCTCTCCAGCTATCCTTCTTAGAGAAGATCAGGATGGCAATAACAAGACCCATGATGTGCATCAGTCCAGCCTCAAAGAAGCCGTTGCTGAAGATATAGCTGGCATCACCAGCCTGGTTGGCCAGCTGTGCAGGCATGTAAACCATGTTCTGAATAGCCGCAGTAACGTTGTGGCCATGAATACCGAACCACCAGAAGAACCATACAATAGCCTGTTGAATTACTCCCTCCTAACGCCTAGGCGTTTGAGGAGGGAGATTCCCACTTCTACGAGAACAGCCTTCTGCCTTGGCAAAAGGACTTACACACTCTCCGTGGGCGTTAATTTCCGTAATTCCTA
>NZ_VUNR01000018.1 GCF_009695585.1 Anaerovibrio slackiae
CTATGTGATATTGATTTTTATCAGCCAACCATTTCCATTCAGGAAACAGTTGGCTTTTTTATTTGCCTCAAGCTCTATTTTTCTCGGAGCAGGTGGAGACGGATGTACCTGACATTTGAGCTTTTTCCCTGCGGGCGGCCTGCAGGAGCTGCTATTCATCATCGGATATGCCTGCTGGACAGGCAGGTTAGCTCTTGGCATCCGTGTGCTGCTGGAACCAATAGGCAAGTTCGTCACTTGTCATATTTCCGGCAGCAACATCAATGATGGCCGTTTCCAGCTCAATATCCTGATAATGCAGCTTTATAGAATTGATGGTTAGGTAAACAAGGGCTGCGTGTACTGCTGTGCGCTTGTTGCCATCCCGGAAAGGGTGATCTTTAGCAATGCCGAAGCACAGCCGGGCAGCTTTGGCATAAACATCTGGGTACAGGTCTTCACCTCCAAATGTTTGAAACGGTGCATGTACAGCTGATTCCAGAAGGCCGTGGTCATGAATACCTTTTTCCATAGCGAATACTTTTTCAAGTTCTTCGTGAAATGAAAGAATATCGGCAAGTAGTAGCTGGATGTTTTCGGCAGTGTTGCTCATTTATTCTCCAGCTCCTTGTAGAGATTATAGTTTCTTTTCAGTATTTCAGCAGATGCCTGCTTTATGCGTTCAGCTATTTCAGGGGAGTTTTGGCTTGTAAGTATACGCTTATCGGTGTTTGGTTTGGAGTTCATTGTAAATTCTTTCATAAAAATCGTCCTTTCGTTATATTGAGTGGTTGTTTCCAAAAGTGAAACAACTACTTTTTATTTGTCTCAAGCCCTATTTTCTTCGGAGTCGATAGAGCCGGATGTACCTGACGTTTGAGCTTTTTCCCTGCGGGCGGCCTGCAGGAGCTGCCATTCATCATCGGATATGCCAGCGGGCCGGGCGGAGCTGTCGGCAGGGGCATGGTAGGCGGCAGTGCTTTCTGCCACATGGTCAGAGCCTGGGAAGCTGGCTGGCCGGGCGGATGTGTCAGAGTGTGACACGCCCATTACTTCTGACGGATGTGGAAAGGGCTGAGCAGATGGGGTGGCTATGGGCTGGCCGCCGTTTTTGTGGGCAGGGCCGGGGATAAAGCCTGGGGACTGGAGCTGATGAGTTCCACGGCTTGCATGTATGGCATTTGCCACCTGCAGGACATAATCCACAACGGCATCCTTGGCATCCGCTGGCAGTTGCAGCCATTGCCTGGCAAAGATTTCCTGCTCCGGCGTCAGGCTGTATTCCTTTACCAGCTGCTGGATAACTCCGTCCTCGGTGCTGGTATACATCTCCCCTGTGCCATCCACAAGCCATTGTTCAGATACATTGAAGTTGGTGCAGATAAGCTGGATAACGCGTTGAGTAACGGTGTTGCCATCTTTTTCTATATAGCTTGCTTGAGATACCTTTATTCCTATTTTTTCACCAAATGCAGTCTGGTTTAGACCTAATTGTTTGCGTAATTCCTTAATTCTTCCATTAATAGTCATAACAAAAACCTCCTTGTATATATATTATTACGAAAATCGGAAAAAGTAAAGAGAAAAGTTATTGACATTTTCTAAAAATCGTAATAGAATATAATCGAAAGTTACGATAATAGGAATTAGCGAAAGGAGATGGAAAAACATGACCAACGAAATTTCAACTAACATTCCAGCAGGCCTCCGGAAGATTTTCAACACGGTCAGGGAACTGGATACTGACTCACAGGAGCAGATTTTCCGTAGTGCATCCATTTTTGCTTACGGCCGTGTCAGTGGCAGAAAAGCAGATTACGCCGAAGGCTACAAAGCAGGCTACGCCAAGGCCATGGCAGATGCCAAAGCTGGCCAGCCAGCATAAGCCCCGGCCGGGCGGAAAGGAGAAGTGGCAGGTAACTATGAAGCGTATTCATCACGAAGCTCTGAAAAAAATAAAATGGATTTTAACAAAGCGGGCATCCCAGGCAGTTAACGAGGCAAGTGCCAAGGCACCGCGCTTCTACCACTGGCCATCCAAAACTGCCAGCCGCTGGAACCCATGCAGATGCCTCATCTGCAATAACACTTTCGGTATGATGACGAATCACCATGCCGAGAGCCACGGCTTTGCCAGTGCGGATGCGCTGATAGCATCCGGCAAAGTCACATTTCTCTAATATAAAAATCTGTCAGATAAAGAAGGAAGAAAAATATGACGGATGTCAAAGATGAGTTCCTGAGAAATCTTAATGCTAAATTGCTTAAAAATTTTTCAGCCCCGCAAATACAGGATATCAACCAGGCATTAATGCTATGCCTGCATGGTATCACAATGACAAAGCAGTGCACGGATTTGGTCGTGCATCGGGATGATAATACAAAAATATTGAAGTATTATTTTGCAGCTAAGCAGGTGGCTGGATTAAGCAAAAGATCGCTTGAATTCTATTCATCTACTCTATCAGATTTTTTAAATGTCGTAGGAAATGTTGAATTGACAAAAGTAGATGTTATAGCCATTCAATATTTTTTAGCACAAAAGAAACAAAAAGGAATAAAAAATGTCACTATTGATAACCACAGAAGAAATTTAAGCGCATTCTTTGGCTGGTTACACAAAAATAAATTTAGAAGTGACAATCCAATGGACCTGATACCAAGAATAAAATTTCCCAAGCGCACTAGAGAAGCTGTTCCTGAGGAAGATTTAGAAAAAATTAGGCAAGCATGCGACATCCGAGAACGAGCTCTCATTGAGGTATTTCTAAGTACTGGATGCCGAGTGGGCGAAATTGTCCGCATGGAAAGGCAGCAGATAGACTTTGAGAGAAGCGAAGCTATAGTGCTTGGAAAAGGAAACAAAGAACGCAAGGTATTTTTTAACGAAACAGCTAAATTCTATTTACAACAATATTTAGCAACAAGGAATGACAATAACCCAGCTTTATTTGTCAGTGATAATAAATTACATCGCAAACTGGAAATATCAGGCATTGAGATTATTGTTAGAGAAGTAGGGCGGAGAGCAGGGGTTAAAATTTTTCCTCATAAGCTTAGGCATACGTTTGCCACAAGAGCAATAAATAGAGGTATGCCAGTAGAGGTACTCCAGCGGCTTTTGGGTCATGAAAGCCTAGATACAACGACAATTTACGCCAAAGTCAATGATGAAGAAGTTAAGTATTCTCATGGAAAATATTGTTACTGAGGTGATCACATGGAAAAAGCCTTTATCAAGGAGATAAGGAGCGTTCAGTGCTCCGATCCATATACAGCATTTTTTGACATGCTGTATATGGCGATGTCAGAAATTAATTATCGGCAGGATAAAAATACAGCCTCTTACTTGGGATTGAATACTGCCCGTTATCAAGGAAAAGACAAAGAACATTTATCCAATGCTTTTGCTTATGTGATGATGATGATGGAAGAACATGCCAATAAGCGTAACTTTTATGATGTGCTAGGCAGGCTATTCCATGTCCTTGAGCTCCACAACCAGGACCGGGGCCAGTTTTTCACTCCGCAACACTTGGCAGATTTACTTGCTTCTCTGGGGGCTGATATAGAAACGTTGAAAGAGCGCAATGTACTGACTGTTTGTGAGCCGGCCGTTGGGGCCGGAGCCAATGTATTGGGATTATGCAATTACTTAATGAAGCTTGGGTACAACCCCCAGCAGGTGTTGAGGGTTGAAGCCTGCGATGTAGATATCAGATGCGTAACAATGTGTTACTTACAGATGACTCTGTACGGCATACCTGCAAAAATCATCCATGGTGACACATTGAGAATGGTGGAGAATAAAACCTTCTATACACCGTGGTGGATGATGAATAGGGGATTTATGGAAGTGAAGTGTTAATATGTACAATGAAAAAGAATCCCTTGTTCACGAGGTCATAATTGCACTTACAGAGCATTTTGGACGAGAGGATGTTTTGCGCATCCGGAATGTACTATGTGAAAAGCTCCAGCTTTTTGATGTACACGCGGTTAGCAGAGAACTGATTGCTTACAATGACACAAACAATGATATCCTAAAAAGTTTTGTAGTGTGCAAGACCATTGAAGGATTATCTCCGAAAACCTTGAAGCAATATGGATTAAGCATAAGGGATTTCCTGAAGACGATGAAAAATAAGTGCCTGAAGGAAATTGATTCAGTAGATGTGCAGTATTTTTTAGCTGAAAAAATGAACAAGGGATTATCAAGGGCAACCTTGGACAACAATAGAAGGATATTAAGCACTTTATTCTCATGGATGGTAACAAACGGTCATATTAATACCAATCCAGTAGATAGAGTGCCATGCATAAAAATGCCAAAATCAGTAAGGAAACCATTTTCACATGCAGAGATAGAAAAGCTTCGGGCTGTTGCCCCGCTGAGGGAGAGGGCCATTATAGAAATGCTGCTTGCTACAGGCTGCAGGGTGGGCGAAATAGTTGGCATCAAGATTCAGGATATTGATTTTGTCAAAAAAAGTATTGTGGTGCTGGGTAAGGGCAACAAGGAACGAACTGTGTTCTATAACGAGTCTGCTGCTTATTGGATGAATGAATATTTAAAGAAAAATCCGCGTGAAGAATCACAATGTCTGTTTCAGAGTATGAGGCGAAAAGGCGGGGAGACCCAGCCGCTAACCATAAATGCTCTGGAATGGATACTGAGAACGCTGGGCAGGAAGGCGAAGGTGGAAAACACCTATCCGCATCGCTTTCGGCATACCTTCGCAACGATGGCTGCTGGAAAAGGAATGCAAATCGACCAAATACAACACATACTTGGGCATTCCCAAATAAAAACAACTTCTATCTATATAGGTACGGACAGCCGTGAGATAAGACATTCTTATGAGAAATACTGTCAATAGAAGATTCTCCCGCCATGCCGGGAGCCATCAGAAAGACTGAACCACCCTGGTTCTTCGGTATCACCACTTTCTACCAGGGACAGGGATAAGGATAGAATTTTGTATGGCTTGTCTATCCTGCTGATGGCTGCCAGCATGGCGGGAGAAAAAGAAAAGCCCTGTCGGATATTCAGGGCAATACTTCTGCTTATTGCTAAGCGTTCCGGTGTAGACTGCACTGCCAGTTCCGAGACTGGCAGGATAAGTACCTCAAATACTTTCGCATCGCCAGCGAGGTACTGCCGGAACGATTGCGAAAGTGGGATTAGAACTTCTCAATTCCGTAGGTATCAAACCAAAATTTTTTTCTGACTGACCATTTTTGCCTACGGTCGCGTAAGTGGCCGTAAGGCGGATTATGCCGAAGCTGGCCAGCCAGCATAAGCCCATCCGGGCGGAAAGGAGTATATATGGATAAAACATTCGAAAAGGAAGAAAAAGAACTTCTCTTAGAAATTCAAAAGTTTTATTGGGAATACTTACAAGAGTATATGGCGCGGGAAGATGCGGATATATATGCGGTGAATATGGGAATAGGGCTATTGCGGGGGCTTATCTATATCTCTACAAAGTTCCATTCAGACAGATCTGTTGGCCCGTCTATAATACCATCCAGTCTGTCCCAGGGCATGTAACCTGTCACATGTAGGTAAACATTATCAGCTGCGGCGATTGGCGAATCATATACATCAAGCACATTGCCGTTGACGGCTAGATGCCACCTGATACCATCCCAGCAGATACAGAAAGTACCAACTTTACTACGAAAAAGATACATTGTATATCACCTCTCGTGGGTGAATATATCACAAATGAAAGAATAGTGCAATATATTACACTATTCGGAGGAGTGGAAAATGCAATTTAGTAATTTTTTACAGAGAAACATTGGCGAGGTCAGCCTTTATAGTTTGGCAAAACAAACGGGCATCTCGCTAGGTCAGATAATTAATTACAGCAAAGGCAAAAGCGAACCGAGCTTAAGGAATGCAGATAAAATTTGCCGGGCATTAGGTGTGAAATTGGTGCTGGGAAAATAAAAGCCCCGGCCGGGCGGAAAGGAGAAAAACATGTACAAGCCAAAAATAAAAGAAGCAGAGAAGAATATGCTCATATTCTGGAGGAGAAAACGGCAGGCTGACTGCCGCAGGGCAGCCAGGCTCTTTTATCAGGCACGGCAGCTTGGCAAGGCCGCTGTGTTCATCTGGAATCATAGAGCAGATGCCGATCTGAATGAGATAACCAACATGCGCACAGCTGTCATGCTTCAAGCCAGCCAGCTCCGGGCAGAAGCCAGGCTACTCCTTGCAGAGAATGATGAAAAATTTTGGAGATAGGAAGCTCCATGAAAAAAACTCCCGCCATGCCGGGAGCCATCAGAAAGACTGAACCACCCTGGTTCTTCAGTATCACCACTTTCTGCCAGGGGCAGGGATAAGGATAGAATTTTGTATGGCTTGGCTATCCTGCTGATGGCTGCCAGCATGGCAGGAGAAAGAAAATTAAAAGCAGCAATTTGCTGCGATATGCAGCAACTTTGGTCAAGACTGCACCGCCGGTCTTGGGTAAATTCACCCGGCAGGGATAAGGAAGTCTCTTACCAGCCATTACCGGATCCCCGGCTTCCTGCCGAAGTTGCTGCATATCGCAGCAGAAAATGAACTAGGAGGAATATATGGAAGACAAAAGATTTCAGAATCCAAAGATAAGCTTCCTGGAACAAAATAATTGCATAGATTTCGCCATACGTCTTATGGCGAAAGAAATAGCAAAGTCTATTGTGGCAGATGAAAAAGAGCGCGAAAAAGCCCAAGAGAATAGTGTTCTCACTGGCTAATAAAATCTCATATCAAGTTAAATGGAAAACAAAAAAGGAGAGTAGAAAAATGAGACCTATATACATTGATGAAGACGGCTGTAAATATACAATCGGCTTTGGTAACAGCAAGAAAGTTTTCTATATATGTGTTGCGGAGCCAGGGCTAGTAGATACATACCGTCCTCATCCTGTACTGCCGCACATGTATGACAAGGATTTGGCGGTGGAAATGCTGGAGGCCTATGCAGCCCGCCGAGGGCTGAGGAAGGTAATGACAAGTGAAATGTGACATTACTTCCGGCAGGCATACTGACGCCACCAGGAATGCGGAGCGAGATGGCGTCAGATGCCGCATCTGCGGCAAGCCATCATTCGTAAGCTCCGTGATATGTCCGATGCACCAAGGGGCGGTGCACATGAAGCACTGCCCTGACTGCGAATATTTCGTGCCGCTTCTCTGGACATGCAGTTATTACAGAAGAAAGCAGCTTGGATAGCTGCTCCGTAGCCACCAGCACCTGACACCCATATATTCTTCCTGATGTATACAACTAGAATCCATTTTAAAACATTTCCTTTCAATAAAAGTAACAACCAATTTCGTCAGGTGCTGTTGGTTGCGTAGTGGCTGCCGCAGCATACCCTCTATATTATATAGAAGCAAGTTTCAGCAGGAGCATTTCGCTCCTGCCGGAGCTTGCGAAAAAGAAAAGCGGTGGTGGCCGCTTTGGGGGCTTGTAGTAGGGTATTAACAAGTCTGCATATCTTAATTTCATAAAAATAAATTTTAAAAAGTTCAAATTTAGGTGGTGAGAAGATGGCCAGCGTTAGAAGAATTAGGAGACATGCATCCAGCATGAACAGGAAAGCGGAGTTCATGCAGGTTATGTATCTTGATTTTGATTCCAGTTCTTCTAACGGTGATCACCTTCGCCGGGGCAGGAAAATTTATAAAGAATCCATGCCCAAGCAAAAGAAGTTAAACGAGAAAAGGGCCCGGAGATACTTCGAGGCTCTGGTAGAAGCAAATTTTAAGGGAGGGAGAGATTTAGTCCTCCATCTGACATTCCGGAAAGAGAATTATCCTGAGTCAGAGGAAGAAGCAAAGAAAAGAGCAAAAGCATTCCTTCGGAACATCAATGGCAAGAGGAAAAGGAGAGGCCTGGGCAATGCCAGATACATCATCGTCTTCGAGGTTTCCAAGACTGGACGGTTCCATTTTCACATCATCATGGATGGGGAGATGGACAGGGATACCGTGGAGGCCACCTGGACGCATGGGTACTGCAATGCAGACAGGCTGAAAGCTGACAGCAGAGATGGCCTCTCCGCCATCATCAGCTATCTTGCCAAAGGCGGGGGGAATCTCCCATCCGGGGAGGAAAACGAAAGAAGCAAGTGGCAAAAGCGGTGGATACCATCCAGAGGGCTGGTGCGCCCATGGATAAGCGAAGCTAAAAGCAGCATATCCAAGAAGCGGTTTGCCAGCATCGTGGAGCTGCCGGAGGACAGCGAGCTGTTCATCAGTGCCATAGAGAAGGACAACAAGGGATACCGAGTCCAAAGCATAGAAAAGTCCTTCAATGAGCAGACCGGGCGGTGGTATATCTTCTGCCGGATGAGAGTGAAAGAAACAAAAGATAAAGAACATATCCACAGGAAAAACACAGTCAGTGGATAAAAAAGAGGAGGGGAGCGGACTGAATGAGATTTGACACAATGCCCTGGGACAAGGATTACGATGCAGAAGCGCACCGGGCGGAGTGCCAGAGGATGTATGCCACCAACAAGCTGAAGGGGCAGATGGCAAACGATGCCGGGCATCTGATGGAAAAGCAGATTGAAACCGCAGCGGAGGAATACCTGCTGAATGGCATCGCCAAAGTTATCAAGGTGCCGGAGCCATTCAGAGTGGTAAAGAAATACCGCAACGGAAAAGCACAGATATATTTTCAGGAGCACGCAGAGCCGGATTTCATCGGGAGCATATACCCGTCCGGGCGGTGCATCGTATTCGAGGCGAAATACACTGACACCACCAGGATACGCCTCAAGGCGGTGACGGAAAATCAGCAACGTGCCCTGGACACCCATACAGCTCTGGGAGCAATCACGGCGGTGTGCTGCGGCATCCAAGGCAGATACTATTTCGTGCCATGGAAAATTTTCCGCGACATGAAGCGAATCCTGGGGCACTATTCCGCCAGCCAGCAGGAGCTGGAGCCTTTTGAAGTAAAATTCACAGGCAATGCAATCATGTTCCTGCATTACAAGCGGCCAAAGGAACACCGCCTGGAATTTATGCGCAAGTACAGCATCGCGGATGCAGACGAAGACATGAACAAGAAAAAGGAGCAGACCAAATGACAGAAAACAGAATAAAGAGAAAAATGCGGGTGCTGAGCATCTGCAACCTGAAAGGCGGCGTGGGCAAGACCACCACGGCCGTAAACCTTGCCGGTATCCTTGCCACGGATTTTGGCAAGAGGGTGCTGGTAATAGACAATGACCAGCAGGGAAATGCCAGCCAGTTCTTCCAGGTATTTCACCCGGACAACATCGGCACAGCGGAAATCCTCTGCTTGGAAAACGAGATTGATGACTGCATCAAAAAGACGTCCAATCCAAACATCGATGTTGTTCCAGCCAACATGAACCTGGCCGCTGCCAATCATGATTTAATCAGCAGAACCAGCGGTATGCCGACACAGATAAGGCTTAGAGAAGCACTCAAGCAGGTGGCGGAGGATTATGATTTTGCCATCATCGATAACGGCCCGAACCTTGAGGTCAGCTTCATCAATGCCATAGTTTCCTCTGATGATTTCATCATTCCGGTGAAGATAGACAAGTACAGCTTCTATGGCATATCCACCCTGATGGACCAGATACAGGACATGTCATACTGGAAACCCCATATCAATTTCGTTGGCTGCCTGGTGACGATGCAGCACAGCGGAAACCAGCTGGAGAACGAGGGTGTTGAATGGCTGGCAGGCGGCCATGCCAGCACAGGGAACCAGCGGTACAAAATCATGAACACGAAAATTAAATATTCTCCAAGAGTCAATGATACGACTTTTGGCTCCGAGCTCATAACGGTATTGAGCGGTCGGAGCCAGGCGGCCAGGAATTACAAGGAGCTGGCAGCCGAGTACCTCGAGTTTGTTGCTAATAACGCAGTTGATGATACTGCTCGCGTGTGAAAGGAGGTACCGCGATGGAGAGGATCAAAAAGGCAAGGTGCCGTGCAGGCAGTTATCCGGTAAGAAGCATCACAAAGCGCAATGTGCTGGTGAAGCGTGTTGCCATCCGGGCGGAGAAAAGTCAGCTCCGCCAGCAGAGGATAGATGCCGCGCTGAGTGAGTTCTGCGAGAATATCGGCATGGAAAGAAGCAGCCTGACATGGGGGAATATAGCAAAGGTAATGCTGACCACATTGTCAGCATGGCTGATGACGTGCTTGGTGGTATAGGAGACAGATATGACAATTATCCGGACATCAATTAAGACATGTTTGATTGTCCTTATAGCACTGATTTTGATGTGACAAAAGCAAAGGAGAAAGCAAAATGCCAAAGTTTAGTATAACTGCTGTTGGCAATGGCGAAAGCAAGCCGGCCAATGAAATGCGCTGGGTAAACCTCAATCAGCTCGAGGAAGACCCGATGAACGAGGAAATATATAACACGGACGGGATAGAGGAACTGGCAGCGGATATAGAGCTGAACGGCCTCATGCAATATCCGCTGGTGCGGTTCATGCCGGGCGGAATGTATCGCATCATCAGCGGCCACAGGCGGGTAAAAGCACTCCGCCTGCTGGCAAAGCAGGACAAGGAGCAATGGAAAACGATACCTGTTATTCTGGACAGCGACAAGGACGAAACCAGCATCGCTATCAAGCTGATTTCTGCCAATGCAGTAAACAGGCACATGACACGCCGGGAGCAGTTTCTCCAAGCTATCAAACTGTATGAGCTTCTGACCGAGCAGAAGGAAAAAGAGAACCTGCCGGGGCGTGTCCGGGATATGGTGGCCAAGAAGCTGAATATCTCCAGCGGAAGCGTGGGAGCGTTTCTCCAACTCGCAAACAACCTGAATGGCATATTGCTGGATTATTATCTTAACGGCAGTATGTCTAAATCGGCGGCCATTGAGGCATCTAAGCTGCCAGATGAGGAACAGGTTGCCTTGATTGAAGCTATAGAGTACGGAGACATTGAACCACCGCAATTACTGTCAGCGGACATTATTAGGGCGCATTTTGCCAAATATTTTGAAGCTGGCGAGAGTGAGCCGAAGGAAATTGAATCAGACAGCGCGGATGAAAGCGTGTCACACTCTGACACGCAGGAACAGGAGAAAATACCAAAAAAATGGAATCCATACAGTGGCTGGGTGGAGCTGCCGGAGGAAAGACGGCTGGAAATCATGCGCAATGTAGAAAAGGTTGGCGCGACCGATATAGAGCCGTGTGAGCAGTGCCATCTGGGTACCAACTGTGTCGGCTGCTGCAAAGCGTGCCTTGCCGGTTGCGGCGCGAGACAGGGGTGCCATAGAGAGCAGGGAGCTGCTTATCGTGAGCAAGAAAAAAGCGTGTCACACTCTGACACGCAGAAAAAAGAAAATGCTGTTTCTGATACTAAGGCTTCGCCTGCATATTGGACACCTAATTCCGGCTATGTAGAGGGCACATGCGCATTTCCGTCAGCCTTGGCAGAGTGTCATGAATGTCACGAGGCTACCAGGTGCCAAGGCTGTTGCGATAAATGCAATAACCATTGCGAATTATATCAGGACTGCGCCAAGAAAAAGAGAATGCAGGCTCTCAAAGACAGCTACGGCAGTAGACATCTGGAAGTGTTGAGTTTAATTAACAATATGACATATCTCGCCACACACCTAAAAAGTGGCTGCAATAAGATTATTGAAATCGCTGGCGGCTGCACACCCGATTGCCCGCTGTACGTTGATAAGGCCTGCAACCTGCCTGACCATTATCCGTACAGTGATGATTTCCTGCTGGAAGCCAGGGAAAACAACAAGCAGCTTGATTTTAACATGAAGAGGGCAGGTGTATGACATGGCGAAGTTCAGTAAAAAGATATTAATCAACCAGGTGAAACGCTATGACAGGGAGCGCATCAAGGACATGCCCGGCAGGAAGCCCTTCAGCACCAAGGAAATCCATGCAGCTATTCAGGAAGAAAAGCGGAGCAACTACATCCGGGCGGATGAGTTGCAGAAGCTGATTGATGTTGCCAGGGGCCACGCATTGTGGCTCCACATGCTGGTCCTGAAGGACGGATTTCAATTCTCATCAAGGCAGCTATTGCAGTACCGGGATGAGTTGCAGTCAGTGTATAAATACGCTATTGACGATACAAGCGGTGGCAGCTTCGACGATATTGTGAAATACACGGTGCATGGCAGTCCCAAAGAGGATGCAGGCTCATTCGGCATGACAGATTATGAGCTGGAACCATTTGATCCTGATGGGCGGGTTATGGACAGAATACAGGGAACAGCGACACAAAGCCCAGTATTCATCTACAAGAAGTTCAAGCGCACCTACTATGAGTTTCAAAAATCCGAGGTAGCCTCCATGTTGGTGCTTCATGACGTCTTCGGCTTCCGCCGCATCCGCCTCCAGCGATTTATCGAAACATTGCGTGTCAGATATGACACGGGCATAGATGACCACCAGAAGAAAATGGATTATTTGGAGAAGCTGTGCAAGACACAGTTCAAGGAGTTTAATCCAATCAGGCACGGCAGGGGTATATTTGATACGGCCTGTGCTGAAGCCTGAAAAAGGCAATAAAAAAGCCCTATTGCTTCTGCCGTAGCGATAGGGCCCCTTTTAAGGGCAGTATCAGGAGGCATGAGCCTTGAAAGCCTGATTAAGCGTGAAAAATATGCATTGCGGGAGTGGTGAATATGAAAGAGCTTAGTGATTTTTTAAGTATCAGTGAAAAGGATTTATTGATAGGCCTGTCCGCAACCTTTGGTAGCGGCTTTGTGCTGGGAATTATAGCAGCAGCGGAATTTTTCAGGGGAATAAGCGGATGAGTGAGCAAAAAATATAAAGCAAATATTTTTCTATGTGTAAAAACTAGATGGAGTTGATTTCAGGAATGAATAAATACGCAGAATACATTATGAACACATTAACAGCTCGCGAGCTCTTAGAGCAGCTTGCCGAGGAATGTAGTGAGCTGTCCAAGGCTTCCTTGAAGCTCATCAGGGCACTTGAGTTGAGCGAAAACGCCACGCCGATAGATAAGATTGAGGCGTATGATAACTTCATAGAAGAACAGAAGGATGTTATATCGGTGCTGTGGCTACTGACTAATAGTGATCGGTATGCCCACATTGACGACTACTCAAAGTATGAGAGATGGGCAAAACGCTTAGGATACGAGGAGAAAAGCAACTGCACAATCCAAGGGAGCGAGCAAAATGATTAAGTTATCAAAATACAGGGCGTATTCGCAAAAGAAGAAAACGACTTATTCAACCCGCTGTATTGGCAGGATTATTGTCTGGAAGAACGGAGAAATATCTGACAGGTACATTGGCCATCTTGCCATATACGATGATGAAAGCGTAAGATGCCGTGGCAAATACAGTGATACCGAGAAAGACATCCGCAAGGCACAGGAGGAACTTGATTGTTTTGCAGACAATCACAGCTATAAGTACCAGGGGCAAAACACGGAGTTGCCGACATACGAATACTACCGATATGGCGGCGGATATTTCCGCGTATAATTCACATGGGAGGGGTGATATTATGGACATCCTGACAATAGCTGCTTTCCTGGGCGGAGTCTTGGTGGGCGGTGCGCTTGGAGCATTGTTCATCTGCATATTCATAGGAGCAGCAAAACCAAGAAGAAGGAGATACACTGATGGAAAAATCAAAAATGTGTTATATCATCGCTAGCAAGATAAAAGAGCTGGAAAAGTGGGATGATGATCTGATTAAGCAAATCGATGAGCTTAATGAAAAGCTCCAGAAGGAAACTGACGAAGAGGTCAAGGAAACGCTCATGTACGCAATTGCTTTCAAGCAGGGGGCCAGCATGGCATTTGGGCAGATAGGCAACAGCCTAAATACATTAATCAGCGAAATAGAGAGGTATTGACATGATGCAAGAAGATACGGACATGGAAATGAGCTGCATTGATTGCAAATACTGGGACGAGGTTATGCGCAAGGGCCGCCTGAAGTACAGATGCATCAATGAGAATTCTATGTACTATATGCACGATACTGGCGCGGTCCAGCAATGTGCAGAATTTGAAAAAATATGAGAAGGGCGGGAAGCTGATTGAACAGAAATACAGGCAACAAATACACCAAAATAGTTGAATGGCATTTATTCCGGGAGAAGGAAATCCGTCAGGCCGTCATGGAGGCACGGCTGGACAGTGCCTCATCAGGAAATTCTTCCGGCAAGGTCATCAGCAACCCGACCGAAAACGCAGCCCTTCGCAATATAGCACCACTTGCCAAGGTGGTGCTATCGGACGGTTCGGAGGTATTCCGGCCAGAAGAATGGCTGATTGCCATCAAGAGGATATACGGCAGCCTTGATGGAGAGCAAAGGGTTTTGGCGGAAAGCAGGTATAGGAACAAGAGGCAATATTTCAAGGATTGCCAAAGAGGATATATATCCAAAAGCAAATATTATACAATGCTGGACCGCATCAAAAGCCATGCTGTTGCCGTGGCGGTTCAGGCAGGACTTATAAGAGTGTACTAAAAAAGCCGTGGGTACAGATAAAACATGTACTCACGGCTAAAATTTTTTATAAAAATCTTGAAAAAGCATTGACAAAAATACAAAACGTATGTTATAATATAATCAGAGTTAAGGAAAGGAGGGAAAGTCATGGACGATATAATAAGCCTTGTAACAGCGATAATCAACTTGGCAACCGCGATTATCGTGTACAAGGCCTCCAAGAAGTAATGCAAAAGCTCCCTTGCTGCGGCAGGGGAGCCGACTCCTTGGTTATATTATAATCGTCATGGCAAAGATATGCAAGAGATAACATTTGTGATTGCAACTGCTGCCTTTGTGCTTGCAGTCTACAATCTGAGAAACGCAATCAAGAAACTTTTAAAGAAAGGTGAGTGAGCAACATGACTGAAAACACATGGGGCGGGGCGAGAGCTGGTTCCGGGCGGAAGCTGACGGCACCCGAGGGAGTTCCACGCAAACAGCACCAGCTCAGGGCATCTGACAGCGAATGGGAGCTGATTCGCCAGCTGGCCGCCATCGTCAAGAAGAATCCTGAAAAAGTGAAAGAATTTTTGGCAGAAAATGCCCTCTAAGCCAGATGGCACAAGGGATAGAAAAAATTTCTTATTCCGGGAATAATTTTCCAAAATCCGTGGTATAATGGTTATACTAGCGGATAAAGAAAAAAGTGAAGCCTCACAGGTTGCTGTGGGGCTTTTCTGTTGCGCGGATGAAGGGCGGTGAGCTGGTGACAAAGGTGTATTGCAATACAAGTGACTGTGCGCACAATGAAGATGATGTGTGCCAGGCTGCTATGATATACTGTGTCAATCGCAGGTGCAGGACACGCAGGACTGTCAGCACCCGTGACCTGATGCAGGGGGCCAGCGGCTCACGCTGCCAGAAGTCAGGCGGCAGCTACAAAAACAAGGATATAAAAGTGCTGAAATAAAGGAACATGGTATATTGCTATGTTCCTTTTCTATTGCCTGTTTTGCAATTTGGGTAGGTTCTTTCAGCGAAAATAAAAGGCTGCGCTCACCTTGCGAGCCCAAAAACGCTCTAGCTATGCAAAAAAGTTATGGCTAAGTAAAAGAATTCGCATGGTGCAAAGCTGGTGATTTCTAAACAATCTACGGAAAAACAAAAAATTGTTCAGAAAATTTTAGAAAACAGGAGGTGAAGAAACCATGAAAGTGACATGCGATCCACGTAAAATAACCGTATCTCAGACGAATTTGGGCAAGGCCCTGGGGCTGACTACCGGCAGAGTAGCACAGCTAATCAAAGAGGGGGTTGTTTTCCGCGATGATAACGATAAAAGCGGCGGTGTATTCCTGGTGAAGTCGGTGCAGGCATATACCAGCTTCAAAGGCAAGTCTGAAAGTGATAATGAGCTTGATTACATGGCCGAGAAGGCCAAGCACGAAAAGGTAAAGCGCGAGCTGTCAGAGCTTCGTCTGGCCAAGGAGGAAGGCAGGGCTTATGACGCTGCCACTGTGGAGCTGGTTATGACTGAAATGGTTTCCAACCTCCGCACCCAGCTGCTGGGACTGCCCTCAAAGCTGGCTCCTATCCTGAATGGAGCTGACAGGGACAGGATTTATGATGTGCTGACCCAGGAAATAGAGGAAAAGCTGGCTGAACTATCAGAGTACAGGCCCGAGATGTTTATGTCCGAGGAGGTGGTGGAGAATGAAGAAGCTGAAACCAGCGAATGAGCTGTGGGCGTATGTGTCTGAAAAAGGCCTTAAACCGCAGCCGAAGACATCCACCAGCGTCTGGGCGGACAGCTACAGGATGTTATCTGCCGGTATATCGGCAGAGCCTGGGCGGTGGAAAACCTCCCGCGCCCCGTATCAGCAGGAAATCATGGATGCCTTCACCCAGTCGGGCGTGAACAAGGTTGTTGTAATGAGTTCCAGTCAGATTGGCAAAGCATTGAAACTGAGTACACCTATAGCAACACCTGATGGCTGGAAAACGATTGAAGCGTTAAAAATAGGTGACAAAGTTTTTGATGAAAATGGGTATCTATGCAATGTTATAGCCTGTACAGAAGTTATGAAGTCAAGACCTTGTTATGAAATCACTTTTTCCGATGGCTCACAATTAATTGCTGATGAAAATCACGATTGGTATATTCAGACAGATAAAGCTGATGGCATAAAAGCAACCAGGGATATGGTCGGCACATATAAAAACGGGAAAAGAAATGTATACGCTATTCCTGTGAACAGGCCACTTGTTACTGATAACCATACAGAGTTAATCTTAAAGCCATATACTCTTGGAGTCTGGCTCGGAGATGGTAATTCTCGATCAGCCCAAATAACTATGCCGGATTATGATTTATTCATAGCTGACAAAATGAAAAAAGATGGTTATGAGGTAGTTGTTCAGCATAAGGATAAAAACCACTCCAATGTAATGACTGTAAAATTTAATCCGTATAATCCTGATGACCCAATCTGTAAACGCGGACACAATAAGCAGATTGTTGGTTTGGATAAATATGGGCATTGCATGGAATGTAACAGGCAACTATCACTTAAGAACAAATGGAAGGGGAAAAAAGAGATATTTGTTGACCCTGTGACACATATACAAAAAACTGGCCACTATTTGCTAAAAAAACTGAATCTGATAAATAACAAACATATCCCGTTGGAATACCTTCGCGCATCGCAAGAGGCACGCTGGCAATTATTGCAAGGCATTATGGATACAGATGGATATGTGTCACCAAAAGGCATCTGCGAGCTTACATTGAAATCAAAAAGATTGATAGATGGTGTATCGGAACTTCTCTGTACATTAGGGATAAAGCACACTTTGAAGAAGAAAAAAGCCGTGTGCACTAATTCGCCTACAAGAAAATCTTACGATGTGTGGCGCATCACTTTTACAGCCTATGAAGACATGCCAGTATTTTCATTGCCAAGAAAGAAAGCAAGGCTATCGTTGAGGACGGGGAACCGTCGAAGCGAAACTGAGCGCAGAAGGATAACTGATATTAAGTTTGCAGGTTATGAAGATACGAAATGTATACAGGTTGATTCGCCAAGTCATTTGTATTTAGCTGGCAAGGCGATGATACCCACTCATAATTCAGATATCATGAACAATGTCATTGGCCGCTTTGCCCATCTGGATCCATGCCCTATCATGATGATTCAGCCCACCATAGAGATGGCAGAGGATTTTTCCAAGTCCCGTATTGCCCCTATGATTCGTGATACCAAGGTGCTGAACGGCCTGTTTTATGACATCAAGAGCAAGAATGGCAAGGGAGAAGCCAAGACAAGGGACGGCAACAACACCATCCTGTCGAAGATTTTTCCTGGTGGGCGCCTGATTATGTGCGGGGCAAATTCCCCTGCAGGTCTTGCGTCAAGGCCTGTGCGCATCCTGCTGGCGGATGAGGTGGACAGGTTCCCTGCCTCAGCTGGTGGAGAGGGTGATCCTGTAGGACTGGCAGAAAAGCGCATGACCACCTTCTGGAACCGTGTCATGGGGCTATTTTCCACACCTACCAACGAGGGAGAAAGCAGGATTGCAGATGAATACCTTGCCGGGACTCAGGAGGAATGGCAGCACCAATGCCCCAACTGCGGTGAATATCATGCACTGCATTATGTGGATATGGAGGCTGACTACAGTGAGCATGAGGACAAGAAAAAGCGCAAAATCATCGTTGTGAACGATGTGAAATGGGTTTGTCCTGACTGCGGCTTCAAGTTTAGCGAACAGGAAATCAAGACAACTCTCCAGAAGTATGTACCGCAAAATCCTGAGGCTATTCAAAATGGTATACGCTCCTTCTGGCTCAATGCTTTCACCAGTCCATGGCTGTCCTGGAAGCAAATCATGACAGAATGGCTGGAGGCTAGAGGCGATGCCAACAGGGAAAAGGTTATCGTCAATACTCGCTTTGGCGAGCCGTATTCCTTAAATGACAACACCATAGATGCACTGCCACTGATGAAAAGGCGGGAACAGTACGGTGCCGCCCTGCCGGATGGCGTACTGCTGCTGACAGCTGCTGTTGATACCCAGGATAACCGCCTGGAGTATGAAGTATGCGGCTGGGGCTTCGGGGAGGCATGCTGGGGCATCGTCAAGGGCATGATTTTGTCCAAGCCGGATGAAGCTGCCACATGGCAGGAGCTGAACGGCATCTTGGACAGGATATATACCTTTGCCGATGGCACAGGCATGAAGATCGCCAGAACCTTTATTGACTCCGGCGGCCACTATACTGAATTTGTCTACCGCTACTGCGAGAAAAATCTGGGCT
Organism: Anaerovibrio slackiae; assembly: GCF_009695585.1. Lineage (GTDB taxonomy): Bacteria > Bacillota > Negativicutes > Selenomonadales > Selenomonadaceae > Anaerovibrio > Anaerovibrio slackiae. The sequence continues at coordinate 18,774 of NZ_VUNR01000018.1, forward strand.
CAGGTAGGTTCCCTATCAAGGGATATGCCAACCGCCCGGGCATACCGCTGGTATACAAGCTGGGCAAGGATGTAGCCTGCAAGGTGCCGCTGGTTATCCTGGGTGTTGATGATGGCAAGCAGCAGGTATTTAATAGGCTTGGCGTTGAGGAGATAGGAGACAAATATTTTCACTTCGGTCGTGATGGTGATGAAGATTTGCCGTATCGGGGCTATGATGAAGTGTACTTCAAGGGGCTGCTGTCAGAGGAAAAACGCCTGGTTAAGCGTAACGGCGTATTAAAAAACGTCTGGATTCCAAAATCAGGCGTCAGGAACGAGCCCCTTGACCTCCGTGTCTACAATCTGGCAGCCATGCAGTCCATGAAGCCGGACTGGGGACTGCTCTATGAGCAGCTGCACGGCCAAAAACCGCCCTCCGGGGAAGCTAATGATGTGTCAGACTCTGACACGCACAGCAAAACTTCCGGATTGGTGGCAAGCCGTTACGTTCCGCCTGAAAAACGTACCAAAAGCAGGTTTAGCCGCCGCGATAATGAGGAAAACGGGGAACTTGCCCCGAAAAGAGAGCATCATTCCCGGAAAAACGTTGCAAAATGTTCCTCCTACACGCCGAATTATTACTGAGGTGAGAAAATGAACACCATCCAGAAGATGAGAAATGAACGTCTCCGCCAATATTGGCAGGCGGAGCAGAAAGTTCTGTCAGGCCAGAGCTATACTATTGGCAACCGTGCCCTGACAAGGGCCAATCTGGCTGAAATCAGGGCTGCGATAGATGATTTGCTGGCTGCCGGTGCCACTCTGGACGATGGAGAAGAGGCAAAAATGCGGCGCAGCAAGCGAGTAGTTTTCATAGATTGAGGTGTTTGCAATGAGCAAGCGGAAATTCAAGGCGAAAAAGTCGGCCGTTCAGGGCAAAACACAAGTAAATATGCAGAATAGCGGCTATGACGGAGGCGGCGCATCCCGCACTTCCGGCATCCTGAAAGCCTGGAACCCCACAAAATCCAGTGCCAAGTCTGATATCAATGCCCATCTTGATATATTGCGCAGCCGGGCGGCGGACCAGGCCATCAATACCCCTGTAGGGAGCGCGGCAATTGCCACAACCACCCAGTATACAGTGGGGGCAGGCTTGAAGGTGTTCCCAAAGGTGAAATATCAGCTGCTGGATATGACCCCCGAGGAAGCTGAAAGCTGGAACAAGCAGGCAGCTATGGAATTTAACCTCTGGGCCAGCTCCAAGCTGTGCGATATCAGGAAGCGGAATAACTTTTACGATTTGCAGGAAATTTTGTATAAGGCGTATATGACTGATGGTGACAGCTTTGCCATTTTCAGGCGGGCTTACGACATCAACATGCCGTATACTCTTAGAATACAGGCCATTGAGGGCAACAGGGTTTCCAATCCGCAAGGGCGAGACTTTTACGGCATTACGGGCCCACTGGCAGTGGAAATGACTGCCCCCAATGGCCGCAATAAAATCATCAACGGTGTCGAGGTGGATGGCAACGGAGCAGTGGAAGCCTACTGGATTTCCAACAAAGTGCCTTTTGACCCTGTAGAGATAAACAGCACAACTACCTGGGCACGGGTGGAGGCTTTTGGCGACATCATGAGCCAGCCCAACGTGCTGCACATCTGCCATGATGAACGGCCTGAGCAGTATCGGGGCGTGCCATATCTGGCACCTGTGATAAAGGCCCTCAAGCAGGTATCGAGGTATTCGGATGCAGAGCTGGCGGCAGCTATCCTGCGTTCCTATTTCACCATCTTTTTCATTTCGACAGGCAATTCCAGCTTTGCCGGAGACGTCTCCAGCATTCTGGGGGCAAGCACCTATGATAAAGATGGTGGCACTGGGCCTGTGGTGGATGCCAACGAGTATAGCCTGGGGCCTGGTACCATCAATGCCCTGCCTAAAAACATCGATGTAAAATCCATCGGTGCCACAGGCGGACAGGCAACCTTTGACGGCTTCATGACGGTATACATCAAGATGATTGCCGCGGCCCTGAACATTCCTTACGAAGTGCTGATGAAGTCCTTCAACAGCTCCTACAGTGCCAGCCGTGCAGCCCTGTTGCAGGCCTGGGAGCAGTTCAGGCTCAGGCGCGCATGGTTCAGCCGTGATTTCTGCCAGCCTGTATATGAAATGTGGCTGACGGAGGCTGTGGCCACCGGGCGGATTGAGGCACCTGGTTTCTTCAGCGACCCTGCCATCCGCTTTGCCTATTGCAACGCAGAATGGTACGGCCCGTCTATGAGCATCCTGGACCCGGTCAAAGACATAAACGGCTCAACTTTGCGCATCCAGTGCGGTTTGTCTACTCACGAAAGGGAAGCTGCCGAAATGACAGGCAGTGATTTCTATGAGAACCTGGAAACCATCCGCATTGAGCAGCAGAGGGCTGAGGAGGCAGGCGTTGCGCTGGGTACCCTGCCAGCAACGAATGAGCCGCAGTCACCAGCGGAAGGAGGTGATAGTGATGGGAGAGACGAAGAAGATAACGACACTGAACGACCTGAAGCAGAAAAATAATATTTTCTGGCAGATAAGGAATGAAGCAGGGGAAGCGGAGGCGGAGCTTCTGCTGTATGGCGAAATAGCCAGCTCAAGCTGGGGAGATGACGAAGTAACCCCGAAGCAGTTCGCGGAAGACCTGAAAGCCCTGGGCGGCAAGGATTTGAAGCTGAGGATCAACAGTCCCGGCGGCGATGTATTCGCGGCACAGGCCATATATAATCAGCTGAAAACCTACACAGGCAATATCACTGCCTGCATTGACGGCATGGCAGCCAGTGCCGCCACGATTATCACCTGTGCTGCGGATAAAGTGGTGATGCCGAGGAACGGCATTTTCATGATACACAATCCCATGTGCATCGTGATTGACTACATGGACGTGCCGAAGCTGAAGAAAATGACCGACAGGCTGACTGCAGTCAAGCAGACCATTGTCAACGTGTACATGAAGAAGTGCAAGAATGTTGCTGAAGCCAAGCTGAACAAGCTGATGGATGCAGAAACGTGGATGAGTGCCGATGAGGCTCTTGCTTATGGCTTCGTTGACGAGGTGGACACTGATGAGCAGGTGGAGAATTTTCTGCAGGGCAGTGTGGCCGTGGTGAATAATGTTTCTATCGACATGACAAGATTCAAGCAGCCGGAAAAGCTGAAGGATATCTTGCAGTCAAAGCCAAAGGAGGATAAGGATATGGATGATGAAAAGACTTTGCTGGACAAGCTCCGCGACCTGCTGGGAGCTGATAACAGCCAGCAGGACAAGAAAAAACAGCCTGACCCGGTAGCTGTTGAGCGTCAGCGCATGCTTGACCTGGATGCTATGCGTGATGGCAGCGAGCTTGTGGACAAGATTGTGGATATTGCCAAGAAAAAGGGCAATACCGCAGAGGAAATCCGGGAATACGTGGACCAGGTAAAGGAGTCCGCTGCCAAGGATAAGCCTCAGCAGTCCGGCATCGAGGAGATTAAAAATCTCATCAAGGACCAGCTGGCTTCCGGAGCTGACAAGGTAGGGCTTAATCCTGCAGATGAGACCAACAAGGAAGCAGATAAGAAGGCCGCCGAGGTGAACAGCCTGGTAGCCGCCATGAAGAATATGCGAGGTGACAAATAATGGCAATCCATGAAACTATGAAAGCGGCCACATCCTACGATGAACTGATTGGCAGCACTGTAATTACCGCCGTAATGTACAATATTGCCGTCACTCCCGGCACCGCCCTCAAGAGGGGCTCTGTCCTGACAGCTGATGGCAGCCTCGCAGGCACTGGCGATACTGCCGAATATGTACTTGCCGTGCCGCTGGCCAAGGATGATGCAACAGCTACCGTCTATGTAAGCGGCATGTTCAATCGCGAGAAGCTGATTGTGGCGGAGGGAGATACTGTTGAAACCCATGAGGCACAGCTCAGGGACAAGAATATCTACCTGACGTCAATTCATTCCTAAGAGAAAGGCAAGGTGAAAAATATGTCTATTGCTGATGGTTTTCTGAAAGATACATACACTATGATGATGGCGATGGAGCGCATCAAGCAGCCTTCATCTTTTCTGGTTGATACCTTTTTTCCTGTTGTTCCGGCAACAGCCGTAACCACTAAGATTGGCGTGGAATATCGCAAGGGAGCACGCAAGCTGGCACCTTTTATTATTTCCGGCACCGGCGGTGTCAACGTGGCACGGGAGCAGTCCCAGATTGACTGGTACGAGCCGCCTATGATGGGGCCGCGGCGCGTGATTTCTTCTGATGATATTGCTAACCGCTCCTTCGGTGAAAATGTCTATTCCAGCATGACGCCGGAGCAGAGGGCAACCCAGCTGCTGGCCAAGGATCTGACTGATTTGCAGAACATGATTGTGAACCGCAAGAACAAGATGGCAGCTGATATCCTGCTGAACGGCCAGTGCGAGATTGCAGGCTATGCAGCTGATGGCAAGGTGGTCAAGACTGATACCGTCAGGTTTGACGACTGGACCCAGAAGCTGATCCCTGCTATCAAGTGGAATCAGGCAAATGCAGATATCTACGGAGATTTGGCAGAAATGTCTGCCAGCATTCAGGAAAATGCCGGTATGGTACCTACTATTGCCATCTGCGGCAAGAATATCATGGACTACATCCTGGGCAACGATGCTATCATGAAGTACATGAATATTTCCAACAATGCAAACCTCTCCCTGATGAGCTTCCAGCCGCGCATCACCGCACCGCAGGTAATGTTCATGGGCAGGATTATGAGCCTGAACCTTGAGCTGTACAGCTACATGGAGACCTATACCGATGAGGAAGGCCACATCAATAGCTTCATCGGTGATGATGATGTTATTATTGGTATTCCTGGCCGCGGCAAGCAGCTGCATGGTGCTGTTACCCTGGTGGAGGGCAGGTCCTTCAAGACCTACGTTGGCAACTACGTGCCTGCATATCGCGCTAATGAGAATGACAACACCGTTTCCCTGGCCATGTACAGCCGTTGCGTGCTGGTGCCGGAAACCGTGGATGACTGGGCTGTCATCAAGGCGAAGTAAGGAGGCGTTGCACTATGAAAATCCGCATTATCAGGCACATGCTCAGAAATGGCGGCATAACCTACAAAAAAGGCGATACAGCTGATATTCCTGAGAAACTGGCCAAGGCCCTGCTGAAGGATTATCCTGAGGAATTTGCACCGGTCATCGAGACGGTGCCGGAAGCAAAGGAAGCTGTTGCCGATGTGGCGGACGAGGCCGATAAACCTGAGGATATAGCAGCAGCCCTGGAGGCGGCTGACAAGCCGAAAGCAAAAAAATGAGCACATTCAGAGAACAGCTTGAAGATGATCTGAATGTGTTTTTTGATGCAGAGGAATTTGCAGAGGAACATGAGCTTAACGGTACTATGTGCAGCTGTATTGTGCAGTCACCTACTGCCCGAGAGGTATTCCTACAGGGGCAGGCTTATGATAGCTATGAAGGCATCAGCGGCAGGCAGATTGTTGTCCATGTGAAGAAATCCGAGCTTCCGGAGATACCGGCAGAGGGGATGACATTTACCCTTGACGGCGAGGTGATGCTTGTCTCTGCCTGTGTTGAGGATATGGGGAATATCAGTATAACCCTCCATCAGAATTTGAGGTGATAACATGGCAGTAAAAATTATGCTGGGCGGTGCTGAGGAAGCTATAAAGAATCTGGAAAAGCTATCGCCGGAAAACATCGGCAGTGCTGTAAAAGCATCCGCCAAGCGGGCAGCTCTGGCAGCCCGCACTGCCGGTACCGGGCATGTCAGGCAGATATATACTATCCGATCCGGTGACATGAAGGAGCGCACCATGATATTCAGTGAAGCTGACGGAGCTACACTGAAAGTAAAAGGTGCTACTGAATCGGTGAAAAAATATCGGGCCAATGAGCGGGAAAAGGGCATTTTTGTTGCCATCAAGCATGGCGGGGGCAGGATTGTTCCACGGTCGTTTGCTATGAATTCCGGCCAGTATGTGCAGAGGCGCGGCCCCGAGAGATTTCCACTCAAAGGCCTGCATGGTCCATCTGTGCCCCAGCTTTTTGGCAATGAAGCCGTAATGTCAGAGATGCAGGAGAGGGCAGGCGAGGTCTTTGAGACACGCCTTTATCATGAAATAGGACGTCAGCTGGGGGTGGTCTAAATGAACTCTATCCAATGTGCAGACGGAATTGCTGCATATCTGCGCAAAGCTGTCAGTGAAGATAGCATGAAGCTGCGCTTTCTACTGCATGATGAGAAGCGTGAAGAACAGGAGGAAATCAATGTGTATACGGGATTTCTTCCTTACGCGGCTACAGATGCGGAAAAAAGAAAGCTTTGTCCCGCTATCGTCATACGGCCTGAGCTGGTGGAGGACAGGCAGGATTATTCCATAGCGCATCTCCTTATCAATGTTACCACCTATGACCGCGATAAGCAGCAGGGATATTTGAGCCTTTATAGCGTGCTGGAATGGGTTCGGTTTAAGCTGCTGGCTCATACCCCGGTGGACAATAGATGGCTGTTACAGGACGGCTCATTGACAATGGGAGTGCCACCCGACCAGCCATACCCCCAATGGTGGGGATATATTGAGGCGGCTATCCACATCCCACATCCATCAAGGAATGAGTCACAGTGGTATTATTCTGGCTACAAAGGGAAATGAATATGGCGAAAAAGAGAAAGACAAGTAATCACGGCCCGCTAATCTATGTGGGGCCGGGATTCCGAAATTCACGTCTGACCACCTTTGGCATTTTTGCCGATGGGGTGCCGCGTGAATTTCAGGGCACAATTTTTGCAAAATTATTTGTGCCGGCAGTCAGACTGAATGAAGCGAGGGCAGACATAGCCCGCAAGGGCACAGCTCTGCATGAGTTCTATCAGCAGGCTATCGAGGCACACAAGAAGGAGGAAAAATAATGGCTTATTTTCATGGAGTTAGGGTGAAGGAAATTCCTACATCCATTTTGGCAACAGTGAGCACTACGGCAGGTCTGCCTGTTGTATTCGGCACGGCGCCTGTTCATCTGACCAAGGAACCGGCAAAATATGTAAGCAAGCCTGTCATTTGCTACAGCTGGAATGAAGCGGTTACAGCACTTGGTTATTCTGCCGATTGGAGCAAATACACTTTGTCGGAGGTTATGTACAGCGAGTTCAAGCTGTACGCAGTGAAGCCTATCGTTTTTGTCAATGTACTGGATCCCGCCAAGCATAAAAAGAGTATGGAGGCGGCCGCAGAGGTTGTAGAAGGTTCTGCTGTAATTGACAATGCTGTGCTGCTTGACAGTCTCCAGGTCTTGCCGGATGCTCTTTCTGATGCGCCGGCAGAAATCAACAAGGACTACACAGCCGCCTACAATGATGATGGACAGCTGGTAATCAGTATCCTGGAGGATGGCAGCCTGAAGGATGCCGCATCCATTTTCATCAAATGTGATGTGGTTGATGCATCTATGGTCAGCCGGGATGATATTATTGGCGGCGCTTCCTCTGATGGTTCCATCAAAGGCATGGAGCTGATTGACAGCATCTACACCATGCTGTCCCTGGTACCTGGCATCATTGCTGCTCCTGGTTGGTCCGAGGATCCTGTAGTGGCTGCCGTCATGAAAGCAAAGTCTGCCAATATCAGCGAATTATTCCGCTGCATCTGCCTGACAGACGTTGATACCAAGGAGGCAAAATCCTATCTTGATGTGAATGAATGGAAGAACAAAAACAATTACACCGGCACGAACCAGGTGGTATGCTGGCCATGTGTAAGGAATGGCGATGCAGTATTCCACATGTCTACTCATATTCTTGGTGTTATCGGTGTTATGGATGCGGCCAACAGTGATGTTCCATATCAGTCCCCGTCGAATCAGTCCCTGCAGGCAACAGGCCTCTGCCTGGCTGATGGCACGGAGGTAGCCCTGAGCCTGCCTCAGGCAAACCTGCTGAACAGCCAGGGTATTATGACAGGACTTAACTTTGTCGGTGGCTGGAAAAGCTGGGGGAATTATACCGGCTGCTACCCATCCAATACAGATGTCAAGGATTGCTTTATCTGTGTGCGCCGCATGTTTGACTGGCAGTATCAGACATTCATTTTGCAGTATTGGCAGAAGGTTGATCAGGCTCTCAAGCCAACGCTTATCAAGACAATTATCAACACGGAAAACATTCGCCTGAATGGTCTTGTATCCCGTGGCTATTTACTGGGAGCCAGTGTACAGTTCCTGGAGGACGAGAATCCGACTACTGATTTGCTGGCAGGAATTATCCGTGTGCATACAAAGCTTACGCCGCCTGTGCCAGCTCAGGATATTGAGGATATACTGGAGTACGATGTCAGCAGCTTTAGCAAGCTGTTTGAATAAGAAGAGGGGGTTAGAAGATGGCTACAAATAGGATTCCGGAATTAATCAATGATATGCGTGCCTACCTTGACGGGGCAGATGATATGATTTCCGTCAAGAGCCTGGAATTGCCAAAGTTTAACAATCCTACTGAGGATATTACAGGGATTGGTGTTATGGGAACCATCAGTGCACCGGTGCTGGGGCACTTTGATAGCATGGAAGCTGTGGCAAATTGGCAGGTGCCAACCAAAACCAGCACCAAGCTGGTAGCTGGCAAGGCTATATCCCTTGATGCCTATGCAGCAGTTCAGGTTTTTGACGGTGGCGAAGGAAGCTACAGCTTCGATCAGTATCACGTTATCATCAAGGGCAGGGTAAAGAGTCATGAGCCTGGCACAATAGAAGCTCAGAAGGCCATGAATTCCAAAACCACCATTGAGGTGTACTACATCAAAATAGAGTACAATGATGAAAATCTGATTGAGATTGATAAATACGGCTACAAATGCGTGATTGGTGCAGAGGATATTACTGCTGAAATCCGCAGGGCTATCGGCATGAATTAAGGAGGCGTTGATATATGGCTAAAGATGTAGAATTGAATACAGATGAGGCAGAGCCTGCAGAGGCACAGGCGTTGCCGGAGGCTGTTAACGGGGCAGATGAAAAGGCGAATTGCGTAGTAATTCATCTCGAAAAGCCATTGGCAAATGGCATCGATACATTGACTCTTGATTTTGACAGGGTGAATGGATATACTCTGACACTTATTGAAAAGGCTGCCAGAAAAGAAGACAGAGAACTTTTGACACCTGCATTATCCAATATTTACCATGCCATGGTGGCCGCCAAGGCAGCAGGTATGCACTACGATGCAATCCTAAAGTTGAGCGGCAAGGATTTTACTGCTGTCTGTCTGAAAGTGCAGCATTTTTTGCTAGGGTAATCTGCCGGGCGGAAAGCATAAGGATTTCCGCCTTGCGCATGGCCAAGTACAGCAATTCATCTATGGAATATTTCCTGAAAATGCCCATCGCGGAGTTCCAATCCTGGGTAGAAACTGTGAATGCGGAAATAGAGCGGGAGCAGGAAGCAATAAAAAAGCAGAAGCCGTGATTTGGCGGCTTCTGCAATGCTGGGATATTACGGCTCTGTCTTGCCGTATAGTATTTCATGTATTTGTTCTTCTGAAAGCGGAGGCTTGCGTGCGATAGCTAGCTGCATATCAGATAGCTCCTGCATTGTCTTTTGATATTTGTTACCATGCAATACTTCGCGTATTTCTTCATTGGTTTTTTCTGTGATTTCAGGAGCATCAGCAAAAGAGCTTTTAAGTTTTTCAACTAGTTCAAGACTTTTGTTAGTTTCAATCAAATTTTGTTTGACAATATCAATATTGTCATAATTACACCGAGAGCATTTTGAGCAATTGTCATACAAGAAAAACATACTGCATCCCTCCTTTTTTATATTATACCTTATGGGTGGTGAAATTGAAATATGGCTGGAAAAATGATGGAGCTCGCCCTGGCTATTAAGGGTAAGCTTGATTCTTCCCTGCCGGAGTCAGTCAGGAAGGCAATCGGAGAGACGGCCGGACTTCGGAACAAGCTGCAGGAACTAAACAGGGTGAAAGTGAAAGCGGACAAGCTGAAGGAATTGGCTGAAAAGACACAGGAAGCAGGCAAGAGCCTGTCTGTGGCACAAAGCCGTGTTGCAGCTGTAAGCAGTGAGTTTGAAAAGTCCAGGCTTGTTACCGAGCAGTATAAAATAAAGCTGGAGCAGGCAAAGGTTGCAGCTGAATTGATGAAGAAAACTGCCTCAGCTCAGGAATACGCCAAGGCCAGGATGGAGGTTATCCAGCTTAATGCCGCCTACAGAAACAGCAATACTGCCACCAAGGCACTAGCCAAGGAGCTGGCTGCCGCCAACAGGGAAGCCCGCAGTGCGGGTAATGCCTGCAACAAGGCTCAGAACGCCGCCCGGAAGCTGGGGGAAGACCTCCGGAAGGCTGGTTTTGATACTGATAGTTTCGCCGAAAGCCAAAACAGGCTGCAAAAGGAACTATCCAAGACAGAAACCTCCCTGGCTGCTGCCAAAAAAGTACAGGCTGATTACAATGCCTCACAAGCGCAAAAAGCAGCTGTCAGGGAAACTCACACCCAGAAGCAGAGCAATTTCTACGTTGCTGCCGGTAATCTTCAGAGCGGCGTTATGGCCATCCAATCCTTTGTAGCACCTATCATGGAATGTATTGATGCCGCCATGAAGTTTGAGTCAGTCATGGCTGATGTCAAGAAGGTGGTGGACTTCGATACGCCGCAGCAATTCAAGGAAATGAATAGCGACATCCTAAATCTGTCCAGGACTTTGCCGATGGTGGCCAACGATATAGCCAAGATTGTGGCTGCTGGCGGTCAGTCAGGTATTGCCAGGCAGGACCTGATGGCTTTCGCTGAATCTGCTACCAAGATGGGCATCGCCTTTGACATTACGGCCGATCAGGCTGGTGACATGATGGCGAAATGGCGGACGGCCTTCAAGCTGGGGCAAAGTGATGTAGTCGCGCTGGCGGATAAGATAAACTACCTGGGCAATACCACGGCGGCATCTGCACCGCTAATCTCCGATGTAGTTACCCGCATCGGCCCTCTTGGCGAGATTGGCGGTATCGCCTCCGGAGAAATAGCCGCTATGGGTGCATCCATGATTGGGGCAGGCGTGCAGTCTGATGTGGCAGCCACCGGCATCAAGAACTTCATGATGGCCTTGACGGCTGGCGGAGCTGCCACCAAGAACCAGGTTGAAACATTTAGCGACATCGGACTTGATTATATGGCGGTTGCGGAAGGGATGCAGAAAAACTCCAAGGAAACGATCCTCAATGTACTGCATACCATCAAATCCCTGGATAAGGTGAAGCAGGTATCTGTTATGGGTACTTTGTTTGGCAGGGAAAGTATAGGTGCCATTGCTCCAATGCTTTCCAATCTTGAGGCACTGGAAGACAATTTTACCAAGGTAGCAGATGCCACGCAATATGCTGGCTCCATGGAAGCTGAATATGCAGCCAGAAGCCAGACTACCGAGAATCAGCTGCAGCTGGCGAGGAATACAGTCACGGCTATGTCTATCAGCATCGGTTCAGCCCTGCTGCCCGCTATCAACTCAGTTATGTCTGCTGTGGCTCCGGTAGCAGCAGCCTTTGCTGATTTTGCTGAAAATAACCAGCAGCTGATTGTAGTTCTGGCAGGCATAGGGACTGCTATTGCTGGTGTGGTTATAGCCTGTCTGGCAGTCAATGCAGCTGTAGCTGCCTATGGCATGGTGTTATCTACATTCTCCATGTTGAGGAGTGCTATTGCAGGTGTCAGTGTGGCACAAACCATCCTGAACGCTGTTATGGCACTAAATCCGTACATATTGATTGCTATGGCTGTTATAGCTTTGGTGGGCGCACTGGTTTACCTATGGCAGACCAACGACAGCTTCCGGGAGGCGGTGCTTGGTGCTTGGCAGAGCCTGCAAAATGGTGCAATGGCGATCTTCACCGGCCTAGCTGATTTCATTGGCGGTATCTGGCAGGGAATAGTCAGCACGGCTATGGCTGTATGGTCAGCTGTTGCTCCTGCTTTCGCGGCTGCCTGGTCAGTAATCAGCACTATTGCCAAAGGGATATTCGTGGTAGTAGCACTGGTGGTATTGACTGCCATTGAGCTTATCGTGGGGATTATCCGGATAGGCATACAGGCTATCATGGCTATCTGGAGCTTGATTCAGCCTCATGTGACCTTAGTTTGGAACATCATCTGCACAGCCATCAATGTAGCATTGGCGACTATTAATGCAGCTATGGCCGCCTGCGGTGCTTTCATCAGCACGGTATGGCAGATGATTTTGGCGGCGGCTAATACGGTCTGGACAGGGATTATGAGTGTTGTCATGGCGGTCTGGGCGGCTATAAATCCTATTGTGGCTGCTGGTGCCGCTTTCATCATGGCAATCTGGAACCAGATATACGGCACGGCCTCAGCCGCCTGGAATGCCATTGTCAGCGTTGTATTGGATGTATGGGCACAGGTACAGGGGATTGTTGATTCAGGTATAGCCATGGTAGAGGAAAAATGGAATCACCTGAAGGAGATTTTCAGCTCGCCTATCCAGGCGGTTGTAAATTTTGTCAAAGGTGGCAATAGTGAGGCCCAATCGGCAGCCTCTGACAAGGCAGTGGAAGCAGGTCTGTCAGCCACGGGCGGTATCTTCAGCCAGCCATATTTAACCTGGGTAGCAGAGGCAGGGGATACAGAGGTTATCATTCCGATCAATAACACTACCAGAGCATTGCAGCTTTGGCAGACTGCTGGAAAAATGCTGGGAGCCTATCACCCGGCTGCACAGGCAGGTATGGCTGCCAATAAGGCAAAATCTGCCAGCGCGGCCACCATAAGCAATTATGCTGGAGGAGCAGTCCGGATAGCTAACCAGCAAAGCTATATGGGAGATGCCATTCAGATAGCCGGACAGCAATCCACCATCGTTGCAGATGCAAGAACGTTGATGGAGAACAGCAGGATGACGGATAAAAATACCGTTATTGCGCCAGCTACAGCCAGCAGCACCGGCAACGTCAGTGTGGAGTTTGCCCCTGTCATTAATATCACAGGTACAGGCGGAAACGGCGAGTCGGCAAATATAGCCGATATTGTGCGCCGTGCCCTAGCAGAGCAGAAAGCACAGTTCGAACGAGAGCTGCCTAGGATGCTGGCCAATGTACGAAATAACGAAAGGAGATTTTCCTATGCCTGATGTATATACGACCATACAGGGGGATATGTGGGACTTAATTGCGTACAAGGTATATGGAAAAGAGACCTGCATGGACAAGCTTATACAGGCCAATACCAAGTATATGAATATTGCAGTTTTCCCCCAGGGCATCAAGCTGAATTGCCCTGAGCTAAAAACAGAGGATAGAAGCTTTTTGCCACCGTGGAGGCGATAAAACATGGCAGTCAAGGCGTTTGAAATATTGAAAGACTGGCTGCAATCCCTTGAGCCGGGCACGAAGCTGTCTCGAAGGGCGTGGCTGGAAATAAAGTATACTGCCCCTGATGAAAAAGAGGCAAAGGATATTTCCGAAGATATATCAAAGTATTTTTTGTCTCTGGACTATAGCGACAATCTCAGCGGCAGTGTAGATAATATCGACCTGGTACTGGAGGACAGGGCACAGCTCTGGGCGGAGGAATGGTTCCCCAAGACCGAATCCATGCTGGAAATATCCTTGCACTGCTACAACTGGACAAACGTCAACGAAGGTGAAAAAGTATTCCAGATGGGCAGCTTCGAGATTGACGAAATTGAGTTACAGGGTTTCCCTACCACGGTACACCTGAAGGCTGTATCAGTGGTAGGAAACTCCACCCTGCGGGGCGTGCAGCGCAATCAAACCTGGGAAAACATCTCCATCTGGAAATGTGCTGACGATATATGCCAGCGCAATAACCTCAAGCTGTATTGGGACTGTGCTGACAATCCAAATCTTGACCATATTGAGCAGGCAGATGAATCAGACCTGCATTTTTTGATGCGCATCTGTCAGGATAATGGCAGGAGTCTGAAAGTAACGCCTGATCAGGTTATTATTTTCGATGATGACAAGATGGAACAGCAGGAGCCGATACTGGAAATAGTGAAGCCAGGCTTGAATGACCACAATCCTAAATATGCACTCGTGCACATGCTTAGCAATTACTCCTTAAAAATAAAAACACGCGACATCTACTGGAAATGCGTGGTCAGATATCAAAAAGGAAAAAAGAAAGAGGTTATCCAGGGAGAATTTGTCAATCCAGACATGGAAAAGGGCAATGTGCTCCATGCAGGGGATCAGGTGGAAAATCAGGCAGAGGCGGAAAGGCTGGCCAAGAAAAAACTTCGCGATGCCAACAAGGAGCAGTTCACAGGAACATTCAGCTCCCTGGGGGATTTTCGCATTTCTGCCGGGCTGACAGCAATCCTGACCGGCTTTGGCGTATGCGATGGCAAGTATATAATCACCAAGGCGGCACATAGGATTGGTTCTACGTATACTACGGAGTTTGATGTGAGGAAGTGCCTGAATGGATATTAACAATCTTTGCAATTTCTTTTTTGTCGGCATTGTTACGGATGTCAATCCTGCAGAAGGTACTGTTATTGTGACAAGGCCTGACAAGAATGACCGCACCACAGCAGCCCTAAAGGTTATCCAGCGGGGTACCTGCAAGACAAAGGATTATTGGATGCCTGCGGTTAATGACCAGGTACTGTGCCTGGTTCTGCCCAATGTTTCCGGTAAAGGACCTGGGGAAGGGTATGTGCTGGGAGCGTTTTATAGTGATGCTGATAAAGCTTTAGAGAGCAATGAGGCAGTCAGGAGCGTTCATCACGAAAGCGGCAGTTATTGGCGTGTAGATGAAAATGGCAACATGGAAATACATGCATCCGGCTCCATGAAGCTGACGGCACCGATGATATATATCAATTAATTTGTTCATCCAATAATTAATCGCGTGTCATAAATGACACGCAGAAAAACTAGAAGGAGGCCAAGTTATGCCAGCAGCAACGAGATTAGGAGATAGTGATACAGGGCATGATATTTGCCCGCCACGGGGATTGGCATCCGCCAGCCCTGATGTGATTATTAACGGCAGGGGAGCTGGAAGGCAGTCCGACAGCTATCCGCCCCATAGCTGTATCGACCATGCGCCTCATGGCGGTGTAATCGCCTCTGGCAGCAGCACTGTATATATTAACGGCTTACAGTCGGGCCGTGTAGGCGATCCTGTATCCTGCGGCGGCAGCGTGGCTGTTGGCAGCAGTAATGTATTCATAGGGGGCTGATGATATGTATATTGGTTATATGGGCAGTGTGGTCTTCGTTGTATCAAGAGATTACCTGCTTACTCCTTCCGATTTCCAGCGGTCTGGCGAAGCGCGCTGGGCGGAGCATGATTTAATCCTTCGCAAGCCTGTCAGCCAGTTCAAGGGGCCGGGGCTGGAAAAGCTCAGCTTTCGGATTCAGCTGCGAAGCGACCACGGAAATATTATCGTATCGCCTATGGAAAAATTAGAGACTCTGCGCCAGATGAGGGACACAGGGGCGGTGTTCCCTCTGGTTATAGGTGGAAAGCCTGTGACACAGAATTATTGGCGCATAGACAGCCTCTCAGAGGGCAATAACTATTTTAATGCCCTGGGCAAGCTTATACAGACAGATGTCACCGTCAATCTCACGGAATACGATGACAGCAATTATGTAGAAGAGCAGACGAAGACTGACAAGTACGGTGCAATCTACAATGTTGCCAATATCGCCTTAGGTGGCCTGGGAGGCGTCTTATGAATAGCTACGTTGTTGATATGACAGAAAAACTTGAGATAGATTTTGCACCTGGCAATGCAATCGAAGAAGTTTTGCAAAACTTGCGCACTATCCTGGGAACCATAAAGGGAGAAATTCCTCTGGACAGGAATTTTGGCATCAGTGGTAATGTAGTTGATATGCCTATACATGAAGCTCAGGCCAGGCTGACACAGGAAATATTCTCAGCTATAAGAAGGTATGAGCCGCGGGCTGTTATTAATTCCATCACATACACAGCTGATATAAGCGGAAGATTGCAGCCGAGGCTGGAGGTGAGTATTAATGCTTAATTTGGCAGATTTGCCTGAGATTGATTTTGTGGAAGCGGATGCCCAAAATATTGAGAAAACCATCTTTGCGCTATACACGTCTGTTACAGGCAGGAATCCCGCCGAAGGTGATCCGATAAGATTGTTTTTGCTGTTTATATGTGATGTGCTCATCAGAATGCTTGAAAAACTGAATTACACCGGCAAGCAGAATTTACTGAAATACGCCGAAGGAGATAAGCTGGAAAATCTGGGGGCATTGGTGGGCGTCACCAGAATACCTGCCAGCTCAGCCTCAGCTGCATTCCAGATACGGCTTTCAGAAGCCAGGGACAAGGAAACCATCATCCCTAAAGGAACTCGCATAGGAGCAGAAGGCGATATTTATTTTCTCACGGCCAATGATGTGGTTATAACAGCCGGAAATACGTCAGCGCAGGTTACATGCCTGTGTAATGTCAAGGGAGTGACAGGAAACGGCTATAAGCCGGGGGAGATAAGCAGAATCATCGATCCTGTTCCCTATGTAAAAACTATTGAGAATATCAGCACATCAGAGGGTGGCTCAGATGTTGAAACTGATGCCGCATTGCGCGAAAGGATTTTTGAAGCACCTGAAAGCTATTCCTGTGCAGGCCCTGAAGGACAGTATATCTTTCAGGCGAAAAGCACCAATTCGGCTATTATTGATGCGGCGGCCTATTCACCCTCTCCAGGAGTTGTTAACGTAGTTGTGCTTCTGACAGGCGGTATTATTCCTGAGAATACAATTTTTGGAGAGATAGAGGAGAAGCTATCCGGAAAGACAGTCAGGCCTATGTGCGAAAAAGTAGAGGTGGTTGCGCCAGAGCCAGTCAGCTATCAGATAGATGTGAGATACTGGCTGAAAAATGGCGCAGATCCGGCGAGCGTATCAGCTGACGTATACAAGGCTGTAGAAGAATACCGCATGTGGCAGCGCACCAGGCTGGGGAGAGACATAAACCCGGATGAGCTGATATATCGGCTCAAATCCATAGGAGGCGTCAAAAGGGTGCTGATTAATTCGCCTGAATTTGTGCAGGTAAAAGAGAATCAGGTGGCACAGGATAAGGGTGTTTCCATAGCCATGACGGGGAGTGAGGACGAATGAATAATATTGAAGATTATTTTATTCACAAAAATCTGCCCCAGTCCCTGGATAAGGAAAATGTACAGGAGGTAGCAAAGGTCGTTGACGATACATTGCTGTCTTTTGACAAAACTATTGCTGAAATACTGATTTATCCAGCCATAGATATGCTTGGTAGCGAATTGATTAATACGCTGGCCATTCAGATGCATTGTGATTTTTATGATGATACGCTTCCTCTGGCTGTCAGGAGGAATTTGGTCAAAAATTCCATCGCCTGGCATCGCATCAAGGGCACTCCAGCCGCGGTGGAGCAAATGATACAGACTGTGTATCAGACTGGAGTAGTAGAGGAATGGTTTGACTATGGCGGTGAGCCTTTTTTCTTTAAGGTTAATTTGGGAGATTCGCAAATCACTACACAAAAAATCAAAAACCTTATCAAGATGATCAATGCCTCAAAAAATGTCAGAAGCTGGCTTGAGGTGTTGAGATTTTCTAAAAGTATAGACATTACCAGGTATTTAGGCTGTTTTGCGGATGTACACAAAAAATATGAAATAATACCGGGAATAGTGCAGGGCGGTGATATTTCATCGTCTATTTTTATAGGCGGACATAACGAAATACACCACAGTGCTGATGTGAGATTGCAGCATATCAGCGGTGCTGAGGCACAAGGAAATATTTTGCTGGGCGGTAATTTATCCGGATACGGAAAGGTGGAATTACTGCCCAGATGCGTGTCAGACTCTGACACATTTGCCAAGCTGCCTGTAGGTACAGGTATATCAAGTGAAAATTACGTTTGTATTTCGCCTCGCTCCGCTATCAATCAAGATATGATTTGTTCATTTAAGACAGGAATAGGCGAAATTACATATAAAGCAATCAGTCTTCACAAGGAGGAAAATAAATAATGGCTAATTTCAAAGAGGTCAGGCTGACAAAGGCCGGCAGGATATTGCAAGCCAAGGCCGAAACAGGAACACCACTCAAACTTACCCGGTTCAAAATCGGCAGCGGTCAAATGACATGGGAAGAAGCCGATGTGGCTATCGACCTGAAGGAACCACGGGAAAGCATGGGCATTACCTCTAATACTGCCACAGTTGATGGCATCTGCAAGGTTCAATGCACTTTGACCACCAAAGGAATTCAGGAGGGCTTTTACGCCAGGGAGCTGGGGTTGTTTGCTATGGATCCCGATGTGGGCGAAATCCTCTACCTAATCGCATTGGCTACGGAGCCGGATATGATTCCGCCGGAATCAATAGGCGCTATTATCACTGTTGATTATTCGTTCAATATCGTGGTTTCAAATATTGATAATTTATCACTGAACATAGATCCGTCAGGGCTGGTAACAAGAGGTCAGCTGGAACCACTGGCAAGGTTGCTGCAGCGTAGCACCGCTTATAAGCTAGGTGATTTGCTTTATGACAGCAGGCTACGGCCTGGCTTTTTCCTGAAATGCATTCAGGCTGGTATAACTAGTGAAGAAAATTGCTACATTAACCTGCTGACATTGAATGACACTGTTGTAGATGGCGGTGTTATCTGGCAGGTCTGCAAGATGTCTGTCATGGATGGCGATGCCTTCAAGAAAGTTACCAACGGCGTTGTAGCAGGCAGTTTGGAACGGGCACAGGATTTTGCTGAGTTCTACCAGCAGAGCGATGGCAGCATTACACCTGCGCCGATTCGGTTCTCGACACCGCGGTTCATGCGGAATGCCGAGGGGGATATTATCGCCGCCAAGGTTCCTGTGCAGGCCGACGATGACAGCGATGATGATGAACCTGTGAAAGAGGTGGATGTGCCTGTGGCAACCAAGGAAGATATTAATAATATCATCAGCAAGTTTTCCTGATTATCGCTGATTAACATGGTTTATTTATCATTGAATTTAACGGCTGGATTTGAGGGTGCACACTGAAAGATGGCCGCTAAAGATATATAAATTTATTTTTTTCAAAAGGAGAGATTGTTTATGACTATCACTACTACTACCCCAGCAACCGCGCACGTTACCCTGGAACAGATTGACTCCATCACCGATGCCATCGCAGCCAAGGAAGCCACCAAGGTGGACAAGGTTGAGGGCAAGGGCCTGTCCGAGGCTGATTACACCAATACTGAGAAGAATAAGCTGGCAGGTGTGGCTGAGGGGGCTCAGGTAAACGTGCTGGAGGCCGTGAAGGTCAACGGCGAGGCACTGGAGATTACCGAGAAGGGCGTAAACATTGACCTGTCCGAATACGCCAAGTCTGCTGACTATACTACTGCGCTCCTGTACAAGGGCACTGTTGCCACCTATGCAGAGCTGCCTGCCGATGGTCAGAAGGTGGGCGACATGTACAACGTTACTGCCGCTGATCCGTCCCATGATCTGAACGCTGGCGAGAATGTGGCATGGAATGGCACCAGCTGGGATAACCTGGGCGGCGTTACCGACCTGTCCGGCAAGGTGGATAAGGAAGATGGCAAGGGCCTGTCTACCGAGGATTTCACCACCGACCTGAAAGACAAGCTGGAGGCCATTGAGGAGGCCACTACCGAGGACATCAATCAGATTGTAGCCAAGTTCGCATAAGCTGCTTCTGGTGATTTAGGGTTGCAGGGCTGGCATTTTGCCGGGAGCGTGCAGTTTGCCAGCCCTGCAATTTACTGGAGGTGACTAAAATCAATGGCACAGACTGGATATGTCAGCAAAACTGCCTTGGCACAGGTGGCAGACAGCATAAAGGATTATGTTGACAAGCACGATGCAGAGCATGTACAGCTGACAGAAGTTTCGGCAACTATCGGGCTGACTGCCGATGGCACGGGGTATGCGATTTCCTTGCCCTGGTTCAGAATAGAGGGCGGCCTGATAACTGAATGTGGAACAAAGACTTTCACGGTGCCGCAGCTGTTTAACAAATCTGCTGACGGCAGTGTGACCGTGCTAAATGCAAATTCATAAAAGGAGGAATGAAGTATGGCAACACCGTATTTTGGACCAGGCGGCCAGTCTATGACGCTGGGCAAAGATGAGGACAAGTGGAGTGATGTAGTAGCAGAAGCGGCCCACATCGACAGTTTCAAAGGAAAAGGCAGTGCTACTGTGCCGGTGTATATGGACGCAAACGGCGTGCCGCAGCCTGTCACCAGCTATGCTGGAAAGGCTGCTACAGCAGGAACGGCTGACACGGCCAAGGCCTGCACCGGCAACGCTGCAACTGCTACCGAAGCTGATACAGCCAAGGCCTGCACCGGCAACGCCAAGACTGCGGATGCAGCTGCCGGGCTGTCAATCGTAGACGGCAAGCTTTGCGCTACCTACACTGTTTGAATTTAATTTGAGGAGGAATACTAATGGCAACTTTGACAAAACCAATAATGTTGGACGAAACCGGATTGAAAATCGTAGATGCGATTAACTCCAAAGGCGTCATGGACATTATTAACAATTATGGGCTTTCCCATAACAGCATCTACCGTGGGAAGGACCTGACCAGCTATTTTGCTAGCGGGGAAATGTCCCAGGCCATCGCAAATGGTACGTTCAAGGACATCTACATCGGCGACTACATCATCAAGCCGATTACCGTGGACGGCACCACGTACAACGTAAAGTGGGTGGTAGCAGATTTCGACTATTACTACGGCGCGGGCGATACCGAGTGCGCCACCCATCACATCCTGATGATTCCGGATGTTACGGTACAGCTGAATGTAAGCATGAATGATACCAACGACACCACGGGGGCGTACCTGGGCTCAAAAATGTGGACAGTCAATATGCCACTGTACAAGACTGGCATCATCAACGCTTTCGGCGATGCACACGTGCTGAAGCACAGGGAACTTTTGACAAAGACTATGAGCCCTACAGCTACAAGTGCTGCCGGTGCTGGCTGGACTGGCTCCTGCACGGATTGGGAATGGGCTGACACCTGGGTTAATATCCCGAATGAGCCGATGGTATATGGTGGACGCGTGTTCAGTTCTTCCGGGTATGATGTTGGATGCGCCAACAAGCAGCTGGCACTGTTCCGCCATGAGCGTTTTTCCAAGAACAAGTACAGTGACGGTGCGAGAAAGTGGTTCTGGCTCCGTGCGGTTGCTTCCGGTAGTCGGTTCTGCACTGCCAGCCACGATGGCGGTGCCACCTACACCGATGCGTCCTATCGCGACTCCAACGGGGGCGTCCGCCCGTATTTCCTGCTCCGCTAACCCCAAACCACGCCCCTTTATGGGGCGTGTCAGGTTAGCGGCCTAGGAGGAATGAGAAATGTCAGTATTAGCACGCAACAGAAGCATTTCAAAGCTAAAATTTTACGTAAATGCAAAGAATATCCATGTCAAGCTGATGGATTTGTGTCAGCGGGATTTCGGCGTGAAGATGATAAGGAATATCGTAATACACAAAAACAGGATGGAGCCGGAGGACGCAGAAACCCTGGCAAATCTTGCGGAAAAGTATTACGGCACGCCAAAATTACCGGCGAAATATCCCGAGCGCATTGTTGAGAAATATTTCAATACTATATGGGATATATCCACGGCAATGCTGCATAACGTGATATGTGCCTACACCCTGTGGCCGACCTGCAAGGCAGAAGCGGAGGAACGGCGCATTTACCAGGACAGGGCCATAGCAAGCTGTGAAGTGCTTATTGTTGAGCTTGAGCTTGCATCGCGGGAACTGGATGTATCCGCCGATAAATATAAGCAGTATATCGCGATGCTGGATGAGGAAGTCGGCCTGCTGAAAGGCTGGCGGAAATCAGACAACAAAAGGTTCAAGGATTTGAAGTGATTAATTTTACAGGGTGTCAGCTGATTGCGGTTGCTTCCGGTAGTCGGTTCTGCAATGCCAACAACAATGGCAATGCCAACTACAACGATGCGTCCAATCGCAACTCCAACGGGGGCATCCGCCCGCTTCTCTGAGGCTGCCGCACCAACGGCAGGAGAAAAATGAGCAGGGAATGAGCTGGCATCCTTCCACACTTTGTGGCAAATAGGAGCTGTGACGATACCGGCCAAGGCTGTTGTATCTGCAAGCACAGCAGGAAAGGATAAAAAATGCAGGATTTTACCAGTGCCGATAATTTGCTGCGTGGCTACCAGCGCACAGTAAAATGCAGCGGCTGGAAAGAGGCTACCCAGAAATTCGGGCTGAATCTGATGAGGGAGATTTTCTCTCTGCAGGACAGCCTGAGAAACGGCACCTATGAGCAGCAGAAGGGCGCGATATTTATATTGCATGAGCAGGGCAGAAAGAGGCTGGTGAGGGCTCTGACAGTGAGGGATGCGGTTATGCAGCATTCCTTGTGCGATACAGTCCTCACGCCAGCTTTGTCCAGGTATTTGATCCACGACAATGGAGCTAGCCTAAAAGGAAAAGGTATCAGCTTCACCAGGCGGAGATTCGAGCAGCATCTGAGGTGGCATTATGCAAGATACGGCAAGGCCGGATATGTACTCAAAATAGATTTCCGCAAATATTTTGATAACATCCGCCATGATGTGCTCATGCAGGAAATATCCCGCAGGGTTGCTGACAAAACTGTACTGGACACAATCCAGAAGGTTCTGGCTGCCAATGAGCATGATGTTGAATGTGTGCCGGGCATTAACCCGGACGATGTGCTGTTCAACGCATTAGAGCATTACAATCCCGACCGGCCAAGGCCGGAAAAGACGATGCGCATATGGATGACCGCATTATCATCCACCCGGACAAAGAGTTCCTGAAAAAGCTGCTACTGGAGATAAAAGCTATTTGTAAAGACCTGGGGATTTTCGTGCATGACGGAAAAACGCAGATCATCAAACTGAGCAAAGGCTTCACGTTCCTGAAAACCAGGTACATCCTGACAGACAGCGGGAAAATCATCCGAAGGATTCCTAAAGATGTCCTGAGCAGGCAGAAGCGGAAAATGCGCAAAATGGCAGCTATGGTCAGGGACGGAGAAATTTCATACAGGGATTTCGCCAATCAATATAAAAGCTGGCGCGGTGACAAGAAGCGTTACCATGCCAGGAAGGTATTAGCAGAAATGGATAAATTATTTAAGGAGCTGAACGAACATGGAAAACGAGAAGCAGATCATCATTAACAGCAAAGAGCAGGAAATCATCAATCTCACAAATGATTTGACCAGTCCTGTGTCCGCCATCGGTGATTACAAAATCATCAAGTGCTATGAAGCCGCCCTGCTGGGTAAGAAGGATATGCCTTATGATGTGAATGGATTAGTTGAGCAGCGTCAGGAGGTGCGTGACAAAATCAATGCGCTCCAGGCAGAAGTCAAGGCTCTCAGGGCAGAGGCACAGGCTGAGTGATGAACGAGCTGGAGCTGAGAGAAACTTTAAGCAATAAGACGGTGGATGTGTTGGTGGAGACAATCGTTAGGTTGCTCCGCCTCATTTCCCAGCTGGAAATGGAGGTGCAGGTTCGTGAGGAAGATAAGAAATACGCTGGTAACAATCGTATTAACGGCATTATTGACAATATTGTCGGCACCGGTGATGGCAGCAGAGCATAATCTGGCTGACAGCGTGGGGGTTGACAGGTTTGCCCACTTCGGTATCAGCTACGTTATCAATGACCAGCTGAAAAGGAATGCGGGTTTCAATGATTTTTGGGCAGCAGCAACCACGCTGGCCATTGGTGCAGCCAAGGAAAAGTGGATAGATAAGCAGTGGGACAATGGTGATTTTGCCGCTGATTGTGCCGGGGTGCTGTTCTATCAGATTAAATTTTAGAGGTGAAGCTATGGAAAAAGCAGTTTGCTCTATAAAAGATTTTTTGCCTGGGACGGGAGGTGCCGGGGCGGTGGTAGGAGGGGTTAGTTCTGTGGCAGGCCTGATTGTAACTCACTTATTCGGCGGCTGGTCCGTGGGGCTTGAGGGGCTGGTAATTGCCATGATTATTGACTACATCACAGGCGTATCAGCATCCTTTTTCTGCCCGGCTCTTTCCCTGGACAGCCGTATCGGCTTTAGGGGCATCGTGAAAAAAGTGCTGATACTGCTCATGGTGTCCATGGGGCATATCATGGATGCGGTTATAGGCACGGAGCTGGTAATGCCGATGGTGCTCTATTTCTATCTGGCAAATGAGTGCCTATCAATAACGGAGAACATCGCAAATGCTGGTGTCCCGATACCGAATAGGCTGAAATCTACATTGAAGCAGGTCGGGGAAGGGAGATTGAAACGATGAAAAGAGAAGTAACAATTGATGAAATTGAGAATATGGCGGCATCCGCCAGAGAAACTATCTGGAACAAGGCGAAAACTGAAGGCAGAGAGCCGAAAATCTACCTGCACTGGACGGCTGGCAATCATACCACTGTATTTGAGGATTATCACATCAATATCACGGGAGATGGCAGCATCTATGTGACTACTGATGATTTGTCTGAGACTAAAAGCCACACTTGGCGGAGAAATACCGGCTCCATTGGCATCGCTCTTTGCTGCTGCTATGGCGGTGGTTCTGCCAGCCTTGGCGGGTTTCCGCCCACCGCAAAGCAGATAGAGGTCATGGCACAGGTCATTGACCGGATTGCCACTGCCTTGTGGCTGACTATCGACAAGGCTCACGTGATGAGCCACGGCGAGGCAGCGAATAACGAGGACGGCGGTGTTGGCACCCACAAGCCCTATTCCTGGTGGAATGATGGCTACGGGGATGGAGATACCCGTGGTGACTTAGAGTACCTTGGCACGGCTGAAAGCCCTGCATACAGGCCGTGGGCTACTGATGGCAGCCGCGGGGGCGATGTGCTCCGTGGGAAAGCTAACTGGTACAAGCACCAGCGGGGCGCAAGGTAACATCGATGCCGGAAAGAGGTGATAACATGCTGATTAACGGCGTTGAAGTCACAGTACGGAATATTCCTCGCATTTCAAAAGACGAAGTGCTGGCATATATTGCGTTGCTGACAAACGAGCATGGTGGCATCAGGCCACGAAACCTGATTATCGGCACAAACGATGCCGGTCAGGCCGTGCTGGACTATGAACTACAGGTAGTGCCCTTTGAGCGCATCCGGCGCATAACCGGATATTTAGTCGGCGGTATGGAACGGTGGAATAATGCAAAAAGGGCGGAGGAACATGACCGCGTGAAGCATGGACTCAGCGCGAAGTAAAAGTATAGGTAACTACAATAAAGGCACTTTCTGCGGCCTCTCAGGGGGATGTGGGAGTGCCTATTTAATTTTAAAGGGGGAATATGCAAGAGGAAATATTAGATATTGACTGTCGGAAGCGGGGCCGGGCGGCTCCGCTTTTTTTAGTGAAAAAATACAAAAAATCATTGACAATAGGCACAATGTGCCGTATAATATAACCATAGAAAGGACTTGAGGACATGAAAAAGTACAACATGAGCGAGATTATGAAAAAAGCTTGGGCAAACTTCAGAAAGGCTATGGGGACTTTTTCCAAGTGTCTCAAGGCCGCTTGGGCAGAAGCTAAGGGAGTAATTAACATGAAGGGTTCTGAGAAGCAGGTTGCATGGGCAGAGGACATCAAGGCGAATATGATCAGACGGTTCCAGGCAGATGTTGACTGGATGGTAAAGGGCGGCACCTGGTGCGGTGTTGTTGGCGAAGACAGGAAGATTTGGGTTCCTTCCAAGCCGGATTGGAGCTGCCTGAACCGCAATCATGTCAACGCAAATAACTACATGCAAATCGTAGACATTAAGGACGATGTTATCGGGTTTATTAACAGCGTTGACGATGCCAGGGTATTCATTAACAATCGTAACTATAATGCAATTGATTTCATTTATGCAAACCGCCCAGCCTTCCGCGCCTGGAAGCTTGGCGAATAATACAGAAAAAAATGGGGCTGGTACAGCAGCCAGCCCCCAAGAAAGGATTGATAATATGACAATTAAAGAGATGAGGGAGACCAGCGGGTTATCACAGATAAAGATCTGTGAGCTGACTGGCGTACCAACTAGGACATGGCGCAGCTGGGAAACAGGCGAGCGTGCCTGTCCGGAGTATGTTGTTAGACTTATAGAGCACTTTCTGAAACATGAAAATCTCTTATAAAAAATATGGAAAACATCTTAATACTATAATAGGTACGATAACAACCAAAAGGAGGAAATTAAAATGAGGAAGTATCAGGTTTTTTGTCAAGCAATTGATTCAAGGCAGTTTTTTGGGGAAATCCCGTGGGACAACATATCCGACGACTACTACGGCGATTATGTCGAAGCAGATTTTCCCCATGAGGCCATCGAGCAAGTAATGCAATGGATGGTTGAGGAGGCATCGCCGAAAAGCCATCCCGAAATCATCGATGATATGGTTGTGTATCATGATGACGAGGGGAATGTGACGAGTGCCATGGCTGATTTTTCTGCCTATACATGGTCCGGCGAAGAGGAAATCAAACAGGAATATAACATCCTGAGTTGTCATTTAGACATGGAGGATTTTGGTGGCGTTTTAGCAGAAATCGAGGTTGACGGAAAGAAAATAAGAATAGGCAGGCAACTTATCCAGGATGGCGAGGTTGTTCGTAAAGCTAATCCTATGGACGTCCAAGAAAGCGGTTGCTGGGACTTTGTCGGCGATGGTGCTATTGACGATGGCACTGCAAAAATCACAGAAATCTGTGATGACGAAGAAGAAGCCTGGGAAATTTTTGAGAGTGCAATCGATGAAGCGATTGAGATTGTGAATAAGTAAGATGGCAGAAGGGCTGGTGTAGCAGCCAGCCCCGATAGCTGAAAGTGAACAATATGATATTATTATGCCCTAGCGAAGTCGGTACTGAATTCAAATAGTTGTATCCAAATTGGCGCGGTATCAACCGCACCATAGTGTTTCTCAGGTATCCGAGCTTCAAGGCTCGGTTTTTTAGTACCTTTTTTTGTTTTTTCAGCTATTTGTGTTATAATTCCCGTGTATGTTTTCGCAAAAGTAGCGAATGTGTGGTATAGATAAATTTGAGGTGAGGCTATGGGATTTATTGTTGTTGCTGCCGGGTTTGTGGTATTTTTGAATGTTGCTATGTATATCCTGCTGCGTAGCTTTTGGGGGAAGCAGGGTAAAAAAGTGCACAGGCTGTGCCTGATATTAAATCTGTTATCGATTATAGGTATCGGTGTCGGCTTCAAGCCTGAGCAGGCCGTAGAGGTTACAGCTGTGATTATTCAATCTGTAACTATCTGGCTGATGCTGCAGATTTTTTTAATAGTCCTGCTGGCTGCAATATGGCTGGGCAAATTCTTTTTTACTTTGCTGGCAAATAGAAAGGCAACGCTGATTTTTTCCAGTACAAATATCGGCAGGTATGTGGTGGCAGTTATGGCGGCTGTTGCTCTGGGACTTAGCCTATACGGCAGTTTTGTGGAGAGGCATGAGCTGCATACCGTCGAGTATACCGTGCCGGTAGAGGGGCTGGGAGAGCGTCTGGAGGGCTATCGGATTGCCCAGCTGAGCGATGTGCATCTGGGGAGCTTTTATAGTCTGGAGGATTTTCGGGAGCTTTTGGAAAAAACTGCTGAGGAGCGGCCGGATGTTTTGGTTGTTACCGGTGATGTTTTTGATAATGCTGGAATGACCATGCAGGCGGCAAGGCTTTTGGACAGCTACAGTGACAGGTTTCCCCAGGGGATTTATTATTGCCGGGGCAACCATGAGTATATTCGGGGGATTCCCCTTCTGGAAATCGCCCTGCAGGATAAAAGGATTCATAATCTGGTGAATAGCAATGTCCTGGTGCTGGAGGACAGCCGTCCTTTGTACATAGCAGGTGTGGATTATCCGATGCAGCGTGAACAGTTTGACTATCTGGCAGAGGCATACACGAAAAAGGCTATGGAAGGTGTGCCTGATAATGCTGTAAAGATTTTGCTGGCTCACCATCCTGATTTTCTTAAAAATGCTGTAGAATATAATGCGGAGCTGGTACTGAGCGGCCATACACACGGCGGCCAGCTGGGCTTTGAGGGGATGCCGCTGGTTCCGCCGGTGTTTGAATACCTGCGGGGCTGGTACAGTCAGGGGGCTACCAGGCTGTATGTCCATCCTGGCAACGGCAGCTGGTTCCCTTTCCGCTTGGGCTGTCAGCCGGAGATTGCCATCTTTACGCTGCGCGGAAGGTAATATGGCAACAGCGTGAAAATATTGCAGTATCTGCATGGCATGTTTTATCAATATAGAGAGCAGCTTATATTCAAATAAAAAAAGCAGCAGGTGCGTTTTGTTAGAAACGTACCTGCTGCTTTTACTTTTAACATTTTTTATATCTAACATTTTTCCGTATAGAAGTAACAGCAGCGGGTGGCAGGAAACGAAAAAATGATATACAATTCTATTCAGAAAGAGGGAAAACGATAGAATTAAAAGTAGCAAAACAATATACAACAATATAATTGTGCGTGTTTTTTAGGTGAAGGAGACGTTTTATGACAATTCAGTTTGACAATTTGCACAAACAATTTCATCTTTGCAATGATAGCGTGAGTTACATTTTTAAGGTTTTGCGCAATGGCCATCTGGGACAGCTATATTTTGGCAGGCGGCTGCCCCTGGACAGGGATTATGGATATTTGCAGGATTTGGTGCATTATCGTCCTATGTCAGCTCAGGCCTATGAGGGGGAATATACCTTTTCACTGGAGCAGATTAAGCAGGAGTACCCTTCCTACGGCACTACTGATTTTCGTGAGGGTGCTGTGGAGGTGGCACAGCAGGATGGCAGCAGGCTGAGTGATTTCTGTTATGTCTCCCATGAGATTGTGGCAGGGAAGCCTGCCCTGTCCGGCCTGCCTGCTACCTATGCGGAGCAGCCTGAGGAAGCGGAAACCCTGCTGATAACCTTGCAGGATGCCCGGACCGGCATGGAGCTGGTGTTGTCCTATACGATTTTTGCAGAGGAGGCCGCTATCGCCAGAAGTGCCTGGTTCCGCAACAACGGCTCTCAGGTGGTCAGGCTGAACCGGGCCATGAGCCTCAGCCTGGATATGCCGGATGCAGATTTTGATATGGTGCAGTTCTCAGGCTGGTGGAGCAGGGAACGCCACAAGCTGGTTTCCCACCTGCGCCCTGGTATTCAGTCCATTGGCAGCTTGCGTGGCCAGTCAAGTCATACCCACAATCCTTTCCTGATTTTGAAGCGGCCTAACGCAGATGAAAATCAGGGGGAGGCAATCGGCTTTTCTTTGGTGTACAGCGGCAATTTCCTGGCACAGGTGGAGGTTGATACCTTCAATACAGCCCGCATCATGCTGGGGCTCCATCCTCAGGGCTTTAGCTGGCAGCTGAAGCCGGGGGAGGCGTTCCAGACGCCGGAGGCGGTGCTGGTTTATTCCTGCCAGGGTATGAACGGCATGAGCCAGACCTTTCACAGCCTGTACCGCAGCCGTCTGGCCAGGGGGGCATGGCGTGACAGGGTTTGCCCGATTCTGATTAACAATTGGGAAGCCACCTATTTTGATTTTGATGAGGACAAGCTGGTCAGGATTGCTTCCAAGGCAAAGGAGGCAGGCGTGGAGCTGTTTGTGCTGGATGATGGCTGGTTCTCCACCCGCAGGGACGATTACCACGGCCTGGGGGATTGGTGGCCTACGGAGGGCTTGCTGCCCAACGGCATCAAGGGACTGGCGGAGCGCATCAATGGCATGGGCATGAGGTTCGGCCTCTGGGTGGAGCTGGAAATGGTCAACAAGGATACGGAGCTGTACCGGCAGCATCCTGACTGGATTATTCATGTCGAGGGGCGCAAGAGCTCCCACGGGCGCAATCAGTATGTGCTGGATTTCTCCCGGCCGGAGGTGGTGGATTATATCCATGATGCCATCTACAAGGTTTTGAAGGATGCCAATATTGATTATATCAAGTGGGATATGAACCGCAGTATTACGGAGTGCGGTTCTGCCGGGTGGCCTGCTGAGCAGCAGGGGGAGATTTTCCATCGCTATATCCTGGGGGTATATGACCTCTATGAGCGTCTGACCAGTGAGTTTCCGCACATTCTCTTTGAGTCCTGTGCATCAGGCGGCGGACGCTTTGATCCGGGCATGTTCTACTATGCCCCGCAGGCATGGACCAGCGATGATACCGATGGCGGTGAGCGCATCTATATCCAGTACGGCACCAGCTATGGCTATCCTCTGTCCTTTATGGGCTCTCACGTTTCCATTACGCCAAATCATCAGGTATTCCGGGAAACCAGCCTGAAGCTGCGGGGGGATGTAGCTTACTTTGGCACCTTCGGCTATGAGCTGGATTTGGGCAGGCTGCCGGAGGAGGAGTTCCAGCAGGTCAAGGAGCAGATTAAGTTCATGAAGCAGTATCGGGAGCTGATTCAGTTCGGCACCTTTTACCGGCTTCTCGATCCCTTTGCCGGCAATGAGGCGGCCTGGATGGTGGTATCCCCTGACAGGAAGCAGGCTCTTGTGGGATATTACCGCCTGATGGCAAAGACCTGTACGCCATTTACCCTGACCAGGCTGCAGGGGCTTTTGCCGGAGGCTGAGTATGAGGTTCTGGTGGAGGGCAGGCAGGCCATGGGCAGCTTTGCCGGCAGTGAGCTGATGGCAGCCGGCCTTGTGACCACTGATGAGTCCTGCGGTGAGCAGAAGACAGCGGAAAAGGTGGCCTGTGGCGATTTCTATTCCCGCCTGTTTGTACTCCAAGCAAAATAATTCGGTAGGCTGACCTTGAGTTATTTGTTGTTTACCAGGTAGAGGCTGTATTTGTTTTCCCGGCACAGGCGGCGGTAGGCGGAGGGGCTCATGCCCTTCTGCCGCTGGAAGGCCCGTGTGTAGGAATCGGTCTTGGCATAGCCGCAGGAGTAGGCGATGGTTTCAATGGAAAGGGCGGATGATTCCAGCAGATGGCCGGACTTGTTGATGCGGCACTGCTGAATGTATTCATGCGGTGACATGCCGATTTTTTCCTTGAAAAGGGTGGTCATGTAGCTGCGGTTCAGCCGCAGGTAGTCTGCCAGATTCTGAACCGTAAAGGGTTCGGACAGGTGGCTGCGGATGTAGGCGAGGCCGCTGGCAACATAGTCATCCGCCCTGGCAGAGGGCAGGGTATCCTTTTGGGCTTCGGCCAGAATGGCGAGAAATTCATTCAGCTGTGCCATGCGGCGGAAGCTGTTGGCAAGCTGGACATCCTGAAATTCCAGCATCCTGTCAATGCACTGTTCCAGTGCGTGTCCCTGCTCCGGTGTGCAGGAAAATATCGGCTCCTCCTGGCTGAGTCCCAGGGCTTCAATGATGCTGCGGGCCTCACTGCCGCTGAAGGCTACCCAGATGTAGCTCCAGGGCTCGCTGGCATCGCTTTCGTAGCGGTTGACGAAGCCCGGCTCGATGAGGAAGCCCTGCCCCTGATGCAGTCTGTAGGTCCGGGAGTCCCCGTGATAGCTCTGGAAAACTCCCTTGCCTGATAGGATGTAATGGATAAGGTAATAAGGGCGCATGGCAGGGCCGTAATAATGGCCGGGATAGGTATGGGATTTGCCGAAGGTGGTGATGGATAAGCCTGCGCTGTGGGCAGTCAGCACAATGCCTTGTGCGTCTTCCATAAAAAACAGCTCCCTTCCTGGAGTTTATGATTTTTGCTAAAAGTATTGGATTTTCCTGTCAAGCTTCAGCTTGCTCTGTATATTACATAATGACTTTCTACTGACAATTGTATATCAAGATGTAACGGCTGACAATATGCTCAGTGTATTGAGCGTGTTTAAATATATATGTGTAGTTTTGCATGTTTTAATATTTTAATATTTTAAGGAGTGATGGGTATGTATATTTCTGATTTGCTGACGGCTGACTGCATTGAGCTGGCTGCCGATGTAAAGACCAAGGATGAGGTGATTGCCAGACTGGCGGAGCTGCTGGAGAAAAACGGCATTGTAACTGATAAGGCTCTTTTTAGTGAGGCTGTAATGGCCAGGGAGGCTCTGGGTTCTACCGGTATTTCCGCAGGTATTGCCATTCCTCATGCCAAGAGCGAGGCAGTGGCCAGGCCGGGTCTCAGCGTGATTACGGTACCTGATGGTGTGGATTTTCAGGCCCGTGACGGCAAGCCGAGCAAGATTTTTTTCATGATTGCCGCACCGAAGGATGCCAATGACCTGCATATCGAAATGCTGGGGCATATCTCGCTGATTCTCATTGATGCCGCCAACCGCGAGAAGCTGCTGCAGGCAGAGTCGGCAGACAGGTTCCTGTCCTATCTGGACAGGATGGAAGCCAAAAAATTCGTGGGGGTTGACTGAGGGGAGCCAGCCGCCCGGCTACAGGTGTAAGTGATTATAGTTTGTTAATATGGGGGTAAAGGTAATGGATAATGGTATTTCGTTTAAAGAAAAATTGTCATTTGGCATAGGTGCTTATGGTAAGGATCTGGTTTATGGTATTGTAGCCACCTTTGTCATGGTTTACTACACTGATGTGGTGCAGGTTTCACCTGCTTTTGTCGGTGGTTTGTTCCTGGTAGCCCGTATCTGGGATGCGATTAATGATCCGATGATGGGCTTGATTGTAGATAATACCCATACAAAATATGGTAAGTTCCGTCCGTGGATTTTGGCAGGTACGATTATCAACTCCGTTGTGCTGGCACTGCTGTTCCTGAATCCGGCTGATTTCCTGCAGGGGACGCTGGTATATGTATGGTGCGCCGTTACCTACATCCTCTGGGGCATGACCTATACCCTGATGGATGTGCCTTACTGGTCCATGATTCCTTCCTTCTCCAGTGATTCCAAGGTGCGTGACACCATGTCCGTGATTCCGCGTCTCTTTGCCATGTTCGGCAGTTCTACCATTACTACCTTCGGCCTGATGATTATCGCTTTTCTGGGGGTCAACATGGGTGGAACAGTTTCTGACGGTTATTTCCGTTTTGCCCTGCTGATTGCTGTAGTGTTTAATGTCTGCGAGGTTATCTGCTTCCTGTTCACCCGTGAGCATGTTGTTACTGAAAGCCAGGAGCGTATCAAGCCGGCTGATGCCCTGAGGATTATCAAGGAAAATGATCAGCTGCTGGTAATTATTGGACTGACTGTCATGAAGGAGTTTGGTATTTACCTGTTCCTGGGCATGAATATCTACTATTATCGCTATGTGGTGCTGGATGAAAGCTGGTTTGCCCTGTTCGGTGCGATTTCCTTTGCTTCCCAGCTGGTGGCCTTTTCCGCCTTTTCCAAGCTGGTGGAGATGATTTCCCGCAAGTCCACTTATCTTTTGTCTCTTGCCCTGCTGATTTCCGGCCTCCTTGGAATGTTCTTCTTTGCCGGTGCTCCTGGTTCCAGCACGGTGGTTTTCGGTATTTGTGCCGCCCTGTTCAGCATGGGTAATGCCCTGATCTGCGTATCCGGTACTGTTATGCTGGCTGATGCCTGCGATTATGGCGAGTTTAAGACAGGCAAGCGTACCGAGGCTATTGTGTTCTCGGCTCAGACGCTGTCCGTAAAATTCGGTTCTGCTATGTCCGGTGCCCTGGGCGGTCTGCTGCTGCAGTTTGTGGGCTATGTGCCGAATATTGCTCAGACTGAGCAGACTATCATGGGACTGAAGCTGTTGATGTTTGTCCTTTCCGCGATTATTTTTGCCACTATGATGTTTATCTATGTAAAATGCTATAAGCTGAATGGCGATTTCTACAAGGATATGCTCAGCATGCTGGAAATTACCAGGGAGCAGAAAAAGCTGGAGCAGGCGCAAGCCTAAAATAATGCAGGCTGCGCATCTTATCTGAAGCTTTGACGGATATGGTGCGCAGCTTGTGCTACAATCTGTATAGTTGCTTAGAAAAGAGGGGTATATAAATGAACAAAAACGGCTTTGATGCAGGCAGGCTGGCCAATCCGCTATATTATGAGGAAAATGTATTGGCTCCGCATAGTGATCATGAGTATTATGCCAGCATGGGGGAATTGAGCGAGGGGGTAACTTCCTTCAGGCGGACACTGAACGGCCTGTGGCACATTCATGTGGCGAGGAATGTAGCAGAGCGCATTGATGGCTTTGAGGCAAGGGATTATGACTGCCACAGCTGGCCTACCATCCGGGTGCCTGCCCATATTCAGCTGGAGGGCTACGGTGAGCCTCATTATACCAATACAACCTATCCCTGGGATGGCCATGAGGTAATTGTACCCGGGGAAATTCCTGAGGGGAACAATCCTGTGGCTTCCTATGTGAAATATTTTGTCCTGCCTGAAAACTGGGATAATGCCTTTATTTCCTTTCAGGGGAGTGAGTCTGCTATTGCAGTCTGGCTGAATGGCAGCTTCGTGGGCTACAGCGAGGACAGCTTTACGCCTGCTGATTTTGATTTGACACCTTATGTAATTGATGGTGAAAATAAGCTGGCGGTGCAGGTATTCCGCTATTCCAGCGGCAGCTGGCTGGAGGACCAGGATTTCTGGCGTTTCAGCGGTCTGTTCCGGGAGGTGTATTTGTATACCAAGCCTGCTATCCATGTGGAGGATATTTTTGTACATGCCTGTCCGACAGAGGATTATCAGTCTGGCCGCCTGAGCTTTGAGGTGCGGTGGAACAGCACAGCCGCTAAAAGGCTGCTGGTGAAGCTGTTTGATGCAGAGGGAAAACAGCTTCTGGATGAGGTGCAGGAGCTGGCCGGTACAAGTGAAAGCAGATTTGCGGCAGAGCTGCCTGGGGTAAGGCTGTGGAGTGCCGAGGAGCCGAACCTTTACAGGCTGCTGCTGGTGGCAGAGGATGCAGAGGGAAGGGTGCAGGAGGTGATTCCTCAGTATGTGGGCTTCCGCCAGTTCAGGCTGGAGGGCAATATCATGAAGCTCAATGGCAGACGGATTGTCTTTAAGGGAACTAACCGCCATGAGTTTGACTGCTATAGCGGCAGGGCCTGTGACCTGAAGCTGATTGAGCAGGATATTATCACCATGAAGCAGAACAATATTAACGCCCTGCGCTGTTCCCATTATCCAAACAGCAGCCGTATCTACGAGCTGTGTGATATTTATGGACTGTATGTGATTGACGAAACCAATCTGGAAACCCACGGCACCTGGATGCGCAATGGCGGTGATTTCCCTGATAAAAATACCCTGCCTGACAGCAATCCGAGATGGCAGGAGGCAGTGCTGCAAAGGGCGAGGAATATGCTGGAACGGGACAAGAATCATCCATCCATCCTCATCTGGTCCTGCGGCAATGAATCCTTCGGGGGCAAGACGATTTTTGCGATGCACGAGTATTTCAGGCAGGCAGATCCTTCACGGCTGGTACATTATGAGGGGCTGTTCCATGACAGGCGTTATAATGGTTCCAGCGATATGGAGAGCCAGATGTATACCAAGGCAGCGGATATCAGGGCATTTTTGCAGGAGCATAGGGATAAGCCTTTTATTTGCTGCGAATATACTCATTCCATGGGCAATTCCAACGGCGGCATGCACAAGTATACTGAGCTGGCAGATGAGGAGGAGCTTTATCAGGGCGGCTTTATCTGGGATTATGTGGACCAGGCCATCAGTGCCCGTGACTGTCGTGGCAGGGAGGCATTTTTGTACGGCGGTGATTTTGGGGACAGGCCTAGTGATTATAACTTCAGCGGTAACGGCATTGTCTTTGCAGACCGCCGGGTTACGCCGAAAATGCAGGAGGTCAAGTTTAATTATCAGAATTTTGAACTGCGGCCTGATGAAAGCGGCGTAAAAATCGTCAACAAGAGCCTGTTCACTGATGCAGGCAGGTATGCTTTGGTGGTTTCCCTGCTGAAAGACGGCGTAAAGGTCTGGGAGAATATCCTGCAGGCAGAGGCGGCTCCTGGCAGTGAGGCCTTTGTAGCTGTGAAATGGCCGTCCTACGGGCCGGGTGAGTATGTGTACACTGCCTCGCTGGTGCTGAAGCAGGCCGAAAGCTGGGCGGCGGCAGGCCATGAGGTGGCCTTTGGACAGCAGGCTGTATGCAGGGAAGCTGCCGGCGGCATGAAGGACTGGCTGGCAAAGCTGCCGGGGATGGATACAGGCCTGCCACTGGCTACTGGCAGCCAGCTGAGGATATGCCGCTCCGACATCAATATCGGCGTGTATGGAGAGGGGTTCAGTGCCATGTTCTCCAGTGCGGCCGGGACGCTGGTTTCCTACAAGTACAACGGTGTTGAAATGATTGAGGAACAGCCTCAGCTGAATTTCTGGCGGGCGCCGGTGGACAATGACCGGGGCAGCAGCCGCCATATTGATTGCGCCCTCTGGAAGCTGGCCAGCATGTATCGCAGGCTGAAAAGGATTCAGTTCCTGGAGGAGGGTGTCTGGTACACTGTAGACAAGTATTTCGGTGAGAAGGGCATCCGTGAGTATACAGCTGACAGCTTCCGGATACGTTTTACCTACTGTGTGCTTGACCGGCCTGAGGTCATGATTGTGGTGGAGTACAGTTTGGGGGCTGATGGCTCTGTACGGGTTGAGATGAGCTATGACAAGGTCGAGGGTATGTCGGAGCTGCCTGATTTTGGCATGGTATTTACACTGCCGGTGGAATATGACGGTATTGAGTATTATGGCCTGGGCGGCTGTGACAATTATTGGGACAGGCAGCAGGGGGCCAGGCTGGGGATTTTCTCCAGCAGGGCGGCTGAGGAATTTGTGCCTTATCTGCGGCCACAGGAATGTGGCAATCATTGCGGCGTGCGCTGGTTCAGGGTTACTGACAGGCGCGGCAGGGGGCTGGAGCTTTTTGGCGATGTGCCTTTTGAGGCATCTGCCCTGCCGTATAATGCCCATGAGCTGGAAAATGCCCGCCATCCATACGATTTGCCGCAGGCACATCACACCT
>NZ_VUNR01000019.1 GCF_009695585.1 Anaerovibrio slackiae
GGATATCTTTCGCCAGATGACTTCGAAAAACTTTACAATGCGAGCGTTGCTAGAGAATCACTATTGGTAAGCTGAAAATAATTAAAATTTCTCATTTTATGTTGTACTAAATCTTGACATAGGACCATACAATACCACCTAAAAATGCGACAAATCTGTAATATTTTTCCTTGTTTTTGCGATATGATGTACAGTGCAAGAAGTATACAAGGTTATTATACTCTATATGACAGAAAAAGGAAGGATATGTTATGACTATAAGCAACAGAAATAAAAAATATAAGCGCAGTGGCTCAATTTTAGCATCCGTTATGGTTGCTGCTATCGTTTGGATAATGATAGCCCAATCAATGTTTATCACGTTTAGTGGTCAATTCAAAATGATTTCATCCAGTAGAACAGCACTACAGGCACAGCAATATGCTGAAATAGCACTGGATAAATTGAAAAACATAAACTATGATGAATTAGATGCTTCTGGGGCGCATGGTCGCAAGAAAATTGAAGGTATATCTTCAGACGATTGGCAGGATGAAGTAACAATAGGAGCAGAGTCTACGATAGTCGGAAGTGATGATGCTAAACAGAGAATTGCAACTGTGAACGTGTACAAAGTTGGCGATACGCTGCCAAGATACACGGTAGAAGTACCATTATCTTCGCAAGGAAGTAATACATCAGAACAAGATCCGGATATATTCGATCCCAAAGGCGGATATTACAAATTTCCTAATGGTTTAATTATGCAGTGGGGAAATACTACTGCTTCACGCAGGGTAGATGGGAGTGAAAAAACATTATTTCCTATTCCTTTTCCACATTCAGTATTAAGTATGGCAATCATGGAGTACCGAGGTGGTGGAAGAATATCAGGTGATTTTTATTATGTTACATCATTCGATAGAAATGGTTTTTACAATGCTTTAGATAGTGGTGAATCAAGGTATTACATAGCATTAGGATACTAAACTATGAAACTATGTGCATATTATATAATACGGATTATATAATATACTGTGTATGATGATGGTTGCACTGTCGCAGAAGCACCATAAATTGGATTTGCTTTTGAAGCATCAAAGAATATGTTTGAAATTTCATCGCCATGCGCTCCTTGATCATGTCCTAGTTGATTATATGACGAACTTGAAGTATATAATGCACCAGATGTTGAATATACATTTTCCCACATTTTATGTGCTGAAATATGACCACTTATATTTGGAAGACCAGCTTTGATAAACTTGCCTGGCACATTACTTCCTTGTAGGAATCTATCGCGCAAATCAGGTGTACCGTTTGTGCCATCGCATAAAAACCATCCATGTGGTATTTTGTTTAGCTCACCGACATATGGCAGTATTGTCCCTATAGGGAGAGTATTATTTCCTTGCGAAGCACCTATAATATTCCATAGAAACCAATAACCATTATATGTTATCATATTTCATGTTACTATCAATGAAATATGAAAGGCGGTTTTGCAATGTTACTAAAAGACTACATCGTGTACTGGTATCAAACGTATAGGAGTCCGAAGCAGCAGCGTACTACGCAGATAGCTATGGAGAATTTAATCAAGAATCACATTGTTGCAAGTAAGTTAGGGGAGATGGAGCTGTCTGAGATCACAACAAGAGATATCCAGGAATTTTTGACCAATGAGTTTCTGCACGGTAAAAAGTTGAAGCTTAAAAATTTAGATTTGCGTGGTGAGCCGTTATCAGCGCATACTATTACTAAGCTCAGGCAACTGCTGATAGCTATGTTTAGGCAAGCAGTTAGGGAAGAATTTGTGATTAAGAATGTTGCAGAAAACACGGAACCTATATCCATTCCCTGGCATGATTCGCCCATATTTACCCCGGAAATACAGCGAAAGTTTTTGGCTGCCGTTTCCGGGCATCGTTTTTATGTTGCGTATATACTGTTATTTTACTTGGGGTGTCGCAGGGGAGAAGTCTTGGGCCTGGCCTGGGATGCTGTTGATTTCAGGCATAACACTATCAAGATACGGCAAACTCTCATCATGGAAAATGGCAGTGTTACGTTAAAGCAAACCACGAAGACGAAAAGTTCACTTAGAACCATACCAATCCCGATGGAAATAAAGGCCATGCTGGCAGAGTGGCGTAAACAACAAAGAGAAGAAAGCCGGCAACCAGGGTATAAAAATGAGTATAATTTGGTTTTTGCCAACAAGGATGGCTCCCCTCATAATCCGGCATATTTCAGCAGAAATTTTAAGGCGATGGTGAAGAAATTGGACTTCTGTTCCGATGCATTGCATGTTCATTCTGCCAGGCATAGCTGGGCAACCAATATGGTGCAGCTTGGTATTGGCATTACGGATATACAGGCTGTTGGCGGATGGTCACGGCCAGATACGTTGCTCAATATTTACGCACATACTGTTAAAGATAGCCAGCGCAAGGCCTTAAAAAAGCTATATAAAGAACTGACATAATCATCTGGAATCATTCAAGAGGTTTCAAAGGATTATGCTTTTTTATTTTGCGACAAATCAAGTTTTTAGAAATTTTCACATACTGTATTATATGTGGCGTAGCATAGTAGCGCAGAGTAAAAATGGCAATAACAAATTCAATCTCATAATGGCATGTTAAAGGAGAAAGAAAAAATGAAACGTGAATGTATAACAAGTGTGTTTATTGAATTTTCAGTAAGGCCTACACTAAAGGCTTTTTTTGACAGCATAGTGCAGGCATCTGATAGCGAGGGGCGCGTGGCAGAGCCATCCGACCATAATTTTTACAAATGCTATGAGATGCAGCCTAAACAAGCTGATGGCTGGATTATTTTGAAGAACATGGGTTATAGTGAGGAATTTCTTAACGAGGTAGAGGAAAAGCTGACAGATGGAACGTTGCATACCAACCTGACCAATGCTGCTTATCATGACAAGGTATTGCCTGGTATAGCTTTGGAGTTTTCGACAGTGGGAACTTCCGCAGATCCCTTTGTTAAGCTGGCTATGGCAGCACATAGGATATGGAATACTGAAGCACGGGTTGAGTCTGTCAGCTATGATGGCTATTATTACATGGCTGGCAATGATTTTGAGGCAATGTGGCAGCATTATGACGATCCTACGCCGGAGCAGTAATCTGAGCTAAAAACCATTGCCAAAGAATCGGTCAAGCCTGCCATGTATGATCCGCTCAGTGAAGAAAACAGGTTGCTGCAAACAGCGGCTATCATGAACTTGCACAGAATGTCCGAAGTGGACAAGATTTTTTATGACTGGCTGAATTTTCAGGAAGAAGATTTTATCCATCTCAGAGAATGTTTGAAGCCGGATTTTATGAAATATAAGCAGGATGATTCGCCGGAGTATTGCGGATATTTATATGCCAATGATGCACTAATCAAATTTTGTGCGGCATATAGCGGAGATGCTCAGGAGCCGTTATTCAGTGTGGATATTTTATTGCCGGAGGTTACAGGCTATTATGGTGAAAAGGATGAAGTTGATACTAATTACGATGCAGACAGCCTTATCACGCAGCTTGAAAAGTGTTTTTCTGCGAAGCAGCTTATTAATGGTGAAATCACATACGAGGAGTTTAAAGCAGGTGTAGAAAGAGCAATTACTGAGACTCATGCCGGTCTTCTGCAAAATAAGCATGACTTAAGCGTAGGAGATCGTCAGACACTGGATGCGCTGGATAGCGATTATCGCTTTTGGCAGAAAGAAGCTATTAAAGAGCACATGGATATAGTTATTGATCACTTGGCCTGGAAATCAGAACCAGATGTAATGCAAAATTTATATCCATCGGGAGAAGCCAGGCACAAGCAGTTACAGCTCCTGGATAAAAAATATCCAGGCACTCATATACCAGCCAGCTACATAGGGGAGCGTTTTGCGGTTATGGCTTCTACAAATATGCAGAGCAAATTATTGGGAAATACGTTATATTCATTTGATAATCCCCAAACAATACTGTCTGAGCAAAATCCTGATTGGAAATTCGATTTTGAGTGCGGGCTTGATGAGATGAAGAATATACAAAAATCTTATAAAGCTGGTGTTTTTAGAAATTTAGGTGTTCATGAAGATAAAAATAAAGGAACAACATCATATCTTACCGTATGTACTAATTATAAATGGCAATATCCACATAAATTTGAAGTATATCCTGCTAAAAGTATATTATTAGGGCCGGATTTGAGAAGTTTGGCTGATATAGAGACGGCATTTGGTAAAGATTATTTTTCGATAAAAGATATACATAACCATGATTATGAGATAGAGATATTTCACAACCGATATGCAGCTTATTATAATACATGTTCTACGCACTTTTCCACCAAGGATAGTCTGCCAGATGCCTATGAAGACCATGATGCAGCTGCCTCGCAAGTGGTACGGGACATGCTGGTTGAAGGGAAAAGCCTGGAATATTGCATGGATATGGTAATGAACTGTTCACCTATTGCCATATCAAGACAGGAACTGTGTGAAGATTATGCTTTGCGGATAGTGCAGAAGGGCAGGCAGATGGCTGAAGAAAAGTCTTTAGAAAATCACCACATGGCAAATCAGCGATAATTAAAACATATAATCTGTTCAATTTGGACAGAACGAATGAGTTGTCCAAATTGAACAGAACAAATTTTTGCAACTTTATACACATAAGGCCACTTTTTATTAGAGTGGTCTTTTTCATTGTCAAAAAATGCGACAAATCTGTAATATTTTTTGCTTTTTTTCCTATAAGATAGTTTTAGAGATTTTATAGGTTATAGGTGTTAAAGATTTGTATATCAAGATGGAAAGGATTTTGTGAATGTGAATGAATAGGCAAAATAAAAAAATAATGAAGGCACCTGGGGTTCTTATGACAAGCACAGTGATATATGCAGTCATGTGCATAGTGCTGTTTGCTGGAGGTGTTTCTATTGGCTATCAGTTTGTGGAGAATTACAAAAAAGATCTGTTGATACATCAATGTGATGTAATAGACAGGTCACTGGCAATGTATTCCAAGATGCACAAGGCTGTACGGACAGATTCTGTGCAGATTGATGATGAAAAAGGAATTACATACAGCCATACGCATATTTTCCCGGAATCATTGGAGCAGCTGGGAATAATTCAGGATGAGCAGGGGTATTTTTCCAAGGAAATAGATTTTTCTCAGTTTACTTACTCAGTGAAGAAAAATCCTAATGGCAGCATGACATATAAATTGGGGGTGACATTACCAGATGGTAAATTTTATACAAGTCCGCAAAGCAATAAATGATTTTACGCATGAGCATCCGAAGGTATGCAGCTTGCTGCTGTATTTGATTTTGCTGGTTGTTTGTTCTCCAGCATTTATATTTGGCGCATCAATAATAGACCCTGCTGTACCGTCTGCTGGTTTTCTGTGGTTATTGGCGATGCTGCTCTTTATAAATATGGTCACAGAAGATTTGCAAACGAAGCAGATAGATATTCGCAAAGCGGTCGTATTGATTATCTTATTGCTTAGTGTTTCGCAATATGGTTTTTTAGCATCTGTTGCCTTATTTGCATTTTATGTGCTATCGCTTCATTTTATCAACTTAGCATTGCTATTGGTCAATTTTCTTGCCTCGGATGTTAAGAATATAACAAATCATGTCAAGTCATTTTTTACTAAGGATGGGGGTGAAAATGACATAGATGAAACATTAGAGTTGCCATTTTTACCTATTATGGCGGTGTCAATGGCAATCTATAGCGGTGCGGTTTTATATTTTTATTCTGTTGGAGCTGCTGAGATATATGTGCCTCTTATGGAAATTCATCATACGATAGGTGATTTTTCAAGCAAAATATTAAACGTAAACTGGCGATGGGTATCAGTGGTTCAGTGTGTGATAGTGTTTATTCTCTTATGCTACGTATATCACAAAATGGTGGAGAATTTATTACAATCAGAGTTTTACAAAGGAACAAAGTTCCAGGAGCTACAGGGATTTATCGCTCCCTGGGATTTATTCCTGGTAGCGGCCTTTATGGTGGTTTTCAATATGTTTAACATGCAATTTATAATATGCATCGGTTTTTCATTAAGTGGATTTATTAAATTTGTCTACGAATCTTACCGGGAATTTAGGAAAGGGGATAAATTATGTCAATAAGTTTGTTTAATCAGCAAGAGAAGTTTAACACGGAGCAGCATAAAAATCCGGCTACCCCGGCAGAACGGGCAGAAGCTGTATGGGACAGGCGCATAGGCTCTGCCGTGGTTCAAGCGTATAACTGGCGCAGGATTTCCCTGGGGTTGATTGTTGTCTGCATCGTCCTGGCAGCAGGCCTGGTATGGCAGTCCATGAAAACAACTGTAATTCCTTACGTAGTCACTGTAAATGAGACTACAGGAGAGATTAAGAAGGCCGGAGCTTTTGTGGAGGCTGATTATACTCCGCAGGAAGCGGAAATCAAGTACTTCATCGCTGAGTTCGTGAAAAACGCACGTAGCATGGGATATGACCCGGTGGTATATGCCAAGCAGCAGGAAAAGGCTATGGCGTATATGACACAGGAGGCAGCTCAGAGGTATCAAAATAAGTACAGTGCACAGCAGCAAAAAGTGGGTAAGAGCCTGATAACAATCAAGAACATATCTGTTCAGAAGGTGCCAGAATCCCAGGCATCTTTCCTGGTACGTTGGATTGAGGAGGAAGTGGATGTATCAACTTCCTCGTACAAGGATGTACCGATGTCAGGCACTTTTAGTTACACTATGCTGCCGGTGAAAGAGGAAAACATCCTGAATAATCCGCTGGGCATTTATATTACCGGGTTTGATTTCATACAGGATATATCTTCAGTAAACAATAACGGCAATCAGGCAGTGAAAAATATCAATAACAAGAATTAAGGAGCAGAAGAACATGAGCAAATTTAACAAAATAACCATCATCAGGCGTTTCAGGAAAGTTACTATTTCAGCCTTGCTTATTGGCTGCAGTGTCGCATATACGCCAGCTTTTGCTGCGGATAGTGCTGATGATATTGACAGCATGATACAGAGCCAGCAGCAGATATTGGCGCAGCTTACGCAAAAGAAGTCAGAGAAGAACAGCAAGGAGATTTTGAATAAAATTGATTTTTTGGAGAAAAAAATCAATGCAGCAAATTCTTCTCAGGCTGTAGCAGACCTTTCTGCCCAGGTGATGGATTTGCGGGCAAAGTTGGAAGATACTATTGAGACTCAGGAGCGGATGATGTCACTCCTGGAAAAGCTGGAGCAGGAAAGAAAGGATGAAGCAGCTGCTCGCAAGGTAGTGGCAGCCCAGGCAAGGGATTTGGGGGATAATTATCGGGAATATGGCTCTCCGGCAACCCGTAATTATTTAGTCAATCCCGGAGGGCAGGGAAGTGATGTGAGCTATACCCAGGATGCCATAAATTCTCAGGGCAACTCCACTATGGTGTTCTCATATAGTCCGAACCAGATGTACAAAATATACTGCCGCAGGGGATTTATTACAGATTTGGCGTTTAAAAAAGGAGAA
The DNA here is from genome assembly GCF_009695585.1 of Anaerovibrio slackiae. Lineage (GTDB taxonomy): Bacteria > Bacillota > Negativicutes > Selenomonadales > Selenomonadaceae > Anaerovibrio > Anaerovibrio slackiae. The sequence continues at coordinate 7,519 of NZ_VUNR01000019.1, forward strand.
ACAATTTCCTATGTCGGTGGCGGTGATACTGCTTCATGGAGCATCAGCAAGACCAATGTAGATGGTGTGGAGCATTTGCTGGTGAAGCCGGTGGTTGAAACAGGCACCACAAATTTCTTTATCGCTACAGATCGGCATACTTATCAGGTGATTGTCAACTCGTCTGACTGGTACAATCCCATGGTAAAGTGGGTTTATGGTGAGGAAGCTATTCAGGAGAATCTCTTGAATAAAGCAAAAGAAGAACGTGTTGTTACTGGCACTGTCAATGCAGCCAATCTTACAGAGATGGATTTTGATTACGAAATTTCCGGCAAGGGCAATAAGCCGGTGATGGTATTCAGCGATGGCGAGAAGACATATCTGAAATTTGACAAGATGAACAAAAAACAGGTGCCTATTTTCGTCCGCAGCAAAAACCGCAAGGAAATGTCTTTGGTTAATTACACCATAAAGGATAAGTACATGATCATAGAAAAGACCTTTGATATAGCTCAGATCAGGGAATCTGACAGTGACATTATCACCATAAAGCATAAGGATTGAGGAGAGCAATATGGATATTTCAAAGCATATTACAGCTATAAAGCAGCTGATTATCAGCCGTTTGCCGAAAAAGAGACAGGCGGCAGGCAGGGATAATTCAGATGATGATACATATGATGAGCAGGATGAGGAAGACAGGCAGCCTGGAAATATCAGCATGACAGATGGCGAAAAGGACAAAACCTTGGGGATAAACAAGCAATTTGTCAATATCGCCTTGGTAGCTTCTGGCCTGATTATTTTGGTGGCATTTGCTTATAACATCATGGACAGCGGTGACGGCAGCAGCCAGCAGGATAACAGCCAGGTGCAAAGAAATGAACAGGCAGCTGATCTGGACATGGCCAAAAAGCAGATTAAGGAAACCAATTATAAAGATGTTCAAGCGCAGATGCAGGCGGCTAATCAGCAGAAAACCGGCAATACAGGTGCCAATGGCAGCAGGGCTGCTGGTAATGTGCAAAATATGCAGCCAGCAGGCACACAGCAGCAAGTTCCGGCTATCCGGGCAGCCCAGCAGCCTTATTCAGCACCGTATATGCTGCCGTCCGCTCTGGCACAGATTGATGCCAATGCCAGTCGAAATGCCCCTAATCAGGGCGGAAAGCAGGAGCCTGCTGAAGCACAAAGCAAGGAAGCCAAGGAGCTGGTTGATAAATTCCGCTCTGCTATTGACTTCGCTATTGGTGGTGGTGGAGGAAGCGTGGCTGATGTGGCAAATTCCGGGGGAAATACCGCTTCAGCTCATATGGCTTCTTATGCGGCAGGTTATTCCGGTCCTGATGGCATGATGTTGCAGGCAGGAACCATTATTCCCATGATGCTCTATACAGGCATCAATACTGATAATCCGGGGCAGGTTATTGCCCAGGTGCAAAGCGATGTATACGATACTGCAACAGGTTCCACATTGCTTATACCGATGGGAACCAAAGCCATTGGTTCATATCAGGCAGGAGCAGGTACGTCCGACCGTGTAGCGATTACTTTTTCCACCTTGGTTTTTCCTAATGGTGGTTCATATTCTATTGGTGACAGCATGGTAGCAGTGGATGATCAGGGATATAACGGAATTCGTGGCAATATGAACAAGCACATGGATGCAACTATCGGCAGAACATTGATGAATGGTGTACTCAGTGCTGGATTTACAGCTTTGAGCACCATTGGAGCGAACAAGGCAAATATTGATACCAGCGGATTACAGTCACTGCTGCAGAGCAGTACCAATATCCAGCCTACGGTGACTGTGGAGCCTGGATATGAGTTCAACATTTTTGTTACCAGGCCTATTTCATTCTCATTTTAAAAGGTGATGTTATGGAAAATTCAAATAGCAAAAAGCATATCTGGCTGATTTATCTGTGTATTATGGTATTTGCTGTCCTGCTGGGTAATTGGCTGAAAACCAGCCTGATTGCGGCAGATGCCGGGTATCTGGAATATCTGGAGCAGAGCAGTGTCCAGCTGGGAGTTTTTTCTATACCTAATGGGTTTTCGCTAGGCTCGCTGCATATCTATCAGCCCTTTGCCTGGAAGACCTGGGTGGCTGATCCCATAATACAGGAAAATATGCCGGATATAGTAAACAGCTATGGTATCTGTCCGCTGGCTGCAATTTTGCTAGGAGCCGGGATGTGCTACCTGCTCAGCAAGAAAAATCAAACGCTGGATTCTCATGGTACTGCCGAATTTGCTAGTGCTAAAGATATTGAGAAGCTTGGTCTTACAGCAAAGGATAATGGCGTAGTCTGTGGCAGAAATCCGTATACGGATAAGATTATGCTGCATGATGGTCCTGAGCATATCTTTTTGGCAGCCCCTACGCGTTCCGGCAAGGGCGTGGGCATTATCATACCGACAGGTATCATCTGGAAACATTCCATCTTTTTCTTTGATCCAAAGGGGGAATTATGGGCCTCTACAGCTGGCTTCCGGCAGAAAATTCTCAAGCAGAAGGTATTGAAATTTGAGCCGTTGTGCAGTGATGGTTCCGCAGCCAAGTGGAATCCTTATGCGGAAATTAATTTTCAGAGTTATGAGGAATATTCGGATGTCACAACCATCAATGAAACGATGGTGAAGACAGGGGAGCAGACCAATTCAGATCCATTTTGGAATGATTCTGCCATCAATGTGCTGAATGGTGTTGTGATGCACTTAATGTACAAGAATTGCCAGGAGAACAGGGAGCTGCCCTGTCCGACAGATGTATTCAGTTTCCTGTCTTCTCCAAACCTGAATACGGATCAGCTTTTCTCTATAATGAAGGTTTATCCGCATATTTCCCCGGAAGAATTCATGGAGCTGGAATACGAGGAAGAAGTGGGAGATGGAGCAGAAAAGAGAAAGCTAAAGAAGCAGTACCATAATCCCTTAAAGGAAGTGTACGGCACTTATTATACGGATTTTGCCCCCATTGTAGATTATCTCAAGTCACTAAAGGCAAATCCGCTGACAGATGAGGAGTACAGCTCCATCATGGACATGGAAGGGAAAAATCCTACTGAGGAATTGCAGGCAGCCTTTGAAAATCTGCGCAAGGCGATTGTGGTCAGAAAAGATCTGGTCAGCTGGAAATCTCCCATGAGTAAAATCCGCAGCTGCAAAGATATCAAGGAGATAGAGGCGGTTATCAATACCCACAAATCGCCCCTGTATAAACTTTTGGTACATGCCAAGGTGGCAGAGTCGGCAGCCAATATTTTGGAAGGTGCCAAGGAAACACGTCAGTCAATTCTGAGCTCTGCCAAAACGCCATTGGCACTATACCAGGACCCGCTCATCCGCAAGAATACGGCAGTGTCAGATTTTTGTTTCCGGGACCTGATGAATCCGGAGCAGGCAATATCCTTGTATATGGTGCTGCAGCCAAATGATATAGAGAAGCTTCGGCCGCTTACCAGATTATTTGTCAATACTATGATAGCCAAAACGGTCAGGGATATGAAATTTGACAATCCTGATGCCAAGAAGCAGAGGCTGTTGCTGATGCTGGATGAGTTTCCGCAGCTAAAGAAGATGGAAACCATCGGAAATACGCTGGCAATTTGTGCCGGTTATGGTGTAAAAATCTGCATTGTTGTCCAGAATATCACACAGCTCAACGAGATTTACACCAAGGACGGCTCCAACAAGATTTTATCAAACAGCCAGGTACAGATTTATATGACACCATCGGAATATGATACAGCCAAGGTTTTATCTGATACCATCGGTGACAAGACCATTACAGCGCAAAGCACATCAAGCAATGGTTTATTTAAAGGCGGATCCACATCTACATCGGAGCAGGGCAGAAAACTGCTTAACCCGGATGAGATAATGCGTATGGACAAGGACAAAAATCAGCTGGTGCTTGTCCAGGGCGGTAAGCCGATTATGGCTAAAAAAATCAGGTGGTATAAGGAACCGTACTTTAAAAAGCGTGTCTTTGCTATTTCAGCTCCTATTTTTTCTGATACCTGTACAGCTATCAGGGACTATGAGCAGCTTTTTGCCATTCATGCAGCTGAGGTAGCAGATATAAAAGAACGGCAGGAAAAGGTAAATCAGGCACGTATGGATAGTGAAACGGCAGAAAGTGGTGCAAATGCCACTAATAATGCCGCTAATACTGATGAACATCCTGCCGAAATAGCAGATACAGAGGCTGGTGATGCCCCAAAATCAGTTGTTGACAATCATAGTGCAGGTAATCAAACCGAGAAGGGAACCGATAAGGCAGTGGAAAATCAAGCTGCTGAGTCGCTGGAAGCAGTGACGGAAGATTCAGGAAAGGAAGATGAGCAAATTGAACACGCAGAGAACACTGCCGAAGGCGACATTCAGCAGCAATCAGAGGACGTTAAGCCAGAAAAAGAAAAAGACCATACAGCAGAACCAGGAGACATTGACAAAAGGCAATCTCAGCAATCTGATATACCACGGTCATGGCCAGCAGGTGAGGAAGAAGTGATTAGGTATGATGATGAACCTGTCAATAACGATCCTGAGTTTAGGTTCTGCCTGGGTAATTTGAACAATATAAAGCAGGAAGGAAGTGGAGAGCATGGAACATCAGCTTAATGAAGCAGAAATCAGAACTCGTAAGACACTGATTAATGCAATGGGCTCATTTATTCTTGAATACCTGGCTGACACCAAGGTTTTGGAGCTGGCGGTCAATACGGATCAGCGGCTTTGGATTGATACCTTCGATAGGGGATGGGTTGATACCGGGCATAAAGTTTTGCCGTCTATCGCCAAGCAGATTATTTACGGTGTGGCAGCGATGGCAGATACAGTCATTGATGTGGAAAACAAGCCGTATCTGGAAGCTGAAATGAAGCCCTGGGAGCCGTACTGGCCCAAATGCCGCTTTCAGGCGGAGCTTCCTGATATTGTGGATGTGCCCATATTCAATATCAGGAAACATGCCAGGACAGTATTCACCCTGGATGATTATGTACGGCAGGGGACTATGACAGAGCGGCAGCGGGAGGTTATTTTGCAGGGCATACAGAACCATGAAAACATCATTGCTGCTGGTGGTACAAGTTCCGGCAAAACAACCCTATTGAATGCCATATTGGATAAGGTCTCTGATACCGGGGATAGGCTAGTTATCATCGAAGATACGCCTGAGCTGCAGTGCAATGCGCCGAATCATGTGAGGCTGAAAACTCAGAAGCCGTATATTGACATGAACGAGCTTTTGAGAATGTCCCTGCGCTTATCGCCACGGAGAATTGTGGTGGGAGAAGTCAGGGGCAAGGAAGCCTTGACACTGCTAAAGGCGTGGAATACAGGCCATGATGGAGGCTGTGCAACGTTGCACAGTGATTCTGCCCTGGAATCGCTGTATCGTTTGGAGCAGATGATTTCAGAGATTTCTGTATCTCCCCAGCAGCGTACAATCGGGCAGGCCGTAGGCATGGTAATCTATATCAAAAAGGATGGTGTAAAAAGGAAAGTTTCGGAAATAATCCGGGTAAAGAAATATAATCCTCAATCTCAGGAATATGAGATTGAGCAGGTTGTGTAAATTTGCGACAAATTAGCATTTTAGAAAAGCTTGACAGGCGTACAATATTATCAGATTAGCAAAAGGAGGCTAAATATCATGAGTATATCAAAAAAGATTTTCAAGAAAGTTCAGGGTGGCAGGCAGCTGCGGGAGGTGTTGAGCAAAAAGGCTGGTGAAATTTTTCATAAGCATCGTGTGGAAGTCGTTTATGCCGGAGTATTAATTGGAGCATTATGTGTGTTTACGGATACAGGATTTGCCCAAAACGCTTCGTCTGACACGAATGGTTTCATGAAGGCTATAGGAGCTCCGATAACCCAGTTGGCATTTTTTGCTACCAAAGGTGTAGGCGGCTTGATGGCAGCAGTTGGTGTTGGCAAGGCTGCATATGAGAAATTCACCTCACAAAGCCAGCAGGGGCTTGGTACATCTATAGGCCTTGTAGGTGGCGGTGCTGCTCTGGCAAATGCTGATTCGCTGGTAGGTGTAACAGGGCTCTCCGTTTCCCTGGATGCATCCGGCCTGGTATTTTTCTAATGGTGGTAGTGCGATATGGAGGACGGACAGAGATTCACAATGGCAAAATTGCCACTGTTCCAGGCACTGACTGAGCATCCGCTGTTTGCCAAGGTGCCGCAGTCAGTGCTGGTAGTCCTGGGTGTGATAACGGCAGCCTTTTTAGTGATATTCAAATTCTTTTACATACTTGTTATCACAGGGGTATTGTATTTTGTTGCTGCAATTTTATCAGCCGGGGATGCACAGTTTTTTGACTGTTATCAAAAGTACATCAAAAAACATGATTATTATTCAACCTGAGCAAGCAGGGAAATTGGCTAGGCGAGATTCTGCTGGAGTGATGATGCAAGTCTCGCCTTTTTCATAAGAAAGGTGATTTTTTTGAAAGATGCAAGCTGGAAGGAATACATAGAAGACGAGGAAAATGTCAGCTACTGGCTCAAATGGAGCGGATTATTGCATTCACAAATCATGCAGAATAAAGACTATAGTATGTTTTCCGTGATTGCCTATAAGCCGTATAAGTCGGATATAGGCGATATGCTGCAGCAGATGCAGGAGCTTTGCAATGGCTGGGCGTACTGGATTGAAGACCAGCACATAAATGGAAGCACGAAATGCTTCCTGGTGATTTATTGGAATCCATTTTATACCAATGGTGACACGATTAAAAATTATGTGACAGGGAAAATCATGGTAGAAAATGCCAGGGAAAAGTTTCTGGAAGTGGTGGTGGGCATATTTAACATATTATACAAAGTTACGCCATGTCACATCCTGGAGTATCAAGGCTTGATTAGCTTTTTGGAGTCGTCAATTTCCGTGAAGGAGCCAAGCATTGAAATGCCGGATGTTCCCTTGTATATGGATGCCTTGCTTACACAGGATGCAGATATATTTTTTGGCAATAATTCTGTCTTTATAGGCAGCAACAATCTCCTGATTGTTACAATGCCGCCGCCATCCAATATTTGTGATGAGAGGACAGTAATGGATTTCCTCAATGCCAAGGAGCTGAATTATCGCCATGTGCAAAGGCTGCTGATTATTGATAAAAAGCACATTGAAAGAGAAAAAAATATCTATACCCGCCTGTGGTGCATGGGCCGTCCTTCAGTGAAAAGTATCATAACAGCCAATATACTTGGCAGACTAAACGGCTATTATCTGAATGCCTGGATTATATCTGTGCCGGAAAGCAAAACTGATGAAGCAAGACAGCAGTTGCAGGAGTTTTTAGCCAGGGAGGAAGCTTCGTATATCATGGAAGCGTATAACAGCAAAAATATCTGGTGGGCAAGCCTGCCGGGCATGGCAGAGCCTTATGCCCATCCGCCAGCAGTTGGGTTTGCCAGCATCGATGAGCTTTTGCTGCACTCAGGAGATGAAGAAAATGTATAAGATGAACTTATTTTCCAATACATACAAGAAAAAACACTTTTTGCGTGATGCAATGGTGTGGGGGACTTTGCATACAGGCAGATTGCCGGGAAGCAATGAAAAGGTAGCTATCGTACTGAACAAGGATGGTTCCTTTCAGCTGACTATGGCATATCATGGGCCGGATCTGGATTCGTCTATAGAGGCGGAGCTTTCGATGATAACAGTGCAGCTCAGCAAGGAATTTTGTTCGCTGCCTACAGATTATGTACTGTACTTTGAATCTCAGCGTGTGCCGTCGTTAGCATATCCCACAGAGCAGTACTTCCCTGATATGGTTACTAAGGCGATGGACAAGGAACGGGAGGTGCTGTTTTCTGATGGCGGTCACTATGAATCAAAATTTTATGTGACAATTTATTATCGCCCACCATTGGACAGTGCCGAGAAAATGAAGGAAATATTCATTGAGGGGCGCAAGAAAAAGGTGGTTCATGCGGAGGATACGTTAGACAGGTTCCTGGAGCAGGTCAATAAGTTCTACATGGTAATAACAGGGCTGAGAATACCGATACGGCCCCTGACTGCTGATGAGACAGTTACCTATCTGCACTCTACCATATCGGATAATCCGCGTCCCATAAAAGTACCAGGGAAGCCGCTTCTGCTGGACAGCTATCTCTATGATACGCCCCTATACGGTGGCCTGGAGCCGAAGCTGAACAAGCAGCATTTGCGGATTGTCGTGCCGGTTAAATATCCTCATGCAACGGCCTTCGGACTGCTGGATGCCCTGAATAATTTGGATTTTCCATATCGCTGGTCCACTCGCTGCTTCTGCATGACCAAGAACGATACCTTGAGCACGTTGGAAACCATGCGCAAGGCGTGGTATGCCAAGCTGCAGAGCTTTTGGAGCTATTTCATCCACCGGGATGATCCAAACCTGGAAAGATACAATGATGAGCACGTGGAGGGACTGATTCACGAAATTAAAGAAGCAAGGCTGGCAGTAGAGGCCGATTCTTTTGGGTTTGTGTATTATACTACGGCGATTATTGTAGCATCAGATGATCCGGAGGAAGCGGATCAGAGAGCCAGGACTATCAAGCAGCTCATGCTGGATAGTGGCTTCAAAAAAGTCAGTGTGGAAACCCTGAATGCCGTGGAAGCCTGGATGGGTTCCTTGCCGGGGCTGGTGGGGAGAAATATCCGCAGGGAAATCATCAGTACCGGCAACCTGGTCCATCTTATGCCCATCTCTGCTATATGGGCTGGTAATGGCTATAACAGGCATCTTGAGGGGCCACCGCTTTTATACACGGAGACCAATGGCAACACGCCTTTCAGGCTTAATCTCCATGTAGGCCAGATAGGGCATACCATGCTGGTGGGAGATACTGGTGCCGGTAAATCTGTGCATTTATGCTGCATAGAAGCGGCATTCCGGCGGTATAAAAATGCCAGGGTTATTATTTTTGATAACGGCAAGTCCAGCAAGGTGCTTACTTATGGGGTTGGAGGCAGGTTTTACGATTTGGCGGATGAAAGGAATGGCCTGTCCTTTCAGCCCCTTGCCCAGGTTGATAACCCTGACGAGAGGCAGTGGGCTATGGAGTGGCTGTGTGATTTTCTGCAGGATGAAGGCATAGAGGTTATGCCGCATATCAAGAGCCTGATTAGGGAGGCTCTTTCAACCCTGTCCAGCCTGCCCAAAGAGCATAGGACCATATCTACCTTTAAGGATTATATACAGAATGAGCATCTGAAGCAGGCTATTGCGCCTATGACGATGGGGAATGAATATGGCAGCATTTTTGATTCCAATATTGATACCCTTGAGCTGAGCAGCTGGCAGAGTTTTGAAATGGGCAAGATTATCAACAAGCAGAATATCATCGGGCCTGTGCTGATGTATATTTTCCATCGCATCGAGAATATGCTGAAGGGGTATGATGGTCATGATGTGACACAGGATGGCCCTACACTGATAGTTTTGGACGAGTGCTGGATGTTCTTCAAAAATCCACTTTTTGCGCTAAAGATAGAGGACTGGCTACGTACACTTAGAAAATTCAATGCTTCGGTTATTTTCGCAACCCAGTCCCTGGATGATGTGGTGAAGTCACCGCTTTTTGATATTATTCTTGGTTCCTGCAAAACACATATCTTCCTGCCGGATGAGATGGCAATGGAGCCGAAAAGAAAGGCTGTTTATTCACAGTTCAAGCTTAATGAGCGGCAGATGGAAATTCTCTCTGTTGCGAAAAAGCAAAAGCATTATTACTACACTTCGCCCGAAGGTTCCAGGCTCTACGATTTGGGGCTGGAAAGCTGCCCTTTAAGCCTTGCCTATGTAGCCGTGGGCAAGAAAGACCTGGCATTGTGCGAGAAGATTATAGAGAATTATGGCTTGGAAAAGTTTAACCAATTCTGGTTAAAGGAACATGGATTGGACATACCAGGTACATTTGCAGCAAAAGAGGAGGCTGTCTGATGTTGTCAAAGGAAATAATCGTGACATATAAGGAAAGGGGGAGCAGATGATGGAATCGCTGACTCATGCGTATCTGCGCCTGATTGATAAGTTAGAGGTGAATGACAAGGTAGCAAACAGCAAAGCTGCTTTGCTGCATCAGGCACAGAGCCGGAATATCAAGCCGGAAGAATATATGGCGCAGCACAGGGAAGATATTGTCAAGATTTACAAGCAGGCTGATTTGTCAGTTATATGTGATTTGATGGATATCGGTTATTCTTGGCGCGATGTCATGGAGAATTACGCCAATAATCCCATGATTATCAATGAATATGATGATGCTGCATTAATTAAGCAATATACAGATGAGGTCATAGAGCTTGTCAATGCCGAGAGGCATAAGCGGTCAAAAACCGACTTTGTTGAAGCATCAGATGCTTTTGAGCGAATCAAGAAAAATCTGAGCAAAAAGTATATGGATGATGATAATTCATTCAGTGAATATCATGATGGCGAAATTGTAATCAGCATGCTGGTAAATGAAGGATATCCAGAAAAGACAGTCGCTGATGTGCTGATGAAAAATACTGAGCATGATGAGATATACATCAAAAGCCTCATGGAAAAGTGCATGGTGGTCAAGCGTGCCTATTCAGATATCCAGGCCGCACCGCCGCTTGCAAAGGCACGCAATGAGTTTGACGTATATCGCTCCCTGGCAAAGGAGCACATGGCAAAGCTGGGCATCAAAACCCTGTCCTACAGTGATGATATGGCAATTTTTGAACAGCTGAAGGCAATCAAGCTCCCGGATAAATTTATCCGCACGGCCATGCTCAAAGCATCGCCTGTAGCCAATGAGCCGGGCAGAAAAAACGAGGCTTATGTGGAGGCTGTTCTCAGCGGAGACAGCAACCACAGCGAGTTTTCAGATGGCCTGGCACGTCAGCCGGTGGTAGATGTTGAGCAGGAGTATAAGGCTCTTATTGAAATATATAATAGCAAGCTCAAGAAAAAGGGCATTACTGATGGCGTAAAAGAGGGCATCAACAGGGTTTATTTTGATACATTGGCGGTCAAGGAGCTGTTTAACAAGCATTATTCTGAGGCGGATATTGTCCGGGTATTGAAGGAATTTAGCCCGGAGGATGCAGCACGGTCATTTCCCGGCTATACCCTTTGGGTAATGACTAAAGCCAGGAAACTTATTGAAAAGGAAGAATATATCCTCAGCAAGCCGCCTATTATCCTGCCGGAAGGAAGCTATAGTGAGGTAATTGCCCAGGGATTTGCGCCCAAGGATATTATTATCTCCCTGCTGCAAAAACGCCTGGAGCTGAATCCGAGCATGAGGCATGTTCTGCATAAAAATTTTGTAGATAAGGATTTGGCAGAGAGCGCACTTAGCAGGTATCCGGATTTTGACCTCGATGCTATGCGGGGCGTATTTGCAAACTTTCCCAGAGCTATTATCTTGTCTGGCAGCAAGATGGCGGAGGAAAAGAACTATGTGGAAAATGTCGTAGAAACGGCGAAGAAGCGCATTGACAAGCAAAAAGAAACAAACAAGGAGAGCGAGCAGCTGAAGGAGGCATTTCGCCAGAAGCAGGATGTGCTGCATCAGGGCGTGACAGGGGAAACGGCCAGCATGAAGATGCCAATTTATCATGTGGGCAGGGCTGCACTGTCAATGATGCAGAATAACACCGATGAGATGGTTTTGCGCAAGATGATCATCAGCAACGTGGATGCGCCGGAAGATCAGATGGAAGCTATTACCAACAGCATCATCAAGAAGAACAGGGAAGTGCTGAACAGGATGAAGATCGTGGAGGAACATATTCCATCCGGGCAGGATAAAAGCGTTTCAGCCAGGATTTTTTATCTCAATCGCCTGGCACTGCAGCACGAACTCAGAAAGTCTATTAACGCCAGCATGGACCCGGAAATAGTCAAGGATATGCTGGCTGCAAAGGTTTATAAAAAGACAGAGATCAAAGATGTTGTGCAGGAGCTTTCCCCTATCGCTGCTCAGCCAGGCAGGGGGAGTGACTATTATATGGAGTATGTCTATCCGACAGCTGTCAGCCTGTTCAGGACGGAAAAAGAAAAGCTCAAAACTTATCATCCGTCACCTCGGCAGCAGAAAGAGGAGAATGCTGACAGGGAGTATGAATATCATAAGCAGCAGATTCTTGAAGCTATCGCCTTGCCATTTGAGACGGCTATGGATGTGCTGATAGCAGAGACTATGCTTCTGCAGGGCTATCCTGAGTATGAGATTGCCGGGGCGTTGGATGAGTGTTCACCGTGCCGGGAGAATCAGGAAAACTATGGCTTGTCTGTTACGAAAAATGCTGCCAGCAAAAGCATTGTGGAGGAGCGGGAGACTATTGTTGAAACTACTATAGAGAATACCTATGAGGACAATAGCCTGGTCAATAGCCGCGTTCTCAGCAGAAATGTGACAGAAAATATAAGAAGTACAGTTGTGGAAGGTGGCAGTTAAGTCTTGATGAACAGGTTGCAGGAAATCAAGCAATCCATATATGATACGGTGTCAGCGATCATTTTTTGGATGGTATTAATTTTTTCTATTGCTTTTGGCATTGCCATGCAGGATGCTGAAGCGGCAGAGGTTTCAGATGTGATTGCCGGAGATATAAGCTGCTACAACAGTAACAGTACCCAAATTTACTGGATAACGGATGCTATCTGCTACGCTTCTTCCCTCTATCAGGTAGATCCTCTGCTGGTTACTGCTGTGATGGAAACAGAAAGCCATTTTTCCTTTGGCACTTTTTATACAACTTCTTCGGCAGGGGCTATCGGATTGATGCAGCTTATGCCTGGGACAGCTGCTGCCATAGGCGTAGATCCATACGATCCGCTAGGCAATATCGTTGGCGGTACGGCATATCTCAGGAACATGCTGGATGATTTTTCCGGCTATGGTGAATATGCCGTGACCAATGCAGTGGCTGCATATAATGCAGGCCCGGCTGCTGTGACTGCTTATGGCGGCTGTCCGCCATATAGTGAGACGCAAAATTATGTTATCCGTGTGTCAGATGCCTACAACAGGCTTCTGACATCTTACTACAGCCAATAAAGGGGGCGTTTATTATGCTGCGGAGCATATCAAGAAACAAGAAAAAGGCAATAATTTTGGGAGTATTTCTGGGAGCTGCATCTTTTGTAGGTGGTTCATTGCTGGCAACCAAAAATACTAATGCAGCGGTGCTGGTACACGATGATGAAAATATAGCCCAGGCTATCGAAACCGTTGCCAATACTTATAACATACTGACCAATCTCCAAAAGCAGCTGCTGATAGATATCCTGAATAACAAAAAGCTGGATGCAGGCAAGTGGCTTGCCATATTGAAAGGCCAGGCAGAAGCAGAGGCGCAGAATAGCAATGGTGATTTCTGCAAAACTCCGGCTGAATTGTCCCAATCCGGGGAGCTGCCGGGAGTATTGAATCGTCATTCCACTCCGACAGCGGTCATGGCATCGACGATAGGCAGGGTGCAGGATGTCATCAATGGCAATAATGCTGAGTTTTGGCAAAATTCTAATGACAGGGCATTTACCAGGGCAGCTGCAGTTGAAGCAAGCCTCAAGGACACTGCCCAGACTGCAAGCAATGTGCAGTATTCAGATGCGGAGCTGGCAAAGAGCATCGATGATGCCCTGGAAGCAGCCAATAATGCTGAAGGCATCATGCAGGTGGAGCAGGCAAATGCAGTGATAGCTGCAGCTCAGGTGCGGAGCATTCAGAATGGCAATCTGATATTGGCACAGATGGCAGCTTCCACTGCCCAGGTTCAGGCTGCGAATAATATGGAAGATACCATGCGGCGCAAGGCAGAGCAGGTGGCACATCAAAAACTGGACGAATGGGTTAAGAGTTTTTAAAAGGATATGTTCTGTTCAAAGTGGACAGAATATACGTCTTGTTCAATTTGAACAGATCGTTTGTTGTGTCCAAATCGGACAGAAAATATGTTTATGCTAAAGAGAATGTTTATTCTGTCTAATTTGGACAGATTATCAGTTCTGTTCAAATCGGACAGAACATAAAGTAGAAGGGAGCAGGAGTTATGGCATTGGAGCTTTCTGTTGAGTTTAGCTTGGAAGACAGCCTGAAAGATTGCTACACGGATGATTTGCTGTATGAGATGGTTGATGATCCAATGGAAGCCATTCAAAAGGCAGGCGCAGTGGCAGATGTGCTGATGGATATGAGTGCAACTGATGAAGATATATATTACGCATTTTTAAAGGAAGCATTGCATGGGGAAAATTATTTTTATAAGAGCGAGGCAGAGGAAAATGTCCTGAATTTTGCCATTGCCGAAAAAATGCTTCATGCCAATATGGACTACCAGTCAATCATTCGTTGCATGTCCTATTCTCCTATGTTTGCAGGTTCAGGCAAGAGAGATTTCAAGAAAAGGTGGGACAAGGCAACATCCTTTACCTGCCTGGCTGTAAATCCTGTTTTATCCTTCACTGATATGGTACAGGCAAAGCCGTTGGCACTGATAAATATACATGCTGACGAGCCTGGGGAAATATATAGCAGCTGCCTGAAGACTGTATTGTGCAAGATGCCTAATCTTACAATCCAGTCTGCAGATGAGGAAATTGTCAGATTGCTTTTAAATGCAGGTGTTAAGGAAGATGACAGGCTTTTGCACCAGATTATGAGCAATTCACTGAATTTCAACTTCAGCAATTCAGATGACCTTGTTGTACGGCATGAACATAACAAAATTGTCGGTGAAAAGCTGGATAACTTTTTGGCAGAGGCAGTCAGAAAGACAAAGGAAGCCCCGGGGCCATTTAAGGTTAAAAAGTTGTCTGATCAGGAAATTTATGATGATATGCAGCAGAAGATTCGCGCCATGAAGGAGCTGCACGAAAAGGGAGATGGGTTCCAGTATTGGCAGACAGCCATCAATATCATCAGTGATACCATGTCCCGGCTGCAGCATCTGCAAAATATGGGAAAGACACTGAATATCTGGGCTGTGGGGCTGGAAAGAGCTTCGATGGAGCTTGGCCTGAATGCCAGTCCTGATAAGGAGCTGCAGGCAAATATCAAGGCTTTGCTTCAATCCATCAAGGATGTGCAGGAGGAGAGGAAGCAATGGAATGCTTTTTGGCCCCTGTATGCCAAGATAGAGATGTGTTCTAAGGAACTTATGAAGAAAATGGCTGAGTTGCAGCAGCAAAATCCCCTGATGAAGCTGCCGGAGGTTCAGCACGCGGAACCACTGTCAGATGTCATTCACCGGGAAAGCATAGCTGCGGAGGTCTTGTATTTTGCTGCATTAAAGGATGTAGTAACAAAAAATTCCGGTGTAACCCAGGATGAAGCTGATAACTTGATTATAGAAAAATTGCTGGCGGCAAGGCGGAGCGAAGATGATGTGATGCTGGCGGTCAGTCATTCACCATGCTTTAGGAATCTGAATCGTACCCAGGCGATGGGAGCCGCCCAAACAATGGTGGATGCGGTTGCAGGCAGGATAGGGCAGGGGGATAAGAAAGAGGAGATGAAGTGCAGATGAGTAAAATAAAACCAAATTTGATGTTGCTGGGGCTGGCAGCCATAGCTATATGGTACATGCTGGACTGTGGTACAGCCCTGGCAGCCAGTGATGATTCCATGCGACTTATAGAGCAGGGCACTGGCATGGATACGGCATTTGATAATACATTGAAGGATTTAGCCAAGGGCTTTGTGCTTTTGTCCAGGATTATAGGTGTCTGCATGACAGGTGCCGGCATTTTGATGTATTTCATCGGGCTGGAGCAGTTCCCAAAGATGGCTTTCAATTGGATTTTAGGCATTGGTCTGGCTATGAATTTTGGTTCAGTGCTTATGGCTATTGGGGTAGACCATATGATTGCTGCCTCCGGGGGAGGGGCGCATACCGTGCCGCCTTTGCAGGTGGATTTAAAGCAGGGTGCAGACGGGCCGACAGATATATTGTCTCAGACATTCAATTACATTAAAGATCAGGTGGTCTTACCCGGCTCCAGGGCAGTTCTGCCTATTGCTCTAAAGCTTTTGGTAATCCTGACCATTATTCAGGCTTCTTATGATGTTGCCTTCAAATTAATTTCTGGTGACAAGATAAAATACCTAATCTCTGTAGTTGTGAAATTTTGCATTATAGTATTCATTGAACAGAACTGGCTGGATGGCATGAATTTGATGGGGGCATTGTCCCATGGTTTTGAGGCATTGGGATATGCCATGTCCAATGCAGGCCTGGATTTAAGCCCTGACAGCATAGTCAATAATGGGATGATTATATTCAATATGTTTTGGCCAACAGAGAATGATTCCATAGGAATTGCAGGAGCAAAGCTGGTCATTACCATCCTGACAGTTGGTTTGCTTTTGGTAACAGCAGTAGACATGTTCATGGCGCGGATGGAATTTTATTTGATGGCGATGATGGTGATGCCGCTGTTGCCGTTCATGATTACCAGCAAGTTCAGTTTTCTTTCGGACAAGGCTATAGGCTTGATGCTCAACCTGGCAATCAAGGTATGTACCATAGCCTGCATGACAGGGATTATGGTGCCATTCTTCAATGCTTATATAAAGGATTTGCAGCAGGCAGAAGGTGTTGGTGATTCTTTAGTTATAATGCTGCAGGTATTTTTGGCATCCTTGCTGATGTATTTGCTGACAAAGAATATCTCCAACATAGTATCCGGCCTGCTCAGTGGCCAACCGTCCCTCGGTGGCAGCATGATGACAGCACAGCTGAAGAATACCGCTAAAAGTGCCGTGGATGCTGGGGCATCTGTTGCTACAGGCGGTGCCAGCTTTGCCGGAAGGGCTGGTGCAGCCTACAGAAATAATGCAAAATTCGGTAAAGGTATGCTTCGTGATATAGGTTTGTCCTATATGAATGAGATGGGGGCTATAGGTGGTCTGAAAAATGCAAAATACTCCGGGGCACAGTCTGTAACTGCTGCAAGGCAGGGGAAGACAGTAACAATGTTCCTGGATGAACAAAGGAAGCAGGCGGCACAGGCTGTTGAGCGAGTGGAGGAATTGGAAAAGAAGGTTGATACTATGGCCAATCCAACAAATAAGCCGAATACGCCAAAGAGTGAGAGCTAAATAAAAAGAGTTTATTACGGTAATACATTGTTTGCTGTAATAAACTCTTTTTCTATCTGGTCAAATTAGAAGTGTTTACTTTTTCTTCTAACTTTTCAAGACGGGCAACAAGATTATCCATTCGTTTGGTCATTTCCTCCAGCTTGTCATAGATGCAAATAGTATTTCTATATATAACTCCTATATAATCTCCCTGATAACCGCATCTTTCGGCTAAATATGCCAACTCAGCATGGTTTCGTGTCCTGTATATTTTTCCAGGATGCCAATCTTCATCATATTCCTCTAAAGTACGTTCTTCTATAGGCTTTTTGAGGGCTCTAATCAGCTCATTGTATCGTTTATCCTCTTTCTCATAGCTGGATGAAAACAATCCCATACCAACAACTCCCATCTATAAAATCTTGCAAAGTTTTACTGCATTGTGTATAATAGTAGCAAAAGGAGCACCGATAAGCGGTTGCCCCAGGATTTTTAAACGTATCATGAAAGACCGCCATGCCTGGAAGCTAAATGGCGGTTTTTCTTATGCCTTAGCTACAGGCTTTGTATAAAATATAGTCATATATTGTCAAATTGTTTATTTGGTGCTATAATCAAAGCATAAAGAGGCAGTTGATGTTGCGATTGTCAGCTGCCTCAGCGAATTTAGGGTGAGCCGACCAGTGCAAATGGTCGGCTCAGTGTTTTTTCAGAAGGTTATTTCTTGAAAAACTGTATGATTGACACCATAAGTGTCAGAATTGCTACCAGTAAGGATAACATTTCATACAAACTCATGGCATCACCTCCTTAGAGGAGGAAGCCGACACATCAATGCCTCTTATGCAACATTATAACACATCTATAAAATCTTGCAAGGTTTAACTGCATTGTGTACAATAGAAGAAGAGGAGTACCGATAGACGGTTGCCCCAATCATACAGTGGTTATAGAAAAACCGCCGTTAGCTGGCAGGCATGGCGGTTTTTCTTATGTCTTTATTTAAATAAAGATTATGTTCTGTTCAATTTGGACAGAATTTAGGTTTTATAAAAAAAGATGGTTGTCATATATGGTGCGTATGTCTATGTTATATGGTATAATGTATGTAAAGCAAGGTGGTGATTGTCATGTGGAAAGCAGTTGCAAAACCATTTATGAATATCGAAAAAATACATCCTCACCAGCAGGAAGCTGTAGGGAAGATGGTGGAGCTGTGCAAGCAGGATCCGAATATAAAACGTGTGGTCATATTTGGCAGTAGCGTTCGAGATGATTGCCGACCAGACAGCGATATTGATATTTATTATGAGTTTGAAGGAAATAAAACTCCTTGGCCATCATTAGGTGATATGAGTATTTGGGATAAGTGGGATAACTTTACCGTAAATCGTAAGTTGGATTATGAAATTTGCCGAACAGGAGTAACTGTTTATGATAAAGGATAAGACTTATGTTAGAGAAACTTTGCTAGATATGTCAAAACGGCAATATAGGGCAATAAGCCGTATATGCTGGAAATTGTGAATGTTGTTGAGGATATGCCAGATGTTAAAGCGTTTATGAAAAATCAGGCAGGAAATATGAATTCCATAAAAAGAAAATAACTACTGACCATAAAAGTGTGGTTGTTGGAGATAATCAACTCTGACATCTGCACTTATTTTTTTGCGACAAATCACGTTTTTAGAATGTTTTGGGCAGTATATACTTTAGCCATAGTAAATTTCAATACAATGTTAATTTGAAGGGAGTAATTCATTATGGCTAATGAGTATGGAGCACAGGAGCAGAAGAAGTTTGATTGGTATCAGACGATGACCAATACCGTGATTGAGCACCTGGAGAGTGGCGCAGATTTTTTTGACAATCTGGATATGGTGTCAATCCCGATCAATGGTGCTACTGGCAAAGGTTATGATTTTAACAGCAATCTGTTGCTCATGATGGAGCAGCAGAAGAAGAAAAGCAATGATCCGCGTTTTTTCACCTATAAGCAGCTTCAGGAGCATGGCTATTCTGTTCCGTATGGTACGAAATCTGTTGCGGTTATTGCTATCGATCAGGTGAAGAATGATCAGGGGAAACGGGAAAGCCATTTTGAAAATGTATTTCATGCCAGCGATGTTGTAAAGCGTGTGTACCTGACTGATGAACAGGGGAATAAGGTGCCGCTTTTGGATAGGGATGGCAATCAGAGATTCAGCAAGTACAACAATCAGCCTCTGTATCGTTATAATGATGTGCCTATTCCGCCTGTGGAGCCAAATGTCAAGGAAAAGGCGTATTTGGTTAATCACGATACGGCTGCAAGCTTTCATACGGCAGTTGAAAATACGTTGCAGAATGTATCTGATCCTGGCCAGCGAGATTTGCGGGCAGCCTTGGCAAGCATGATGGTTGCTGCGGAAACCAATAACAAGGCAACTATTGGCGATGACTATTCTATGGACAGGGAAGCTATGCTTCAGGCATTGCACGCTAATAAGAAGGAATTTGCCAATGCCGTGTATGATGCGTCTTGCATTGTAAAGGAATACAGGGAATTGGCATGGGAAGCTGGCAAGCAGCATAAGGCAGAGCCAGTCAAACATAATTATGAGGATGATATTCCGTTTGGTCCTGTGCCGGAAAACTTGGTAAATAATGTAGCTGAGCCGGTAGCAGTCAGGCCGCAGAGTGCAGAGAAAGTGCAGGTTGAAAAAGCTGCCCTGGAGGCGGATATGGCAAAATCTCCGGCGATAATTTTCAGTGAAAATTTAGCGAAATCACTGTTTGACAGCATGAAAGCAATTGGAGCAAGTGACGGTGAGATGTTATTGGCATTTGCCAAAATCAAGGAACAGGGATTAAAGATGGTTCAGGAAAATATAGAATCTAAGGTATTTTCTCGGTAATGTGGTATCTGGGCTTCGACTGCCTGGTTTACCGGGCAGTCGATATTAAAAGGTGGTGCAGAAAATGGCTTTTAATTGGAAAAAAATGCGTGAAGATTTTGAGAACATGTCTCTTGATGATGTGAGAGGATTATCTCCAGAGGCAATTTATAATGAGTATGATGGTCCTTCGCCTGATGATGACATGTGGGTGGATATTTGTGAAAGCGAGTATCTTTCAGAAAATATTATGGAAAAGCTTGGTGATTATCTGGATTGGAATATGGCATCAAAAACACAGTATATGACGCCTGAATTTGTCATACAGAATCTGGATAAGATAAATTTGCCAGCCCTGAAAGAAAATCCTACCTTGGATTTGTCCAGGCAGGAATGGCAGAAGCTGGTTCCGTATATGGAGCCTGGCAAAGGTAAGCCGTATTTTATGGCTCAGATGGACAACGATGAACAGTATATCATGTTGAATATAATTTCACCAAAGGCAATGGCAGAAGCTATGGCTGTAGAGCTGGTGGGCAAGGGCATCAAAGCGAAAGAGGCAGTCGAAAATATTGTGGAGCAGGGCAGAAGCTTCTTGGACAGGGCAAAGAATATGACGATGCGTATCAAGCAGATGCCGCGGGAGGTCTTGGATAAAGTAAAGGAGCGAACGCGAGAATCCTACAATGCGTTTAAAGAAAAGGCAGCTCAGACAGTGCAGGATATTGCCCATGATAATTATCAGGTTACGGAGAATTTTATGTCTTTCAAAGTCAGGAAGCCGAGTTTTATAGTCAGGACTAGGACTGTTTTCAATAAGGCAGATATTATTTCTCCGGCAGAGATGGCAGCTGTATTTCTGAGCATGAAAGAGAACGGGTATAGTGTCCGCGACATCGTAACTGCCTGCAGTGTACTTAAAGATACTGGTATTAAGTTTCTTAAGGATATTTCTCCAGTGCGCATGAAGTCAGAAAGTGAATTGGATTTAGCAAGGCGATAATAAGTTCTGTTCAATTTGGACAGGATATAAGTTCTAAAAAGACTGCTAATAAGGCAGTCTTTTGTTTTTGGGGCAATTATAGTATACTTAACAAGAGCAGTATTATCTGAATTGGTGTCTTAGGTGGTGAGAAGAATGGAATTTTTTACAGGTGATACATTGAAAAATATCCCAAGGCTGCAAGAAATTGATGCGTATAAAAAGCGATTTTGTTTTGACCAATTAAAGGACTATATATCAAAACCCAATACGCGCAAGATTATGTCGATATACGGCCTGCGCCGTACTGGCAAGACTGTGTTAATGTTGCAGCTGCTTAATGAGATAGGTGATTCCGAAAAAACGTGTTTTATCAGGTGCGAAAAAGGTGACGGTATTCAGGATTTAAAGAATGTCCTTAATGATAATTTAAAGTGTGACTATTTTTTTGTAGACGAAGTAACTAAGCTGGAAGATTTTATAGAATGTTCTTCAATCCTGGCAGATAAATATAGTGAATTGTATGCCAAGAAAATAATCATGGCAGGAACTGACTCACTAGGCTTTTATCTTGCTAAGAAGGATGAATTGTATGATCGTACCTATATGATACATACAACGTATATACCCTATAAAGAATATAATTATCTGCTGGGCAAAGGCCTGGAAGATTATATTATGTATGGCGGTACTTTGACAGATGGCAGTGAGTTTTACAACAAGGAAAATTGTGATGAGTATACAAATACCGCCATTGCTAGAAATATACAGCATAGTCTTGATAATTTAGGCCGGGATGGTGAGTACGGGGCCTTGGCATCCTTCCGGGAAAAGGGCGAGATGACTACGTTCATCAATAAGATTGTTGAGCTGTATACACGCAGGTTCACAATGGAGATTGTGAATAAGAAGTTCAAGACCCATGACTTTTTGAACTTAAAAAAATATGCAGTCAGGCATGACATTGTTGAGGATGTTGCTCCTTTAGACACTAGAAAAAATGAAGCTTTACGGCAAGAAATTATGTCAGAATTAGAAATCAGGGAGCCATTGCTTAATCAGGCCACAGAGAAAGCCGTGTCTGAAGCGAAAAAATATCTGGAAATGCTGGATGTGGTACTTTTAGTGCCGAATACTGATGAGGTTATATTTACGCAGCCAGGCTTAAAATATTGCCAGGCTGCAGCACAAGTGGAAGTATTAAAGAGCACTTCCTTGTTGCCTTATAGCGTAACGGAACGTGAAGAACTATCAAAGGTGCTTTTAAACGATATAAAGGGGAGAATACTTGAAGATATAATTTTTTATCAGTTGTCTAAGGATGTTGATTTTAACAGGGATTATGTTTTGGATAAGTTTAAGACAGCAGCCGCTGATGGCGAATTTGACATTGTATGTATACATAGAAGGTCAAATGAAGCGGTGGTAATGGAAGTGAAACATTCTGCTAAACGTGTAGAGCAGCAGACACGACATTTAAATAATGCGCAGTGCTGCCAAGAATTTGAAGCTTGGGCTCACACGAAGATAACAGGGAAAATGGTTGTGTATATGGGGGAAACCCTGGATGGAAAATGCTTTAATGTGAACTATGTAGGTGCAGAAGACCTGCTGAAATCACCATTAAAATATGTGGAGCGAGCTCAGGAAAATGATGAACGGTAAAGTGAATGTATCGTTCTAAATGTTATTCTATCCTCGCTGGAGATGTATTAATAGCGCAACGTTTTAGGAGAATGAATTATGGTTACATTAACACATGATGTATTAAAAAAATATATTGATAACAACAAGAACCTGGCTTCTTATCGGAAACGTTTTTGCTATGATGATATGCGAGGTATTTTTTTGAATCCGCATAATCAGAAAGTTATCTCCTTGTACGGCTTGCGCAGGACAGGGAAAACTGTTCTCATGCAGCAGCTTATGCAGGAGATAAATGAGTATGATAGAATGTGTTTCATTCAATGCCAGTATTCTGACGATATGATGGATTTGCGATCTGCGATTGAAGATAATGATAACTGTGACTATATATTTATTGACGAAGCTACCAAGTTAGAAAATTTTATCAACACAGCTTCCGTTCTTTCGGATATATATGCTACTGCAGGGAAACATATAATTATGGCAGGTACGGATTCCCTGGGGTTTGAAATAGCTTCCAAGGATGAGCTGTTTGACCGCAGTTACCTTATACATACAACGTATATCCCATATAAAGAATATAATTATCTGCTGGGCAAAGGTCTGGAAGATTATATAATGTATGGTGGGACGCTTACTCCGGATGGTACGTTTTACAACAAAGAGATATGTGAGGCATATACTAATAGTGCTATTGCTGAAAATATACAGCATAGCTTGGAGTATATTGGCAGGGGAGGTAAGTTTGGCCCATTATTGTCCTTTTATGCTGATGATGAGTTGACTACCTTCCTGAACAAAATTATTGAGCTTCATAATAGAACATTTTTGGCGAAGACTGTTAATAGAAGGTTTAAATCGCATGATATAGGCAGTTTAAAAGATTTAGTGGCAAAAAAGTCCGCAAATCAGAGGCTGATTATTGAAAAGCTCAAATCGCCTGACCTCCGGCAGCAAATAATGGATGCCCTGAAAATAAAAGAGCCATTGGTACAGACTGCCGATGCCAGGGCGGTTGAAGCTGCAAAAAAGTGGCTGGAGACATTGGATGTAATATATAGGCTTCCGGGGACTGCAAGCCAGGAAGCAGGGCAGGATGAGGAAGTTATATTTACTCAGCCTGGCTTGCGATATTGCCAGGTTACGGCAGCAATGGATTTATTAAAGAATAGTTCTGTTTTATCAGAGTTATCTTATGAGGTCAGGGATGAATTATGCCAGCAGCTGGATGCCGATGTGAAAGGGCAGATGCTGGAGGATATCATTTTCTATCAGTTAGCTAAAGAGCCTGGTTTTTCAGAGAAATTCATTATAAGCAAGTTCAGTGATGGTTCATGCGAATTTGATATTGCGGTAATGAACAAAAAGGACGGCAATTCGTGTGTCATTGAGGTAAAACATTCTGACAGAGCAGTGAAGGCTCAGACAAGGTACTTGAATGATGATGATTTTTGTGCTAAATATGAAGCTCAAATGCAGTCTCAAATTGTTTGTAAGATGGTTATATATATGGGAGATACCTTGCCAGAAAATTTGTATGGGGTGAGTTACGTTAATGCAGAGGACTTTTTAATGTCCCCTCTTGAGTGTTTTACACAGATTTATGAACGTGGAAAAAGATGTGTTACTCCCGGAGATCTGGCAGAGGAAATTGTCAGGTTTCCCAATAGCTTAGCTGTAGCGGATAATGTCAAAAATCTGGGGCAGAGAATAGTTGCCTCACATTCACAAGGCAAAACAAAATGAATAGGTAATCGTAGTCCATTTAGAGGTGTCATGAGAATGGCATCTCTTTTATTTTGCGACAAATTCGGAATTTAAAAACCTCTGGATAGGATATGCTATTGCCAGCAATAAAATAGATATTTCTGTAGGAGGTTTTTCAAGTGGCTATATCTGAAGAAGAAAAAGTGAAACTGGAAGAAATCAATGCGGTAATGAGCAATAAGAGTTATCAGGATATATATCAGCAGCTGGTTGACAGCATCATGAATAATGATGTTCCCTGGCAGAAGCCGTGGGATGGCAATGTGGGAAATGAACTGCTGGGAACTCCTATCAGCGGTGGCTCCGGCAGAGGTTATACAGGTGCTAACAAATTGTTCCTGACTATGCTGCTCAATCAGCTGCGTGATCCGGAAGGCAACGTTGATCCGCGCTTTTATACTTACAAGCAGATAGAAAAGCACGCGGACAAAGGGTATCACCTGGTAAAAGGGGCGCATGGCTGCTGCATCACCATGTATTTCAAAAATACCCTCGATAAAGATGGGGAGCCGTTACCGCTGGAGGAGCAAAAGTGGCATAAGACCTATTGCACTGTGTTTCATCCGAGCCAGATCAGGCAGTCAGTATATGTGCTGGATAAGGATGGCAATAAAATTCCCCTGCTGGATAAGGATGGCAATCAGCGCATAGGCAAAAACGGCAAGTTTTTGTACAAGATGGAAGACAAGCCGTTTCCGAAGTATGTGCCCCGGTTTAGGCCCTACACTCATGAAGAAACTAACGAGCTGATTGAGATTTTAATAAAGAAGTCTGGTGCAGTAATTTCCCATGACCAGGGCAACAGGAACTTTTATCGGCCTGGGGAAGATGCTTTGCATCTGACACCGCCTTCAACCTACAAGGATATTAATGACTATTATCGTACCGCACTGCATGAGCTGTGCCATTGGACAGGTCATTCCAGCAGGTTAAATCGCAATCTGAGAGGCGGTTTTGGCAGCAGGGAATATGCCAGGGAAGAATTGCGCGTTGAAATTGCTGCAGCTTTTATTTGTAGCAATTTCAATATACCGCTTTCGGAGCAGCATGGTGCCTATCTGAAAAACTGGCTGGAAGTCCTGGATAAAGATCCCAAAGAGATGGAGATGGCCCAGCGTGAGGCTCATCGGATTATTAATTACATCAACAACCTTGTCAGGGACAAGGTAAAGGAGCTGGAAGCTGTCCGGGAAAATCCTGATAGTGAATATTCGGATAGTGAGGACAAAAACAAGGGCAGGAAGAATAATCCTGCCAAGCCAGATGAAGCGGTAAAGGGTGGAGAAGGAAAAAGCAGCAAGGGATCAGAGGAAAAGAGCAATCAGCCGGAGCCAGTGCCGGAAACTCCCCAAACTGCCGATAGCCTCGAAAAACTGATGAGTGTCAGGCTTCATCATGTAGATGATGGGATGAAGTGGGCAGGCAAATCATTTATTGAAACAGTTAAGGAAAAGCTGCCAATCGACTTTAAGCAGTACAAATCGTCTTCGGCGGATATTATACCTGCTGTGCAGGAGAAAATGACAGAGTATCTGATGCAGCTGGATGTCAAGGCTGGTGATGTGCTGCAGGTGGAAGACAGGCTGTTTTATCTAAACAAATCGGGTAAGCTGTCAAATATCAAGGAGAATAATTTTTTTCAGGAAGTTTCAATCCGTAATTTTAAGGGTATGCAGATTTTTGCGCCGCTTGAAGGAAAGAAAAGGGAGCAGATCAAGGCGGAGCAGATTGCCCAGATTGGGCAGGAGGCTTTCGATGCTTACAGGGCGCAGTTCCGGGATGTGTTTTTTGCCGGGGAAAAGGCTTCCCATGAAAATATCAAAGATAATGTGGAGATGCAGTATAAAAAATTTATTTATGATCATACCTTTGATTACGGGTTATCTGGAATCCGGCCATGCGATCAGAAAGCCTGGCAAAAGGCTGATATGGATTTTTGCCTGAAGGCTTTTGAGAACAGCATGGGTGATGCTGTAGCTATGTTTAATGCTGTAAACATCGTTCAGCAGCATAGCCCCTATGCGGTCGCTAATCCAAAGCTGGAATACAGTGATTATCTTACGGATTGCATCATGAAAAATCCGGAATATCAGAAAATCAAAACAGGCATGGGAATGAGCAAAGAAAATAGCTCCCAGAGATAGATAGGAGGGTATAGCGTTATGAGTGAGTATGAAATGGAATTGCGGGATTTTGGCATGAATGATAATCAGATTGAGATTATCAGGGAAATTCTCACAGAAAAAGTGGTGGGTGAGTATTTTTCGCCGGATGAATACTATCCTGCTGATCCGGTGGAATTTTTGCAGGCATGGGAACATGAGAAGGATATTGGTGATTTTGGGGAGCTGAGGATAGCCGGGCGTGATGATTATCTGATTGTTGCAGATGAAAATCCCTACAGGGCAGGAGAAATAATGCCTGAGATTAATGCCAGGGTGGAAGCTGCCGGAGAGATGCTGTGCAGCGTTATGCCAAAGCTCAGGGAGATGTATATCGATGCTGTAGATTTCAGGGACTTTCAGGAGTCCGATGAAAAAGCAATAGTCAAGGCAATGGAAATGCTGGAGGATGGATATTACGCAGCTGATATTTTGACCTATGTCCATAAGGCTGTAATATTGGATAATCCTGATATGCCAGCGGAGGAAGCTTTTCGGAAAAGTACAGATATATTGAGGTTTGCTGAAAAAGCGTTTTACGACGAGCCGATTAAAGAACCATCGTTGGTGGCGGAGTTTTATGAAACTATGAAGGAAGCTATGCTGGATTTCCGTGAAATGGTACAGTCCCTGGATGGCATCAAGGCCAAAGGCAGGGAGGCCTTGCAGAGATTTTTAGGTGAGAAGGATTATGCCAGCAGCCAGGACCAGGCTAAAGGCAGATAAGGAGAGAACATATCATGACAAGCAAAGAAAGCCTGTTGGCTGAGAATAGCCAGTTTTTGGCTGATGTTAAGAATAATCCTGAGAGATATGTGGAATTTTTGAATACAATGGCAAAGTTTCACAAGTATTCATTGGCGCAGCAGATTAACCTGTTTTTCCATGCTCCGGCATCCACCGTAGCTGTGGCAACAGCACCTATATGGAACAGCACCCTTGGCTGGCAGCTGGAAGAAAATGCTCCCGGTATAGAAATTTTAGATTCTACATCTACTGATGTGGAGAAAGTTTATGATTTTCGCTATACTGATAAGTACAAGGCCGGGACACAGCCGGAAAGTATTTTGTGGTCATTTCGCGAGGATGAGCACAAGGAGATACTGGATAATATGTTTCCTGGGGAAGGCTCCCTGGCAGAGCGCATGATGGATAGCTTTACTGCGGCAGCAGAGCGATATAATGCCCTGGATGGAATAAGTGAAAAAATCTCTGATACAGAACTCTATGCCCTCAGCTGCAGCTATATCATGCTGCAGCGGCTGGGCTATAATGCGGAGGATGAGCTGGGGATGCAGTTCATGCTGCACGATTGGCAGGATTTCAATGCGGAGTTCATGCTTAGCCAGGTTAACAGCATGACAGGAAACATGCTAACTCCTATTGGCCTTATCATCAAGAATCAGGAAAAAGCAAAAGAAGAAACGAGGAGCGATGAGAGCAATGGAAGACAACGAGATGAGCTGGGAGAGGGAGAAAATTCCTCTGGAGAATCTGTATCTGGGGCAGTGGGGGAACGCCCGGAGAAGCTTCTTGATGAGCGAGAGGCCGAACCAGTGGCAGGAGATGCTGCAGAAGGGGACGGCGAAAAGCTACCTGACGAATTATCAGGAGGAATACAGCCAGAAAGCGGATCGTCTGGAGAAGCAGCTGATGGAGAGAAACGGCATACCGGAGCAGCTTCCACCGGGGATGTCGTGCCTGGAGTACGCGGGACTGCTGAACCAGGTGAGGGAGATAGTCCAGGAGTGCCTGCTGAGGGAGATTTGCGAGATGGATTGACAGATATAGACCTGGGAAGCTTTGATTTCACTGCTGATATGTCTTCGGCTAAAGGCAAGAGGGCAGTGTTTGCCATAAATCTGGCAGCTATCAAGCTGGCAAAGGAATTGGAGGCTGCCGGGAGACCGGCCCTGCCCAATGAGCGAGAACTTCTGAAAAATTATCGGGGCTTTGGCGGCATCCCGGAGGTGTTCGATGAGTTTAATAAGTCCTGGGAAAATGAGTATGATGCGCTCAGGGACATTTTGACAGCAGCGGAATATGCGGCTGCCAAGGGTTCTGTGCTTAATGCCCATTATACTTCCCCGGAGGTTATTCAGGGGATCTACAAGGCTCTTGAGAAGATGGGCTTTCAGGGTGGCAATATCCTCGAACCGGCAGTGGGTTCCGGCAGGTTTTTTGAGGAAATGCCTCAGACAATGAAGGAGGGCAGCAATCTTTTTGGCGTAGAGCTGGACAGCCTCACCAGCCGTATTGCTGCTCTTGCTCATCCAGAAGCGGAGATTACCAATCAGGGCTTTGAGGCGACCAAGTTTGCCAACAATTCCTTTGACCTGGCAATCAGCAATGTGCCATTTGGCGATTATAAGATGCGTGCTGACTTGCCGTATCGAGACAAGGGGATGCTGCTGCACGACTATTTCATCGCCAAGATGGTGGATCAGGTGCGCCCAGGCGGTATTGTTGCTGCCATTACTTCTTCCGGGACGTTGGATAAGCACAATTCCAAGACCCGTGAGTATATAGCCAGGAGAGCGGAGCTGGTAGGGGCATTTCGCCTGCCGTACACAGCGTTCAAGGGGGCAGGTACGGAAGTAACTACGGATATCCTTTTTTTCAAAAAACGTGAGCATGAATTATCTCTGGATGAGGTACGTCATGAGAAATGGATCAATTCGGATGTTAATGGCTACATACCCACAAATGATTATTATCGCGATATTTATGCAAAATCTGGAAAAAACTTCACGGATAATGTTTTGGGGAATATGCGGCAGCGCAGCGGTCCGTTTGGCACTGAATGGTTCTGTGACGAAAACCCGGACAGGCCTTTGGCCGAGCTGCTGGATGAGGCAGTGCAGACGAAAATTCCAGAGGGAATATATCAGGAAAGTGCAATTCCGTTGCCTGTGCCGGTGCAGGAAAAGGCTGCCCGTGCAGGGGCTATAGGATTTTTCTATGAGGATGGCCGTGTTGTGCAGATTAAGTCTGATGGCACGCGGGATAATATTGATGTTTCAGCTGCTGATGAAAAGCGGCTTATTTCTGCTATCCATATCCGGGAAGCAGTGTATGATTTGCTGGAAAATCAGCGTAAGGATTGCACGGATGCTGTATTGGCAGAAAAGCAGCACATTTTGAACAGATGGTACGATGAGCATGTGGCACGATATGGCAGGATTCAGCAGGACAGCAAGCTGAAAAAGATATTTGCCCAGGATCCGTCTTATTCCCTGCTGCGTTCCTTGGAAGTGTATGATAACAAGATATTCCTTAAAAAGGCGGATATTTTCACCAAGAGAACTATCAAGCCAGATATTGCACCTCAACATGCTGATACAGCTGAGGATGCCCTAAAGATTTCCTTGAATGAGCGTGGCGATGTAGACCTTGAGTATATGGCAGGGCTGACAGGCAGCTCAGAGCAGGATGTTATCAATGACCTGGAGTTTACCAGCATTTACTACAATCCTGCAGCAGATAAATACCAGCTGGCAGATGAATACTTGTCCGGCAATATTCGCCAGAAAATTGAGGAAGTAGAGCAGGTTATAGCTGATTTGTCTGAGCGGAAGCAAAAGGCTGTGGCAGAAAAGATTTTTCCTGGCTGGGACAGATATGAGTTCACCCCGGCAAATGAGATAGAGGCGCATATTTACAGTGCGATTCAAAACCGTGTCAAGGAGTACAATGTCGACAAGGACTGCAAGATGTATCTCCATAAACACTATGACAATCGTGACCTGATGCTGATGGCATATGCGGCACAGTTAATCTCCATACCGCTTGAATATGACAAGGATCCATTATTTCCGTTGCAGGCAATCAAGCTGGGCAGACCGATGGAACAGCGGTATAGGGGATGGGATATGGCGTCATATTATCATGAACTTTTGCTTCGGCTTAAAATTCCAGAATTTGTTCAGTTTAATATCCGTGAGTGCATGTTTGATAATCCTGACCATCCAGATGCCTGGAAAAATCCGGAATACATGGCTCCAGTGTACAATTTTTTGCTGAAAAAGGGTTCAGAGCTGGATGTGGAAGAATACCAGAGCAAGGTGCGTGGCTTATCCTACCAGGAACAAAAAGCTTTTTTTGACAAGGAAGCGGCAGATTTTCCTGCCTTTTTGGAAGCTTATCAGCAAAAGGTTGCCGAGTTGGTAGAAGCTGATGAGGTTCGGCAGCTGCAGCAAAAAATTGATAAGCTGGAGCGCAACCGGCAGGCTCTGGAAGCTGCCAAGCCGGAAGATTTGCAGCCGGGAGAAATTTCGGTCAATCTCGGTGCAACCTGGCTAAAACCATCCACTGTCAGGGAGTTCCTTTTTGAGACTTTGAATATCCCATCTTATCAAAGCAATATAACGGTGGAATTTTCCCATGTGACAGGGGAATGGAAAATCAACAATAAAAATGTTCTGGAAGATAATCCGCTGGTGAATACTACCTATGGTACATCCGGCTCCAGTGCAAATGGGAAAAATGCCCTTGAGCTCTGTGAGCTGGCTTTGAATCTGCGTGAAGCGAAGATTTATGATACGGTTTACGTGGATGGCCGTGAGCGGAAAAAACTCAATGAAAAAGCAACGCTGGAGGCACGCATCAAGCAGCAGGATTTGAAAGATGCTTTTAAGAAATGGCTTTTTGCCGATGAAAAGCGTTCAGGAAAAATCACGGAGTATTACAATCGCCATTTTAATAGCATCAAGCCTAGGGAGTACAATGGCGAGTACCTGACATTTCCCGGCATGACTGCGGATATTACTTTAAAGAAGCATCAAAAGGATGCAGTAGCTCATACCTTGTATGGTGGCAATACATTGCTGGCTCATTGTGTAGGAGCCGGAAAAACCTTTGAGATGATTGCCAGTGCAATGGAATCCAAGCGGTTAGGACTGGCAAGCAAGTCACTGATTGTCGTGCCGAAGCATCTCACAGAGCAGATGGGAGAGGATTTTCAGAGGTTGTATCCGGGAGCAAAGGTACTTGTGGCCACAGACAAGACCTTTACAGCCAAAAACAGGGAGGAATTCTGTTCAAAGATTGCTACCCAGAATTGGGATGCCGTCATTATGGGCTATACCCAGTTTGAAAAAATTCCTTTGAGCCTGGAAAGGCAGAAGATTATTCTGCAGGAACAGATTAATGAGATTATTGAGGGCATGGAAGAATATGCCGATGAGTATGGCAAAAATAATTTTACGGTCAAGCAGATGATTCGTGCGCAGAAGAAGCTGGAATCAAAGCTCATGTCCATGAACAAACAGGAAAAGAAGGATCAGACTGTTGTGTTTGAGGATCTGGGCATTGACAGGCTTTATGTGGATGAGGCTCATTACTTCAAGAATTTATATACACCTACCAAATTATCCAATGTAGCCGGTATTCAGACGACTGAGGCAGATAAGACCATGGATTTCTATCAGAAGTGCAAGTATATCAATGAGATCACTAATTGCCGCGGTCTTGTATTTGCCACGGGCACCCCGGTATCTAACAGCATGACGGAGCTGTATACCATGCAGCGTTACCTGCAGCCTGAGACATTGAAGGAAAGCGGGCTTGGATTTTTTGATGCCTGGGCTGCGAACTTCGGTCAGCAGGAAACGGATATGGAAATCAATCCGGAGGGACAGGGCTTCCGGGAGCGTACCAAATTTGCCAGGTTTCAGAATCTACCGGAGCTTATGGCCATGTTCAAGGAGATTGCTGATATCAAGACTTCTGATATGCTGGATTTGCCGGTTCCAGAGGAAAATATTATCGTGGAGCGCATGAAGCCGACACCGCTGCAGAAGGAAATGGTTAATATGCTGGCTGAACGTGCCAAGGCAGTACGTGACAAGCTGGTGGACAGCTCGGTTGATAACATGCTTAAAATCACCAATGAGGGGCGATTGCTAGCTCTTGACCAGAGGATTATGCAGCTGGATGCACCTGATAACCCGGACAGCAAGGTAAATAAGTGTGTCAGCAATGTGCTTGAATTGTACAGGGAAACCAGCGAGGATAAAGCTACCCAGCTGATATTCTGCGATAAGTCCACACCGAATAAGGCAGGAAATTTCAATGTGTATGATGACATCAAGTCAAAGCTGATTGCTAACGGAGTACCGGCTGAAGAAATTGCCTTTATACACGATGCCAAGACGGATGCGCAGAAAGATGCATTGTTTGACAAGGTAAGGAAAGGTGAGGTGCGAATCCTGTTAGGTTCAACGGATAAGATGGGCGTGGGTACCAATGTACAGGACAGGCTCATTGCCACCCATGACCTGGATGTGCCGTGGAGACCGTCAGATTTGGAACAGCGCAAGGGCCGGATAGTTAGGCGAGGAAATACCAATGCCAGTGTGAAGATTTTTCGGTATATTACTGAGGGGACTTTTGATGCCTATATGTGGCAGATTTTGGAGAATAAGCAGCGGTTTATATCCCAGATCATGACATCGAAGGTGCCAACGCGTACTTCGGAGGATTGTGATGAAGTAACCTTGTCCTATGCAGAAGTCAAGGCATGTGCCACAGGCAATCCGCTTATTAAGGAAAAAATGGAAGTTGATAATCAGGTAAAGAGGCTGGAAATTGACAAGTCTAATTATCTGACTGCCCAGGATAAGCTCAAGAGAAAGTGCCAGATGGAATATCCGCTGCAGATAAAGTCCCTGGAAGCCAATATTGAAAAGCTGCAGGATATGAAGCGGCAGGCGGAAGCCAATACCATAAAGATGGAAAGTGGCGAGATTTTATTTTCGCTGGAGCTGAACGGCAAGACATATATTGACAAGAAAGAGGCCGGACAGGCTCTTATGAAGGCAGCCAAAGGCGATTTAACCAAGGTAAAGGGACACTACAGGGGATTGGCTTTGACGATGCGTAATGAACTGCGGACCGGGCTGACGAATATTGTGCTCAGCTACAAAGGGCAGCAGGAATGTAATTTGTCTGGTGTGGATACGTATAATATAACGCGTATGGATGCAGCTATAGAGCAGATATACAGTGACATCAAGAACCAGACGAAAAGACTGGATCAGCTGAAGCATGATTTTGAGCTTGCCAAGCAGGAACTGCAAAAGCCTTTTGAGAAGGAAGAACTGCTCCGGGAAGTGACTGCCAGGCAGAAGGAGCTGGAACTGAAAATCCAGTCAGCTATGGACGAGGATAGTGCGATAAAGCAGGAAGGTTATGTCAGGTTGGGGAACGTCATAGCTCTCTTTGACAATGAAGGGGAGTTTTGCCCGGACAGGCTGCCGGAAGAAGATTTGCTGATGCGTGCTTTTTGGTTTAAAGCGGCAATGCTTTATCAGGAGCACGACAATCAATGGGACAAGGAATTTGATTTTGAAATTTACAAGGAGCTGGTGGAAAAATTTGGTATAACGGAATCTCGCAACGGCGAGCACGGCT
Organism: Anaerovibrio slackiae; assembly: GCF_009695585.1. Taxonomy (GTDB): domain Bacteria; phylum Bacillota; class Negativicutes; order Selenomonadales; family Selenomonadaceae; genus Anaerovibrio; species Anaerovibrio slackiae. The sequence continues at coordinate 41,436 of NZ_VUNR01000019.1, forward strand.
ATGATGCATTTGATGTTGTGGATGTGATTATTAAAAATTCCCCTAGTGTACCGAGTTATGAGGATTTAGGGATGATTATGGAGCAATATCATAATTCTGAACAGACAGCAGCCAGGGAAGAATATCAGGACTCTTGTGCAGGTATGGCAATAGCGAGATAAAAACATATAGTCTGTCCAATTTGAACAATACATATATTTGATATTTAGAGTATCCACATAGCGTGGGTACTCTTTTTTGGGCAAATTTGCGACAAATTCGCAATTTGAAATGCCATAAATTTAGTATGATGGTTTTAGCAAAGTGGGAGGATGGATATATGCCAAAAAGACAGCACAATTTTTTCGTCATGCTAATGATAGCAGCGTTTATACAGATTTTGATATGCGGTACAGGTCTGGCAACAACAGCCTATGCGGAAATGAAAAGTCCCTTGAATCCGCCGTTTCAGGTTACGTCCCCTTTTGGCGAAATCAGCGGTGTGAGAAACCATATCCATAAAGGTGTGGATATAGGCGTGCCGACAGGCACTCCTGTTTATGCTGCTGATAGTGGCACCGTGGTATTATCCGGCTATGATGAGGGCGGTTATGGAAATTGGATTGCCATACAGCATAACGATGGCATGGGATCTATTTATGGGCATCTGGATGAACGGCTTGTGTATGCCGGGCAGGTTGTCAGCAGAGGGCAGCTTATTGCTTATTCAGGCAATTCCGGCCACAGCACGGGCCCGCATCTGCATTTTGAGGTAATCCAAGGAGATGTCTTTTCCGGCACGAAGGTAGACCCAGGGCTGTATATTCCAGCTATTTTGACAGCGGAGTGCAGCGCAGATGGATATAATTCGGGAAAGCCGCCTATAACCTTGGAAATCGCGGAAGATTTTGCCAAAGTGGTGAGGGACATTATCAATCATACAGTTGAACTGCTCACTAAGGGCATAAGCAATATCAAGGACATGATTTACACTGTTTTTGCTATATTGCTTACCATAGATTTAGGCTGGGCAATTATCACTCGCTTTCAAACGGAAGATGGAAGATTCTGGGTTTGGCTTGTTGAGAAATTTTTCTTATATGGCTGCCTGGTTTTCATCATAACTCATTGGAGCGATACAATCAGCACCCTGGCATTAAATAGTTTTCCGGCAATCGGTGCAATTTCAGTGGGCAGCAATTTGGGGGAAGCAGGAAAATTGTTGTCAGATCCGACAGCAGTTATCCAAAAGGGCATGAGCATTGTAGCGCAGCTGATAAATGAGATGCTGAGCATTAATTCCATGCTGGATGTGTTGATGCTTAATATAACGGCTATTTCCTGCGGTATATTTGGGATGATATTTATGATATGTTTCTTTATCATTGGCATCCAGATTGCCAAGGCATACCTACAATTCTATTTTACAATCCTGATGAGTTTTACTGGTTTTTTGTTTTCCGGCTGGAGCTATACGCGAAAATATGGAGCCAATGCCCTTAACGGTGTATTTGTGGCTTCCATAAATCTTATGTTTTTCTGCGTGTTTTCCGTTATGCTGACAAATACCATGCAGAATATTACAACGGCTGAATTTATAACTCAGGTAAATAATCCGGCTTCAGCTGTCGCAACTGGTAAGATACAATCCCAGGAGCAGCTGTTGGCAGGGATGCGCAGGGTGGAATCCTACAATGGCAATTACCACTGCGATAATGGTGTTGGGTACTATGGAGCTTATCAGGTCTGCAAGGATTATTGGGACAGCTGGTGTGATGATTATATGGCTAATCGTGGTAATGGGCCGGCCCTTGATGATGACAGCAGCTATACACGCTTTAATGGGTATGGGGAGCAGGGGACAGCTCCGGAGCCAGCAACGCACTGGCCGTGGAGTCCGCATAATCAGGATTTGGTAGCAAGTTATATCACAAGGGGGTATTATCAGGAATATGGCAGCTGGGAAGCTGCTGCCAGGGCCTGGAACCAGGGGACAGGTGGCATGGAAAATGCAGAGGCTTACGAATATCAAAGGAAGGTTGCTGGCAGTGTGGGATTCGTGATGGAAAAGAGAGTAAATTATGTTGTTATGCTTAAGCTGCTGCTTGTTGTTATCATCTTTATGAAGATGGCTGACTGTATTTCCGGCAGATTTATGAAACAATTCGGGCAGCCGGGGTTCAGGCTGGGAAATGAGCAGGGATAAGAGAGTTATATCGGGAGGTTTTTTATCATGGCAAAGTTATCACTGAAGAAAAAAAGCTGCATAGCAGTTGCTGCTGCCTTAGTGATTGTAGGCGGCAGCGCAGTATATGCAAGGACGGTTCCAGGCTGGGATGAACCTTGGGATCCGCCAAATTATTATTCGCCTACAAGCATATCCTGGGCAGATACCAATAATCCGAGTTTTTTCTATCGTGATTTGGGCTGGCAGGGTGGCTCTGTGCTGGATCCCAAGCGGCTGGCACAGTGGGTTACTACTGTCAGCCAGTGCGTAAGCTGGCTTTCCAATGCTGAAAATATCTTGGAGTTGAAAATAATCAACAGTCTGCCAATATCTGCAGATATTTTCAACAAGGATCAGCAGATGTTAAAAAAGACTCAGACCATTACTGCGGAAGCGTATAAAAGATCCCAGGGGCAGGGAATTTTCGGTAGTGAGGATTTTAGGAAATCCAATCGCTGGAATGAAGATGAATACGAATACAGTGCAGACAAACAGGCTCAGGCAGTGGAGAATGCCACTGCCAAAATTGCTGAAACGTCGGCAGCTGCCATAGCCGATACAGAGGAAATTAATCGGCAGCTGGATGCACTTTTGCAGCAGGCAGCTAAGGCAAAAGGAGAACGGGAATTGGCGCAAATTAACATGCAGATACAAGCGTTAAAGGATGCCGTCTGGGCGAGGCGAAATGCGTTGATGGTCAATTTAGCCAACATGAGAAGCGTTACGGAGACAGTAAAAAATAATGAACTGTTGAACACGGCCAGACAAATCAGGGAGGCGAAACTGAATATACAGGATCCATATAACAGATCGGAGCATCAGGAGAAGCTGGTGCCAAAGCCAGAACCAATTGGTTTTGTAAAATTTGAAGATTGAAGATCCTGAAAAAGCCATCTGAAGCTGCATTTCAGATGGCTTTCAAATTTTGCGACAAATCACGTTTTTAAAGCGTTTTGGGCAGGATATACTTGATACATCATAAACATATAGGAAAGAAGGTAAAAATATGGGGACTTATAGTGAGATTGCTGCAGCAATGCAGCGGAGGGATTATGAGGAAATGCTGAAGTCAGTTAGCCAACATCAGCATAAGAAGGAGCTGGAAGATTTTTTCCAGGAAGCTGATAAGCTGGTGCTTGGAGAAACAACCTCGATTGATAGCTTAGATGTTGTAAATGGTAATTCGCCGGAGGATGTCATTGTGCTGCATTGGCCTAATTATAAGAGGTGGAGCATAGGAGAAGATGAATTTCTGAATGATTGGTGTGACAGGTGTGGCGGTGATTATGTACGTGTCGGTAAGGAGTCAGATGATATTGTTAAAAATCTTAACATGTACGAGATTAGTGTAGGGGAGACCACTGTAGATTGGCAGGCAGGCGATACACGTTATGATATGAAAGATGTATTAGAAAAGATAGCTCTGCAGTGTGGCGGCGCAAAGGCGATGGCAGATAAATATGCTATTCCGGAGGAACGGCTTACATGGATGCAGCTGCAGGAAAAGTTTATGCCGGAGGACAAAAAGGCAAAAATGGCTGATGCGGTTAATTTGGCGGATGCAGGACAACGTGGGGAATTTTTAGGTCAGATTATCGATGTTTTTGAGGATTTTTTGGAGGAACAGCAAGTTAAAGTGCCAGCTCCTGAAGGAAGTGAAATTGATGAGCAGGATAATGTACGGCTTTGTGGCAGCCATTATGATAAGCTGCATGAAGCCTTGGAAAACTTAATGGTAAACTGGCAGGTTATGCCTGGGCTGCCAAGGGAGAATAATGCGGTACTTACCCCTGGGGAACTGGCTGCTGAAATTAATTCTTTTTCCAATGAGCCTGCTGAAAAGCTGCGCATGGTGGAAAATATCAAATCCATCGGATTTGCATTGGTGAACAAAGATAGAAATAACATAACGAGGAACAGATAAAAAGATTTTAGGAGGTAGTGTGCTATGGAAAACGAAATCTATAAAAATTTACCACTTTCCCAGGGTGAGATTAATACCTGGGAAGATGTGCCGGGGTGGCAAGAGCGAAATGTGGATTTTCAGACCTTATTTCATGATTATAAGGTAAACAAGAAGATGCTGGATGAATTTTGTACATATCCGGAGGCCTTCAAGTACCATACTGATCATAATTTCACATGGTATGAGATTAATGCGTGCAGCTACAATATTTTCTGTTATCAGCCATATGATAGTGAATATAAAGAATTGGTAGTAAAGCACTGCAATAAGGATCATTTCAATGCAGATGCTTTTTATAATAATCCTACTGTTCCATATGATTTAGGCACTAAGGCGGCCTTGCTTGAATTTGCTTCTGCTGGAAATGAATGTGCGTATTTAGAGTATGAAGGTAAATTGAGCTTGCTATCAACAGTGGAAGCAGTGGATATGGCAAAGCTGAAAGAATTTCATGATCCTGATATGAGTGAGTTTTCTTCAAGAGATTTTCTGCTGCATCAACCTTGGCATGGTGCACAGGTTTGCTGGCTCACACACAATTTGACCAATATGGACCAGCTGACATTGGAATACTTCATGAGTAAGGATTACAGTGGCTATCAGTGGGAAATATTGAAGAATATTGCAACTTATCAGTACAATTTGGATGATAAGTTTATTGAAGCTCATATAGACGAGCTTCCTTCTGAGGCTTTAGCAGCAAGAGTAAATACAGGATATATGCTTTCAGAAAATATACTGCAAAAATATGAAGACAAGCTTTGTGTATTAGATAATATAGATCGCCTGGTTACATATCGGTATATATCGCAAGAAAGAAACTTTTCAGAGGCGTTCATTGAAAAATATAAATCCGGCCTGGAAGAAAATGGCTGGGAGTGTATTTCTGGAAAGTATAAGTTGAGCCAAAATTTTATAGAACACAACTATGATAAAATCAATTTAGAGGCGATCGAGTATAATGATACTATTCCATATTCCGTAGATGAGGTTAAGCAGTTTATCAAGAACGGCGAGAAAGCTGCCAGAATAGAGACGATTAGTGCAGTGAAAAATGACATCTTGGAGGCCCTGAGAGCTTCTGGGCTAACTTCAAAGGAGCAGTTGCAGATACTTGATAGCATTAAGAAAGAAGGCCAATCTGTGTTGTCTCAGGGGAAAATAACCGCTGTTGCGAAAAAAAGATAATTATCAATATATACAGAAAAAGATGTTCCTATATAGCAAACAAGGAACATCTTTTTTGTATTGTTATAATTCAAGTTTACTGACTGTTCATTTCATGAATTTTAATCTGCGCTTCGATTTTTGCAATTTCGATTTCCATAATTTTACAGTATTGTTTTTCATATTCATTACCAAAATCATATAGCGTTTTTGTAATTGAACGAATAGTATTTTCAAATTTTGAGTTTTCAACTCCCGATGAGATCAAATTACACAAAGAATCCAAGAAATATATAGATTTGCTTTGATAATAGTTTATAAAGTCTCTTGCTAAACGTAGTTTTGGTTCTATCATTGACTCATCACGTTCTATTTCCTTTATGATAGCTTCGGTGATTGTTTCCATCTTTTTCAGGTTTGATATTAGTTCCGTATCGGTTTGTTTATTATTGACTATATTAAGGTATTTTTTAATTAATTCATTAAATTTTGAGGTGTTTAGCAATATCGTTTTATGTAAATCTTTTAAATGAATATCTTCATTGAATATATTTTTATCAGAATTTGTCTCAATTACAGCTTCTTTAAATATTAAATTTTCGAAGCAATTGTAAATATTATAAAGAAGTCCATATACAAGCAGTATAATTGAAATAAAAAATACAATAAATATTACAATATAATCTTCTCCTTTTAATGAATTATCAGATGCTTTATTAGTCATCATTATTTTCACCTCTATTTTCGATTGTGCTGATTACATATATCAAGAAGTGTAAGCAATAATACTTTAGTCTTTTGTATAAGTTTCGTTCATATTGATAACCTTAATTTCAGATTCGATTTTTGCAATTTCGATTTCCATAATTTTACAGTATTGTTTTTCATATTCATTACCAAAATCATATAGCGTTTTTGTAATTGAACGAATAGTATTTTCAAATTTTGAGTTTTCAACTCCCGATGAGATCAAATTACACAAAGAATCCAAGAAATATATAGATTTGCTTTGATAATAGTTTATAAAGTCTCTTGCTAAACGTAGCTTTTGTTTTTTCGTTGACTCATCACGTTCTACTTCATTTATGATGGCTTCGGTGATTGTTTCCATCTTTTTTAGGTTTGATATTAACTCTGTATCGGTTGGTCCATAGTTAATCGTTTGATATTTTTTTATTAATTCATTAAATTTTGATGTGTTTATAATCATTGTTTTATAAAGCTCATCAAAATAATTATCTTTATCTTCCTTAGATGTATTCTGCTTTACAGTATCTTTTTCTTTCTCCTTTTGTTTTTCTAAGTTTTCGGCATAAGCCATACAAAATCCCCCAATCGACGCGAGTATTAGAAAAATAAAAAAAGTAAAAGAAAAGTCCCCGTTCATAATATGTCCTCCTAATTTTCAAATTAAATTTCTATTTTTTAGTCCGGTGACAGACTCATCCATAGTAATCATGCCATCTGCACGGTTCATAAAATCTTTTAGCCTGAAAGATTTACCGCTGCGGATGGTGTTTTTTATTGCATCCGTAACCAACATAATTTCAAAAGCGGCCACTCTGTTGTATGGGGCTGTTTCTGATGCAGGTAATAGTTTCTGTGTGACAATCGCTTTCAGGCAATTCGCCAGCTGATTTCTTATCTCTAAATTGCGGTCGGCAGGAAAATACTGGCTAAATCTGTCAATAGCTTCCATGGTATTGCCTGCATGTAATGTTGTAAAAACTAAATGACCTGTTTCAGCTGCTTGCATAGCGGTGGAGATGGTTTCTGCATTACGCATCTCGCCTACCAGGATAATATCAGGATCCTGGCGGAGTGCCTCGATCAGCCCTTCAGCAAAATCTAATACATGGGTGCCGACTTCACGCTGAGTAACAAGTGATAGGGCAGATGAAATTTTATATTCTATAGGTTGCTCAATGGTTATGATATGCTTTGCTTGCGTGGCAGCGATTTCATTAAGAATAGATGCGATTGTAGTGGTTTTTCCGCTGCCTGTAGGGCCGGAAATAACGACCAGGCCGTGTTCCAGCTTGGTAAAGTTTTGTATGGCAGGGGGAAGGCGTAGATCTTTCATGGTAGGTATGTTTTTCGGCAGCAGCCGTATGGCAAGATTTAATCCCTGCAAATCCGAGTAGATATTAATACGGCAATTCATATCCATGGTACATGTAGTATCCATATTAATTGGCATCCCAATTTGATATGATTGAATCATGTGCGTTTGTATTGATGTCAAAGAAATTTCGCCAGATAGGATAAGTTCTTTTATATCTTCGTTAGAAAAAGAGTTGGTAGATGTTTTCAGGCTGCCATCAACACGATATACAAATTTCTGTCCAGCTTTTATGTGTATATCGCTACCATGAGCTGCTCTGCAATTTTCAATAAGTTCGGTTATCTTCATATTAATCATTATCAATTACTCCTATGATTCATTAAAAATTAGTTGCTTGAAAATAATATAATCAAAAAATACAGTTGCAAAAATAGAACAATACTAATGATTATATTACGTAGTGCATCAGTAATTTTATAACCTGGACATCTAAAATATTTTAATATCCACCAGACGATGTCCAGGACAATCCATAAAAAGATACTTGATATAAATTCGTTAAAGCTCATCAAAATGCTCACTTTCTAACCATTCCATAATCCTATCAACATAGGGGTTATGCCGCAATAAATTGTCATAAAATCACCTCATCAATTACCCAAATTATTATCGCGCTAATCTCAATAGCAAACGAAATTGTTACGAGATTCTCATACACTTCATCCATCATTGCGTTATTTCAGCCTCGCTTTCCAGCCACCTCTTTATATTATCAACGCAAGTTTTTTGACCACAAGAATCGTCAATACAAAACCTACAAGGATCTACTAAGTTGCTTAATATTTCTGCCAAATCTTCATTACTCATAGTCGCTAATTTTTCTCTGTTAGTCATCCTTACCACGCTCCTCAAAGTAAAATTTGATTTCCATATCCGTTTCCTGGATAACATCATACGCTAATGCCAGTTTATAAATGAACACGCCTCCAAATCATTTCTTGAGCAATTTAAGTTCTACAGGGAGTTATATGTTATGTCATATGCTCCAGCAAGTGGTAATGGCCAGGTTGTCACGTTATCAACTCCTCGTATAATAAGTTTTGTAAGCAAGATATCCGCCTTGTATGCAAAACTTATTTTTCTTTTTACAACTAAATATTTTTCTATGAAATTGGATTTCCTGATGCTACAATAATCAAAGAGATTATGCG
>NZ_VUNR01000002.1 GCF_009695585.1 Anaerovibrio slackiae
TGCGTAAGCTGATTAACGACTATGTGGACACATATAACAGTCTTCGTCCGCATGAGGCACTGGACTACAAAGTACCAGATGAGATTTTTTATAGCTGTTTTGCAGCTTAGTATTATACTGTGTTATGACACTCTTAAAATTTTAAAAAGTGGTCTTGACAGGGGGCCCATTATATTCAGCACATGTTTTCATCCCATAGCCATCAGAAAAATACAAAACAAAAAAACCATAACCTAGGCCCATATACCAATCAGCAAAATAACGCATAAAATCCGAAGATTGAATAGCCGTAAATAAAAATAGTCCAGAACCCAGAAATGATGCATAAGCGAATTTCTCAAAAAGATTATTAGAAATATAAATACGATTATAAACAATGTATAAATATATTCCCCAAAAAGGAAGTGTAAACATCACTAACAGGAAAAACCTATACCATAAATGGTTTTTAACAATATCTGGAAATGCACTTCCTTCATGTCCGTATGCATAAAAAGTAGTAACATCATATTTCAAATCAACATCCGTTCTCGCTACTTGTAAATTAAAATACTCATCAATAGGTATCCCGTGAACATGTGTGAAACTTGACATGTAAATTGTCAAGCCTACCCAAATCATGATACTTATTACCAATATTTTTTTTACTTTTGCCTCCTTACTATCACAATAGGCAACCAACAATAAAGACAAAATAATAGGAACAATAGTTATAGCATAAATGTGATATATACATATCCCTATAAAGATACAAATAGGCACTAAATACAAGTATTTTCGTTTTAGTAACAACTCAAATACAATAATACTAATCATTATAAAAAATATATCAACTCGACCTAATAAAGCCGAATAATCTAAGGATTTAGTATTCAAATAATATGTAAAAAAGAATGGATTTAATACAAAAACTAACATAAATCCTTTTATCAGCTTATCTTGGTTATCATTGGCATACTTTTCCAATAAATATATTCCATGCAAAACCACTGCACTTACAATAAGCGTTGAACCAATAATAATGCCTCGTAGCACATTATCTGGCAAATATGTATTACCATTGAACACTTTTAAGCAGATAGAAACTATAGACCCCACAAAGCCTCTATTAGTAAAACCAAATCTATAGTCAATCATCCAAAAAGCTCTGACCCATTCCTCGATGTGAGTCCCAACATAAAAATCTTTAATTGCAATCCAATAAAAAATAACAACAAATGCCACTACTGTAATTGGATATGTTCTTAGTGCCTGACTGAAATATTTCCTACTATACAACAAACATCCAATTACTATTGTACTGATACACCACAATGGCGCAAAGTAACTCATAGTATATCTGTCATACATAAAATCCAAATATTTATTGTCACTTATTTCATTTTCCAATATGGCAGGTCGCAATACCTTTTCATTAGGATTTTCTACCAATAGAACTGTAACGCCATCACCTTCTCCTTCAAAGGAAATTTGCAATTGACCTACACCTGGCAAAAAATCATCAAAATCCATATAAACATTTAACATGTCCCAATTATTATCACGCAATTTATTAGCATCATATACATACTTTTCAGTTATATCATCTTGAGATAATGTAAAAACTAATTTATCATTCTTTTTAATATTTTCCTTAAAGCAGGATATACGAATATATGAATTTCTCCCCACATACATATCCTGAATTATAGAATGTTCATTAGATATCCTATATGTTTCTTCTTTAACATCTCCACTCCGTAATAAATAATAATCTGTATTCCAATGTACAAAAAAATACGATACAATCATACCTAAAAAAATAGACAAGATTATTATTTTTCTATGTTCTCCCTTAAACAACATCCTCACTTCTCTCTTTATCATCATATATGACATTTTCCACACTTTTCAGCACAGTATCGCTATCTATTTCCTTCATACACGGAGCTCCATCACCTCGATAGCATGTATACGCCCAATCTTCATGTAATCCCATACAGTTATTACATTTATCGCTGTATAAATTTACATTTTGAGGATAGCCATACATATGAACAGGGGTAGGCCCAAAAACAACAACACATTTAGTACCTAACTGCGTTGCTAAATGAACCAGTCCACCTTCACAATCAACATGACACAATGAATCTCTCAATATATACTTGGTCAGTTCTATACTTTCACCCAATACATAAAAATCAATACCAGCCAGCTTTTCCGCATCTGCACCGCCTAATTGTATAACGTTTACATTTTCAAATCTCTGCTTAAATGATTTTACAAATGCCTCTATATGCTCTTTAGGCCATAACTTTAGCTGCTTGAACCCAATTTTCATCGCATCTGCCCCATAATTAATAGTTACATATCTGGTTCCATAGAATTTAACTGCCATAAAGTCTTTTTTATATAAAGAATTAAATGGTATTGTTACTCGCATATTCTCTACATTAAATGCTTTCCCCATACGAAGCTCAGTCCATCTGTTCAAGCCTAAAACTTTACATCGCTCAAACTGTATTCTTTCACGCCAGCACTGCTCCGAGATATCCACATACAATTTATTCCAGTTATTTTCTATGTATTTCACCTTATCGTATAAGTTAGGAGCAAATTGCAACAATCTATCATCTTTTTTTCCAATAATATGAACAAAATGCTCTACTAACACTGCTAAATCATATTTGATTGCTTCAATATAGAAATCTTCTGCACTAACGACTTTAACTTTTTTTCTTCCACCATAGATAGCTTCACCAAACACCTTTTTTTCAACAAACACATCAATTTGGCAATTACAACATGCTTGTATTTCTTCCAATATTTTTGCTGAAATAATATAGTCTCCCATACCACCTGTAGGATAAAATGCTATCGTTACAAAACTGCTCTCATATTCCTCATAAATATCAAGCCTTTTTGAAAAAAGGTTGAAGTTAATAACTTTTTTTGAATACTGTTTTCCCGCCTCAACATTCTTGTAACCATGTTTTATAAAAAAAACATTACCTTTTTCTCTTAATTTTGATATAACAAAAACCGCACCTTGCTCTCTATATGCTTCTATCAACTTCTTCAACGGCTTCTTTATATATCTTATTAAAAACACAAAAACAACCGCTATATATCTTATTAAAAACACAAAACCAACCGCTTCTGCTATCCCTATAGCTACTACTAAAAAAACAATATCCCCAATACTTAATTTTTGTATAAACTCCATCTTATTAATCACCTTTGCCTAAAATCTTTTTAGCTAATGCTTTTTTTATAAAACGCCCACTTGAAATTTCTTCTTTTAATTGTGCATTTACTCCATATAATTCATCATGCAGATTGTTTATTACATCATAAAGCTCATCATGTAAATCATTGATGTTGTTCTGCAACTCCTCTAGTCTGATACAAATACGACCAATTTTCTTAAGTTCATTTTGAGTATTCCACAAACTTGAATTGTTCAATTCATATAAATGCTGATAATCATTCCCTTCCTTTATGCCTTTTTCAAATATAATCTCTTTTACTTTTTCAAAAAAATCATTGTTCAAATTTACAGCTTCAGCATAAGCAGCATCATATATCTTTGCCCGTCCATACGCTGCTTCCAAAACTTCTTTTATAGTTGTTGAATCATCATTTTTACTAACCGTAACAAATTCTGGTTGATATTTATAATAATCAAATTTCGTACTGAATTTATTTATCACTATCGCCTTGCGCCTAAGTAACATAGTCCAGAATGCACAATGATACGAATTAGTAATTACAGCTTCTGAGGACAGAATAAACTCTGCTATCTCATTTATACTGCTACTGTTACTAATAGCCTCTATATGCAAATTGTCAAGATTAACTGATAAATCCTTATGCCCAATTAATCCGAATTTTCTTTTTATATCAACAGAAACACTATCCGGAGACGGCAGTGCAAAAACCGATGGACAAGGCAAATACTCCAAATTCGATGGATGTTCATAATCTCTTATAGAAATCAATTTAAACTTATCTAAAGGTATTTCTGGAAAATTGTTTCCATTAGACCACTGCTCTCCATGCGTATTAAAGCCTACACTCCAAGCAATAACTGTGTCACACTTTTGCAATAACTTATTAATTGATAAATTGAATGTTTCTGTGACATACAAAAGTCCACCCCCTCCGACAATCACTATATCTTCACGCTGGATTTCATTCCAATCAATAAAATCTATATCATGCCTTATCAAGTTATACTTTTTAAAATAATCATAAAAATAGTTTAATGGTGAGCAAATCCAATCACCAACATTATCCTTATCAATCCTATTAATAAAGTGTATTTTTCCAATATTTCTATCCAACATAAAGTCTCTCCAATATTCACTACTTCATTATATTTATTTCTATATCAGCTTCATGCAAATTGACCAAGCTTGCTCTTTATCATCCAAAATAGCACGTCCCATAGAACTATCATATTTTAGTGTCGTAAGAAGCTGGAATTCTTCCTCCCATTCACCATCCCTTGACAAGCTGAATACAATATCATAAGCAGAATACTCAGCTAAACCATACATGTTTACATCTATAGCATATTCTCTATTATCGCTAAAATCATTTAAAAATACCTTCGTTGTGCATAAACTCTCTCCTGATAAACTCCTTATACTCATTACAAGTTCATCTGTTTCTAAATAACGTCTTTTCCAAGTTATAGGATGGATAATAACCTGCTTAATGCTATTTTTTTGCAAAATAACTCGTTGTGTTACCTCTCTCCCATTATAAAATAAATTTCTAGTAGTCTTCCCACGCATTTTAGAAGGCTCATATTTTTCACATACAGTTTCAGCACTGCCATACTCTTTTACTTTACCATGGTCAAGCCATAACACCCTATTGCATAAATTCCTTATTAAATCTATGGTATGTGATACTATTACCACAGTCGTCCCCTTACTTATCATCTCCCGTATACGCTTTTCACATTTTTGTTGAAACTTAAAATCACCTACAGAAAGAACTTCATCCACTATCAAAATATCAGGTCGTACCTCCGTAGCAATCGCAAAGCCAAGTCTAGCATACATTCCACTTGAAAAATTCTTGACAGGTACATTTACAAAATCTTTCAGCTCTGCGAATTCAATAATATTTTCAAAATGTGCATCTAAAAATTCCTTGCTATATCCCAGTATTGCCCCATTCAAAAAAATATTCTCTCTTGCCGTTAAATCCTGGTCAAAACCTGCCCCTACCTCTATCAATGGTGCGATGTTACCATTAATAGATACATGTCCACTGGTTGGCTTTAATACACCTGCCAATATCTTCAGCATAGTAGACTTACCTGCGCCATTAAACCCTATCAGCGCAAAGACATCTCCTTTTTTTATATCAAATGAAACATCATCCAAGGCAATAAACTCATTAAACAGCAATTTCCTCTGAAGAAATTTCAAAGCATATTCCTTTATAGAATCTACCTTTTCCTCCATTAAATTAAATTTCATCGTGACATTTCTAACTTCTATTGCATTTTCGTTCATCGCTACATACCTCATATATACAAAATAAACTGATTTTGCGCTTTTTTAAAAACCACAACACCTACAAACAGGGATATAATAGCAAATACATAGCAAGCAACAATCGTGTGAATATCCGGCACTTTACACATATAACCACTTGACGAAAAGCTGACAAATAATAATATAACGGATTATACAACAATAAAAACTTGTACTGCAGTGAAATAATCTTTTCAGGGTAAATAATAGGTATTGAATATTGGAGCGCTGTCAATATCACTCCATATAGGTGCAAAATATCTCTGAAATAAACTGCAACTGCCGACAATGCCAACCCTATTCCAGTACAAAATATCAACAATGCCACCAAAGGTATAAAAATACTTACTACATCAAACGTAGGATATTGTTCTGTGTAATACATCATGAACAACACTGGTGGCAAAGTAAACAGTAAATTCACGCAACTGGATAATACCCTTGATACAGGAAATAAATATTTAGGAACATATACTTTTTTCAATAGCGAAGCATTATCCAAAATAGCATTCATTGCAAAATTAGTGGATTCTGAGAAAAAAGAAAAAAACACCTGCCCTATCAATAAATAAAGAATATAATTCGGAATATCGAAACGAAATAAAGTTGAAAATACCATTGCAGTAACAATCATCATTAGCAAAGGATTTAACATGCTCCATAATATTCCTAGAACACTTCTTCGATATTTTTTCTTTATATCCCTCGTCACAAGCACCCATAATAAATACTTGTACCTATAAAAATTATTCATCATCCCCATTAACAACGCAGCCAAACCTCCATGTAGCCGAAATCATTATGCCTCAATACACTGCATAATCCTTCATTAAATAATCGCACACATAATCCTCAACGCCACTATCCAATGTATAAAAAGAAGCCTCATATCCAACGGCACGAAGTTTTTCCATATTGGCCTGAGTAAAATATTGATACTTCCCCCTCAAATGCTCCGGCATATCAATAAAATCTATCTCAGGCTTTCGCCCCATAGCTGCAAAAGTAGCCACTGCCAGGTCATAAAAGCTTCGTGCCACCCCCGTTCCCAAGTTAAACAAGCCATTAATCTCAGGATGCTCCAGCATATATTTAATTACATTGCAAATATCCTTTACATAGACAAAATCACGCAGCTGCTGTCCATCCTTTATACCTTCTTTATAAGATTTAAACAAACCCATCCTGCCTGTCCTCTTTATGCTGTTAAACGTATGAAAAATTACACTTGCCATGCTCCCCTTGAAGTATTCATTAGGCCCATAAACATTAAAAAACTTAAAACCAACATGCTGCTTAGGTGCAGATATCTGCTTTTCTGCCCACAAATCAAATAACTGCTTGGAGTAGCCATATCCATTCAACGGCTGCAAAGCCTTTATATCGCCCTTATCATCAAACCCATGACTGCCGTCACCATAGGTTGCTGCACTGCTGGCATAAATAAAGCTTATCTCATTTTCTGCACAAAAATTCCACAGTTTTTTGCTATACTCAAAATTATTCTTATACAAAAAATCAAAATCACGCTCAGTCGTAGCGGAGCATGCTCCCATGTGTATAACATGAGAAACCTTGCCTGCAAATTCATCCAGCCTGCCCAAAAATTCATCCCTGTTTATATATTCCAGATAAGATTTATTGCACATATTTTTCCATTTATCAGTTGCTGAAATATGGTCAACTATTACAATATCCTGTATCCCCATATCATTCAGCATGCGTACAACGCAGCTGCCTATAAAACCAGCTCCACCAGTTACAATATACATCCCTATTACCTCTTTTCACGCACTATAGCCTTTATCAACTCATCTTGCCTGATTGCCGCTGTTCCCACTGAACTGATGACCTTTCCGGCAGCCAGATTTGCTAGAACGATGGCATCTGAAAATTCCAAGCCACTTGCCAATCCCAACGTAATCGTACTGATTACAGTATCACCAGCACCAGTTACATCATATACCTGCACCTCCGCAGCTGGAAAATCAAGCCTTTCCTGATTTATCCTAAATAATGAAATACCTTTCGCACCTTTCGTTACCACTAATGCCTTAGCACCTGACCGCAATAAATATTCCTCTCCGGCACGATTCAAGGAATCCTCATCCTTTATGGCAACTCCTACAGCTTCTGCCAATTCCAAATTATTTGGTTTCACAAAATCCGCACCTTTAAAGGCCTCAATATTGCGGCTCTTGGAGTCCACAGAAATCAAAACATTATTCTCATTGCAGATTTTGATAATTTCCGCCACAAATTCTCCTGAATTAAGTACACCTTTTTTATAATCTGAAAGTATCACCGCAGAAAATCCTGAGATATGCTCTTTTAGATATGCAAGAATGGCATTGCGTGAATTGGCATTTATTTCTTCTGTAAGCTCATTATCAACACGCAACAGCTGCTGTCCCTTTGTCGCAAACCTTGTCTTGACAATGGTATCCCTGTTTTGTTCTGCAATAATGCCGGACACATCTATGCCCATCTCATACAAGTGCTTTCTTAGCCACCTGCCGGCAAAATCATCCGCTGCCAGGCCTGAAACCGCTACACTAGCACCCAAAGCATGGACATTATTGGCAACATTGGAAGCACCTCCGGCTTCCATAGACTTCTTCCTGTATCGCAAAACCGGCACCGGGGCCTCCGGAGAAATCCTTGACACCTGACCTGTAACATATTCATCAACCATCAAATCGCCAATAACCAATATATTCTGCTGAGAAAATTTATTTTTTACTGTATCTTTCAGCATAGAAAAATTATTAATCATGAACTTTTTTCTCCCCCGCAAAGATATTTCTCTCAATGATTTCACACAGCAAATGCACAGTAAAACCATGTATTTCCTGTATTCTAGGTGTACTATCAGATGGCACAATCAAACTTATGCCAGCTATTTCCTTAATCTTTCCGCCGTCCCGTCCCAAGAGGCCTGCCGTCTTAATCTTTTTCTTCTTAGCAATCTCCATAGCCCGATAAATATTGGCCGAATTGCCGCTAGTAGAAATGCCAATAAACACATCACCCTCATTTCCCACTCCTGCCAACTGTCTTGCAAATACCTCGTTATAGCCATAGTCATTGCCTATGCAGGTCATCACAGAAGGGTCAACACACAAGGAAATAGCTGGAAGAGCCTCACGCTCCACTAAAAACCTGCCAACAATCTCCCCTGCAAAATGCTGGGCATCTGCCGCACTTCCCCCATTGCCAGCCAGCAAAATCTTGTGTCCGCTTTTTATGGCATCAGTCATGACCTCTGCCGCTGCCAGCACCTTATCAAGATATCCGCCATCTTTGGCTATCTCGTTCAGCAAATCATGCTTTGCATTCAATAAATTATTTATCCATGCCTCTTTCATATTTCCTCGCTCCATTCTGAAAGTTTTAATACACTATGAATAGCCTTTTTTACATCATTTACTGAAATTGCTGCCACACAAACAGCAACATCAGCTTTTTTAACTTTATCATAACAAGCTTTATTGCCAGCACCAGTATAGCTTATAGTTCTGCAACGACAGCAATCCATGTTTGTCTCCAAACATTTGGGTTTTATTGTTCCTAAAAGAATTTCATCCACAACATACGGGAAAAAAAGTCCTTTATCATATAGCCCACATATGACTATACTTGGAATACCAGAAGCTGCCGCAATATGTATGCTAGCACTATCACTTCCTATTACTAGTTGGGCTCCTTGTATAACACCTATCCATTTTTCATAATTTGTTTTTCCTGTATAATTTTTTATTTTGTATGGTATTTTTGCGTTTTCTTCTATGTACTTTCCATATTTCATATCTGATGTATCGCCACACAAAAAAACATCATATCCTAACGCCGATGTCAAATAATCAGCTATATGGAGATATCTTTCTACAGGCCACACCTTGTAGCTCAAGCTGGCTCCTGGATGTAATACACAATACCTGCCTTGAACTTTTTGAGGCAATTTTTTTATAATCGGTATGTGCGAACTATACTCTCTATTTCCCAGCTTATTCAACAAGAATTTATGCAACTCAAAAACCATTAGTTGATTCTGCGCCACAATATCATTCTCAGATAATCCTCTTAGCATTATTCTATATAAAATATTTCTTTGATATGTATTAACAGCAATAGTTTTATATTTCGAATTACATACAATTCCTATACACAATCCACTATTGCTAGGATTGGGTACAATAATATGATGAACCATCATTAAATACTGTTTATAAAACTTCTTGTAATAAGTAAAATCAGAAAACAGCTTATCCTTATCAAAATCTATAAAACTAATATCTCTCCCTATATCTACTGCAACTTTTAAAAATTCATTAACTGCACTATTTGCAATAAAACAAATACAATAACCTCTATCTTCAGGATACATTGCTCTTAACTGTTGCAAAACTGCTGAAAACAACAAGGCATCACCTAGCTGCTGAGGAAAAAATACCACTATTGTCTTCTCATCTGCCTTTTGTTCATTAATGCCAGGCAATACCTTGATAAAAAGAGAATACAAGCATATAGCTATTTGGTTTAATATCTTCCTCATTCAAAACTACTCCATCATATTTCTGTTATATACATACCTGCTTTGTAGGCCAAAAACCTAACTAAATCCATAGACAAAATTTTTCCAATTCCTATAATCCCTTTTTCCTTATAAACACGTCCAGCCTGATATTTGACCAGCCTCACGCCCTCGCCACCGGCACGGCCAAAGCTTTCCCCTATCCACGGGTTTTCCTTTTGGAAGCGCCCCATCTCCCGATAGCGGCACCACATATCCTTTAGCTTTGGTTCATGGGAATGCCTTGCTATTGCTTCTGCCACATAGGCAATCCGCTTCCCTGCCAGCAAAAGCCTTCCTGCCACATACATGTCCTCACAGATATTGATTTTTGGAAAGCCGCCAATCTTCAGCAAATCCTGCACCCTGTATGCTGCAAAGGAATCAGACAGAAAGGTTGTCTTGATGCCTAGCTCCCTGCTATCTGCCATGCTTTTTGTCCTGCTGACAGCAGGATAGTTAAACTCCCTGTCCACCGCTGCATAGATGCTTGCCCCCTCATGAGGAACCTGTCTGCCATAGGCTGCTGCCACCTGCGCTTCCCGGTCATCAACAAATGCCCCAAGCAATTTCTCCAGGCTGTATCTATCCGGCAGTCTCACATCCTGAGTAAGGAATACAACTATCTCTATATCCTTTGGCAAAAGCTCCACTGCCATCTGCCTTGTACCGCCATGGCTGAACTCAGCCTGTGGAATAATGCGCACCTGCCAGCCATGGTTTCCAGCCACATCTGCTGTCCCATCTGCTGATGTGGAATCTATCACTAACTTGTAATCAATGGGCAGGCTCTGCCGGGCAATCTCTGCCAGCAGATTGGCAAACTCCCTGCCAGCATTGCAGGTGGGTATTACTATTGCAACCTTATACATAATCTCCAATCAGTAACACCTCAACCCCCACAAATCCAGCATGACAATTACATCAGCATTAATATCAGTAGCAGTAGCAATATCAACATCAACACAAGCACAAGCATTTCAGTCAAACATCATCCCTGGCTCATTAATTACCTAGTACGCGCCCTTTTTGCCCAGCACCGCACCAAATGTCTTCACCAGATATTTCATATCTATCCACACTGACCAGTTCCGCACATACCATGTGTCCATTGCCACCCGTTCCTCATAGGTGGTATCGCTCCTGCCGCTGGTCTGCCACATGCCGGTGATGCCGGGCCGCACCATGTAGTATTCACGGATATTTTCACCATACTTCTCCACCTCGGCACGGACGATGGGACGAGGCCCCACCAGGCTCATCTCCCCCTTCAGTACGTTGAACACCTGCGGCAGCTCGTCAAGGCTGGTTTTTCTGAGGAATGCTCCCAGCCTTGTCACCCGTGGATCATTCGTCAGCTTGAAACTGCTCTCCCACTCTTTTCTGGCGGCTGCATTTTCTGACAGGTGCCTGACCAGCACCTCGTCAGCGTTTGACACCATAGTCTGGAACTTGTAGCAGGGAAACTCCCTGCCGTTTCTGCCAACACGCCTGTGGGCGAAAAACACGCTACCCTTGTTGTCAATACCAACCAGCACTGCCAGCAACAGCAACAATGGCGAAATAACAATAATCCCAAGCAAAGTCACCACCATATCAAAGGCAAACTTCGTCAGGCGATTGATGCGCCTGGACAGATTGTTCTTGCTCTTGATAATCGTCAACTGCTCCACAAAAAGGGTACTGATTTCCACACTGCCCAGAGGCGAGCCTACAAGGCTTGGCGTAAAAAGCACCGTATCTGTCAGATGCTGTATACTCATCAGCAGGCTTCGCAGCCTGTCCTCGGAAAGCCCCGGTGCGGCAATAATCACCGTCCGCACATCCTGCTGACGGATAATCCTCGCCGCATCCTCAAAGCCTCCCAGCAGCGGATACTGCCTAGGCAACTTCTCCGACACAGGATGGTCATCCAGCACGCCTATGACCTTGTAGCAGTAACAAAAATCATCGTTAAAAGCTGACAACAGCCGCTCCGCTGTCTTTCCTGCACCTATCAGCAGCACCCGTTCCTTCAGGCATCCGGCACGCAAAATAAGCCTTCCCAGCAGATACCGCCCCAGTGCCATATACAGCAGCATAAATACCAAAAAACAGCCTGCGTAGTATCTGGATACCTGCATGCTGTTCCGCATCAGGAAAATCACCAAAGTGTACATCAAAAAGCCAAAGCAGCTGCCCTTGAACACATCCCTTGCCACATCCAAGGACGGACGATTGAAGCGATAACCGTCCGACTGCAGCATAATCAGCAGAAACATGCCTGGAATGTACACATACTGATAATCCCAGGGCAAAACCATGATGCTGCTTGCCTCAACGCGAAATATCCCTTGCAGCCACAATGCCGTGCGCTCCGCCAGCACAATCGCCAGATAATCCGTCACAATGTGCAAAAGCATCATTATCCTGCGGGTATAGCCCATGTATTTTCTCCACCACAAATTCACACTCAAAAAGCAAATCATCTCACTTAAAAAGTATATTTATCCACATGTCTATTATAATAGCACAAGACTCCCCCCCCCGCAAGACATTTACGTTATTTTTTAACGGAAAAAAGTAGAGTCTTGCGGATGACGAAATTTTGGGCATAAAAAAAATGCCATAAGCACGAACTTATGACATTTCTTTCTGATACTATATACAATTTAGTTACATGGTAGTTATGTGTTACGGGACATATCCTGCCCCCTGAAATCACTTCAAGGTAATCAGCTCATACTCCCTTGTCCCCATGCCAATCTTCTCCGCATGCTCCAAGGTTTCCTTCCAATGCACGTTTGGATTGCTGTCCATAAAGTGGTCATGGTGATGGTGCCAATCAGGCTTGGCCAGGTTGTCACCCAGCTGGGAGTTCTTAATAGGCTCCGCCTTCTGGCACAGGTCAACGCAAGCCTGATCAAGAGCAACAGCATCAAAGGAAGCTGCCATGCCGATGTTCGGCAGAATAGCGGCATCGTTTTCCCCGTGACAGTCACAGTTCGGAGAAATATCCATCATCATGTTGATGTGGAAGCACGGCCTGTCCTGCACTACTGCCTGGGCATACTCCGCCATCTTCTTGTCCAGCAAATCACCGGCATCCCACTGCTCGTTGCGGATGGCATCAAAGCCGCAGGCACCGATGCAGCGGCCGCAGCCCTTGCAGATATCCTTGTCAATCACTGCCTTGTTATCAACATAGGTGATGGCATCGGAACCGCACTCCTTGGCACAGCGGCGGCAGCCACGGCACTTTTCAGCATTGACTACCACCTTGCCGGAGGAATGCTGCTCCATCTTGCCGGCACGGCTGCCGCAGCCCATACCGATATTTTTGATGGCACCGCCGAAGCCTGTCGTCTCATGCCCCTTGAAATGTGCCAGGCTGATGAAAATATCCGCATCCATAACAGCGCGGCCAATCTTGGCAGTCTTGCAGATTTCGCCGTTCTTCACAGGCACCTCCACATCATCGGTGCCCTTCAGGCCATCGCCAATAATAATCTGGCAGCCTGTAGAAATGCTGTTAAAGCCGTTGATATTGGCACACTCAATATGCTCCAAGGCATTCTTGCGGCTGCCCGGATACAACGTGTTGCAGTCCGTCAGGAACGGTAGCCCCCCCTGCTCCTTCACCAGGTCTGCAATGGCCTTGGCATAGTTCGGGCGCAAAAAAGACAGGTTGCCCAGCTCCCCGAAGTGCATCTTGATGGCTACAAACTTCTTGTCAAAGTCGATATTCTTAATTCCGGCGGCAATGCACAGCCTCTGCAGCTTGGCAGTCCAGCTGGTGCCTACCGGCGTCCTGAAATCCGTAAAATAAACCTTTGCCTTTTCCATGAAAATCCCTCCAAAAATACACACAAGCTACTTTATATTATCACTCAAAAAGTGCCGCAGGTCAAGAAAAAAGGCACAAGCCCCATAGCTCATGCCCAAAAACAATATAACAAAACACAATATAACTTTATACTTATTTCTTTGCCTTGAGATACGCATCAATGGCAGCAGCAGCCTTCTTGCCAGCTCCCATAGCCAGGATAACTGTAGCCGCGCCGGTTACGATATCGCCGCCGGCAAAAACGCCTTCCTTGGTGGTGGCGCAGGTTTCCTCGTCAGCAATGATATTGCCACGCTTGTTGGTGTCCATGCCCGGCGTAGTAGAAGCCACGATAGGGTTCGGGCCGTTGCCGATAGCCATGATAACGGTGTCCACAGCCAGCTCAAACTCAGAGCCTTCAACTGCCACAGGACGGCGGCGGCCGGAAGCATCAGGTTCACCCAGCTCCATGCGGATGCATCTGAGCCCCTTTACCCAGCCATTTTCATCACCCAGAATTTCCACAGGATTGTTCAAAAGCTTGAACTGAATTCCTTCTTCCTTGGCATGATGCACTTCCTCGGCACGGGCTGGCAGCTCCGCTTCGGAACGGCGGTAGACGATGTACACATTCTCCGCTCCCAGCCGCAGGGAGGTACGGGCCGCATCCATGGCCACGTTGCCGCCACCTACCACGGCCACATTTTTGCCGATGGCAATCGGGGTAGCATGGTTCGGGAAGTCATAGGCCTTCATCAGGTTGCAGCGGGTCAGGAACTCATTGGAGGAATATACTCCATTGAGGTTTTCCCCAGGAATGTGCATAAAATGCGGCAATCCGGCGCCGGTGCCCACATACACCGCATCAAAGCCCATCTCACCCAAAAGCTCATCCACCGTAAAAAGCCGCCCGGCAATGGCATTCACTTCAATGGTAACCCCCAGCTTTTGGAGATTCTCCACCTCGCGCTTCACGATTTTTTCCTTCGGCAGGCGGAACTCCGGGATGCCGTAGGAAAGTACGCCGCCAGCCACATGCAGCGCCTCAAAAATCGTCACCTTGTAACCAAGCTTTGCCAGGTCACCGGCACAGGACAGGCCGGAAGGGCCGGCGCCGATGACAGCCACCTTCTGGGCATCCTCTGCAAACTGGATAGGCTTGATTTCCTCGTTCTTTGCCAGCTGGTAGTCAGCTACAAAGCGTTCCAGCCTGCCGATGCCCACCGGCTCACCCTTGATGCCCATGACACAGTGCTTCTCGCACTGGTTTTCCTGAGGGCAGACGCGGCCGCAGACTGCCGGCAGGGAGTTGGACTCCTTAACAATCCTGATGGCCTCATCAAAGTCACGTTCCTTGATTTTGCCGATAAAGGCAGGAATATTCACCTGTACCGGGCAGCCCTGGCGGCATTTTGGCACCTTGCATCCCAGGCAGCGGTTGGCCTCCGCCACAGCAGTTTCCTCATCGTAGCCCAGGGCTACCTCCTGAAAATTGCGGGCACGAACCTGAGGGTCCTGCTCCGGCATCTTGTGCTTTGTCATAACTAATGCCATTTTCCTTACCTCCCCAGCCCGATATTGCAGATGTGATCCCTTGCCTGTGCTTCCTGCGGCCGGAACATGCGGCTGCGGGACATAAGGCTGTCAAAGTCCACCAGATGGCCGTCAAACTCAGGGCCGTCCACGCAGGCAAACTTCATCTCATCCCCTACCTGCACACGGCAGCCGCCACACATGCCTGTGCCGTCCACCATGACAGGGTTCAGGGAGACAATGGTCTTTATCCCCAGAGGACGGGTAGCCTCCGCCACGCTGCGCATCATGACGCCTGGGCCGATGGCCGTAACCTGGTCGATTTTCTCTCCCCTGTCCACCAGCTGCTGTAGGGCAGTGGTCACAAAGCCCTTCACCCCGTAGGAGCCATCGTCAGTGGCAATCAGCACCTCGTCAGAAATGGCACGCATCCTGTCCTCAAAAATCAGGATATCCCTGGTCTTGGCACCCAGGATGGAAATCACCTTGTTGCCTGCCTCGTGCATGGCCCTGGCAATAGGATAAACAGGAGCCACGCCAATGCCGCCGCCTATGCAGACAATGGTGCCCATGTTTTCACTGATTTCTGATGGCTGCCCCAGCGGCCCCACAAAATCAAGAATAGATTCCCCCTCATTCTTGCTTGCCAGCAGCTGGGTGGAGGCTCCCACCACCTGGAAAATCAGGGTGATGGTGCCTGCCTCCCGGTCAAAATCCGCAATGGTCAGAGGAATGCGCTCACCTTCCTCATTGACACGCAGCACGATGAACTGCCCTGCCCTCGCCTTTTTGGCAACCCTCGGTGCCTCAATGTCATAATGAAAAATTCCGGGCGAAAGCTCCTGCTTCTTCAAAATCTTGAACATCTTTATACTCTCCTTTTACATAGACGCGGCGGCGGAATTACTCCGGCTGGCTGCCGAGAATCCCCTCCAGATATGCCTGCAAATTCCCCTTAATAGGCATAAGATAGAGATTGTCGCCTGTAGTTTCAATGAAGCCCTTTACCTTTCGGCCAAAGTAAATGCTCCACTCCAGAGTCGGCTCAAAATCCCTTGGGAAAATCACGTTATTTTTCAATTCCCAGTAGCTCTTGGAACGCTCAGAGGCAATAGGTGTGATACCCCAATACACATTCTGCCCCTGCAGCATGTCAGCATACATCTCCAGCAGCCGCATGTCAAAGAACGGCTGGGTGAAAAAGCCCACCGCCCCCGCCTGCAGCTTGCGCTGGATGCGGTACAGCTCCTGGCGCATGCTGCCACGGTACTGGTCAATGCCGGCATACACCTTTACCTCCGGCATTTCCTGATGAAATTTCTGAATCACATCAGTGGTCACAGTAGGATAGAATTTGTGGCTCATATCCTGGGGCGGATCCCCCTCGATGACCAGCACCTCCGTAATGCCGCTCTGCCGAAGCTCCGGCCGCATGGCGAGAGGCTGTGTCAAATCCACGTCAATAGCCCTGATATGGGGCATCACTGCCGGATAAAAATCCTGGGCAATGGCCGCCCCCTGCCAGCTGCGGGTTTCAAACCGCAGCAAATCAGGAATATTGATTAAATCCACCCCATGAATATTATCCTTGATCATCTGCAGGTCCTCACGCAGCCCCTCCGGGCTGCGCGGCACCAGCTCAACTGAAATCCTTCCCACTAACACATCACATCCCCTAGTAAAATTTCGTTAGAACAAGCCAGTAATCCTGCCCTGCACATCAATATCCATATTCTCCGCAGCCGGCTTCTTCGGCAGGCCCGGCATGGTGAGAATATCACCAGTCAGTGCCACAATAAAGCCTGCACCGGCAGAAATCCTGAGCTCCTTCACGGTAATGCGGAAGCCCTCCGGGCGGCCCAGCTTAGTCGGGTCATCAGACAAGGAATACTGGGTCTTTGCCATGCAGACAGGCATCTTGTCAAGACCCAGGGCCTCAATCTCCGCCAGCTGCTTCTTGGCAGGGCCGGTGAAGTCAACACCGTCCGCGCCATAAATCTCCCTGGCAACAGCCCCAATCTTCTCAGGAATGGACTGCTCCACCTCATACATAAAGCGGAAATTGCTTGGCTTCTCCATGGCTTCCATAACCTTGTCAGCCAGCTCCAGGCCGCCTTCGCCGCCCTTTGCCCATACCTCGGACAGAGCCACGGAAGCCCCCATAGCCACGCACTTCTCCTCCACGAAGTCCAGTTCTTCCTTGGTATCCGTAGGGAAAGCGTTGATAGCCACCACAGCAGGCAGGCCGAACTTCTGCACATTCTCAATGTGCTTGGTCAGGTTGGCCAGGCCCTTCTCCAGCGCAGCCATATCCACCTTGCCCAGCTCGGTCTTTGGCAGTCCGCCATGCATCTTCAGGGCGCGGACAGTAGCCACGATAACCACCGCATCAGGATGAATACCGGCAAAGCGGCACTTGATATCCAGGAACTTCTCAGCACCCAGGTCTGCACCGAAGCCAGCCTCGGTTACCACCACATCAGCAAACTTCAGGGCAAACTTGGTAGCCATGACGGAGTTGCAACCGTGGGCGATATTGGCAAACGGGCCGCCATGGATCAGGGCAGGAGTGCCCTCCAGAGTCTGCACCAGATTTGGCTTAATGGCATCTTTAAAGAGCAGCGTCAGGGCGCCGGTCACGTTCAGCTCATCAGCCCGGACAGCACGGCCATCACGGGTATAAGCCACCACAATCTGCCCCAGGCGCTTCTTCATATCCTCAAGGTCTGAAGACAGGCAGAGAATGGCCATCATCTCGGAAGCAACGGTAATGTCAAAGCCGGTCTCCCGAGGTACGCCATGAGCCTTGCCCCCCATGCCGATAACTACATGACGCAGGGCGCGGTCATTCAGGTCCAGCACACGCTTCCATGCCACACGGCGCACATCAATATCCAGGGCGTTGCCCTGCTGGATGTGATTGTCAATCACTGCTGCCAGCAGGTTGTGGGCAGTGGTAATAGCATGGAAATCACCGGTAAAGTGCAGGTTGATGTCCTCCATCGGCACCACCTGGGCATAGCCGCCGCCTGCGGCACCGCCCTTCAGGCCGAAGCATGGCCCCAGGGATGGCTCACGGAGTGCTACAGCCACCTTCTTGCCCTGTTTGTTCAGGGCATCAGCCAGGCCTACGCTGGTGGTAGTCTTGCCCTCGCCGGCAGGCGTAGGATTGATAGCCGTTACCAGAACCAGCTTACCATCCTTGTCATTTTTTACCTTGTTCCAGGCATCCAGGGAAATCTTGGCCTTGTACTTGCCGTACATTTCCAAATCGTCCTCGCAAATGTCGAGTTTGGCAGCAATCTGGCGAATGTGCTGCATCTGAGCTTCCTGGGCGATTTCAACATCAGTTTTCATAAATACAATTCCCCCTAAATAGACTAAAAATAACTCTTGTTTATAACAGCAGTATGGCTTGCCCCAAACAATGCCATCTGCCCATTATCTATATTGGTAGTTTGCTTATTTCTCCAGCTGCAGCCGTGCCGCCTCAACGGTATTCTGCATCAGCATGGCGATAGTCAGCAATCCCACGCCCCCCGGCACAGGGGTAATAGCACCGGCAACCTCCTTGACGGACTCAAAGTCCACATCCCCTACCAGCTTTTTCGGTGCGATGCGGTTGATGCCCACGTCAATAACGGCAGCTCCCGGCTTCACCATGTCGGCAGTGACAAAGTTCGGCCTGCCCACAGCTGCCACCAGGATATCCGCCTGCCTGGTCACCTCGGCAAGGTTCTTGGTGCGAGAGTGACAGATAGTCACAGTGGCATTCTTGCCCAAAAGCAGGTGCAGCATCGGCTTGCCCACAATATTGCTCCTGCCGATAACCACTGCATTGGCACCCTCAATAGGAATATCAGCCAGCTCCAGCATCCTGAGGCAGCCATGAGGCGTACAAGGCACCAGTGCCTTCTGACCTGTTACCAGCCTGCCCACGTTCACCGGATGGAAGCCGTCCACATCCTTCAGCGGGTCAATGGCCTCCAGCACCTCTGACTCGTATGGCTGCAACGCCTTCGGCAGCGGCAGCTGCACCAGAATGCCGTGAATCTTCTCATCCTTGTTCAGGCGGTCAATCTCTGCCAGAAGCTCCTCCCTTGTGGTGGTCTCAGGCATCTCAACCCCTTCGGAGTAAAAGCCCAGTTCAGTGCATGCCTTGTGCTTGTTGCGGACATATACCTGAGAAGCAGGATTTTCACCTACGATAATAACCGCCAAACCAGGGGTAATCCCATACTTTTCCTTCAGCTCGGCAGCCTTTTGCCCTGCTTCCTCACGAAGCTTCGCAGCGAAAACCTTGCCCTCTAATAATCTTGCAGTCATACAAAAACGCTCCTTTCCACGGAGAAAAATATATAATCCAGCCGTTACATACTGCACAGGCTGCACCAGCTCCCTGCGGCATCAATCATGTAGCATTAGCCGTGCAGCAGCACATCCAGCAGCGTGCAGATAAAAATCGCCACTGACACGATGCCATTGTGCACATAATAACGGCGTGTAAAGGCCCGAAAGCCCCTTACATCAATAATCTTGTGCTGGTAGTACAGAGTCCCCCCTGCAATGCCCACACCTATATAATACAGATACCCCAGCCCGAAAAGCTGGCCCAGATAAAAGAATACCGCCAGGGTAACCACATGGGTAAGCTTCGCCAGAAGCAGTGCCTTCTCCGCCCCCAAAAGGGTGGCCATGGAGTGGAGCCCATGCTCCTTGTCAAACTTCTCGTCCTGGGCGCCATACACCACATCAAAGCCGCCAATCCACAGCACTACTGCCAGGAACAGCACCACCATGGGGTACTCCACCTCACCTGTCACAGCCACCCAGGCACCGGCAGGTGCCATGGCTACCGCCACGCCGCAGATGTAGTGGCACAGGCAGGTCAGCCGCTTCATATAAGGGTAAACAATGAAGGGCAGCGCTGCCACCGGCAAAAGCTTGATGCAGATAGGATTCAGCTGCAGCACGGAGAAAATCAGCACGGCAAAGCAGATTGCCAGCAGAAGATAAACATCCCTGTGGGTTATCAGCCCTGCCACCATAGGCCTTTCATTAAACCTCGGCTGGTCCTTGTCATACTTCAAATCAATCATGTTGTCCAGGGCCAGCGCCGCACTACGGGCCGCCACAATAGTCGTAGTCACCCACAGCACCGTCCACCAGTCAGTTGTCAGCCCGTGCATCTTGTTGGCCAAAAGCACCGCCATATAGGCAAAAGGCAGGGAAAACACAATCTGATAAAAAGCGATATTGCTGAGATGGGCATCTATTTTCTGCCAAAATGTCATATTATTCACGTCAATCTTTTCAAATACCTCGTCATCATCACGGTTCAATCTAGTCAAGGCCCAGCGCCTCCCATTTCCTGTCCACCATGGCCTTGACAGACTCATCCATCACAATCTCGTCAGGCCACTCCCGGGTGTGCCCTTCCTCCGGCCAGGTCTTGGTGGCATCGATGCCCACCTTGGTACCCCACTTGGCCATCGGAGATGAGTGATCCAGCACGTCAAGAGGCCCCTCCATCATCACCAGGTCACGCTTGGCATCGATGTTGTTGAACACACGCCACCAGACTTCCTTCTCATTCTGCACATCCACATGGGCATCCACCACGATAATCATCTTGATGAACATCATCTGCCCCATGCCCCACAGGGCATTCATGACCTTCTTGGCCTGCATTGGATAGGTTTTCTTGATGGAGACAAAAATGCAGTCATGGAACACACCTTCCAAAGGCATGTTGATATCCACCACCTCCGGGATTGCCTGCTGCAGGAGAGGCAAAAACAGCCTTTCCGTGGCCTTGGCCAGGAAGCAGTCCTCCATCGGCGGCTTGCCTACGATAGTAGCTGCATAAATCGGGTTCTTTCTATGGGTAATGCAGGTAATGTGGAAAACAGGATAGTAATCAGCCAGGGAATAGTAGCCGGTATGGTCACCAAATGGCCCCTCCCAGCGACGTTCATCCACATCCACATAGCCCTCCAGGATAATCTCTGCATCGGCAGGCACCTCTACATCCACCGTCTTGCACTTGACCATCTCCACGGACTTGTGGCGCAAAAAGCCTGCAAACACCATCTCATCAATATCCCTCGGCAATGGAGCCGTAGCCGCATAGGTTACTACCGGGTCCGTACCGATAGCCACCGCCACCTCCATGCGCTGTCCCCCCAATGCCTTGGTATCACGGCAGTTGTCCGCGCCATTCTTGTGGATATGCCAGTGCATGCCGGTGGTCCGGCTGTCATACTTCTGCAGGCGGTACATGCCCACGTTGCGCTTGCCGGTCTTCGGATTCCTGGTGAAAACCAGCGGCAAGGTAATGAACCTGCCCCCATCCTGAGGCCAGCACTTCAAAATCGGGAACTTGTCCAGGGAAGGATTGTCCGTAATCACAACCTCCTGGCAAGGCGCCTTCTTCACATACTTAGGAAAGTTGATGGCCTTTTTGGCCATAGGAATAATCGACAGCAAATCTGTCTTGTGGGACAGGGAGATATAGGGCAGCTTCAAAATCTCCCGCATCTCATCAGCCACATCATCCAGCTTCTCCACACCGAAGGCGATGGCCATGCGCTCCATGCTGCCAAAGGCATTCATCAGCACAGGCATATCATAGCCCCTGACATTCTCAAACAGCAGGGCGACATTCTTGTCCCCTTCCATCTTGGAAACCCTGTCCGTAATCTCCGTAATCTCCAGCTCGCAATCCACCTCTGCCTGAATGCGCTTCAGCAGCCCGCGGTGCTCCAGCTCTGCAATGTATTCCCGTAAATCTCTAAACGCCATCTATTTTCTTTCCCCCTATTACTAAAAAATAAAACAGCACACATATTTATTATAGCTTTAATACGGAAAAAACTCAATAACTCAGCAAACAAAAATAGCCCTTCCATAAAACTGAAAGGACTATCATCGTTGATAGAAGCATATACAGCTATAAAAACATGCAAACCATAAATACATGCAAAGGGGCTTAGAATTTGCGTCCGCCCACAAAGCTGACAATCATGCGGTAAGACTCCCTTATTTCCTCCGGCATTTCCTCCGGCAGGGCAGCCACTGCCCCCTCAAGGAATTCCTCCACCTTTTTCCTGGTAAACTCAATGCCGTCACTGGCACGGACAATCTCCAATGCCCTCTGCACCATCTCCGGCGTCATGTTCCTGTCCGTCACAATCTGACGGAGCTCATCCCTGTCAGGGCTAATCTCCAGAGCACGGATGGCAGGCAGGGTGACAATGCCCTGCAAGATATCATTCCCGGCAGGCTTGCCCAAAGTCTTTGCATCACTGGTCAGGTCCAGCAGGTCATCCGTCAGCTGGAACGCCATGCCTACATTGTAGCCAAAATCATACAGTGCCTGGATATAGCCCTCAGGCAGCTTTGCCACATCGCCCCCCAGCTGGCAGGCAATGGCGATAAAATTGGCAGTCTTCTTGGCAATACGCTCAAAATACTCGTCCACATCACAGGAAGCGTGATAGATTTCCTTGTTCTGAATCAGCTCCCCGGAGCTGAGGTCGCAAATCAGCCGGGCCAGCTGCCTGTCCACCCGCTTGCTGTAATTGCTCTCCGCCACCAGGGCAAATGCCTTGGCAAAAAGATAATCACCAGCCAGGATGGAAATCTGGTTGCCCCACTTGGCATTGGCAGTAGCGGAACCCCGGCGGGTAGCCGCGCTGTCAATCACATCATCATGCACCAGGGATGCCATGTGCATCATCTCCAAGGCAACCCCCAAAGGCATAGCCTCCTGCAGGGAGAATTTCTCCCCGCAACGGGCCGCCAGAAAATAAATTGCCGGCCTGAGGCGCTTGCCCCCGGATTTTACCAGATGGGTGCCAATCTCCGTTATAACCTTCTCCGGCGCGCTGACAGCCTCCTGCAAGGCAACTTCCAGCTCAGCCAAATCATTTTTAATCAAATCAAACATCTTGTTTGCCAACACATATCACCTGCAAATATAAATCCTCGCGTTTTTCAAACGCGACACAACAATTTTACTACATATTGCCTAATTTCGCAAATTATTCTTAAAATACTTCGTTTTGCGTTTTTCAGGCACATATTATCCCCGGGGAGCCGGATAGTTTTTTCATCCATTAACAAAAGAATATGTGAAAATCTTCCTAAAAATCCTAGGCAAATTTCTCACAAGTATGTTAAACTATAGAAGGAGTAATGCTGTATGCACAAATATTATATAAATTATACAAATAATTCATAAGGGGATAGGATTATGTTGCAAAGTCTTTTTTCAAATCTCAATCTTACCAAAAAGCTGACTAGCAGCTTTTTGCTGCTGGCGTTCATTCCCGTGGCAATAGTGACTGCCATTGCCATGAATACCATGTATGATGAGCGGCTGGAGCAGATTGACCAGCACAACATCTACCTGGCCAGGCTGAAGGCTGGTGATATGGCGGAAACCTTCATGAACCAGGCGCACTTCATGGAAGCCCTGAGTGAAACAGAGGCAGTCCGCAGCATGGACAAAAACCGCATGGAGCATATCCTGCAAGTAGCCAAGAAGGACTCTCCTACAGTATCCAGCCTTTTCATCTGCGATACCAACGGCCAGCAGGTTGCCAGGGATTCCGGCAACTATGTAAACGTGGCTGACCGGGACTACATCAAGGCAGTGCTGCAGCAGGGTAAGCCGTACGCCTTCAGTGATGCCACTATTTCCAAGGCCACCAACAAGGTGATGATTATCGCCGCCGTGCCAATCAAGAACGAGCAGGGAGCAATCATCGGCGCTATGGCCTCCACCTTCAACATGGATACCCTGCAGACACTTTTGAACGAAAATACCAATATGCTCAATGACCGCAAGGAGGTCATTTACCTGACCGACTCCAAGGGCAACGTGATGATTCACCCGGAGCAGAAATTCGTTGAAACCATCACCAACTGGAATACTATGGCACCTGTCAAATCCGCTGCCGACGGCAAATCTATCGCCATGGAGTACATAAACGCAGATGGCGCAGACTGCCTGGCTGCTTCATCCCCTGTAGGCAGCATGGGCTGGGGACTGGTGGTAGAAAATAACCGCAGCGAGGTCATGGATGTCCTCTACTCCGCCATCATGCAGGTAGCAGCAGTAGTGCTCATCCTGCTCCTGGGCGTATTTGTCTTTGCCAGGGTGCTTGCAGGTACCTTCGTCCGTCCGATGAAGGAGCTAGAGGAAAAAACCGGCATGATGGCAAATGGTGACCTGACCGTCCATCTCGATGTGCATTCCAACGACGAAATCGGCCACGCCGCCCTTGCCTTCAACAAGATGGCAAAGCAGATGAACGATGTCATGGGCAAGATTGCCGTTGCCGCCCAGCAGGTGGCCAGCGGCTCCAAGAACATCTCCGACTCCGGCAACATGCTGGCTAAAGGTGCTTCTACCCAGGCGTCCTCCGTGGAGGAGCTGTCCGCTTCTATCGCTGAAATCACCGCCCAGACCACCGGCAACGCCACCAATGCCACCCATGCCAACGAGCTCACCAAGGAGGCAGATGCCAAGGCTCAGGCAGGCAACAAGCGCATGGAGGAAATGCTCCAGGCTATGTCCGATATCAACGAATCCTCCGCCAACATTGCCAAGATTATCAAGGTGATTGACGAGATTGCCTTCCAGACCAACATCCTGGCCCTCAATGCCGCCGTGGAGGCGGCCAGGGCAGGCCAGCATGGCAAGGGCTTTGCCGTGGTAGCAGAAGAAGTGCGCAATCTCGCCGCCCGCTCTGCCAAGGCAGCCAAGGAGACCACCGACATCATCGAAAAGTCCATCGATACCGTCAATGCCGGTACGGAGCTGGCCCGGGGCACTGCCGAGGCTCTCAGGAGCATTCAGGAAAGCATCGACCAGATCACCGGCCTGGTGGGCGGCATCGCCGATGCGTCCCAGAAGCAGAGCTCTGCCCTGCAAATGCTCAATCAGGGCGTCCTGCAGGTTTCCAATGTGGTGCAGACCAACTCCTCCACTGCCGAGGAATCCGCCGCCGCTTCCGTGGAGCTCAGTGCCCAGGCAGACCTTCTGCAGGAAGCTGTCCGCAGATTCAAAATCTGACAGCTGTAGATTGATTGCTATAAAATGATTTCTGCAATTTCTGCAAAATGAATTCTGCAAAAATCCCGAACATTCTGCCATTGACTGTTCGGGATTTTTCTTATATGATGTGTATTATTATATTGCGTGCGTTATGTGTATTATGCGCTATTTATGTGTAGTATACGCCATTTGTGTGCATTATACGCTATTCGTACTGAAATGATTTTCTTTGCATCAAGGTGATAAAATGAATATTCGCGATGATTTTTTGCTTTATGACAACAAGGAAATAAATAAAAATGTCCTGCTCTCCGCCAAGAGCAAGCGGCGCATGAAGAAAGCCAAGTCAGACAACACCCTGAAATCCTACTCTGCTGACTGGAATGACTTTACGGACTGGTGCGAGGCGGCGGAGCTCTGTCCCCTGCCCTGCAAGCCGGAGGATATTGTCAACTACATCAATGACCTGGCGGACCATGCCAAGGCAAACACCGTCTCCCGGCGAGTGACCGCCATCTCCGAAAACCACATTGCCGCAGGCTATCAGGAAAGCAATCCTGCCAAGCATGTCATGGTGCACAACGCCATGCAGGCAATCCGCCGGGAAAAGGGCACCTTCCAGCACGGCAAGTCCCCTATTCTCATGGAAACCCTGCCCCTGCTGGCAGATATGCTGACGGGCAAGGACCTGGTTACCCTCAGAGACAGAGCCCTGCTGTTCCTGGGCTTTGCAGGAGCCTTCCGCCGCTCGGAGCTGGTGGCTGTGCAGATGGAGGATTTGACCTTCACCACCCAGGGGCTTGTGGTCTTCATCCCCCAGTCCAAGGGTGACCAGATGGGTGCCGGCAGCCAGATAGCCGTTCCCTACGCGCCTGACAGGGATATCTGCGCCGTCAGGGCAGTGCGGGCATGGATTGATGCCGCAGGGCTCACCACAGGCCCCCTGTTCCGTGGCTTCAAGCGCAACCTGCAGCCCCGGGACACCCAGCTCAACGACAAGGCGGTTGCCACCATCGTCAAGAAATACATGGCACGGCTGGGGCTGAATCCTGATGATTTCGCCGGGCACAGCCTCCGCCGCGGCTTTGCTACCAGTGCCGCCCAGCACGACCTGGATACCTTGTCCATCATGCGGCAGACGCGGCACAAATCCGAAAAAATGGTGCACCGCTACATCGAGCAGGGCAATCTGTTCAAGGAAAACGCCCTCAACAAGATGTACGAAAGATAAGCCAGGCACAAAACTAGAGCAAACATAAGGCTAGAACAAGCTAAGATAAAATAGTGAAAACAACCTAAATATGAAAGGAATTAATATATGAAAAATAAGCTCATCATCCTCTTTGGGATAATGCTGATCATGTTTGGCGGCTTCGGCTACGGCTATACCTATATGATTGACCACCGCACTGCCGACAGCCTCTCCGCCTACTGCGATATTGACTTCAAGACAGACGTGGACGAAAAGGGCGTGGTTTCCACCGCCAACCTGACCATCCTGGACTACCGCTTTGCCGGTGACAGGCTGAAGCCTGCCCTGCTGCTGATCTGCGACGATGATATCTTTGACATGCAGGCCAGCATCCGGCAGACACCGCCCAGCTATTCCATCGCCTTTTACAACGACAAGACC
The DNA here is from genome assembly GCF_009695585.1 of Anaerovibrio slackiae. Classification (GTDB taxonomy): domain Bacteria; phylum Bacillota; class Negativicutes; order Selenomonadales; family Selenomonadaceae; genus Anaerovibrio; species Anaerovibrio slackiae. The sequence continues at coordinate 27,145 of NZ_VUNR01000002.1, forward strand.
ACCTTCAAGAACACCAACAAGCTTTTTGCAGAGTTCCCTGCGGACAGCTTCGCTGCCATCCGCCAGGCTCAGGTAGTCCGCATCCGCTTTACCTACGAGGACGGCACCTCCATCGAGCTGCCCCTGAACGAGCACGACCTGCAATACTGGAAGGACCAGCTGAATAAAGAATAAACAAAAAATGGGGCTGCAGCCTGATGAAACGCATCAGTGCCACAGCCTCATTTTTATGAAATCCTTCCCTTATAGATTCAATATCTGCCGTGCCACAAATACGCCGCTGGCAGAGGCATGGGACAGAGAGTGGGTTACGCCGCTGCCATCGCCGATAATATACAGCCCCTTGTATTTCGTCTCCAAGTTTTCATCCAGGGCAACCTCCATGTTGTAGAACTTTACCTCCACGCCATAGAGCAGGGTGTCATCGTTGGCAGTACCCGGGGCAATCTTGTCCAGGGCATAAATCATCTCCATGATGCCGTCCAAAATGCGCTTTGGCAGCACCAGGCTGAGATCGCCGGGAGCCGCAGCCAAAGTCGGCGTTACAAATCCCTCGTTCATCCGCTTCTGGGTTGTGCGGCGCCCCCGCACCAGGTCACCAAAACGCTGCACCAGCACGCCTCCCCCCAGCATATTGGAAAGACGGGCGATGCTTTCGCCATAGCCATTGCTGTCCTTGAAAGGCTCAGAAAAATGCTTGGATACCAGCAGGGCAAAATTAGTGTTATTGGTCTGCAGTGACTTATCCTCATAGCTGTGGCCGTTGACCGTAATGATGCCATTGGTGTTTTCACTGACCACGCTGCCATAAGGATTCATGCAGAAGGTACGCACCTTGTCCTCGAATTTCTCCGTGCGGTACACAATCTTGCTTTCATAGAGCTCATCCGTCAGGTGGGAAAAAATCTCCGCCGGCAGCTCCACCCTTACACCGATATCCACACGGTTTGACATGGTAGGGATATCCAGCTCCCGGCAGGTACGCTCCATCCATTTGCTGCCGCTGCGGCCTACGGACACAATGCACTTGTCACATTCATAGCTCTGCTCTGCCGTGCGCACCCGGTAGCCCTTATCCAGCACCTCAATCCCAGATACAGGTGTCATAAAGAAAAAATCCACCCTGTCCTTCAGCTCATTGAAGATATTTTCCAGCACAATATAGTTCTTGTCCGTTCCCAGATGTCGCACGGAAGCATCCAGCAGCTTCAGCTTGTTCTGCATGCAGGTCTTCTTCAGGCTGGTTCCGGCGGTGGAATACATCTTGGTCCCGTCACCGCCGTGGCTGACATTGATGCCATCCACATAGTGCATCAGCTCCATGGCCTTTTCCCTGCCGATATGCTCATACAGGGTGCCGCCAAAATCATTGGTGATGTTGTACTTGCCATCAGAAAACGCCCCCGCTCCTCCGAAGCCGTTCATGATGGCACAGGACGGGCAGCTGATGCAGCTCTTGATGCGGACGCCGTCAATAGGGCATTTGCGCTGCTCCAGGGGCCTGCCTGCCTCAAACACTGCCACCTTTAAATCCCGACTGCCCTGCACCAACTCATAGGCGGAAAAAATGCCTCCCGGCCCCGCCCCGATGATAATCACATCATATCTCATATCCATTCTCCTCGCTTCCCAAAACTTTCATCAAAACGCCACTAGAATATTGAAATACAAAAACTGCCGCAAAATAGTGTACAAAAACCAATACGCAGCAGTAACTGCATAATCGGTCATAGACAACTATTTGCGGCAGTTGGTAGAAACATCTTTCCGTATCAAAGACCTATATAACCTAGAAGATGTTATCAAAAAAATACCCTCTTGTCAAGCATTCATCTTGTTAAGTATGCATCATAGCTGTGCCAGGATTTCCTCCTTAGGCTTGAAGCCAACTATCCTGCCGGCAGCACTGCCGCCCTTGAACACCAGCAGCGTAGGAATATTCATGATACCGAATTTTTCCGTCAGAGCCCGCTGCTCATCCACATTTACCTTGCCCACCTTGATATCGTCACGCTCTGCCGCAATCTCGTCCACGATAGGGCTCATCATCTGGCAGGGGCCGCACCAGGTTGCCCAGAAATCCACCAGCACCGGCTTGTCAGACTGCAAAACCTCAGCCTCAAAATTTTCCTGTGTAATAGTAAGAACCGCCATTTTTACTCCTCCTTCTACATCAAGCCTGCACCGCAGGCAAAACACACCTATATCCGCCAGCTGCCAGCATCACCCCAGTGCCACATCCAAAATCATCATGATGCTGAACCCCACAGCAAACATCAAGGTACCGATATTGGAATGCTGCCCGGCAGACATCTCAGGTATCAGCTCCTCCACCACCACATAAATCATGGCCCCTGCCGCAAAGCTCAGGAGATATGGCAGCACGGGAATCACAAAGCTGGCAAAAATAATCGTCAGCACCGCCGCCACAGGCTCCACAGCACCTGAAAACACTCCCATGCCGAAGGCCTTCATGCTGCCGGTGCCCTCGGCACGCAGGGGCAGGGAAACAATCGCCCCCTCCGGGAAATTCTGAATAGCAATACCAATGGACAGGGCCATGGCAGCCGCAAAGGTGATTTCTGAAGCACCTGACTGCCAGCTGGCATACACCACGCCTACCGCCATCCCCTCAGGGATATTGTGCAGCACCACTGCCAGCACCAGCATCATCCTCCTGGAAAGGCTGCACTGAGGCCCCTCCTGCTCATCGCTGTTCATGTGCAGATGAGGAATGATATGGTCTAGCAGGAGCAAAAACAGGATGCCTGCCCACAGCCCCACCACTGCCGGTACAAAAGCCAGCTGCCCCATGGCCTCCGACTGCTCCATGGCAGGTATCAGAAGACTCCAGACAGATGCCGCCACCATGACGCCTGCCGCAAAGCCCGTCAGGCTCCTCTGCACCATCTCATTCAGCTGCCCCCTGAGGAAAAACACCATGGCAGCCCCCAGGGAAGTTCCCAGAAAAGGGATTGCCAGCCCCTGCATTATCTCGCTGCTTATCATACACAACACCACCCAAAACATCATTTATCATTATTTTACCACATAATCCTGCTAATTTGTCTGAAAATCAGAAAAAATACCACTAATTACTAAATAAAATTATACATATACAATTATTTTATAAATTTAACCGTTATTTATTTGCGAATTTTTTGACATTTCATCTCCATAGTGCTAGTATATAGTCGTAATAAATATTCTTTATAATCATTTTAGGGGAATATGATTATAAAAAGTTTTAGGGGGTATTGTTATGTATTCATTCTTAGGCTGTCTCGCCCTGCTTGTGGTAGGTTTCCTGATCTACGGCAAGCTGGTGGACACTGTCTTCAAACCAACCGATGAGCCGACTCCCGCCGTGCGTATCAACGACGGCGTTGACTACATCCCGCTTCCAACCTGGAAGGTATTCATGATTCAGCTGCTGAACATCGCCGGTCTCGGTCCTATCTTCGGTGCCCTGGGCGGTGCTCTCTGGGGGCCTAGCGTTTATCTGTGGATTGTCTTCGGTACCATTTTTGCCGGCGGCGTTCACGACTACATGTCCGGCATGATTTCTCTCCGTGAGAACGGCAAGAGCATTTCCGAGGTTGTGGGCAAGTACCTGGGCAGCCTGATGCTCCACATCATGCGCCTTTTCTCCGTGGTGCTGCTGGTGCTGGTAGGTACCGTGTTCATGACCGGCCCTGCCAACCTGCTGGCTATGCTGACCGGCATGGACCCTACCATGTGGCTGCTGATTGTGCTTGCTTATTACTTCCTGGCAACCCTGCTGCCGATTGACACCCTGATCGCCAGGTTCTATCCGCTCTTTGGCGCCTGCCTGCTCATCATGGCTTTTGGCATTATGTTTGCCATGCTCGCCGGTGTCGGCGGTCATACCATGCCTGAGCTGACCTTGCAGAACCTGCATCCAAAGGATCTGCCAATCTGGCCGCTGATGTTCATCACCGTTGCTTGCGGTGCTGTTTCCGGCTTCCATTCCACCCAGTCACCTCTGATGGCCCGCTGCCTCAAGAGTGAGCGTCTGGCACGTCCTGTTTTCTACGGTGCCATGGTTGCCGAAGGCGTGATTGCCCTGGTATGGGCTGCGGCAGGCGTTACCTTCTATGACAGCACCGGCGGCCTTGCTGCCGCTATGGCTGATGTGGGACAGAACAAGGCCGTATATGAAATCTGTGTAGGCTTCATGGGCTATGTAGGATCTGTTCTGGCTATGCTGGGCGTTATCGCCTGCCCTATCACCTCCGGTGATACCGCCTTCCGCTCCGCCCGCCTGACTTTGGCTGACTGGATCGGCCTGGAGCAGGGCAACAAGGTTAAGCGCCTCTATCTGGCCCTGCCTCTGCTGGCTGTGGGCGGTCTCCTCTCCCAGATAAACTTCACCATCATCTGGCGTTATTTCGCCTGGACCAACCAGACACTGGCCATGATTGTGCTGTGGACAGGCGCAGTATACATGTACAGAAAGTTCAAGGGCAGCAAGGCATATCTGATTGCCGCCATCCCTGCCACCTTCATGTCGGTGGTAACCACTACCTATATATTGCAGGCAAAGGAAGGCTTGCAGCTTTCCACTTCCATCAGCTATCCGGCAGGCTTCGTGTTTGCAGCGATTTTCCTGTTCCTGTTCCTCAGGGTAACGGTGCTTAAAAAGGAAAGCTGATAACGCTGCACCTCGACACTAGGAAACCATAAGAACACAAAAACAAAAGGTTGCAGTAACCGCTATTGCCGATGTACCTGCCGTCAAAAGGCTTTTACATCAAAAAATGCTGTTGCTGCAACCTTTTTTATTTACTTTTTTCTGCATAACCCTTATAATATTCCTTAAAGAGGTGATTTTATGTATAAATTAGATAAAATAGATAAGGCACTCTTGAAGCTGCTGCAGGAAAATGGCCGTGCCACTATCTCAAGCCTGAGCAGTGCCGTATCCCTGTCCATGCCGGCTGTCAGCGAGCGTGTCAAGAGGCTGGAAGCCTCCGGCGTCATCCAGAAGTTCACTACCCTGCTGAACCCATCCCTGGTAGACAAGCAGCTTATGGCTCTGGTGCAGATCGGCTTTGACATGCAGAGGCATGCCGACAGTTTTGTGGATTTCGTGGAGACGGAAAAGGATATCAAGGAATGCTACCGCATCACCGGCAAATACGAATACACGTTGAAGGTGCAGACCAACAACACCGGCACTCTGGCAGAGCTCCTGAACCGCATCAAGGCGCAGGATGGGGTAAACAAAACCCACTCTATCGTGGTGCTGTCTTCCATTATCGACAGGCCTTCTGTGGTTATCAACTGAATACAGAAGATTAACGAAACAAAAACAAGGCTGAAGCAGTTTCCCTCTGCTCCAGCCTTGTTTTATTAGAAAAGCATCACTTTACATAATTTTACAGGACAAACGGCAAACACCGCCTGTCATCAAGAAGCTCCCCTACAGGATGGCACGCTGCCTGCTGGCCTCGTAGAGCACAATGGCCGCTGCCGATGCCACGTTCAAGGATTCAGCCTTGCCGGACATAGGTATGTATACCTTGCTGCTGGCAGCCTCCAGAATCTCAGCGGAAATACCGTTGCCCTCATTGCCGAAGACAATGGCGGTAGGGCTGTTGTACTCGGCCAGATAATGCTTCAGGGCCAGCTTGTCCAGTGCCGTAGCAATCATATTCAGCTCATTATCATGGCAGGCATCAATAAAGGCACTCCTGGAAACATTGTCCAAAAACGGAATGTTAAAGATGGAGCCCATGGATGAGCGGACCACCTTGTCGCTGAACATATCCACCGTTCCTTCCAGGCAGACCACCCCGGTACACCCCAGGGCATCTGCCGTGCGGATAATGGTCCCGGCATTGCCCGGATCCTGAATGCCATCCAGCACAGCCAGAAGGGGCGCATCCCCTCTTGGGCAGCTCAGTACCTCACGCCAGGTAAAGAGCCTCTGCCCCATCACCAGCAGCAGTCCCTGCCCGTTCACCGTATCGGATGCCTTGCTGTACAGGTCGCCATCCAGCTGATACACCGGGCATTCCCTGTCCTGCAAAAGCTCAACCGCCTTCACCACCCTGGGATTTTTCAGGGCATTGTCGCTGACAAAGGCAAACCGCATAGGCCACCTGGCCGCCAGCGCCATCTCCACCAGGCGCACCCCCTCCGCCACAAAGAGGCTTTCCTCCTTGCGGTACTTGTGGGCATGCAGCTTGGATACCAGCTTTATTTTTGCATTGGCATTACTTTCTATACGCTCAAGATTTTTCAATATACGTTCCCCTTGCAATACACAAAATCAACTAACAAACAAAACTACAATACAATAAGCATAATCAGCCTGGCAGGGACTGTCATTTCAGCATGTGGCTATACGCCTCCGCCAGCGCCCCGATGTCCATGCCGGTTGTATTGATGCAGACATTATAATTCTGGCGTGCCCCCCACTTCTGGCCGGTATAAAAATCATAATACTTGGCACGGCTTTCATCCACATTGTTGATTTTCTTCTTCATTTCCTTCTCCGTCAGCTGCTCATCCGGCGTGCTGCGCTCCATGCAGCGCTTGATGCGGGACGGCATGTCGGCATAGACAAAAATCTTGAAAGGATTGTAGGAGCGCAGGATATAGTCGGCACAGCGGCCTACAATCACGCAGTCAGACTGCTCCGCCAGCTCCTGCAGCACCTCAGTCTGAGCCGTGTACACGGACTCCTCCACCATCAGGGGATAATACACCCCCACTGCCGCAAAGGTAGCCCCAATGGTCATAGGAAACAGGGGCATCGGCCGCTTCTCCACCACTTCCTTGACATAGCCTTCGGACAAATCCGCCTTTTCTGCAATCTTGCTGATAATCTCCTTATCATAATACTTGATGCCAAGATTTTCTGCCAATCGGCAGCCAAACTCCCGGCCACCGCTGCCAAACTCACGACTGATAGTAATAATCTTGTTCATATGAATCACTGCCTTTCCAATTGGACTTCTTGTCATCCAGCCGTCCAGCCCTTCAGCCGGCTTTTATAAGCCAGCCTATCCTGTACGCTTGCCTAAAAACTCATTTTATTATATATTCAACAAAAACAGTGAAAAGTCCTTCTTTTGGCGGTGAAAAAAGACGCCAAAACCTTAAAAAAGTTTTAGCGTCCTGCATTTTTCTATCTTCTTGCCAGCACATAGCCGATGGCTACGCCCAGAAGGGCAGGCAGCAGCCAGCCCAGGTTCACGGCATACAGGGGCAGATACTGAGTCAAAAGCTCCTGTAAGCCTGCCAGCTTTATATCAGCTGCCTGCAAGCCATCCAGGATGCTGAAAGGCAGAGTCATGCCGATGCTCCAGCGGTACACGATGCTGCTGCAGCCCAGCTGCCTGTCAAAGAGGGATACCAGCACCAGCACGATAAAAATCGGATACAGAGCCACCAGGAAAGGCACGGAAATCCGGATCAGCTCCGTCAGCCCCACATTGGAGGCAAGGAAGCTGAAAAATACCGCAAGCTTCAGCAGTGTCTTGTAGGCCACCCTTCCGTCAAAAACGTACTGATAGTAGCTGGCAAAGGCGGAGCTGACACCTATGCTGGTAGTCAGGCAGGCAAAGCCGATAATAAACGCCAGCACAATCTTGCCTGTATCGCCAAAAAATACATAAGTGGCAGAGGACAGGATAATGCCGCCATTGGCGGAGTAGCCCAGCACCGACGGGCAGGTAGCTCCCAGATATGCCAGTGAAACATACACCATGCCCATCAGGACTACCGCGATGATGCAGGCCTTAATGCAGGCACGGCAGATGTCGGCATTCTCCGTCAGCCCCTTCTGCCTGATGGCAGTAATAGCCAGAGTGGCAAAAGGCAGTGCCGCCAGCATGTCCATGGTCAGGTAGCCATTGATGAAGCCAGAAGCAAAAGGCGAAACAGCGTATTCCTCCACCGGCTCCAGAATCCTGCCGATAGGCTCATAATAGGTACGGGCAAAAAGCACGCAGAGAAACAGCAGCAAAAGGGGGCTCAGCACCTTGCCCACCCTGTCCACAATCATGCTGGGATTAGCCGCCAGCCAGTAGGTGACCAAAAAGAAAATCGCCGTGTAAATCAGCTCGCCGGTACTGGCGGAGCCCACTGCCAGAAAAGGCTTAATGCCGATTTCAAAGGACACGGCACCTGTTCTCGGCACCGCAAAGAGAGGCCCGATAGTCAGGTACAAAAGGCCGAAGGAAATGGCGCGGAACACGGGATGCACCCTTTCATCTATCAGCTGGGTGTACCTGCCCCCATGCTTTGCCGTGGCAATCAGCCCCAGGAGAGGCAGGCCGATGCCGGTTGCCAAAAAGCCTGCCATGGCAATGGGAAAGCTGGTGCCTGCATTCTGCGCCAAAAAAGGCGGAAAAATCAGGTTGCCTGCCCCGAAAAATATGGAAAACACCATAAAGCCCACGGACAAAAGCTCTATTTTTGATAAATTATGCATCAAAAGCACCTCTATCTTTTATATTAGCAAAAAAGAGCTGCCGAAGCAGCTCCTTATAGCATAACACCTTCACAGGCATTGTGTATTACTGGTTCTCCTTAGCAACAGCTACCATCTGGGCAAATGCATTTGCATCATTTACAGCCAGGTCAGCCAGCATCTTGCGGTTTACCTCAACACCAGCCTTGGCGAGGCCGGCAATCAGGCGGCTGTAGGAAATGCCATTAGCACGAGCTGCAGCGTTGATACGGGCAATCCAGAGACGACGGAATACGCCCTTCTTGGCACGACGGTCACGGCGCGCATAGTAGAGAGCCTTCATAACGGTCTCATTTGCCTTCTTAAACTGCTTGCTCTTGGCACCCTTGTAGCCCTTTGCTAACTTCAAAATCTTCTTATGACGTTTATGTGCACTCACACCAGTTCTAACTCTTGGCATGTTCTTATCCTCCTAATAATAAAAATAATCAATCAAAAAATTATGCGTATGGCAGGCACTTCATAGCGCGCTTCTTGTCAGCAGCAACTACCAGGGCAGCCTTGCGCAGGTTGCGCTTGCGCTTCGGAGACTTCTTCTCCAGGATATGGCTCTTATAAGCCTTGTTTCTTCTAATTTCGCCACTACCGGTTAAAGTAAAGCGCTTTGCAGCAGCTCTGCGAGTCTTCATCTTCTGCATTACTGTTTTCCTCCTTTAGATGCGGCCTTTGGGGCCAGAATCATAATCATATTTTTACCTTCAAGCTTAGCATCTCTTTCAATAGATACTGAATCCTTCAGCTGCTCGGCAACCCGGCCTAAAATCTCACGGCCCAGCTCCGGATGAGACAGCTCACGGCCACGGAACATAATGGTTACCTTGACCTTGTTTCCTTCCTCCAGGAAACGAACTGCATTCTTCAGCTTGACGTCAAAATCGTGTTGTTCAATGTTTGGACGCAGCTTCACCTCTTTTACAGAGATGACCTTCTGCTTCTTGCGGGCTTCCTTCTCCCGCTTCTGCTGTTCATATCTATACTTACCAAAGTCCATAATACGGCAAACAGGCGGCTTTGCCTTCGGTGCAATCTCGACCAGGTCGAGATGCTGGTCAATAGCCATCTGCAGTGCGTCACGCACCTGCATAATGCCCAAAGTCTGCCCCTCAGCATCAGTCACACGGATTTCGCCGCCGCGAACCCGGATTTCCTCATTGATTCTTGCGATTTCCTTAGCTATGAAAATACACCTCCCTGCAGATATTTCCAAACGGCAGCCATTGCAGCAGCAGCTGCCCAAAACAAAAATAGAGGCGGCACAAAGCCACCTCTACCAAAAAATCTGATATAAACCCGACTGATCTGTACCAGCAGGTGAGAAGTGGCAACTTCTGCTTCAATCACTTTCGTTATATTAGCATAAATAACAACGCATGTCAAATCTTTTTTACAAAATTACCACTTATTTTTCTGCCTGCCAAATCTCCCTGGGACTTTTTGTATAGAACATATTGTATTTTTCAGCTATACATGTTATACTACATCTGTACTAATAGTTTTTAGGAGGTAATATTCATGCTGGATTACATTGTCACCCTGCTGAGCGGCCAGCAGATGAACGGCCTTGACTACGGTGCCGTAGGCGGCTTCATGGTATACAGGCTGCTGCAGCGCTCCATCAACCGCATCCTGATAAAGCTGGAAAAAATCATCGTCATCTACATAGCCATCTTCCTGGGCTACAAGCTTTACCAGTTCCTGGGCTGATATGCAGCTAATGCCATCAATGGCAAATGCAAATTAATGACAGCTTATGCAGCCGGTGCCACTTGTACCTTTTACTGCCCCACAATGCCCGGGCTGGTCATGGCCATCGGAGACATGACCTCATTCAGCCGTTCCTCGCTCATGATGCCCTTTTCCAGAATGATTTCCCGGATAGGGCGTCCGGAGCTATATGCCTCCTTGGCCAGCTGGGCGGACTGCTCATAGCCGATGTGAGGCAGCAGAGCCGTCACCACGCCTACGCTCCTGTCCAGCCAGTGCTGGCACTGCTGGCGGTTCGGCTCCAGATCCTTCAGCAGCTTGTCCACGAAGCCATTGACGGCATTGGTGAGGAATTTCATTGAGTTGAACATGTTGAACGCCATTACCGGCTCCATAACGTTCAGCTCAAACTGGCCATTCTCCACCGCCAGGCTGACAGCCAGGTCATTGCCCACCACCTGATAGCAGGTCTGGTTCAAGACCTCGGCAATCACAGGATTCACCTTGCCAGGCATGATGGATGAGCCCGGCTGGCGCATCGGCAGCTTCAGCTCATAGAAGCCATCCCTAGGGCCGGACGCCATCAGGCGGAAATCATTGGCCATCTTGATCAGCACCAGTGCCGTATTCTTCATGGCGGCGGAGACATCCGCAAAGCCGTCCGTGTTGTTGGTGGCATCAATCAGGTTGGCAGCTTCCTCCCACTGCTCCCCTGTTACTTCGCTCAGCTTGTCAGCAATCACAGCCAGGTAGGCAGGCTCCGCGTTGAGGCCTGTGCCCACAGCAGTACCCCCCATGTTGATATAGCGGATTTCATCCAGGGCATGACTGATGCGCCTCATGCCCCGGCGCACGGAGGAAGCATAGGAGCCCATCTCCTGCCCCAGGGTAATCGGCACCGCATCCTGCAGATGGGTGCGGGCCATCTTGAGGATATCCTTGTACTCCCCGGACTTGTTTTCCAGTTCCGTTGCCAGATAGTCCAGGGCTGCCAGGAGCTTCTTGCCCTTCTGTCTCAGGCATACCTTGATGGCCGTCGGGAAGGTATCATTAGTAGACTGGGCCATATTCCCGTGGTTGTTCGGGGAGATGATGTCATACCGCCCCTTTGCCTGCCCCGTAATCTCCAGGGCCCTGTTGCAGAGCACCTCGTTCATGTTCATGTTGAAGGAAGTACCTGCCCCGCCCTGAATCGGGTCTACCGGGAACTGATCCAGGAACCTGCCGCCGATGATTTCCTCCGCAGCCTGCTGCAGCGGCTCCCCGATGGATTTCTCCAGCCTGCCGGTGGACATATTGGCCAGTATCGCAGCCTTCTTTACCTGTGCCATGGCAATAATAAAATCCGTGTCAACCCTCTGGCCGGTAATCTTGAAATTCTCCACCGCCCGGATGGTCTGCACCCCATAATAAACCTCATCAGGAACACTCAGCTCTCCCAGAAAATCATGCTCTTTTCTCATTGTGTCCGCCTCCCTGTATGACCTTATTTTTCACGCTTGTATTTTGTATACAATATTCTTTACCTATAAGATACTACAGAACAGCGAAAAAGAAAACTACCAATTAAGCATATTATCTATGACTTTTATAATATAATAAACAAAATTTATTATATTACTATATTCCTATCACTTTATTTAATTTTATGCCTCTACCCACAGAGCCGGACGGATGCCGCCCCGCACATCCCGGACATAGCTATAGGCAAAAGTCCCGTCCTCCCAGACGCTGGCGGCATTTGCCTCGTTGAAGCCCGGGGAGCGGAGCCACCACCAGCTTGGCCTGGCTCCTGCCTTCCGGTCAGCAAAGCAGTAAAAGCACCTTCTGTCCAGATTAACAGGAAAATACCTTTCCGCCTCCACGGCACTGAGCAGGAAAACCTTATCCCTGGTATCCCTGCCCGGGTCGGTATTGCACATGGGATTTTCATGAGCCTCCACCTTGGTAGTGGCAATAATAAAACGCTCCTTGTCCGAAAAAGCCCTGGCAAGAAAATCCCCGTTCAGATACTTGCGGATACTGGCACTCTCCCAGGTTACCAGCCCCCACTTGTCATGAAAGGCACGATACTCCAAAATATCCTCGCTCAGAAGCAGCACCCTGCCCTCCTTTGCATCCAGCACCTTCCATGCCATAGGCTCGTCCTTGCTGATATGCCTGCCAAACAGCACCACATCCCCGGCCTGCACCTGGGAAAAATCCGTCTCTGCCAAAAGACTCCTGCCCTCCTGCTTCTGCCCCTTGTACAAAAGCTTGTTGGCAGAGTCCAAAACCGCAGACAATATTTCCAGTGCCTCCCCATCACCGTTCAGGGCAGCAGCCTCCATATAACGCAAGCCTTCCTCCAGCAAAACCTTGCCCAGCTTCCTGCTGGCTGCCAAGTCCCCATTCTCGGCAGCCTCCCTGTACCGCTCCAACGCAGTCTGATAGTTCTTCATGTGTATCCTCCCCCTAACCTGTCACAATACACAAACAAAAAGCTTATTTCATAAAGCGTATTTCATTACAACATCATTATATTATAGGTCATTATTCCTGTATTTTCAACCTCTGAAAATCTTTGCAAACAGCACAAAGGACAGGATAACGTACCAATTATCCTGCCCTTCGGCTTGATGTTTTATATGGGGTCATATATATAAAAGGCCGATGCCACAGAGAGGGTGAAAAGGAAAGTGTCCCACAACCACCGGCCTCTTATACCAATTTTATGCCGTATAAATCTATATCAATATATATGTATCAGCACTTAATCCTGGTACCCTTCCGGGTGCTGCTGATGCCATTTCCAGGCCGTGCCAATCACAGCCTTTACATCCGTGAACTTCGGCTGCCAGCCCAGCACCTTCCTGGCCTTTTCGCTGGAAGCGATAAGCTGTGCCGGATCCCCGGCGCGGCGCTCACCTATCTCCACCTTGATATCAAGGCCGGTGGCTTCCCTGGCTGCCTCAATCATCTCCTTGACGGAGAAGCCCTGGCCATTGCCCAGGTTGAAGATATTGCTCTCACCACCCCGGCGGAGATAATCTATGGCCAGAACATGGGCATCTGCCAGATCCAGCACATGGATGTAGTCCCGGAGGCAGGTTCCGTCAGGGGTAGGATAATCCTCCCCGAAGACGGTAATATGATCACGCTTCCCCAGCGGCACCTGCAGAATCAGCGGAATGAGATGAGTCTCCGGGCTGTGGTCCTCGCCGATGGAGCCATCCTCAATAGCCCCGGCTGCGTTAAAGTAGCGCAGGGACACATAGCGGATGCCGTTGGCAAGGCTCACCCACTTCATCATCTTCTCCATGATGAGCTTGGACTGGCCATAAGGATTGGTAGGCTCCGTGCGGTCATCCTCCATGATAGGGATGCGCTCCGGCTCCCCGTAGGTAGCTGCCGTAGAGGAAAAGACAATCTTGTCGATGCCGTGGCGCACCATGGCCTCCAGCAGCACCTGCATACCATAAACATTATTGTTAAAATACTTCAGCGGATTGGTCATGGACTCCCCTACCAGGGAATTGGCCGCAAAATGCACCACCGCATCAATCTTGTTCTCCGTAAAAATCCGGTCGAGAACCTCCGCCTCACGGATATCACCCTTGTAGAACTTTGCCTTGGGATTTACCGCACCCATGTGGCCGGTCTGCAGGTTATCTACGATAACTACATCCTCGCCCTTTTCCACCAGCTGGTGGACTGTATGGGAGCCGATATACCCGGCTCCACCGCATACCAATATAGACATAACTCAGTTACACTCCTTTACAAACCTGTCAAAGGCTGCCATGCCAGCTGCATCCCGCTTGAATACCCCGGCATCTGTCAGCACCTGCATGAACACCTTGCCGATTTCATTCCTGATAATCTGCCCGGCATTTTCTTCATCTATCTCAGGATGGAGCGCCCTTATCTCCTGATACCAGTCAGCATGGACAGCCAGCTGCTCATCATCGGCCACGGTTTCCCTGCCGGAGAGCAGGGCTGCCTTGATTTTTGCCATGTTCTCCTTCAGGCGAGGCGGCAGCACCGCCAGCCCCATCACCTCAATCAGGCCGATGTTTTCCTTCTTGATATGGTGCACGTTGGCATGAGGGTGGAAAATACCCAGCGGGTTTTCCTCATCAGTGCGGTTGTTGCGCAGCACCAGGTCAAGCTGGTAGGCACTGCCCTGGCGGCGGCAGATCGGGGTGATGGTGTTGTGAGGCTCCTCACCGGAATAGGCCAGTACCCCTACAGACTCATCACTGTACTCACGCCATTTCTTCAAAATATGCTCCGCCAGATCAATCAGCTGCTGGCGGTTCTCAGAAGTCAGGCGCAATGCGCTCATCGGCCACTTGATCCTGCCAGCCTGCACATCAGGGAATCCGGCAAATTCATATTCCTTTTCCAGAGGCGCAGTTGCCATAGCAAAGGTATAATGCCCTCCCTGATAGTGGTCATGGGACAGGATAGAACCGCCCACAATCGGCAAATCCGCGTTGGAACCGGCAAAATAATGAGGGAAAATCGTCACAAACTCCGTCAGGTTCTCAAAGGTAGCACGGGAAATCTTCATGGGCACATGCTGACCGTTCAGGATGATGCAGTGCTCGTTATAGTAGGTATAAGGGGAATACTGCAAGAACCATTCCTTGCCGCCAAAATCCAGTGGTATCAGGCGGTGAGTCTGCCTGGCAGGATGATTGGCGTGCCCGGCAAAGCCCTCATTCTCCCGGCACAGGAGGCACTTGGGGTAGCTGGAGGACTTCACCAGCTTTGCCTTGGCAATGTCCCTAGGGTCCTTCTCCGGCTTGGACAGGTTGATGGTAATATCCAGGTCACCATACTCCGTGGCGGTTTTCCATACCACATTCTTGTCAATCCGCGCCTTCCTGATATAGTTGGAGGCAATGCTCATCTGGTAGTAATGCTCCGTAGCCAGCTCCGGGGAAGCTGCATAATCCTGCTTGAAGGCGGCAATCACCTCGGAAGGCCGGGGCATTACGCAGTTCATCAAATCAGTATCAAACAAATCCCGCTGATTGGCCGTATCTTCAATAATCCCCTCAGCTGCTGCGTAGTCCAGCAGCCTGCCCAGAATCTCATCCGGCACCCTCAGGGCTTCATTCACCTTTTCCGGCACAAATTCATCCAGCCGCAGCTTTGCCAGGAGCAGGTTGGCAGAATAAAATACATCTGACTCCCTGATCAGCCCCTGCTGCAAGGCAAAATTCAGCAGCCTGTTAATCTCGTAATTCATACTCTCGTTCATAGCTCTATCCTCTTGCTGTTATATTCACAGTCTCGCTCTGTTTTTTATAGCCTTGCTTACAGCTTCCTGGTACCATCGGCAATATCTGCTACATAGAAGCTAGGGGCATAGCCGATAATCTCCGTGTACTTTTTGCCCACTACTGCCTTGAAGTCCTCTACCGCATCCTTCTTCACAATGGACACGGTGGAGCCCCCAAAGCCGCCGCCTGTCATGCGGGAGCCGATTACGCCCGGCTGCTGCCATGCCAGCTCTGCCAGTGTATCCAGCTCCTTGCAGGTAACCTCATAATCATCCCGGAGGGACTCGTGGGAAGCACGCATCAGCTCGCCAAAGCGCTGGATGTCGTTCAGCTCCAGTGCCTCTACGGCTGTCAGGGTGCGGCGGTTCTCATACACTGCATGATGGGCACGCCTTCTCTCCACCTCATCCGTAATCAGCTCGGCGTTGAAGTCAAACTCAGGGTTGGCAAGGTCACCAAGGGAAGTAATATCCAGCTTCTCCTGCAGCTGCTTCAGGGCATGCTCGCACTGCTGGCGGCGCAGGTTGTACTCGGAATCATTGAGGCTGTGAGGCTTGTTGGTATTGGTAATCACGATGCAGGCATCCCGGAGGTCCAGCTTGCTGTAACGGTATTTCAGGGTATTGCAATCCAGCAGGATAGCGCAGTCCTTCTTGCCCATGCCTACGGCAAACTGGTCCATGATGCCGCAATTGACGCCTACGAACTGGTTCTCAGCCTTCTGCCCCAGCTTCACAATCTCAATCATCTCTATCTCAAAGCCGCAGAATTCCTTCAGGATAACCCCCATCAGCACTTCCAAGGAAGCGGAGGAAGAAAGTCCCGCACCGCTTGGCAGGTTGCCGTACAGGGCAATGTCAAAGCCGCAGGTTGCCTTCATCCCGGCATCCTCAAAGACCTTCACCACACCGGCAATATAATTTGCCCAGCCGATGGACTCATCATAGGAAAGGTTCTCCATGGAAAATTCCTTGATGCCGTCCTTTTCATAATTCAAGGAAATCGCCCTGGTCTTCATGTCCTGGCGAGGTGCCACCAGGGCATAGGTGCCCAGGGAAATAGCACATGGAAAGACATGGCCGCCATTGTAGTCAGTATGCTCACCAATCAGGTTTACCCGCCCCGGTGAAAAAAATGCCGTAGTCTTCTGCTCACCAAAATATTTTACAAAACCAGCCTTTAATGTATTCATAATCTCAATCATCACATTAGCCCCCTACTCTTTATAAAACATCATATATAATGAGAGCCACGAAGCAAGATATGAACTTTATCTCATTTCGTGGCCCTCGGGAGGACGGTGCAGCCAGAATCTGAACTGCACCGGACAGGGAAAACTTATTTAATATGCTCCAGTGCGAACTTCAGTGCACCGGCCGGGTCACGGGTCAGGCCTACATATTCCTTGCCGGAGCAGGTAGCAGCAGGCACGCCCTTCTCATCGCAGTCATGCTTCAGCTCATCAAACATGGAAGCCATCTGCGGAGCAAGTACAATCAGGTCATAGTCGGTAATGCAGTCCTTGTGCTGGCCATACGCCATAGCGATGGAGTCAACAGGAGCATTGGCAGCCTTGGCACCCTTGACGATTGCCTTTGCCAGCATGGAGCTGGTAGCGCCGGAGGCACAGAGAACCAGGACCTTCTTCTCAGTCTTTGGCACAGCAGCCGCTGCAGGCCTTGCCTCAACCTTTGGCTCCACCTTTGCCACGGTCTTGGCAGCAGGAGCCTCGATAGCATCGCCCTCATCGTCAGCCATACCGGCAGCAACCAGGGCCTCACGCTCTACCAGCTGCTTGTCATAAGCACGGAAGAACGGATAGTAGATAATGGTATCAACAACCAGCAGCAATGGAGCCAGGATAAAGGACAGCTTTGCAAAACCGGTGGAAACAATCAAGCCGATAGTACCAGGAGTGGTCCAAGGCAGGATGTAGGAGAAGGCGTTCATGCCCAGCACATCTACGAAGAACTTGAACAGCCATACGTTGGCGATAGGAGCCAGGATGAAAGGTACGAACAGTACAGGGTTCAATACGATAGGAGCACCGAAGATGATAGGCTCATTTACTGCGAACAGTACAGGAATGATGGAGCTGCGTCCTACAGTACGGAGCTGCTTGGACTTGGCGATGAAGGCGCACATTGCGCAGAACATGAGGGTAGCACCAGTACCGCCCAGGGTAGCTACGAAGTAAGAAGTAGGGTGAGTCAGGATTGCAGTTGCATGGCCGCCTGCCTGTACAACCTGCAGGTTCAGCTCGATATTAGCGATATAGATAGCGGTTACAGCAGGCTCTACGATGGAAGGACCATGGATACCTACGAACCAGAACATTGCCATTGCGCCATAGATGAGGGCGATACCGATGTAGCCGTCAGCAGCCTGGAACAGCGGCTTGAACAGCTCAAGAATCCAGTTACCGAACAGCATGCCGGTGATATCCTTGAATACGAAGCTGAATACCCAGAAGAAAGTGATGGACACAGCCAGCGGAATCAGGTCAGCATAGGTCTGTGCGATGTAGTGAGGAACTTCCTCAGGCAGCTTGATGGTAACGCCGCGGCCTACGAAGAACTTGTAGATGTTTGGCACGGTGAAGGCTACCACGAAAGCGGAAAGCAGGCCCTTGGTGCCCATGAACTCAGTAGCGATGCCCTTGTCCACGCCCTCGATGGAGAGAAGCAGGAAACAGATGATGGACACGATCATTACGGATACAGGATTAATCTGACGGAGCTTTGGTAGCTTGTGGTTGAAGTTGTCAGTCAAGCTCTTGGCGATGGTGGCCACCATCAGCACGGACAGGATACCCATGGAGTAGCCATAAGCCTGCCACAAAAGACCGCTGATGTAGTCATCCCACTTGAAGTCCCAGATTTCCGGGATACATGCCACCAGGATGAACAGTGAGGAGAACAGGATTACCGGCAGGCAGCTTACGAAGCCGTCGCGGATTGCTCTAAGATAAGGGTTGTTGGAAACCTTTTCAAAGAAAGGCTTCATCTTGTCAACCGCTGCAATAATTTTTTCCATGATTTTCGCTTCCTTCTTTTACAAATTTTGCATGATTACACTTTGTTATTTTGTAATTTTGTAATTTTCTGATTTCATCAGTATTCTACATCCTCAATCGGCACAATCTCCTTGCGCTCAGTCATGAGCTTGTACCAGTAGGCACTCTTTTTCGGATAACGCTTCTGGTCGTTATAGTCAACGTAGAACAGGCCGTAACGCTTGTTGTAGCCGTTGGACCAGGAAAGCACATCCATCAGGGACCAGATGTAGTAGCCCTTCACATTGACACCCTCGGCAACAGCCTTCAGGATGTATTCCAGATGCTGGGTTACATACTCGATGCGCGGTGTATCATCAATCTTGCCATCGATGAAATCATCCTTGTAGCCCATGCCGTTCTCGGAGATGTAGATGGTCTTGTAGTTCGGATAATCCCTGGCAATGCGCTTCAGCTGGTTGTACATGCCTACAGGATAAATTGGCCAGTCCCAATCGGTAGTCGGTACCTCAGGGTTGCAAACCCTTGCGCCTACGCCCTTCAGGGCAAATACCGAGGTACCCTTCTCACCGGTGGAGTTGTTGTAAATCATGCTCTCGCCGTCATGAGCCTGCAGGAAGTGGCTGGAATAATAATTCATGCCCAGGAAGTCAATCTGCTCCGCAGCTTTCTTAAATTCCTCAAAATCCTCAGGATAGGTTACCAGCTTGCCGTCGTTCTTCTCAAGAATCTCATTGATGAGCGCCATAGTCTCATCATCATAGCCGCCGTGGAAGCAGGCATCCAGCATGAAGCGGTTTGCCATAGCATCATCCAGGTCTCTTGCATGAATGTCCTCCGGCTTGTCGGTCATGGCCACCTTGCCCTCCAGGGTGTGGACAATGCCAATCTGCCCCGGCAGGTTCATGGACTTGTAGAGATTTACGGCCTTGGCGTGTGCCACCATCATGATGTGCATCATCTGGATGGCGGACGGCATATCGAACTGCTTGTGAGGTGGGAAGTTGCCTGCAATGTAGCCGTTCTGCGGAATGGACCAAGGCTCGTTGAAGGTTGCCCACTTCTTTACCCTGTCACCGAAATTCTCGAAGCAGATTTTCGCATAATCCACAAAGTAATCAATCAGGTCACGGTTCAGCCAATGGCCGTTGTTGAAGAACGGCAGCGGCGTATCGAAGTGATGCAGGGTTACGAAAGGCTCAACCCCCTGCTTGATGCACTCGTTAATCAGGTCGTTGTAGTAGTCAATGCCTGCCTGATTGATGGCACCCTTGCCCTCCGGCAGGATGCGGGTCCAGGAGATGGAAATGCGGATGCCGTTTACCCCGAAATCATGGGACAGCTGCAAATCCTCCTTGTACTTGTGATAGAAATCGCTGGCAGGGTCTGCCGTGAAGCGGCTGCCCGGGCGGTTCATGTAGTCATCCCAGGCACATGGGCCTCTGCCATCTTCCCTGGTAGCACCTTCCACCTGATAAGCAGCAGTGGCTCCACCGAAGATGAAGTCCTCCGGGAACTTCTTAAATGTTGCCATGTTGTTTTACCCCCTATAAAACTCTTTTAAATTATTAACGATGATAATTGCTGATGAAGTATGCAAACTTTCTTTGCCAGCCTCCCGGCTGCTTTTTTCGTTCCCTTCACCTTACATTTATTATTATACTGTATTTTTCCATAGGATGTTTTCCAAGCATGAAAACGTTTTCAAGGTTGAAAGAAAATTGCTATGGCTATTTTCAGGCAAAAAAATACCGCCCGGGAATGTTCCCGGGCATCAATATAGATGTTGCTATTTTCAATATATATTCTTTTCATGGGGTTACTCCGGCAGGATGCCCTGCTTCTGAGCCGCCCTGATATCATCTGCCGCCCTGGTCATATCATACATGACAGCCTCAATGGGCGTGATTTCCTTGGTAGTATTGGAAGTCATCGTGCTCATCAGCTGCTCTCCCGTAGTACTGTAAACCGCCACCGAGGTCATCAGCCTGTACAGCTTGGGATTTTCCTTGTCCGCCCTGCCTGTGATGCTCACCATGGCAACCCTGTCACAGCCATTTTCTTCCGCCCGTCGGCAGGCGGCGAAAAGCGTCTCCTCCGCTGCATCCGGCAGGGCAAAGGATTCATCCACCCGGATACGGCTGAACTGGCTCATGAGAATATCCCCTGCCACCACCTTCATGTAGGCACTGTCATTGGCAATGTACTCAGGCACATCAATGGCAACAGGGGCAATATACACCCTGCCCTCGTCAAAACTGCGCCTCCAGGGCAGCCTGACCTTTGCCGCCCCCTCCGCTGAACCAGCTTCAGCAAGAAGCTCCGGCTTTCTGGCAGCCAGGCCGGCAAGGCTCAAATCCCCCTGCAGCACCTCGTCATAATAATTGCGGATGGCCGCATCAAGGTATCCTTCTATGGCGTGATTGTACTTGTGGGAATTCTCGTTCTTCTGCCACCTGTACTCAGTGCCAAAATGCACATAATCGGCCTTCAATGCCTGCAAGGCATTCTTCACCACATCGCCGCCCATGGTATAACGGCTCAGATCGATGCGATAGCCCTGCTCCTCCGCAAAGGCCGTATTGCCCACCGTAGGAGCACCAAAAGTAAATACGCTGAGCCTGTCCGGCTCCACCCCCATGGAAATCAGCCGTGCCGCCAGCAGGGTTGCCACGGCGCCACCCAGGCTATGGCCTGTCAGGTAGAGGTGCTCCCCCTCCTCGTCAATAAAACCTTTCAGCCTGTCAGCCCCCATAACGCCCTCCCCATCCGGGGTAAAAAACGCCGTCATGGTATAATCGTTAAAGCCCTGATGTACCATAGGCTGATTAGCATCTACCTTTTCCACCTCGGCAAACTGGCGAAATTCCTGAGGTGTCCTGCCGCCAAAAAGCACCTTGCCAAAGCGCAGGTCCACCTCCACATCCTTCAGCTTTTCCGTCCCCGGGATAACCACCAGGGTTTCACGGCAGTTTTCATCCGCAGCAGTATTCTCCAGCGTGTAGAAGGTAGTATGGGCTCTCTTGTCAGCATTCCTGTAATCCTTGAACTGCCAGCCAAGCTTGCCCATTTCCTGCCGCACGGCTTCATTCAGGTCGCTGTCATAGACCGCCATATCAGCCAGGGCACAGATATACGCCATCCGTGCCTGACCGGCTGAATCCAGGGAACGAGCACCTGCTGCTGCCACATTGCCCATCAGCAGGACAACACAGCAGACGACACAAAAAGCAACCTGTAAAACAGCAGAACCAATAACGCCGAAAAATCTCATAAAAGCGCCTCCTTGGCAAGCCTGTCAGCCAGCTCATTGCCCTCAACGCCGGTATGGCCGGCTACCTTCTGAAAACGTACCCAGCCAAGCCGCTGCTGCATAAAAGCCGCATATTCCTGTGTCTGAGGCAGCTTTGCCTGCCAGTGCCCCAGAGGCCAGGCAGCTATCCCTTCATAGTCATGGCAGATAGTCACGCCTGTATCCTCAAGTCCCTGGGCCTCCGCCCACAGGACTGCCTCCCGGGCAGCATCCATCTCTCCTGCCACATTGTGCAGCTTCGCCGCATCCTTGGAGGTACCGGCACCATTTCTGGTATCCACCAGCTCGCCATCCTCATAGGCAGCAAAGCCCCAGCTGTACCGCCCCTTCATATAGGAGCCATCCACAAAAATAACCGTGCCCTTGGGAAAATCACCGGCTCCGCCATCCATGCCATTCCCGGCAGGACCTGCTCCGCAACCTGTTCCATTCCCGGCAGAACTGCTACCATTCCGGCTGCCCATAAAGGCCTCCGCTTCCTCAAGGGTGACGAAGCCCTTGAACTTCGCCCCCTTGAAGCCGATAACCTGCCGCTGGCACTCCGCCCAGGTCCTGTAAATTCCCGGCTTCCTTCCTGCCAGCACTGCATAAAAATTATTCTTCGCCTTTGCCAAACTTAACCTCTTATTTATCTCATTAATATCTTTGCCTACACTAATATGTAGAATATGTAGCATACTGACATTAAAGTTGCCTTAAATCTACATTAAATTTGCCTGAAATCCGCTTTAACCCCTATTGACCAAATCCATTGCACAGGCATTTGCTTCGCGCAGGATTTTTTCCTCATCCAGAGTTTTCAGCTCGCCCTTTTCCATAAGAACCTTGCCGTTGCACAGCACAGTATCAGCACTGCCGCTGTTGGCAGAATAAACCAGCAGGGAAACCAGGTCATGGCGAGGGCACCACTCCGGCCGGTTCATATCGTACAGCACAATATCCGCCTTCCAGCCAGCCTGCAGCCTGCCAGTCTTTTCCAGCCACAGAGCCTCGGCACCGTACTCAGTGCCCATCCTCAGGGCTTCTGCCGCAGGCACTGCCAACGGGTTCAGCTCATGCACCTTGTGCAGCATGGCCGTCAGCCTGATTTCCTCCAGCATATCCAGATTGTTGTTGCTGGAAGCCCCATCAGTGCCCAGAGCCACATGCACGCCCTCCGCCAAAAGCTTCGGCACAGGTGCCACGCCGCTGGCCAGCTTCATATTGCTGCCAGGATTGTGGACAGGAGTAATCGCCTTTTCCTTCATCATGGCAATATCCGCATCATCCAGCCATACGCAGTGGGCGGCAATAGACGGCCGGTCAAAAAGCCCTGTTTCAGCAATATACTGGAATGGACGCTTGCCGTACTTCTCCTGCATCTGCCTGATTTCATCCTGGGTTTCGGACATGTGGATATGCACATTGATGCCGTGCTCTGCCGAAACCTTCGCTGCCGCCTTGCAAAAATCAGGCGGACAGGTATATGGTGCATGGACACCCAGCAAAATGCTGATCAGGCCATCACCGGCACCATGATAGTTCTTGTACAAATCCACGTTTTCTGCCAGGCTTTTCATGGCAGTAGGCGCAAAGCCAATCAAACCGCGGCTGAGAATACCCCGGACGCCTGCCTTGATAGTTTCCTCTGCCACAGACTCCATGCAGGGACCGTACATATCAGCATAGGCAGTAGTACCGCCCTTGACCATCTCCACCAGTGC
Source organism: Anaerovibrio slackiae (assembly GCF_009695585.1). Classification (GTDB taxonomy): domain Bacteria; phylum Bacillota; class Negativicutes; order Selenomonadales; family Selenomonadaceae; genus Anaerovibrio; species Anaerovibrio slackiae. Next base: position 50,660 of record NZ_VUNR01000002.1, read on the forward strand.
CAGCTTTGCCCCCACGCGGATATCCTTCTCCACCATCTTTCCCTCAATCGGCCAAATCTTGTTGTTCAGCCAGTCCATCAGCTCCATATCGTCAGCATAGCTGCGGAGCAGTGTCATGGAGGCATGGGTGTGGGCATTTACCAGCCCCGGCACCGCAAAATGGTCCTTTCCTTCAATAATATAATCAGCTGCAAAATCCCCGGGAACCTCTCCCACGGCAGCAATCACATCATCCGTAATGGCAATATCTGCCACGCCTGTGGAATAATCAGGCTGCAGCACATTGGCGCCCTTAATCAATATCTTCATCTATAACACTCCGTACAATTATAATTCTCTGAATCAGCACTGATGCAGGTAGGCATACTGCTCAGGGGTAAGCTCGTCAATCTCAATGCCCATAGCAGCCAGCTTAATCTTGGCAATCTTGGCATTTACCTCCTCCGGCAGCACATAGACCTTGTTTTCCAGCTTGTCATGGTTCTCCACAATATGCAGGGCGGAGAAGAACTGCACGCCCCAGCTCAGGTCCATAATCTCAGCCGGATGACCATCACCGCAGGCGAGATTTACCAGGCGTCCCTCACCCAGCAGGTACAGCTTCTTGCCATTGGCAAACTTAAACTCCTCAATGCCCGGCTTTACCTGAGTACGGCTCTCAGAAACCTCCTCCAGCTCAGGAATATTGATTTCCAAATCAAAATGGCCGGAATTTGCCATCACTGCCCCATCCTTCATGGACTCATAGTGCCACTTGCGGAGAATGTCCTTATCACCAGTCAGGGTCAGGAAAATATCCCCCACCTTGGCAGCCTCATCCATCGGCATTACGCGGAAGCCGTCAAATACTGCCTCAATAGCCTTAATCGGATCCACCTCGGTGATGATAACATTGGCACCCAGCCCCTTGGCACGCATGGCACCGCCCTTGCCGCACCAGCCATAGCCAGCAATAACCACGGTCTTGCCAGCGATAACCAGATTGGTGGCGCGCATGATGCCCTCCCAGGTGGACTGGCCGGTGCCGTAGCGGTTGTCAAAGAGATACTTGCAGTAAGCATCATTGGCAGCCAGCATCGGGAATTCCAGCTTCCCGGCAGCTTCCAGGGCACGATCCCGGATAACACCTGTGGTAGTCTCCTCTGAACCGCCGATAATCTTCGGCAGCAGCTCCCGGCGTTCATTGTGCAGGCGATAAATCAAATCACCGCCATCGTCCATGATGATGTCCGGCTGGCAGTCCAGAGCCATGTCGATATAGGCATCGTATTCCTCCATGGTGCAGCCATGATGGGCAAATACCGTAACGCCACCCTCTACCAGTGCCGCACAAACATCATCCTGGGTGGACAGAGGGTTGGAAGCAGTAGCTATCACCTCCGCCCCGGCAGCCTGCAGCACCAGTGCCAGATAAGCAGTCTTCGCCTCAAGATGCATCGTCATAACCATGCGCTTGCCAGCAAATGGCTTCGTTACGGAGTATTCCTTTTCAATGGCATTCATAACCGGCATAAAATTCTTTACCCAGTTGATTTTGTCATGGCCGGAAGGTGCCAGGGCAATATCCTTAATCTTAGATTTCATGTAACATTCTCCTCTCAAAATAAGCAATCAAATTATTAATCTTAAATTTCGCATCAAAACTCGCATCAATATGCTGTCTCGTAAAGCAACTAACAATCTATTATACCACTGCCGCGTTATATTATATCATACACCGGCACGGGATTGTAGTACCGAAAAGTCGGTTTTATCCAGCTTCAGAGGGGTAATGGCAATATCCCCACGGCAGGTTACAGCCACATCCGTATCATCACTGTTGCCGGTCACCAGAGGCGTGCCGCCTACAGTATAAAAGATGCGCCCATCCTCCGCCTGCTGACGCTCATAGGCATTGCAATAGTCCCGCACTCCCTGACGGCACCATACCCACTTATAATCCGGTGCCAGCGTCTGAGGGAAATTGATATTCAGAAGCAGCCTGTCCTGCTTGACTGACTTATCTGACTTATCCACCCTATCTGCCAAAAGCTCCGGCAATTTATACGCTACGCATTTCGCTACAAAATCAAAAGCATAACCGGCGTTGTACTCAAGGGAAACCGCCAGGGAATCCAGCCCCTGCACAAATCCCTCCGTAGCAGCCCCCACCGTGCCGGAATACAAAATATCCGTGCCCAGGTTGCTGCCATCATTGATGCCGGAAATCACCAGGTCAGGCAGCAATGCCTTTTCCCGGCGGATAATCCCCTCAATGTACAGCTTGACTGTATCAGCAGGCGTTCCAGTAATAGAAAATGCCTGTATGCCGTACTGGGCCTCCAGCGGCTGATAATGCTCCACATAGAGCCTGTCACGCACCGTAATGGCATGAGCCTTGGCACTCTGCTGACCGGCAGGCGCCGCCACAATCACCTCATGGTCAGGGCAAAGTGCCTTGACCAGTGCCTCTATGCCCCGGGACTGGATACCATCATCATTAGAAATTAAGATTCGCATGATTTCCCCCTTTTTGCACACAATTACATACCAATTATACATCAATATCTACAAACATATATCAATATCTGCCAATGTCCATCAGCTACATCCCCATATACTAAAAACAGGTCAGAACACCGTCCTGACCTGTCACTTGCAATGGTGACCCACCGGAGACTCGAACTCCGAACCTGCTGATTAAGAGTCAGATGCTCTACCAATTGAGCTAGTGAGTCAATATTTTGGCGAACCGCCTATTCACATCACGCGAGAAAAAATGGTGACCCACCGGAGACTCGAACTCCGAACCTGCTGATTAAGAGTCAGATGCTCTACCAATTGAGCTAGTGAGTCACATTCATCAGTGCCTTAGCACCTCGCGACAATGACTATTATATGTATTTCAGACATATTTGTCAACACTTTTTTGAAAAATTTCTTTTTAAATATTCAATCCCTGCCAAACAGATCCCGGGTATATACCTTTTTAGCCACATCAGCCAGCTGGCTGTCATATCTGTTAGCAATAATCACCTGCGCCATGGACTTGAACTCAGCCAGGTTATTCACCACCCGGCTGCCAAAGAAATCCTTGAGTGCAGCCTCGCTTCTTAGTGAGTGCGAGCGCAAGCGAAGCAGGAACTTAGAAGCGCGAGGCACGGGATAACAGAACCCTATTGACATGAATTAGTTTCGAGGATAAATCCTTGTATGCTAGGCGGAGGAGGAAGGCATGGTGGTTCCATGCCGACCGACAACAACAACGCAGACAAGGATTTAGACCGAAAATAATCATGGATATAGGGTTCTGTTATCCCCCGAGCGAGAGCGTGTTTTCGTGGTTGCTGACATACCTGCGCTATAGGGCACGAAAATAAAAAGAAAGGAGCTATCACATTCATGGACGAACACATTTTATCCGCCATTTCCACAGTGGGCTTCCCCATCGTTGTCTCCTGCTACCTGCTGGTAAAATTCTAAGCCACACAAAAATACCCCCTTCCAAACAGGTCAAGATATTAAAATATCCTGCCTGCTTGAAAGAGGGTATTTTGATTTTACCATGCTTATTAACGAAAAATATCAACCAAAGAGGGAAAGCTGGTCGCTCTCATCCATGCTGTCAAGACAGCCGTGACGGCGCAGCGCCTCCACGGAGGTCTTGGTAATGCCGGTACGCTTCTTGAGATTTTCCACGGAGGAAAACTCCCCATGCTCCCTTTCCTGCTCAATGGCGTGGGCATCCACACCGCCCAGCCCCCCCAGGGCCGTAAAAGGCGGCAATATAGCATTGTGCTCCGGCACCATGGTAAACCTGTCCGCCTTGGAGCGATACAAATCCACCCTTTCGCAGACAAAGCCCCGGATATACATCTCCCAGGCCAGCTGCAGGACAACGTAAAGCTCCTCCTCCTTGGCCTCACGCTTGTCCTTGGCTTCCAGATCCGCCATTTTTTCCTCCACCGCCTTTTTGCCCCCGGCAATAATATCCGCATCAAAGGCCGCCGCCCGGATGGAGAAATATGCCGCATAGTAGGCCAGCGGATAGTGCACCTTGCAGAAGGCAATGCGGTACGCCATCATAACATAGGCCGTAGCATGGGCACGAGGGAACATGTACTTAATCTTCTGGCAGGACTCGATATACCACTCAGGAATCTTCTTCTCCCGGAGCATCTCCACCTGATCATCAGGAATCCCCTTGCCCTTCCTGACACGCTCCATAATCTTGAAGGACGCCAGCGGGTCAACACCGCTGTGCATGAGATAAATCATGATATCGTCACGGGCAGCGATAGCATTCTGCAAGGTGCAGGTGCCATTCCGAATCAAATCCTGGGCATTGCCCAGCCACACATCAGTACCATGAGAAAAACCTGAAATACGCACCAGGTCACTAAAGCACTGGGGATTGGTATCGTCAATCATCTGACGGGTAAAATTCGTCCGAAACTCCGGTATGCCATAGGTGCCGGAGTTAGCCCCCAAAAGCTCCGGCGTCACCCCCAGTGCCGCAGTGGAGTTAAAAATGCTCAAAGTAGCCGGATCATCAAAAGGAATGGTCTTCGGGTCACGATGAGTCAAATCCTCCAGCATCTTGATAACCGTAGGATCATCGTGCCCCAGAATATCCAGCTTAACCAGACGGCTGCTGATGGAGTGATAATCAAAATGAGTAGTGATAGTATCCGAGGTCAGATCATCTGCCGGATGCTGCAACGGCGTAAAAAAGTGCACATCCATATTCCGGGGCACTACCATGATACCGGCAGGATGCTGGCCGGTAGTGCGCTTTACCCCCTGGCAGCCCACCGCCATCCTGCCAATAAAGGCATCACGCTTGGACTGCCCCTTTTCCTCGTAATACTTTTTCACAAAGCCATAGGCAGTCTTATCCGCCACAGTGGTAATGGAACCGGCCCGGAACACGTTGTCCTTGCCAAAAAGTTCCTCCGTATATTTATGCGCAACCGGCTGATATTCGCCGGAAAAGTTCAGGTCAATATCCGGCACCTTGTCACCATCAAAGCCCAGGAACACCGCAAAAGGAATTTCGTGGCCATCCTTGACCATGTTGGTGCCGCAGACAGGGCATGCCTTGTCCGGCAAATCGTAGCCGCAGCCGTAGGAGCCGTCCAGAATAAACTCACTGTGCTTGCAGTACGGGCAGCGCCAGTGAGGCGGCAGGGGATTTACCTCCGTAATATCCGTCATGGTGGCCACAAAGGATGAGCCTACAGAGCCACGGGAGCCTACCAGATAGCCGTCAATATTGGACTTTTTCACCAGCTTGTGGGCAATCAGGTACAGCACGGAGAAGCCGTGGGCAATAATCGGCTTCAGCTCCTGGTCTATCCTGTCCTGCACCACCTTGGGCAGGACGCTGCCGTACAACTCATGAGCCTTGCTGTAGGTCATTTCCCTGATTTCCTCATCCGCCCCCGGAATCATCGGGGAATACAGCCCGTCAGGAATGGGCTTGAACCGCTCCACCATGTCGGCAATCTTCCGGGGATTGGTCACCACCGCCTCATAGGCGGCTTCCTCCCCCAGATAGGTGAACTCCGCCAGCATCTCCTCCGTAGTGCGCAGGAAAAGAGGCGGCTGCTTGTCCGCATCCGCAAAGCCCCTGCCCTTCATGAGAATAGCACGATAGATATAGTCCTCAGGATTGAGAAAATGCACATCGCAGGTGGCTATCAGGGGCTTATTCAGCTTCTTTGCCAGCTCCGCCACCTTCAGATTGAGATTGATCAAATCCTGTTCCGTGTTGATGTGGGGAAAAGCCTCCTCCCGGATGAGGAACTCGTTGTTGCCCACAGGCTGGATTTCCAGATAATCATAAAAGCTGGCGATTTCCAGCAATTCTTCCTCCGTTGCCCCTGCCACAATGGCACGCATCAGCTCCCCGGCCTCACAGGCAGAGCCGATAATCAGCCCCTCCCGGTATTCCTGAATCAGCCTTTTGGGCAGGCGGGGACGCTTGAAGAAAAACCGCAGGTTTGACATGGAAATCAGCTTGTAGAGATTCCGCAGGCCGATAGGATTCTTGGCCAGAATAATGATATGGTGCGCCTTTTTCTGCTGATAATCATCCCCCACCAGATAACCTTCCACGCCATAGATGACCTTGATGCCTGTGTCCTTGGCAGCTGACATGGCATCAGGAAAAGCCTGCACGCAGCCGTGGTCAGTGATGGCGATGGAATCCCAGCCCCACTTGGCCGCTGTCTTAATCAGTGCCTTGGCAGAGGACACCGCATCCATGGAGCTCATATTGGTATGGCAATGCAGCTCCACCCTTTTTTCTGCCGCATTATCCTTCCTGGACTCCATGTCCACCAGCATCAGTGCCTCAGGCATAATGCCATAATCATTGGCATAGGTATCATAGCGGACAGGGCCCCGCACCTTCACCATGCCCCCTGCCTTGGCAGCAGCCTTCAGCCGCCCCAGCACGGTCTCGTAGCCGTCATGGTCACTGATAAACACCTTGCAGCTGATGCCCTCGGTGGTATCAGCCAAAGAAAACAGCAGCATGTTGGTATTAGCAAACTCCTTGCCGTCCACACCGGCAATATAGCCCTGTGCCACCACGGAGCGCATCTCACCCTGCAGCTGGTTGATAGGCGTCAGCTCCCCCACGATGCCATCACCGAAGACAATAGGCGAATCCTCCGCGCCAATAGCCAGCTGCCTGCGGCGATACCGCCTGCCGCCGTTGCCGCTGTTTCCGCCACTGCCGCCATTGCCGTTACTGCCATTGCTGCCGTTGCCGCCATGGGCGGCATCACCTGACGAGCCTGCAGCACCGCCACTATTTCTATAGCCGCCACCACTGCCATAGCTTCCGCCATAGCTGCCGCCGCCCCCCTGTGCTGTAGCCACCGGCGTCGCATTCTTGACAGCTTCCAGTGCCGCCAGGTACTCAGGCGTAACATCCGCATGGTCCTGATTGCTCTGCCGGAAGGCCTCGATTTCCTCATAGACTGCCTGGCAGGTCAGCCGCAGGGGATAGCCGATAACCTTTACCGCGCTGTCCGTCAGCTTTTCCAATATCTTGTGCTGCTCCAGGATATGACGGGCAAAATCCCCCTGCACCTGCAAGAGAATCCTGTCCTTGCCATACACCCGGCGGGATTTATCCAGAATGACCTTGGACACATGATCACCCTTGGACACAAACTCCACCAGCTGCGGCCATTTCTGCTCCACCAGCTTTTCCAGCTTGATAGCCGTTGGATAGAAAACAACCTTGTCCACATGGTGCCTGACTGCCACATAGCTGCTGCACCTGTCCAGAAGCGCCGCAGGAAGCTCCCCATCGCACCATACCAGTATCTCCCACAGGTTGGCGCCAGGCGTAATCTCCACATGGCGAATAAAGCCCCTCTCCAGAAGCTCACGCTCCTCAGGCTCCATCTCCATGCCGGCAGCCAGCTGTGCCAGTATTCTGCAATTTTCCGGTACGATACAATACTTGGTCATTTCATCCTCCGACTCAAACCACTAAAAAAGCCCCGAAAGCATCAACAAGCCACGAAACCATTAAAAAGCCCCGAAAGCATAAAAAAAACCAAAACCGTTAAATGCCCCGTTTGGCAGATTTTCTCAATCCGCTGCCAGCGACCGCCGCCGGATTTCCTGCAGCCTGTCCGTCAGATGGGCTTTCAGCTTTTCTTCCAGCTCCGGCAGGCTCTTGGAGTCAAACACATAATTCATCTCCGGGATATTCAGGATACGGGCCTCCCCAAAGAACTCACAGCGAAACTCATTATAGTAGATAATAAAATTGCTTTTCAAAGTAAAATCCGAATAATCAAAAACGATGTACGAGCCATTCAGCACCCTCACCGGCGCCTCAGGCGTAATAAACAGCTCAAAGCCCTCCAGCCTCTCCGGCAGCAGAGCCCTGTAATCCCAGGCAGTAATATTCATCTCCCGGGTAACATAGCTCATGCTGTCAGGGTTGTACACCACCAGGTCGTGAATCGCCCCTTCCATGTACTGCTGCAGATGGTGCTGGAAGGTCTCAAAGCTTGCCGTAATAAACTGCAGCAGGCAGAACTCCGTCAGGCCTATCCAGACACGCACCTTGTATTCCTCAGTCTCCTGATGAAAGTACGCACAAAATCCCAGATGCCGCTCCTCACTGGTATAGGAAAAAAGCTCGTACATGTCCTCGTTTTCCCGGTACAGCCGCTGAAACTGCAAGGTATGCAGCTCATCGGGCAGGTTTTCAAGATAGGGCCATTCCCCGGCCTCACTCTTTACACGTTCAACTATCTTTTCCTTCAGCGGCATAAAAACACCTCGATTATGAAAAAATCATCCACACCAATTGAAGCAGCTTGCTCCACTCAATCAGCCCAAGCAAATTAAGCAGATTAAGCAGCCCAATCAATTAAAATACACAATCGTATCCTGCGGCTTTGCCTTTTCCTTGAACTCCTCCACCTTGAAGGAAAGGTTCTCCACCTCGCCGTCAGAGCCCAGCTTGCAGTGCACCACGCCGGTAATCTGCCCCCACTTGCGCTCGTTTTGCTTGTGGTTCAGCTGCCTGAAAGGCGCACCGGCACCGGCAATCCCCAGGAACATCATATCCTCCGCACAGCATGCCATGCCTACCCTGCCTACGCCATAATGCACCTTGCCCTTTTTCTCAGCAGAGCAAATATAGCCGTCAAAAATCATCCGCTTCTTGTCATAGGTCTCCGGGTGATCCTGCATATCCACGAACCAGGCGCCATAATCATCAAAATCCAAATCAATGACATCCTTGGTGTTGTCAAATGGCAGCTCCGGCTCCTCCTCCACAAAATCCGGCAGCTCAGACTCAAAAATCACGTTGGCACGGCGGTTCACCACCCGCACGTTGCGCCGGATATCCTGCTGGCGTGTATTGTGGTCGCAGCGGTTGAAGATAATCAGCTCACAGTAGCGGAACAAATCCACGAAGCGATCCTTCATATTCTTCTGATAAACCTCGAAGGTCTCAGCATTGACCAGCCCCACATTCTGAAAATCAAACCATTCCTCCGGCATAGGGATATTCATAAAATCCCCTGCATTCCACATGCCGTTGGCCTCGAACAAAATACTGCTGGGATGGTACTTGTCCTGCAATTCCTGATAAAACTCAGGAGTCAGCTCCTCAATATCCTCTACGGTAATAATCTTGGCATGGCTTTTGGCAAGGAGCTCCTCGTCGATTTCCTCCTCGCCTTCCTCACCCATAATAATCAGGTTGCACTCAGCCTTGCCAAACTGGTTGTTGGCCAGAAAGTCGATAATCACGCTGGTCTTGCCGCTTTCCAAAAGGCCAAGAAAATAGTATACAGGTACATTCTGCTTCTCACTCATATCTTAACACTCACTCCTTGCCCATGAACAGCTCCTGCAAGCTGTGCTCATGCAGCCTGCTGCCGATTACGCAGAAACGCCCGGTGTAGTCAGCAGCACCAGTCTCCACGCTGCTTTCCCCGGGAACGTAGTTAAAATGCAACCATTCACCCTCATTGACGGACTTGACGATGCCCTTGGCACGAAGAACTACGCCGTATTCATCTGCATTGACCAGCTCCGCCAGGATTTCCTTCAGTTCATCGGCAGAATATTTTTTGGTAGTTTCCTGTCCCCAGCTGCCAAATACATCATCAGCATGATGATGATGGTGGTCATGGTCATGATGATGCTCGTGGTCATGGCAGCTGCACTCAGGGTCATGGCACTCCCCCTCATGGTGATGATGGTCATGGTCATGTTCATGTTCATGTTCATGCTCATGTTCGTGGTCATGATGGTGCTCGTGGTCGTGACAGCTGCACTCAGGGTCATGGCACTCCCCCTCATGGTGATGGTGATGATGCTCATGGTCATGGTGGCCGTGTTCATGGTCGTGATGTTCATGGTCGTGCTCGTGCTCATGCTGCTCCTGCTCTACCTCAGATACGGAAAGCAGAGGACTGTTTGCCAACGCGGCCAAAATCTGGCTACCGCTCAGTTCGTCCCAAGGGGTAGTAACAACCGGCGCCTCAGGGTTGTGCTGACGGATAATCTCCATAGTCTCAGCCAGCTTCTTTTCCGTCACATCCTGGCTGCGGCTCAGCACAACGCAGTCAGCATGGGCAATCTGATCCACGAAGAACTCCCCATAATTCCTGGCGTACATCTTGCACTTCTTGGCGTGAACTACGGCAATGCTGCCGTCCAGGACTACATCATCACTCAGCACGGTGGCAACGGCCTTCTTTACATCAGACAGCTTGCCCACCCCTGACGGCTCGATGATGATGCGCTCCGGGTGATAGGTATCCATTACCTGCTTCAGGGACTGCTCAAAATCACCTACCAGAGAGCAGCAGATACAGCCGGAATTGAGCTCCTTTATCTCCACACCGGCTTCCTTCATAAAGCCGCCGTCAATGGCAATCTCGCCAAATTCATTTTCAATCAGGGCAATCTTGTCTGTAAAGCCGTCACTAATCAGCTTCTGGATGAGCGTAGTCTTGCCTGCGCCCAAAAAACCTGAAAATATGTTAATCTTAGTCATGAAAAAACCTCCGCTTCCTGCAAATCCCGAAGCATTCAACCTGCTTCTCAGGCTACAATTTTTTACTATATAATTTTACCCCATTGAGATTGTTTGTCAAGCCACCGGCATGTACATCATACGCTTATATTAGCTTATGGTAAGCTTATATTAGACTTATACTGAGATTATATTGAGATTATATTGCCGGGCAGAAAAAAGGCCGGGCAGATTGCTCCGCCCGGTTCCTGTTCATAGAGATAATTATATGGATGATTATTTATTTTCCCACTCCGGCAGCACAGGGATTACTCCTGCAGGTAGAACTCCACATCATCGATGGAGCCCCAGTTGCCTGCATTGGCTACCATATCAATGCCGATGGTTGCCTTGCCGTCCTTGATTTCTACATCGCGGATTACCCACTGATGCCAATCGTTCCAGCCGGTATCAGCAATAACTGCGGACTGCTCGCCCTTGGAGGTCTGTACCATCAGGGTGTAGTAATGCTGGCCGCCGCCGCCCTGAGTCCAGCAGGATACGGTGTACTTGCCGTCCTTCAGGCCGGTAAAGCTCTGGGTTGCCTTGAACTTGAAGCCCTTGTCAGCCCAATAGTGCATTGCGCTCTTGCCGCGGGCATCACCAGCGGAGGATACGGTGTTTACGGCATCCTTGTCGCCGGTAATGGTCCAGCCGTTCAAATCGCCGTTCTCAAAGGTGCCGTTCTTCACCAGATTTACCTTCTTGATAACATTGATGGAGGCTACGGCAGTCTTGCCAGCTACGCCATTGACAGTGCCCTTTACGGTGTACTTGCCAGCTGCATCAAAGACAGGCTCGGCATTCTCCCATACTACAGGCATGCTCTTGACAACGTCGTTCTCATAGACAACGCTGACCTTCTTAGGCATTTCCACAGGCTGTCCTACGGAGCCGGTTACCAATGCTGCCTCGATTTCCTTTACCTTGTACTCAACTACCGGCTTGGACTGGTCGCTGACCATCTTAAATACATCCAGGGATTCCAGTGCATTGCCCTGGAAGTCGAACATGGCCAGGTTTTCCCACTCGTTGCCTTCACCGGCCTTCCAGCCTGCGCCCTCTACAGGAATCCAGTCAGGCTCCCAGTAGAAAATGCCCTTGCCCTTGCCGTTCTTGACATTGGAAACGTGCTCCATTACATCGTGGAGGCCGCTTGCCTGTCCCTGTACGGTGGACTTGTAGCCTGCGATAGCTTCCTCGGTAGGGCCTGCGCAGTTCTTCTGGGCATCGCCCTGCTCGTTGGTGAAGGCATAGGCAGTCTCTACTACGATGACATCCTTGCCATAGCGGTCAACCATGTCATTCATGTTGTAGGAAAGCTCCTCCATGCTGCCATGCCAGAATGGATAGTAGGAGAAACCGATTACATCAAAGTCGTTGACGCCGTTGTTGACAATCAGCTCATCGAAGAAGCTGCGGTACAGGGCGTTGTTGTTGCCGTTGGCCAGGTGAACCATGCGTGTTACCTGATTGTTCGGGTCGTTGTCCTTTACTGCTTTCAGGCCCTGGGCGATGGCGTCTGCCAATGCCTTGTAGCCTTCAGGGGTGTCGGTCTTGCATACAGGCCACAGCATGCCGTTGTTCAGCTCGTTGCCGATCTGTACCATGTCAGGGGTTACACCTGCAGCTTTGAAGTCTTTCATGACTTTTGCGGTGTAGTTGTATACGTCCTTGGCCAGCTGCTTGGCGTTGTGGTTTTCCCAGGCCTTTGGAGGATACTGCTTGCCCGGGTCTGCCCACCAGTCGCTGTAGTGGAAGTCAACGAGGACCTTCATGCCGAGAGCCTTGGCGCGTTTGGCTACCTCTAGTGCTTTCTTTTCATCGGTTACGCCGCCGCCGTTACCATTTGGGCCGTAGGAATATGGATCGTTCCAAATGCGGACACGTACCCAGTTGATGCCTTTTTCCTGCAAGATGGTGAGGCAGTCCTTCTCTACGCCGTTGTCGTAGAATTTGCCGCCCAGGCGTTCCAGCTCTGGAATCATGGATACGTCTGCGCCCTTGATGAAGTCGTCGCTGATGCCTGCGATTGGATTTACCTTTACTGCAGCTTCAGCACTACTGGCGCCAAAGGAAGTGCCAAGCATGGCGGAACCTGCCATGAGGGCTGCCATTACATAGGCAGTGAGTTTTTTGCTTGTGAATTTTTTCATGTGAAATTACCCCTTCTTCATTTTTTGCGTTGTTCACATTTTTATGCCTGTGCCGTGGCAATGCCAATGCAGGCACGCTCGCGCTACTATCCACGCCTAGCGGTACTAAGCTCTCGCTGCGCCTGCGGCTTGCGACTCGCTAAGTACCGAGGCGCGTCTCAGTGCCTGCGAATGGCACATGCCACGGCACAGGCTCCTGATGTGAACAATGACGAAATCCGATATACATATACTTTACAAATAACTACTTGTTATCGGTATTTCTTATGTTTTTAACTCTAAGCACTTAAACTTTATTTCATAAAAAGCAATTTTTTTGTTTTTCTATATACTTAGTGCCTGATGAATACTATATCCATCAGGCACTAGTATTTACGGCTTAATGCCTGTCATGCATATCAATGCCGTTATATTTTCTACTTTCTCAAATTCCAAGAAAATAATAAGTATTATCAGAAGCTATAGCTCAAAGCAGCGTAACCTACGTTCTGATAGTTATCGAAAGCAGCAGCAGCCTTATCATATGGCTTCAGCATGTAGTAAGTGAGCTCAAGGTTCGTGTTGCGAGCAATCTGATAGCCAACACCGATACCCCAGCCACGAGCACCATCGCCCCAGCTAGTTGCAGTTGCGTTACCACCCTGAATATTAAGGTGATGCCCCCAACCAATAGTATCCATGGATGCATTACCAAGAGCGAAATACTCACCATATACATGCCAGGTATTTGCCTTGCCCCACTCCAAATTACCATACTTCAGACGAGACCATACACCATGCTTGTTGACAGCTTCACCGTTCATTCCTGCAACATTGTTGGTAACACCTTCAACAGTCCAGTTCCATTTTGGAGCAAGCTGGGTATTGAAACCAAGCGAAATCTGGTTCATCTTATAACCGGAATCCTGCCAAGAATAGGTTTCAGTTGAAAATGAGCCTATTCCATTTTCGCTACCCCATACAGGATACTCAGTACCACCAATCCACACAGAACCAATCTGACCACCAGACGGTTTATAAACAGTCTGATTAGTATCCGTCTTTCCATAATGACTCAAATTGGTAACATTATGCAATGCAGCGAGAGTAATGCTTGTAGCCGGAGAAGTCTGAACCTTTACATCACCATACAGTGTCCACAGGTTAGACTGATACCAGCCGCCAGCAGCAGTATCACCATAACCAACCTTTGCAGTTACTTTATCACCAAATTTATGCTCTACTTCAACACCGTCAATTGGATTCTCCCACCAGAGCAAGCCCTGTCCAAGGCTGGTTTCGTTACGACCGATACGATACTTAGTATCTCCCTTATCCCAAGTCAGGCTGAGTCTGTCGATACCAAATTTGCCCTGATTTCTGTACACGGCATCTGCTGTTTCGTACTGATTGAAGTTCTGACGAGCCTGTCCCCATCCGTCATCTTCATCAACAGTGTTTTCTAACTTCATGCGACCATCAACACTCAGGTTGTCATCAATCTGTGCCCAGAAGCCAAGACGTACTCTTTCCTCAAACTGAGTGCGACGTCCGCCTGCATTGTCGCTAGTACCATTCATTTTCTTGTTAAAGAGGTAGCGTACACGAGCATCACCATACCAGCTCATGCGGCCTTTCAGCTCATCTACATCCTTGCGCAGGTTCTGAACCTCACCTTTGAGCTCGCTGTCAAATTCCTGCTGGAGCTTTTCAATAGCGGCCTTGTCAACTGCGCGGGCATTTTCCTGATTTGCCTGTGCCTTTGCAACCAGCTGTGCCATCTCGTAACGGGTGATTGCCTTGTCACCGCCGAAGCCGGTGTCACCATAGCCCTCAATGATGCCATCCTCAGCCAGCTTTGCGATAGCATCATAAGCCCAATGGTCAAGTGGTACATCAGAGAACATATTCTCAGCAGCCAGGGATACGCTGGTAGTCCCCATGATAGTTGCTGCCAGTACAGCAGATACTAAAGTTTTCTTTTTCATAACATTTCCCCCTATAACAAGTAGTTATTTGAACCAGGCTACGAACTCCGACCTAATGCAGGTTCCCTTCGCTTGCTCCGTCCACATCCCCACTGTGTTCCAACGTTCTCAGTTACGGCAATCTGTCATATTCGGTATTAATTCGTCCCCTTACAGTTATAATTATAGCTACCACTCGCCATGCCATGTTTTCATGTCTTGAAAATATTTTCACTTTCTTTTCAGCATTTTCATCCACGAAAAAAGCCCCTGCCAGCTGCAAAAAACTGGCAAGGGCGGGGAGGTCAAAAAATATCTGCCCGGTGATTACACCAACTGCTCAATCTTAATCTGTCCAAACAACTCATCCACAACTTCCTTGCGCACAAAGCCGCTTTCATCCTCCATGGCGTTGGCCGTGCCACAGGCCGCACCGAGGCTGAGGATATCCTCTATAGCCATGCCGCGCTCAATGCCCACGGCAATGCCAGCTACAAAGGAATCGCCGGAGCCTACAGGATTCTTGCACTGGATTTTTGGCACAGTTACCCTGTACACATGGTTGTTGTAGCCTGCAATAGAGCCACGGGCACCCAGGGAAACCACCGGCAGCTTGATGCCGTCAGCCATGAACAGCTGCACTTCCCTCACTACGTCCTCATCAGAATCGATATTGGTGCCCTTGATAGCACGGATTTCATCCGTATTCGGCTTGATAAAATACGGCATGGCAGCAATTCCCTGCACCAGTGCCTCGCCGCTGGTATCCAGCAGGAACGGCTTGTGCTCCGCCTTGGCAATCTCAATCAAGGTCGCATAAAAATTCTTTGGCAGCCCCTGAGGCATGCTGCCGGAAGCCACAACAACGCTTGCCTTGCTCAAAAGCTCCCGGTACTTCAGCAAAAATGCTTCCTGTTCCTCAGCTGTCACCACCGGACCCGGCTCCAGAATCTCCGTCTGGGCACCATCATCGGTAATGATGGCCAGGCAGGAACGGGTTTCACCTGCTACCTTGACAAAATCCTGCTTTATACCATAATCCTTCAGCTTCTCGCCAATAAACTCACCGCTCTTGCCCCCCAGGTAGCCGGTGGCAATGCAGTCCTCGCCCAGGATAGTAGCCACATTGGCCACATGCAGCCCTTTGCCGCCAGGCGTATTATCCACCTCGGCAGCACGCATAACCTCGCCCTTGGTCAGCTCCTTCATACGGTATCTCTTGTCAACAGAAGCATTAAGATTTATTACTAAAATCATGTGAATATCCCCCTCAAGCATTTTTTATTTCTATGCTGTAATTATATCCCCTGCTGACCTGATGATGTTTTCCACTGACGAAAATGTTTTCAGAGAAAATTTTACAAAAATAAGCCACCTGCAAAGATGGCCTATTCTGCTCATTTTATATATAACGTTCCAGCACAGGAAACAGCACACCGCCCAGAATATTCCCCAGGGAAATATACAAAAGGCAAATGAATGCAGTCCCCGGCTCTGCCAGCATACAGCCTGACACCCACCAGTAATACATATCCGCCACGCTATGCTCCGAGCCGCAGAGGATAAAGCAGGACACTCCCAAAAATAGCGCCAGGTACTTGCCCAGCTCATGGGGATTTTTGGCATAGCCGTTGACAGCAATAAAAATAAAAATATTGCACACCGCCCCCAGGATGACCAGGGACACGCCGGTATTGGCAATCTTCGCCGCCACAAGGCCTGCTGCCACGGCATCAATGCCCTTTGTGCCGCAGATAGCGGTCAGCCGCTCCATCAGGGCAAAAAAGCCCGTCCCTGCCAGATTGCCCAGCCAGATAAGCAGCAGCTTGCCCAGGTAGGCAGGAGGATTATCAAAAATGTAGCATGCCTTGCCCGTAAACAAGGCATAGCCTCTGGTGCACACCACGAAAAGCCCCACGGTAAAGAGCAGCGCCCCCACCACGTTCCCCCCGGGAAAAGCATCCTTCAGCCGCAAAAAAACCGTACCGCCCATCGCAATACACATACCTGCCAGCACAGAGCTGACGAAAAGCCTGCCATTTTCCTTCACCATCAACACACTCCTTAAAAATGCAAACAAAAAGGCCGCCACCAGGGCACCTTCTGCCCAGACGGTCGGCCATTATCTCATTCGCAATTCATGTGGTCAATTCCACTTCCGTCAGTCTCACGAACACTCACATTGTACAATAATTACGCACCTGCGTCAATAAAAATTTCACGCTTATGGAACTGCCTCCGCACACATATATACAGCTCCTGCCACAATAACCAGCATTTCCCATTATTTTGCGATGTCTTATTGTCATACCCACCAACATAGTATTATAATATGTCTAAGGATATCTATGGAGGTGTTTTATATGATTTCCACCAAGGGCAGATACGCCCTGCGGCTACTGCTGGACTTAGCCGGCCAGGACAGCAATGAATACATACCTCTGCGCACTATTGCCCAGAGACAGAATATTTCTGAAAAATACCTGCAGATTGTTATCAGGGAAATGGTGCAGGCCAAACTCATCAAAGGCATCAGTGGCAAAAAAGGCGGCTACCGCCTCACGCGAAAACCATCGGAATATACCGTAGGAGAGATCCTTTATCTGGAAGAAACATCTATCTCGCCAGTGAGCTGCCTGCTGCCGGATGCAGAGCCCTGCCAGCGCAGCAGTACCTGCCTGACGCTTCCCATGTGGGAAAAATACGACCAGCTCACCAAGGACTTCTTCTATGGCATCACCATACAGGATTTATTGGATGGCAACATCTGAACATGGCATGCATGATTACGCTTTATCAGCTGTCACACTAAGCGATTGGTGTGACAGCTTTTTGCTGAAAAAAAAGCGCAGCCCCGCAAGGCTGCACTCAGGCTTGTAGCTATCAAGCACTATCACTCATGCCGCGGATTCCTGGTAACCTTTTCAGCTGCCTCAGTCATGGCCCGCAGCACATCTACCTTGACCATCATATCAGAGGTATTGATGCGCTCAAAAAGATTGCCACGGTCAGAGGAAACATAATGAGGCTTCAGGTTGTTCAGAGCCAGTGCCTTTATATCCGACAAGCACTGGGTGCAGCAGCACGCACCAGGAAATTTCTGCATTACAATAGGAAACTGTTCATCTACAACCATTTCCATGACATTGGTAACCGTCAAATCCTTCAACATATCACTAGTCAACTTTCCTGCCATAATATCAACCATCCCTTGTTGTAAAAGTATATCTACCTGTATATTTACATATTACCATAAAACACGTTACAACGCTACCAATACACAAATATTTAGACAAAACTACTAACATTATTGGTACTTTTGTCTTATATTTACATGAACTCACACTGTCAATACCTCACTGCTTGTACTGCCAATGGCAGGCATACTGCTCAATCATGTCAATGGTGGTAAACATAATCAGCCCGATAAGGCTCAGCACCACGATGCCGGAGTACATTTCCAGATAATTCACCCGCAGCCAGGCATCCATGATAAAATACCCCATACCGTACTTGGTGCCGAAGGTCTCCGTAAAAAACAGCACGGAAATGGCCGTGGCCAGAGCCACCCGCACCGCAGTAATAAACTTGGGCAGGGAGGCAGGCCAGAGCACCTCAAAGAAAATATCCCGGAAGGTTGCCCCCAGTGAATACAAAGGATACAGGGTTTCCTTGGGAATGGCGCGGATGCCGTCACGCACTGCCACCACCACCTGAAAGACAATAATCAGGAAAATCATGGTAATCTTGGAAGACTCCCCTACCCCGAAAAGCAGCATCAGGATAGGCAGCAGGGCAATCTTCGGCACCGGGTAGGTAAGGTACACCAGAGGCGACAGAAAGCGGTCGCACTTGGGAAAATACCCCATCAGCACCCCCAGGGGAAGCCCCACTGCCACAGCCAGGAACAGCCCGGCAGCAATGCGCCACAGGCTGTAGATGCTATGGATAGCAATATGCTTCATAAAGATATCCGCCAGATTCTCCACCACCAGCACAGGGCTGGGAATAATTGGCAGAGCCACCAGCTCCGCCGCCACTGCCCACAGGGCAGTCAGAAATACCGCTGCAGCCAGATACCAAACACTCATTGATTTTCCCATATCTGATTCCAGTCCTTCTTGATAAGATTTCTCAGGCGCAGCCCCATTTCAAAAAATTCAGGCTGCTGGCGGATATCCTTGCCGCCGAACAGCGGATTTTCGATAACCTGGCTGATGCCGCCGGTATAGGCGGAGAGCACCACGATTTTCTGCCCCAGGTACAGGGCTTCTTCCACATAGTGGGTGACGAAAATCGTGGACACGTTGAACTTGCGCCAGAGCCGGAGGAAAATATCCTGCATTTCCTCACGGGTAATGGCATCCAGCGCGGAAAAAGGCTCATCCATCAAAAGCACATCCGGCTGCAGGGCAAAAACCCTGGCCAGGGCCACCCTCTGCTGCTGGCCGCCACTGAGCTCCACAGGATAGCGGTGCCCCAGCCCCTCGATGCCCAGCTGGCGCATCAGCTGCTTTATCACATTGCGGTCAAGAAGCTCCGGCGCCTTCTTGATCTTCATGCCCAGACGGATATTGTCCACCACCGTTTTCCAAGGCAGTAGGCCATAATTCTGCGGCATAAAGCCGATAGTCTGCGCTTTGGGATTGACTTCCTCCCCATTAATCAGCACCCTGCCCTCATAATCGGGAATCAGCCCCGCCACGCACTTCAAAAGAGTTGACTTGCCACAGCCCGAAGGCCCGATGACGGCGCAGGTGCCCCCATCGGGAATAATCAGGTTTACGTTGGCGATTGCCGTGTAAATATCATTTTCCGTCCTGTACTTGACAGACACATTTTCTATCTCAATCATATTCTATAGCATATTCTGTAACAAATTATCCTGCATGGCACTCATCCTGCATTTCACATTGCAGCCCGGCCATGCCCTTACTTGTTCAGGTCAAGCACCAGCTCGTCATAGGTATAGCTCTGCTTGATGAGCTCCTTCTGCACCATCCAGTTGATGCACTCGCTGACGTCCTTTTCAGCCGGCAGCCCTGCCTCACGATAGTGTGGCAGCTTGAGGGCAGCCTTTGCCGCATCCGGGAAGCCGCTCTTTTCAATCACCAGGTCCATATACTCATCCTGCGGATGCTCGTTCAGGTACTTGACAGCCTTGTTGTAGGCACGATAAAAAGCCTGCAGCTCCGCCTTCTTATCACTAGCCGCCTTGGCTGTGAACATCATCACGCCAGGATTCACGCCCATTTCCTCAGAATCGGTTACAAACCGGCAGCCGTTGGCAATGGCAATGGAGCCCATTGGCTCAGGCAGGGTGGCAGCAGCAAGCTTGCCGCTTTGCAGCATCTCAAGACGGGTAGGAATCTGCGGAATCACCACCTTGTTGATGCTATCCTCCGGCATGTTCTGACTGGCCATAATGCGGTCAGTCACATACTCGATGATGGTATTCTTGGATACAGCCACATCCTTGCCGGCCAAATCCTGGGGCTTTACATCACCATCCCCCTTACCGGCAATCAGCTTGTAGGTACCGTCAGTGTAGGAAGTAACCTTTACATCAAAGCCGCCGGCCTTGGCAAATGCCACTGCCAGCATATCAGAAATAGCACCATCCAGATTGCCGCTCTGCAAGGCAGCATCCCTGTCCATGGCACTCTTGAACTTCTGAATGTCAACCTTCAGGCCTTCCTCGGCAAAATATCCCTTTTCCTCTGCAATAATAATCGGCACGGAATCAATATCAGGCATCAAGCCAATGGCTATCCCCTGCAGCTCCTTTTTCTCAGCCTGCTGGCTGCCACAGCCTGCCACAAGGGCACTCAGCACCAGAACAGCCGCCATCATCATTACCAATAACCTTTTCATAAACCATTCCCCTTTACTTGAATAATGCATTTAAGCCCACAGATACATAGTGCAGCACCGTATCTATAGTATCCTTGTTTTCGCTATAAGCCCTGTCCACATCGGCCTTGACGCTTTTCGCCTGCTGGCGCATGGCCTCTAGGTTATCCAGCTGGTCATCCAGTTCCTCCAGTGCCGCCCCTGCCGCCTGCACGGACTGGCTTACGGACTCCAGCTTCTCCTTGGCCTCAGCCTCCTGGGCAGCCGTGGACTCAGCTTCCTTTTTCTGCTTGCCTGCATCGCCGGTAATCTTGTCCAGCACCTTGCCGGCAGCGGATTTTCCCTGCTGGGACTTTTCCTGCTGCTCCTTCTGCCCATGCAGCTTATCCGCTGCGGACTGGGCAGCCTTCTGTTCCTCCAGCAGCCTCTGATACTCGGCCTCCAGCCGTTCCTTCTTCCTGCTCAGGGACTCCTGCTGGCTGTCAGCCTCCTGCAGCTGCCTGGTTGCCGCAGCATGCTGGCTGTCCAAGGCCTCCTTCTTTGCCTGCTGCTCGCTCAGGTAGCCGGAAAGTGCCGCACCGCAAAAAGCCGCCACCACAAAACCAACAGCCAGCAGGGCAATCATCTTGCCCCTGCCGCCTGGCCGGTCTTTCTGTGGCGGATTGCCAGGAACATTCATATTCATGCCATTGCGGCCGTTTATGCTGTTCATGTTGTTTATGCTATTCATGCCGTTTATGCCGGTATTGTCCCCGGGCGGCATATTGCCAGCACCGCCATAGCCGCCATTATCAGCCTGCTGCTGGCGTCTCGGTATCTCCACAGGTTCCAGCTCCCTGACCTTGCCTACGTTCAAAAGCTGTGTTTTCTGGCTTTCCATATCCGGGCTCACCCGTGGCAGCGGCTGTGTATGCTCAAAATCCTTATTCATCTATACTATCCTCAATCTCCTCGCTCATCAATAACATCCTCGCTCAATGCTTTCTGCTCCTCATGCTCGCTGATCTCCTTGACAACAGCCCCATGCTCCTTTTCCATGGTCTGGCAGAGTTTTTTCAGTGTCCACAACGTATTGAAGGGCGTCACCACCGCCTTGTAAATGACAGGTGCCAGCCCTGCCTCCTTCCAGGCTGCCAGCAGCTTATCCAGCCGCTTATTGCGGATATTCTGCATCAGCATGACCTCATGAGGAAAAGAAAACTCCTCCTCCTCTGCCTTGGCCGGGGAAAAGCCCCTGCTGCCCAGCAGAAAGCCCACCTTCTCCTTCCAGGCCTCATCAGGCAGCACAGTCACCCTGATATTCATGTGGTGCAGAAGCCGGGTAACAGCTTCCAGCCGCGCCTGGTCACTGAACTGATACAAAAGGACATGTTCACCTTTATTATTCATAACCTATATCCTCTCTCAATTTAACGCACATGGGCGTTTACCTGCTTCGTCAGAAGCTCTGCATCCTTTTCCAGGGTTCTTGCCATGCGCAGGCTATTATCAGAAGCACGAATGGTAGCTGCCTTTTTGTCATCCATCCATTTGGCATAACTGGCTGCCGCCTCAATCCTGGCATCGCAAATCTTCAATCTCAGGCGGTGCAGGCTGCCTGCCGCATCAGGCACCTCCATAGCTTCCAGTTCAGCCTTCCGCGCCTGCCAATCAGGTATCAGCTTGTTTTCCAGCACAGCCTTTACCTGGCTCCGGGTGGCATTGCTTCCCAGGGAGCCATTGGCAAGCAGCCCCGCAATTTCCTGCTCAGCTGCCGCTATCACAGCATCATGCTGCTCCATCAGGCTGGCTGACTCGTCCAGATATGCCTTCACATGCCTCTGCCGCAGGCGCTGCAGATTTTCAATAAACTCCTTGAAGTTGGTAATCTCGTATATGCGCCAGATGCCGCTGTCTGTTTCCACCAGCTCCACATCCAGCGTATAATCCTCCCCTGCTTCCGTCTGGCGCACCTGCACCTTTGCCACAGCTGTGCCATTATCAAAATCAACTGCCATGGACTCCAGCTTCTGGAAGCTGATATTCGGCAAACCGATGCGGTTGACAATCATATCCGCATCCACCGCGGCAGCCATGCTGCGCTCGTCCACATTTTCGTCAATCCAGGTTCCCTGCGCCACATAATTATCCACTGCCGACTGAAGGCTCATAATCACAGGTGCCTTGAACATCTTGGTCAGGCTGCTGACGGCCTCCTTGGTATCACCGGTAGCAGGCACCATGGCCTGTACCAGCCCGTCCAGCATAGCATCGCTAGCCGTATCCAGCATGTGGTTCACATCCACATATTTGTACAGCTTCTCCTTGTCGTGCTGGCTTACCGCCTCCTGCACCATTTTTATGGAATACTCAGGCGTTCTGGTATAATAGCTTACATACCACCAGCCACCTGCCGCAGCAATCACCACCGCCACCAGGGCAAAGGCAATAACCCTTTTCTTTAAAGACTGCATAAATCTATTCATACAAATCATTCCCTTTATATAACAGCAAAGCTATATAACAGCAAATCTTAAAACAAAACCTTGAAATAAAACCTTAAAACGAAATCCTGGCAGCAAAGCCCTGCCTGATAGCACATCTATCAGAAGTGCTGTCCTCACTTGATGGCAGACCTGATGATGCCGCCGCCCAAAACATCGCTACCAATATAAAATACCGCCGACTGCCCCGGGGTAATGGCCCTCTGAGGCGCAGCAAACTCCACCTGCACCGTGCCATCTGCCTGAGGCACCAGCACAGCCTCCGCTTCCCCGGCCCCATAGCGAATCTTGACACCTGCCTCCATGGGCTCCCGCAGCTCAGGGATAGCAACCCAGTTCAGGCTTTCCACTACTATGCCCTTGCCAAAAACCTCCTGATTGTCACCTGCAATGACCTGATTGTGCGCCGCATCAAGCCCTACCACATACAGAGGCTTCTCTGCCGCAATCCCCAGCCCCTTGCGCTGGCCGATGGTGTAAAAGGCTATGCCCTCATGCCTGCCCAGCACCCTGCCGGAGGTATCCACAATATCTCCCGGCTGCTTCAGCTCGGGACGGTGTTGCAGCAAATACTCCTTGTAGTCATCAGGCACAAAGCAGATTTCCTGGCTCTCCGGCTTGTTGGCCACCGGCAGGCTGCGCTTTGCCGCCTCCGCCCGGGTATCCGTCTTCACCCAGCCCCCCAGGGGAGTCATTACATGGGCCAGCTGCTCCTGCCGCAAGCGATAAAGGGCATAAGCCTGATCCTTGCTGCCATCTGTACCCTTGCTGATATTGTACCTGCCCGTTGCCTCATTATAATGCACCCTGGCGTAGTGCCCTGTAGCAAGATAATCGCAGCCCAGCTCCGCCGCCTGCTGCAAAAGGCCGCCAAACTTCACATTTGGATTGCAGGCAACACAAGGATTAGGAGTGCGCCCTGCGGCATATTCATTCAGAAAATAATCTATCACCTTTTCCTGAAACAATGCCCTGAAATTCGCCACATGATGGGGAATACCCAAAAAATCCGCCACTATCCTGGCATCCTTGATGGCACCGGCAGAGCAATCACTCAGCTCCATGGTGATGCCGACCACCTCATGCCCCTGCTCCTGCAAAAGCGCTGCCGTCAGGGAGCTATCCACGCCTCCGCTCATGGCAACGGCAATTCTTCTCTTTTCCATATTATCAATTCCTATCTGCAAATCATATCTATAAGACACAGCAGCCGCATCACCTGCTGCCGCCATGCCGAAAAATTAGTCCAACAAATCTCACTCTACATTATACTATTACTACATACTTTCGTCAAAAAAAGCTGCACATCTTCCTATATCGTATCCAGCCACCAACATTATTCAGTATTGCCTGCACAACACTCAGCCTTGAATATCGGCACTATCCTTCACACTGTAATATTACCATATATCTCAAGATTAAGAAATAATTTTACGCTAAAAAGCCCGGCTGTTACCATCAACCGGACTTAATACAAAAATGTAAATTGAGGAAATTACTTCAATCTGTAATAGCAGATGTTCTTCCCAGCTCCTTCCCGTTTCAATTCACCGAATGATACCAGCTTGCGGAGAGCTCCCTCAATGGAGCTTACGCTGAGAGATGGACACATCTCACGAATGTCCTGCTTGGTAAAACGACCAATTTTATCCATCGTAGCACGTCTGACTGTTTCCAAGGCAGGCAGTTTTGTTTCTACCAACGCAAAACGGTCTTCAAAATCCTTGTAGGCTGCAAGGATAGTTCCCAGCAGATATTTGATAAATGGAACCGCATCCTCAGCACCTTCATGCCATCCAATTTGCGCCTGCCCCAGTGCATTATAGTAAAGGTCTTTATTTTTAGCAATTTTTGCTTCAAGAGAAACATACTTTCCAACATAAAAACCACTTCTGTATAATAATAGAGTTGTGAGCAACCGGCTCATTCTGCCGTTGCCATCATTAAAAGGATGAATACACAGAAAATCGTGAATAAATATCGGAATGACAATCAATGGTTCAACTTCCATATTACCAATAACACGATTATATTCCTCACAGATTTTATCCAGTGCTTCCGTGGTTTCATAAGGTGCAAGGGGAGTAAACAAGTTCTCCACATGGCCATCCGGGTAAGTGGCACTAATGTAGTTTTGCACACTTTTCGTCCGGCCTGCCATAGGATTATTCATGTGGCTATACAGAATTTTATGAAGCTGCAGGATATAATTCTGCGAAATCGGAATCGCATCAAAGCTTTCGTGAATAATATTTAAAACATCGCGATAGCCTGCAATTTCCTGTTCATTACGGTTTTTAGGAGTCGTTTTTTCTTCCACCAGCTGCTTCATACGGGTACTTGTCGTTACAATACCTTCAATGGCATTAGAAGCTTCGGTACTTTTAATCTTTGCAATCTCAACCAGCTTTTCAAGTTCTTCCGGTCTCTGCTTCAGATACATTTCCTGCTTCCCAGCTTCTTTGTATATAGCCGCAATTAACCCCAGAATTTCTGAATCCCACTTTTGATTCTTTATGTCAGAATAATTAAATGTCCTCATAACCTTACCTCCAAATCATTCCCTTAAATTACATCATAAAAAAAGGGAAAAGTCAATGTTGTAAGGGATCTGTAGCAACTAATAATAGAATATGCACCTCATCCAATATACGCATAGCACTTTTTTACGAAGGAACATATAGATTGCATAAAAATAACAAACTGGCAATGCATCAGGGCGGCATGGCATGTACCTGAACAGGCACTGCCATGCCGCCCCGTATACAATATTTGTACGCTTACGATGCAGTAAGTATTATTTCATCTTCTCCTTGAGCATATCAGCTGCCGCCAGCAGCCCCACAATCATGGCCGATGGCCTCGGCGGACACCCCGGCACATACACATCCACCGGCACTACCTTGTCGGCAGCCCCTACGATGGCATAAGTATCCCCATAGGTCTCGCCGCCTGCCGCACAGGCACCGCATGCCATCACCAGCCTCGGCTCCGGCATGGCCTCATAGCTCATCTTCAAGGCCTGCTCCAGATTGCGCGTCACCACGCCTGTCACCATCAGCATATCTGCATGGCGCGGGGATGCCACGAAAGCCACCCCGTACCTGTGCAAATCATAATAAGGATTGCCCAGTGCCCCCATCTCAAAATCACATGCATTGCAGGAGCCTGCATCCAGATGGCGCACATGCAAAGAACGCCCCAGCTTTTCCTTCAGCACATCTGCCAAAGCCTCCTGCCCTGCTTCAATGAGATATGGCATGGCATCCTCAGCAGAATGGTGCAGCACGCCCTCAGTTTCCCTGCCGTCTTCCAGGGCAGCCCTGGCACAAGCCTCTACGCACTTGCCACAGAAAATGCACTTCTTGTAGTCAATCTTATATCCGCTGCCTTCAGCCTGAAAAGCCCCTACCGGGCATGCCGCCTGGCACCTTGGCAACAGGCTTTCCTCCACGCTGCCTGACAGCTTGCCGCGAAAACGCTGGCTGCCGCTGAGGGACACCTGCTCCGTGGCTATCTTGTCGCGAAAAATTCTCTCCAATACCTTAAACACAGTCATCCCTCCTTATCTGTCAATACATGCGTAGCAAAGTTCAAAGCTCTTGTTTATCAATGGGAAATCAGGAATAATATCACCCTGCACCGCAATGGTCAGGGCAGGCCAGTTAGGATAGGAAGCACTGCGAACAAAGAGCCTGTCAATCCTGCCCTCCTCATCCAGCGCCACATAATGGAAATTGCTGCCCCTCGGTGATTCGCAGATGCCCCAGGCTTCCCCGGCACCATAGGCCATATCGGCATGCAGCGGCATGCCCTGGCAGTTCCGCAGCATATCCAGCAGCTTGTCCACCATCTCAAAGGAAGCAGACAGCTCCCCGATGCGCACCAGCAGCCTTGCCGCCACATCCCCCATGGTCTTGGTATATGGCTGGAAGTCCAGCTCCGGGTACACCCCGAAGGCAAAATCACTGCGGCTGTCATGGGCATAGCCGCTGGCCCTGGCCCCCACGCCAACCATGGCCAGATCCACAGCCGTCTGATGGCGGATGATGCCCGTAGTCTGCACGCGGTTCTGAAAATTCTCCTGCTCCCGGAACATGGTAGCCAAATCCTCCACGCCCTCGGCAGTAGCATCCATCACGCTATGGATTTCCTCAATCAGCTCTGGCGTAATATCCTGACGGACACCCCCCGGCACAATCACGCCCCGGAGGAAGCGATTGCCAGCCACGGCCTCGCAAAGCCTCATCAAACGCTCTTTGAGCCTTGAACCCAAACTGATAGCAGGATTAAAGCCCACGCCTGCCGGCATGTTGCCCAAATCACCTACATGATTTACAATGCGTTCCAGCTCCGAAAGCAAGGTACGGATAATCTCCGCCCTTCGCGGCACGCTGACACCTACCACTTTTTCCACCGCCTGGCAGAAGCTCCAGGTGTTGGACACGCTGCAGGCACCGCAGATGCGCTCTACAATATGCAGGGCCTCCTCCGGCGTTTTACCCTCTACGGCTTTCTCAATGCCGCGATGGGTAAAGAACAGCTTGGCATCCAGCTGCAGCATAGCCTCACCGGCCTGGCTGAAGCGGAAATGCCCCGGCTCGATGATGCCTGCATGAATAGGCCCTACAGGCACCTCAAAGAGCCCCTGCCCCTTGGCGGAGCGCACCTTGAACTTCCGCTCGCCCCGCACCTTGGCATTGACCTTCACAGACTTCCGCAGGGGATAAAAGCCATCCGGGAAGCTCTCATGCAGCACCAGCGGCCGCAAATCAGGATGTCCC
Source organism: Anaerovibrio slackiae (assembly GCF_009695585.1). Lineage (GTDB taxonomy): Bacteria > Bacillota > Negativicutes > Selenomonadales > Selenomonadaceae > Anaerovibrio > Anaerovibrio slackiae. Next base: position 78,434 of record NZ_VUNR01000002.1, read on the forward strand.
TCCGGCACCAGGCCGAACATATCATGGATTTCACGCTCATACCAGGCCGCAGCCGGAATAGCATGGGTGATGCTCTGATAGCTCAGGGAGCCCTCCGGCTTAAACACAGCCTTGACCACCTGCATGTCCTTCTTCTCAGGAATCTCAAAATAGCAATAAATGGCGTAGCCGGTGCCCTGGGCGGTTTCATCCCTGCCGAACATGGCAGTCAGCGGATGGTGCCCCCCGTCATAGACACGCACTGCCGTCTCCAGCAAGGCCTCCGGCGCAATCACCTGCGCAACATGTGCAATACGCTCCATCAATACACACCTCCCAGAACAATCTGTGCCGCATGAGCCAGCAGGTTATTCAGCACTGCAATCTCACTGAGCCCGGCACTGGCCACGCAGCTAAAGAGCAAAAGCCATGCCAGCACAGCGGAATCCACGAAGCCAAACAGCTCCCCGGAGCTCTTTCTCTTAGCCTGGCCGCCAAACATGCGCATGACATGGTACAGAATACCAATCAGCATGCCAGCCAGCAACAGCAGCATTAAAATGCCCAGCCACGGATGCTCCGCCTGGAAAAAGCCGAAAATAATATAAAATTTGCTGAAGAACACGCCGATTGGCGGCATGCCAAGAATACCTACGATGCCCAAAAGCCAGAACAAAGCTGTCCGCGGCGTCTGAGTCATCATGCCATGGATGCGCATCATATTCTTGGTGCCAAACTCCTCCATGATAGTACCGGCCGTGTAAAACAGGGAATACTTCACCAAAGCGTGATTAAACATGTGCAGCAGCATTGCCTGGGCAGCCATCGGCACAAAAAGCCCTAAACCTGCCACCATCAGGCCGAAATTCTCCATGGAGGAATACGCCAGCATGCGCTTTACATCCCTCTGCACCAGCACAAAAGGCACTGCCGCCGCCACTGTAAAGAGGCCGAAGAACAGGCACAGGCCGCTGATGAAATCCACCCCGATGGATGGCAGCAGGATGATGATGTTCCTTATCAGCACATAGATGGCACAGATGCACAAAGAGCCGGACAAAAGACCGCTGGTCAGTGCCGGTGCCTCGGAATGGGCATCCGGCAGCCAGGCATGCATAGGCGCCAGCCCCACCTTGGTGCCATAGCCCACAAAGAGGAAGCAGAAGGCGAACCTGGCCATAGCCGGGTCAATGCTGTCCACATGCTGGGCAAGATACAGCCAGTTCAGAGGATTGGCCGGCCCGATATTGGTCAGCTGGATGTAGTAAACGAGAATTGTTCCCAAAAGAGCAAGACAGATGCCCACGGTGCAGACCATGACATACTTCCAGGTTGCCTCCAACGAAGTACGGGTAAACTTGAACGCCACCAAAAGTGCAGACACCAAAGTAGTCGCCTCGATAGCAACCCACATCAGGCCCAGGTTATTCACCGTCACCACCACAAACATAATCCACACAAACATGTGGGACAGGGCATAAAAACGCCCCTCCAGACGCCCGAAGCGGCGCAGGTAGCCATACCGCTTGTTGGTGTCCCTGTCCAGGTAGGCCTTGCTGGTCCAGGCAAAGGCCAGGTACAGTGTACCGATAATCAGCAGCATCCAGACGCTGAGGGCATCCAGATACAGGTATTCATCCCCGTAGGGAGTATTAACATCAAAGGCCGTCACCAGCAGGAAAAGCGCCGCCGCCACAGAGGTGGCAGTCAGGCGGTTCAGCCAGTGCAGCACATTCCTTGACAGCATATTTGTTGCCGAAACCAGACTGAAAATGACAGGCAACAAAAGTATGATATAGATAAGGTCACTTATACTAAAATTCATCTCATTATTACCCCTTCAGCTTTTTCATTACACTTGTATCAGTAGTCATAAAGGACAGGCGCATTCTGGAGGTCAGGATAACCAGCACCACTACCGCAATCAGCACATCCAGGAAAACACCCAGCTCCACCACCAGCGGCAGTCCCTCCGTCATCAGGAGTCCCAGCAGGTAAATGCCGTTCTCCAGGGTAATCAGCCCCACAATCTGAATGATGGCACGCTTTCTCAGCACCATCAGGGAAAGTCCCGTCATAATCATCAGGATAGAAGCGGCAACAATATCACGTCCCACAGAGCCCGGCAGCAGCCGCTCCACAATGGCATAGCCCAGCACCAGAAACAGTGCCGCTGCCATAGTTGAGTAGTTGACGTTGCTCTCGGACAAAATCTCACGCTCGTTGGTCAGCTTGCCCACCAGATTCCATACAGCCCCCGGGATAAAGATGACCTTTACCGCCAGCGTCAAAAGCCCCGGCAGCATAGCATGCATCCCGCCCCCATGGGACAGGCCCAGCCAGAAGCAGGCACAGGCAATAATCAATGACTGGCTGGCAAGGCAGATGACTGCCCGCCGCAAATTCGTAATTCTGGTCTGCAGAAAAACTACAAGAACCAGGAACACTACCAAATAATCCACTTTCTCCCAGTCCTCCTTACTCTGCAATAATCGCCAGAAGCAGCAGCACTATTGCCGCCCCCAGATAAACACGCACCTTAAAGAGACGCATCTTGTTGTTGAGGATTTCCACAACGCCAATCAGCACCGCCCCAAACAGGATTTTCACTGCCAAAGGCACAGCCAACGGCAAGTACAAAGCCCCGAACAAGGTCAGGAACACCATGATTTTCAGCATGCTGCCCAGATGAATCAGCGTCAGCAGGGGGCCGGAATACTCCAGGGTCATGCCCTCATGAATCATGGTCAGCTCCAGATGGGTGTCAGGGTTATCCACCGGCAGGCGGCTGTTTTCCGCCAGGATTACCAGGAAAAACGCCACGCAGGCCAGGGCAGCCGACACGGTAAAATAAGCCCCGTCATAGTCAATCACCATGCTGGACAAAGTAGTAGAATGATACCGCAGGCTGTTGATGAGGATGGCCAGCATCACAGCAGGCTCCACCAGCACGGAAATATAAATCTCACGGGAGCCCCCCATGCCGCCAAAGGAAGTTGCCGCATCCATGGAGGAAAGCGTCATAAAGAAACGCCCCAGGGCGAGAATATAGACAAAGACAAAAGCATCACTAATGCTTACCTGCCCTGCCAAAAAGCCCGGCACCATAGAAGCCGCCAAAAAGCTAGTCACAAAGTACGCCACCGGCGCCAGAATGAAAATCACGCTGGTATGGGGCGTCAGGATAGTAGGTTTCTTCCACCATTTCCGCAAATCAAAATACTCCTGCAGCACGCTGGCACCCTGCCTTTTCTGCAAGAACGCCTTTACCTTGTTGATAATGCCGGCAATCAAAGGCGCAAAAGCCAGCAGCACCAGGGCCTGTACTATATTAAGCCCCAGACCTTCCAGAATGTAGCCCATTATAATACCCCCCAGATAAGCACGCAGATCATGGCAATCATGGTATAGCCGATATACAGGCTCACACTGCCTTCCTGAATGTGGCGGAAAGCGGAGGATGAGCTGATCATCCAGGTCTGTACCGGCTTGTACAATTTCTCAGTAAACAAATCAGGAATCTCAAGATGCACCTTCAGCTTGCGGCCGAAATAATCATGCTCCTTGCGGATGTACTCGGTATGCCGCTGAGGGTTCAGGATGCTGCCAAAAGCACGGCGCAGAGGCTTGCTGAAGCCCGTGGCGCTGTACTGCTGGCGGCTGGTAGGATAAGTGCCGCAGTTCCAGGTCACATCCCGGCGTTCAAACTTTTTGCTGCCCAGGAGTGACACGGCCACAAACACCGTTACCAGCACCGTCACAGCCAGGATAATCGCCGGGCTGTAGATGGCATAGCGGCCGCTTCCGCCCCAGATAATGCCCAGAGGGTTCCCCATAGGCGCAGTCATCGGCCCCGCCACGATGCTCTGCATGATGTTCACCACAGGGTCCGGCAAGATGCCCACAATCACTACCAGAGCCGCAGCGATGCCCATGCCCAGCAGCATAAAGAACGGCTGCTCATGAGCCTTGTCCACAATCTGGCTCCGTGGGCAGCCCAAAAAGGCCGTGCCGTAGAGGCGCACGAAGCACCCCAGTGCCGTAGCGCCGGTCAGTCCCAGCAGGATAAAGGCAAAAATCACCAAAAGCCTCAGCTCCGGGCTGCCAGCCTGCTGTGCCAGGGTAATAAAGCTCTGCAATACCAGCCACTCGCCAATCAGGCCGCTGGTAAAAGGCAAGGAAGACAGTGCCATGGCACCAATCAAGGTGAAAAATGCCGTATAAGGCATCTTCTTAATCAGGCCGCCCATCTTCTCAATATTCTTGCTGCCGGTAGCGTGCATCACGGCACCGGCGCTCATGAACATGAGCCCCTTCATCAGGCTGTGGCTGAAGGCATGTACCATAGCGGCAGTAAAGGCCACCACCGCCAAAGGGAAAAGATTCATAGCCATCAGCACCATGCCGCAGCCAAACACGGCAAAGATAATGCCCATATTCTCCACAGAGGAATAAGCCAGAATCCGCTTCATATCCACCTCCATAGTGGCGTACAGCACACCCAGGAAAGCGGAAATCAAGCCCACAACAGTCACCAGCAGGCCGTACCAGAACACATCCATGCCGATGAACTGAAAAGCAAAGCGGCCAAAGCCGTACAGTGCCACCTTCAGCATGACGCCGCTCATCAGGGCGGACACATGGCTTGGTGCCGCCGGATGGGCATTAGGCAGCCAGATATGCAGAGGCATCAGGCCTGACTTCAGGGCAAAGCCTGCAAAGGCACATAAAAAAGCGATATGCCGCATAACCCCGTCAAGCTGATTATGCATCATATCAGCAAAAGCAAAGCTGGCAGAATGGCTGCCCAGAAGATAAAAAGCCACGAGGATTGCCGCCGTTCCCAGGTGAGTCATCACCATGTACTGATAAGCGGCTGAAACGGTTTCCTTCTTGCCTGCCTCGTGATTTACCAGCAAAAAAGAAACAAGTGCCATAATCTCCCAGGATACAATGAAAGTAAACGCATCCCCGGAAATCAGCACCGCTACAATCGAAAACAAAAATAAATTCCACATACCTGTCAGGGCACGGATACGGCTCCCCAGGTACCCCCTGGCATAGTCCAGGGCATAAATGCTAATGAAAAACCCAGCCACGCCGGTAATAACTAAAAACACGCTGCTCCAGCCATCGGCAATCAGCGAATAGCTGCCCCATTTTGCATCAATCAGCAGGGCACTATTAGGCATCAGCAGATACCTTAGGCCGCTGAAAGCAGTCATGCCGCTGGCAACAATGGCACAGAGCATGCCTACATAATGAGCAGCCAGCTCCAGCCGCTTGGGCCAGACAATAGTCAGCGTTCCCAGCAGGAATACCAGCAGGGAACATAACAATACATCCATTTTTTCAACTCCTATATATTTTTATTACCTGCCCAGCCCTTTTTTGGGGGCAAGGCAGGCTTACAACAAAATCAGGCCTTTCTTGCGTCAGGCAAACCCACAGCAAAATCAGCTCCATATCAAACAAAACAGGCCAATGGCACAGTCAGGCTTTTCTCGCCAGCAGCTGCTGACGCACCTCCTCCGGCACCAGATTGCCGCCGGTAGCCCAGATAATATGGGTAGCGTTGGCCATCTTCTTGCCCAGGCGGTTGTCGTACTTGTACTCATCCATCACAGCGGACCGCCCCATGCACACAGGGCCGTGGATGGCGGCACAGGCACTAGGCTCGATGAAAATGCCCTCATGCTGCCACAAAAGCTGCAGATACTCAAAAATCCGCTTGTCCTTAATGGTAAAATCTCCGCTGAGGAACGGCAGGATAAACTCCCCCACAAAGCCCGACTGACGGCTGACAGCCAGCCCATCCGCCTGGGTATTGCCGGAAAGTCCGATATCCTGCACGGATATATTATCAAAGAGTCCCGTCACCATGCCCAGCAGCATGCAAGGAGCCTGAGTAGGCTCCACAAAGAAGCAGTGCACATTTTCCCCAAAAAGCTGCTTCAGGCCGAAGGTAATGCCCCCAGGGGCACCGCCTACGCCGCATGGCAGGTATACAAACAGGGGATGGTCACCATCCACCACAATATGCTCTGCTGCCAGCTGCCTTACCAGCATCTTGGCCGCCACCGCATAGCCCAGGAACAGCTCCTGGGAGTGTTCATCATCCACAAAATAACTGCTCTCGTCAGCATCAGACTTTGCCCGGCCTTCCTTCACAGCATCGCTATAGTTGCCCTCGTACTCAATGACGGTCACGCCCTTGCTGCGGAGCAAATCCTTCTTCCACTGCCTGGCATCGCTGGACATGTGGACAATGGTCTGAAACCCAAGAGCCGCTCCCATGATGCCGATGGACAGCCCCAGGTTGCCTGTAGAGCCCACCTGCAGCTTGCGGGTAGCAAAAAACTCCCGTGCCTCCTCATCAGCCAGCTTGCAGTAGTCATCCTCAAAGCTTTCCAGGATGCCGTTCTCCACCGCCAGGATTTCCGCATGCTTCATCACCTCATAGATGCCGCCCCTGGCCTTCACCGAGCCAGCCACCGCCAGATGGCTGTCCAGCTTCATCATCAGCCGCCCGGAAATATCCGCGCCAATGCGGGGCGAATTCAGTGCCTCCCTGAGCTTCGACACCTCCACCAGGTCGGAGTCAATCAGGCCGTTCCTTTCCTCCGTTTCCGGGAACAGCTTTTTCATCAAAGGAGCAAAGCGGCGCATACGGGCATAGGCAGAATCAATATCCGACAAAGTGAGGGATGAACGCAGCACAGCATCATCATTATTCATCTTCATGGGATTTGCCCATTCCACCTCAATGGCATTTCGTATATCAGTCAGCAAAATCTCCCTGCGCTCCAGAGAAGAAAGGCTATCAATTTCCATCCGTGAACATTCCTTTCTATGAACAACTTTCTATAACAACTAATCATCAGCTCGTCAGCAACCAACAGTGAATCCATATTTCCGTGCAGCAATTTTTCATATTGATACCGCCTGAATCAACACCGTTTAATTATACAGACTTTGCGCCCTCAATTCAACTGTGTTTTCGCAAATAATCAACAAAATCTGCCTCCGGCAAAGGCTTGGAGTAATAATACCCCTGTACATAGTCGCATCCCATCTTCATCAGCCGCTGCCGCTGCTCCTCGGTCTCAACCCCCTCGGACAGCACCGAAAGCCCCATATTCTTGCACATATCAATAATATAGCGCATCATCTTGTCGCTCTGCTCATTCTGCTCCTGGCGGATAAAGCTCATATCCAGCTTCACCACATCTATATCCATGTGGCCGAACATGCTCAGGGAGGAATAGCCCGTCCCAAAATCGTCCAGCTCCACCACAAAGCCGTCACGATGCATCTCATTGACCTTCCTGATGACCATATCAGGATTGTCCATGTATGCCGACTCCGTTACCTCGATGTGCAAATCCGCAGGCTCCAGGCCATATTTTGCCAGCAGGGGCTTCAACATCTCCTCATCGTGGAAATAGATAAAATCTTTCCGGGAAATATTCACCGACACAGGCACCGTCTTCAGTCCCATGTCCCGCCAGCGCTTGATAGCGGCACAGGCCTCCTCCCACACATACCTATCCACATGAGCCACAAAGCCGTTATCCTCAAAAATCGGAATAAACTCTCCCGGGGACATGAAGCCGTACCTAGGATGAATCCAGCGCACCAGAGCCTCCGCCCCAATCAGCCTGCCATCAAAGATATTGTGCTTGGGCTGGTACCAGACCTGAAACTGCCGCTGATTGATGGCTTCCTCCATATTTTCCAGAATCCGCTGGGTCTTCAGGGCATACAAACGGATATTATCATCGTAGAGATTAATCAGCTGATTGTATTTGTGCAGGATTTTCTGCAGCGCCATCATGGCACGGTCGCACATGACACTGACAGGTATGCTATGATCCACCGACTCATAAATGCCGTACTTCTGCACAAAGGGCGGCAGCCCCTCCTTAACCGTCTTGTACTCATGCAGCTCGTCAGACTGCTGCTGCAAAAGCTTCTGGTAGCTGCCGGCCGAATGAGGCAGCAGCTGGACGAAGGTTGCATCATCCAGGCGCCCGTAGACGCTCCTTTCCCACTGGTCCTGGTCATGATTCTGCGCCACATAGCGCAAAATAGCCTCTCCCTGCTTCGCACCGTACTGCTCGTTGATGTTGGGCAGATTCACCACATGGGTGCAGACCATATCAAAATCCTCCTCAGGATACCTGGCCAAAAGCTGCTCCGCCAGATGCAGGAAATAATCCCTGGTATAGCAGTTGGTCAGGTTGTCCATGCGCAGCACGTTCAGCATGACGGTCTTCTCATGGAGGGCTATGGCACGCTGCAGGCGGCTCAGCAGCACATCAGGATTAAATGGCTTGGCTACAAAGTCCGTGGCACCGGCCTTCAAGCAGCCTGCCTCCTCCTCCGGGGTATTGTCGCTGGTCAGCACCAGCACAGGAATCATCCGCATGATTTCATCCTTCTGGAACTCCCGCAAGAACTCATAGCCGTTCATCACCGGCATATTCAGGTCCATCAGGATAACGCTGATATCCGTGCTGTGATTTTTCAGGTACTCCAGTGCCTCAAAGCCGTTTTCCTTCTCAACAGTTTTGTAGTGCTGCTCCAAAAAATAGCACAGGGTAGTCCGCTGCAAATCCGAGTCATCCACCACCAGCACCGTCTTGTCCCCCACCAGCTGGCGTTCCTTCACGGAAAGCTTCGCTTCCTTGTCCAGCTCACGCTGATGCTCCTCATCAATATCACGGGCACACAGGAGAACCACCTGCCGGTCAGCCTTGTAGTCCCGGGAGGGGATAATCTCAATCATTTCCCACCTGTACCTGCCACCCTTGGAACGGCGATAGGTTATGCTCAGATATTCCTTGCCGCCTGCCAGCTGCGACCTCAGCTGGCTTCTTTCCAGAAAGCTGGCAAACTCCTGGGCATCCTCTGCGTAGACCATACCGGCCTCAGCTGCCCTGGCAGCCATCCTCTCATAATTCTCACTATTCGCCAGCAGCCGCTGAATATCCAGCTGATTGCTCTGAATACAGCGAAAGGAATTATCCGTCAGATTGATATATATTATTGTGTGATAAACATTTCTTACCAACCGTAAAACATCATCTATGTCCTTATTATGAAGCTTATCCGCAGACATATCATTGCCCTCCCATTCTATCATCTATTCTATTGTATACTCATTACACCAATTTCTCAAGTATCTATGGGAGTTTAATCCTGCAAAAACCAAAAATATCATCATATTCATAAGAACGAGAAAATGCCCCCAAACCAGTCCATTGGCCTGTGAGGCATTTTCGTAAAATATTTGTAAAATATTTTTCAAAACAGGGCTTATCCAGCTTTCCCCGGCTTTGATATTGCTTATTTCAGCACCCGGCTGAGGAAGTTTTTCATCATCACATGGCCGTCAGGGGTAAGGATGGACTCAGGATGGAACTGCATGCCCTGAATGTCGTACTCTTTGTGCCGCAGCCCCATAATCATGCCATTGGCCAGCTCCGCTGTCACCTCCAGGCAATCAGGCAGGCTGTCACGCTCCACAATCAGTGAGTGATAACGCCCCACCTCGATATCCTGGGGCAGCCCGGCATAGATGCCCTCCCCATTGTGCCTGAGCTTGGAGGTCTTGCCGTGGACGATTTCCCCGGCACGGATTACCCTGCCCCCGAAGACCTCGCCGATGGCCTGATGCCCCAGGCAGATGCCCAGGATAGGCGCCCTGCCCTTCATCCTGTCTATCAGCTCCTCGGTAATGCCGGAGTCACCAGGCACACCCGGCCCCGGTGAAATCACGATGCCGTCATATTTCCTGGCTGCCACCTGCTCCACAGTGATTTTATCATTGCGGATGACCTCAACCTCTGCTCCCAGCTCGCACATCAGCTGATAAACGTTATAAGTAAAGGAATCATAATTATCTAAAAGCAGCAACATCGTTCTCCACCTCCTCTACTACGGTAAACATGGCCTTGGCCTTCTGCAAAATCTCCTTGTACTCAAACTCCGCCTTGGAATCGTAGACAATCCCGGCACCTGCCTGGATGTAGGCATTATCCCCGTCAATAAACATGGTGCGAAGGGTAATGCACATATCCATGTTGCCGGCAAAATCCATATAACCTACCGTACCTGCATAAGAACCGCGCTTCACCGGCTCCAGCTCGTTGATAATCTCCATGGCCCTCAGCTTCGGTGCACCGCTGACTGTACCTGCCGGGAAGCAGGCCCGCATCACATCCATAGGCGTATAGCCCTTTTTCAGATTGCCCCGCACCTCGGAAACCATGTGCATCACGTGGGAGAACCTCTCCACCTGCCTGAGCTTGGTCACTACCACAGAGCCCGGCTCACTGATGCGCCCGATATCGTTCCTGGCAAGATCCACCAGCATGGAATGTTCTGCACACTCCTTGATATCGTGCTTCAGCTCCGCCTCCAGTGCGCTATCCTCCTCCTCGCTGGCACCCCGGCGGCGTGTTCCGGCAATCGGATATGTATATACATACTCACCTGCCACCTTCACCAGCATCTCAGGGGAAGCCGCCACGAACTTCTTCCTGCCAAAATTCAGGTAGAACATATACGGAGAAGGATTTACCTGACGCAGGCGGCGATAAAACAGGAATGGCGGCTTGGTCAGCTTGGTGCGGAACTGCTTGCTTGGCACTACCTGGAAAATATCTCCTGCATTGATATATTTCTTGCAGCTGGCAATGGTATCCGCAAAATCCTGAGGCATTTCGCCATATTCATTGAGAAAATCCAGTTTTTCCTGCCGAGGCGGCACCTTGGCAGAGGTAGTGATAGCCGGGCTATACAGCTTCTCCACCAGCTCCTGCATCCTGGCCTCCACCTTGTCATACAGCTCGTCAAGGTTCTCCGCATTTTTTACATCAGCCAGGTAGATAAGCTGGGAAGCATTCTTCTGCTGGTCAAAAACCATCAGCACCCTGCAAATCATGAACTGCCCCAAAAGCTCATCCTCCGCCACATCCAGGCCCCGCACCCGGTCAAAGACAGCGGCAGTCTCGTAGTTGAAATACCCTACCGCACCGCCATTGGCAAGGGGCAGCTGCTGGTTATAAAGGGCTGACTTCAAGCCCTTCATGTACTCATTCATGGTTTCCACCGGGCTGCCATCCAGTGCCTTCAGCCGGTCATCCTCCTGAATCATCAGGCGGTTCTTATAAATCTGCAAATTGATAAAAGGCTCCGCCCCGATAAAGGAAAAGCGGCCAAATTTCTGATGGGCATCCACGGACTCCAGCAAAAAGCCCTTTGACTCACCCACCAGCTTATAATACATGGACACAGGCGTATCCAAATCCGTATCTATGAAAGTTGCCACCGCCACAAGGCTGGCGGTTTCCGACAGCTTCTTAAAATCCTCCCTTGACGGACTCAGCTTCATATTATTTCACCTTCCCCAATTACATCTTATCCAGGGCTTGGCGCATGCTGCCAATCAGCTCCATAGCTTCTGACCTTTTGCCCTCCATGATGCGCTTTACTACGGCAGAGCCTACAATAACGGCATCCGCCTGCCTGGCGGCCTCCACGGCAGCCTCCGGGGTGCCGATGCCGAAACCTACGGCACATGGGGTAGCCGTCTGCTTCTTCACATGCTCAATCACCCTGTTAATCGGGCTGTAATCAATCTTCCTGACGCCGGTAACACCATTAATGGACACGCAGTAGATAAAACCGTCCGCCGTAGTGCAGGTTTCGCTGATGCGCTCATCGGTAGTGCCCGGGGTAACAAACTCCACCAGATGCAGACCCTGCTCTGCACATGCTTTCTTCATGTCAGCAGATTCCTCATGAGGCACATCCGGGATGATGAAGCCGTCCAGCCCTGCCTCCCTGGCATCCACAGTAAATTTCTCAAAGCCGTAGGTCAGCATGTTGTTCACATAGCCCATGGCCACCAGCGGAATCTGGGAAGATTTGCGGATTTCCCTGACGATTTCCAGCACCTTCTTCACCGTCATGCCCTTCTGAATAGCCTGATAGGATGCCGCCTGAATCACAGGGCCATCTGCCATAGGGTCTGAAAAAGGCACTCCCAGCTCGATAATATCCGCACCGGCCTTCTCAGCCTCCAGCACCAGCCCTGCAGTGGACTCCGCATCCGGCATACCGGCAGTTATATAGATAACCAGGCCCTTTCTGCCTGCATTTTTTAATTCCTGAAACTTATTCTCCAAACGGCTCATTAGTCAATCTCCTCTCCCAATGCTTTCGCTACCTGCTGTACATCCTTGTCTCCCCTGCCTGACAGGGTAACCACTACAACCTCGTCCTGCTTCGTATTCGGCATCAGCTTTTCCAGATAAGCCAGCGCGTGGGAGCTTTCCACCGCCGGAATGATGCCCTCCAGCTTCGTCAGCAGCTGGAACGCATCCAGTGCCTCCTTATCGTTGATTCCTACATATTTTACTACGCCCTGGTCATGGAACATGGAATGCTCCGGGCCAACTCCCGGATAATCAAGGCCTGCCGAGATGGAATACACCTCGATAACCTGCCCGTCCTCGTCCTGTGCCAGGTAGCTATATGCACCATGCAGCACGCCCGGACGGCTGTCAGGGTTGGAAAGAGTCTGGGCATTGTCGCCGATGGCAGTGCCGCGGCCGGCTGCCTCCACGCCAAACTTGTGCACATCGGCATCGTCCCTGAATTCGTAGAAAGTGCCGATGGCGTTGGAGCCTCCGCCCACGCAGGCCAGCAGATAGTCAAGGCGTCCGCCGGTTTCTTCCTTGATCTGCTCACGGATTTCCCTGCCGATAACGGACTGGAAATCCCTTACCATAGTCGGATATGGATGAGGCCCCACCGCAGAACCGATGATGTAGTGGGTATCATCGATATGGGCAGCCCAGTAACGGATTGCCTCGCTGGTGGCATCCTTCAGGGTGCTGGTGCCGGTAGTGACAGGCACCACCTCTGCCCCCAGAAGCTTCATCTTGAAAACATTCAGCTTCTGGCGCTCAATATCCACAGCCCCCATGAAAATCTTGCACTCCATGCCGAACAGCGCCGCCACCGTAGCAGTTGCCACGCCGTGCTGGCCTGCACCGGTCTCCGCAATCACCCGGTTCTTGCCCATGCGCTTCGCCAAAAGAGCCTGCCCCAGGGCATTATTGATCTTGTGGGCGCCGGTATGGAGCAAATCCTCACGCTTGAGATAAATCTTTGCTCCGCCATAATGCTTGGTCAGCTTGTCTGCATAATACAAAAGCGTCGGCCTGCCTGCATACTCCACATAGTATTTTCTCAGCTCTGCCAGAAAATCAGGATCATCCTTGTATTTGTTATATGCCTCCTCCAGCTGGTTCAGCACCGGCATAACAATCTCAGGCACATACTGTCCGCCATACTTGCCAAATCTACCCTTACTAGCCATTCTCTATTTCCTCCTATGATTCTACATCTTCAATAACTTTGCAACTTTATAATTCTTATAACCGTATAATTTCCCAGCCCGTAACCCCGGGCAGGTATCACATTCTCGCGAAGCTCTCCGTCTGCCCGTACACATCAGCTGCCGTGGACAGGCCCTCGCCTACCAGGATGCCATCCAGCCCTGCCTCGTGCAGCTGCCGCGCTTCCTCCACCGTGTGGATGCCGCTTTCACTAATCAAGTTCCTTTTCCTGTCTGCCAGGGGCAGCAGGTCAAGGGTGTTCTGGATAGTCGTCCTGAAATACTTCAGGTTGCGGTTGTTGATGCCGATGAACTGGGCGGGAGTTGCCAGTGCCTTCGCCATGTCATCCTCGTCATGAACCTCCACCAGCGCATCCATCCCCAGGCTCCAGGCCAGATACAGATAATCCTTCAGCTGCTGTGCCGTGAGGATACGGGCTATCAGCAGCACCGCATCCGCTCCCAGCATCCTCGCCTCATAAATCTGGTACTCATCAATGATGAACTCCTTTCTCAGCACCGGGATATCCACCAGCTCCTTGACCATGGTCACATCCTCGTTCCTGCCCAGAAAATGCTCATCCGTATGGACCGAAAGCATCGCGGCACCTGCCTGCTCATAAATCTTCGCCAGCTCCGCCACCGAATGGTGATGCCCGAAATTCCCTTTGGAAGGAGACTGCAGCTTGCACTCAGCTATGAGGTTCCATCTGCTCTGCCGGAAGCGATGGGACATGGCAAAATTGCCTGTATTCTCCTCCGCTCTCCGCTTTACCTCATGCAATGGCAGGGCCTTTTTTGCCGCCGCCACCGTATCCTTTTTCTTTTCCACGATTTCTGCCAAAATATCTCTCATAACTTACCTCTCATAGCTTGCCTGCTCCTGACCTGCTTCTCACAGCTTGCCTGCCTCCTGCAGGAAGCTCCTTATCAGGTGCACATCCTTTTTCCTGTCCTTTTCCATAGAACTGGAAGCATCTATGCCGTAGGGCTGGAACAGCTCCATTGCCTCCCTGACATTGTCCGCCCCTATGCCTCCGGCGATAATATACGGCTTTGTCACCTGGCGTATCTCTTTGGCAGCGGCCTGCCAGGCAAAGCTGATGCCGCTGCCCCCCTCGGCATTTTTGCTGTAGCTGTCTATCAGAACCAAATCTGCCGGGTAATCGTTGGCTCTTTCCGGGGAAAAATCCTCCCCGTAGCGAAATGCCTTGATGATGTTGTAACCGCCTGCCTTCAGCCTTCCGGCGTATGCCTCATTTTCGTGGCCGTGAAGCTGGACAAAATCAAGCCCGCAGTAGTCAGCCAGGCGGCTAACCTCGTCCAGGGGCTGATCCACAAAAACCCCCACCTTGCGGCACTGGGGAACCATCTGGCAGATTTCCCGCACCATCTCAGGCTCTATATAACGCCAGAACCTGCTGTTCATGATAAACCCCAGAAAATCCGCCCCCCTGGCTGCCGCCAGGGCCGCCTGCATATCCCTGATGCCGCAAATCTTCACCTTTACGCTGCTGTCCTTCATCACACAATCACCCTGCACCTCATATACATATTACGCACTCAGCTTCTGAGTTTCCTCAATCAGCTGCTGCAGCTTCTTCAGAGCCGCCCCGGAATCAATCAGCTCATTTGCCAGCCTGATGCCCTCCTCAATGGAAGCAGCCTTATCACCGGCATAAAGGGCGGCACCGGCATTCATCACCACGATATCCCGCTTGCTGCCCTTTTCCTCACCCCGGAGAATTTTCAGGGTAATCTCCGCATTCTCCTGTGGCGTGCCGCCTGCATAATCAGCCAGCGTCCCCGGCTGGAAGCCGTAGTCAGCAGGATTGATTTCATAAGTCCTGATCTGGTCATCCTTGATTTCGCTGACCTTGGTTCTCGTGTTGGTGGAAATCTCATCCATGCCGTCACCGGAAGCAATTACCATGGCATGCTTTACGCCGACCTCCTTCAGCACCCCTGCAATCAGCTCCGTCAGTGCCGCATCATAGATACCCACCATCTGATAGTCAAGGCCTGCCGGATTGATAATCGGGCCCAGCAGGTTGAACACAGTGCGGAAGCCCAGCTCCTTCCTGGTCTTTGCCACATACTTCATGGCCTTGTTGAAGGCCGGTGCAAAGAGGAAGGCAATGCCGATATCATCAATGATTTTTCCTGCTTTCTCTGGTGTCAGGTCATACTTGACGCCCAGCTCACTGAGCACATCGGAGCTGCCGCTGGCGCTGGACACGCCCCTGTTGCCATGCTTGGCAACGGATACACCGCCGGCTGCCAGCACAAAGGCTGCCGTAGTGGAGATATTGAAGGTGTTCTTGGTATCACCGCCGGTGCCGCAGTTGCACATTACCGGCTTCTGATGGGGCACACGAGAGGCATGGGCAATCAGTGTCTTGGCAAACCCTGCAATCTCATCCACAACCTCTCCCTTCATCTTCAGCACGGACAAAAAGCTGGCAATCTGGCTCTCATTGGCCTCGCCGGTCAGGATAATATCCATGGCCCTGCCTGCCTCCTCCTGAGTCAGGTTCTCACCGTTCATAATCTTCGTAATATACTGCTTCAACATAATAACTACTTCCTTTCTTCATTCCGTAAAAAAATAAAAACCATTTCGCTCCATGTACAACACCGTTCCTACGGATTATACATGGGGCGAAATGGTTTCGCTGTGCCACCCAATTTCAACATCATATCCTGAGCCTTAGCTGTATCTGCTGTCACGCACCACCGGCAAGCAGGAGAAAATAAAAACGACACTTCCTCCCTAACGAGACGAAATGTCGTACCACTCGATATGATATCCTCTTGATACGGGAAACTATCAACACTGATGCTTCCGATATCTCAGCCCTGTAACGGGGGCACCCGTTTCAGCCTACTCTCCATCTCCCAACAAGACAGATTTCGGTGAACCCTCATGGGACCATTCACTGAAGGCCTAACACCGGTCATCACACCAACCCGCTTCCGCGGCACCGGCTCGCTGAAGATAAGTAAAATCAGCTACTATTTCCCACTCCATGGTTTAGAATATTCAGTTCTGATACCTTTCATGTCCCAGAAGCCCTGCTCCCTTTGACGATTTGTATGCTACACCTTTTTTTCGAGCTTGTCAACACTTTTTTGCAATTTTTTTCATATCCGCCCCCTATCAGCATAAAAAAAGAGTCGGCGCCCACCGGGCAAACCGACTCCCTGCCTATCAAAAAACAAATACAAAACCAGCAGCAAGCAATAAAGCAAAACAAATAAAGCAACTGCCAAACCAGCTATCAGAGCTGTGCCGGAGCCGGAGCTACGCTCTTTACCTCGCTAATCTCCACTCCATCCGGTACATAAAGCACCATAGTCGCAGTAATGCGGCGCACCTCGCCGTCCTGCACATAGCACACGCCATTCAGGAAATCACAGATACGGCGCTGCTCAGGCATCTCTACACGCTCATAATTCACAATAGCGGAACGCTTAGACTTCAAGGCATCAGCAATCTCGGACACACTGTCAAAATTCTGAGGAGTATAAATCTGGATTTTCATATCCAGGGACTTATTATTGGATACCAGCCTGATATCGCTCTTGCGGGAACCGCCCACACCATAAGCAGGCTTCGGGGCAACCACGCCCAAAGGCTCACCGCCAACAACCTTCTTCTCCTCATTAGCAGCGGCAGTATACACTACCTCAGGGCCGGCAGTCACTGCTGCAGACTCCTCCTCAGCTCCGCTTTCCAAGTAGATCTCTTCCTCCACGGGTGCAAAAAAATTGCTCAGCTTTTTGATAATTTCCACGTTATCCGCCTCCAACAATAAATCCAAACAAATACGATATATCCCTTGCTATCGTGTTCTTGCACCTACAGAAAAACGCCACATATTGTTTTACTCCATCAAGTGCTAAACTTCATCTTCATCAATCTATAATTCTGCGATTATTATACACTATTGTTTCATAAATATCAATGGATACTTTAGACCTAATTCAAAACTGCCTTACTTCCTGGCATTTTTGCTGGCACGACCGCGAACAGTCTTGTCCAAAATCGCCTTGCGCAAACGGATGCTCTCCGGGGTAATCTCCACCAGCTCATCCTGATTGATGTACTCAATAGCCTGCTCAAGGCTTAAAATACGCGGTGGCACAAGGCGAATTGCCTCATCAGAAGCAGAAGTACGCATATTGGAAACATGCTTTGCCTTGCAAGGATTGATATCGATATCCATCTCACGGGAATTCTCGCCCACAATCATGCCTTCGTAAACCGCCTGGCCCGGAGAGATAAACATAGTACCACGGTCCTGCAAGGAGAAGATACCATAGCCGGTGGTCTCACCCTGCTCAAAGGCTACCAGGGAGCCCCGTACACGGCCCGGAATATCCCCCTTGTATGGCACATAGCCTGCAAATACATGGTTCATGATGCCGTTACCCTTGGTATTGGTCAAGAGCTCGGAGCGGAAACCAATCAGGCCCCGGGCAGGAATCAGGAACTCCATGCGCATGTAGCCAGCCACCTCGGTCATGTTGGAAAGCTCCGCCTTGCGGGTGCCCAGGGACTCCATAACGGTGCCCATGAACTCCTGTGGCACCTCAATGGTCAGATTCTCCATCGGCTCGCACTTCTGGCCGTTGATGGTCTTGTACACAACCTCAGGCTTGCCCACCTGCAGCTCGTAGCCCTCACGGCGCATAGTCTCAATCAAAATGGACAGATGCAGCTCGCCACGGCCGGAAACCTTGAATACATCGGCACTCTCAGTCTCCTCTACCCGCAGGGCAACATTGGTCTCAACCTCCTTAAAGAGGCGGTCACGGAGATGACGGGAGGTAACGAACTGTCCCTCACGGCCGGCAAAAGGGCTAGTGTTGACACCAAAGGTCATGGACAGGGTAGGCTCATCAATATTGATAGTAGGCAATGCCTCAGGATTCTCCGCATCTGCTACCGTATAGCCGATGCTTACATTGCCCAGGCCGGTCAGGCACACGATTTCACCCATGGAAGCCTCCGGCACCTCTACACGGCTCAAGCCCTGATAGGTATACACCTTGCCTACCTTGGCCTTGGTCTGGCTATCGCCATCCATCAGCACCACAGCCTGATTAGGCTTTACCTTGCCACGGATGATGCGTCCCACAGCCACCTTGCCGATGTACTCATCAGCCTCAAGAGTAGTAACCATCATCTGCAAAGGCCCCTCAGCATCCCCCTTCGGTGCAGGGATTTCCTTAACGATAGTCTCCATCAGAGGCTTCAGATCAGCATTATCGTCCTCCATGCTGTACTTGGCGATACCATCACGGGCAGTAGCGTAGATGCAAGGGAAATCCAGCTGCTCATCATCTGCATCCAGCTCCATAAAGAGCTCCAGCACCTCATCATACACATCGTCCACACGCTGGTCAGGGCGGTCAATCTTGTTGATGACCACGATTGGCTTCAGGCCCTGCTCCAGTGCCTTCCTGAGCACATACTTGGTCTGAGGCATCGGACCCTCAAAGGCATCAACCAGCAGCACAACGCCATCAACCATGTTCAGTACGCGCTCTACCTCGCCGCCGAAGTCAGCATGGCCCGGGGTATCAACGATGTTGATCTTGATGCCATCGTACATAATAGCAGTATTCTTGGAAAGAATTGTAATGCCTCGTTCACGCTCCAAATCACCGGAGTCCATAACGCGCTCAGCAACCTGCTCGTTGGAGCGGAAAATATGGCTCTGCTGCAGCATGGCATCCACCAGGGTAGTCTTGCCGTGGTCAACGTGAGCAATAATAGCAATATTCCTCAAATTCTCATTTGTACTCATAGGTTTTCAATTCCTCCCATTAATGCAAACAAAAGGGGAGTCACCTGCTCCCCACTTTAAACTCATTCCAAAATAACATATAAATAATATCCTAGACGCTCCCAAAAGTCAATCTTTTTTTGACCAACATCTCATCAAAATTTACCCAGCAGCAAAAGATTGCCAACATCCCTTCTATATTCCTTCACAAATCCCCCTATTTTCATTACACCATCAGACATCATCTGTCTCCATGCCGGCTAAATTTTTGCTTCTGTAATAACTGACAACCTTATTCATGAAATCAAAGGCCGTCCTGACTATATCATTATTGGCAAAATAGTCAATGTGCCTGGAAAAACGATTGTTCACCACTAAATACAAAAGCTCCAGCTGCTTGATTTTTTCCTGCTTGCTAGTAACGATTTTATCAAATACTTCCATAGCAGTAACAAAATCATACAAAAACGGCACAGACAACTTAGTGCTGCGCATGGAAACACCAATCCCCGGAATCTCACTGACTATCCGGCATATTTCCTCCGATTTTTCCATCTGACCATCGTCCACTGCCCGCAAATCATGCAACAGGCAGTTGTTGTGAGCAATACTATTTCTTATATTGCGCACGGAATAAAAATAATTTGGATTGACATGCTTCTGATCATATTTACTGTAATAAAAATCGTACAATACAATCAGATTGGTAAAAGTCAGCACCTCTATGATATTCCACACTGCAAAATTATCCTTGTACTTCTTTATCAAACCAGCGGTATACGGTGCCTTCTGCCGTTCAATCTCCCTTGCCAGCCATGGCTGCTTTTTAAACAGCTCCGTCACAATGCTATAGCCATCCTCACGCTTGTTTTTCTGCAGGGAAGACAGAAGATTGATTTTGGCAAAATGCTCCACATCCATCACAATAGGAAACATAACACGCCTCAGATAAACATCCAGCAAGGACAGCTCCTTGAGATAGGCAAAATCCAGATCAATATACTCTCCCATCCGGTCACCTTTGCGATATTTGTCATAATTATTGGCATAAAACTTCAATCGAAAATAATAAGTATGATTCGCCAAAAACTCCTTGGCTTTTTTCTCATCAATCATCTCAAAGGTAATTCCCTTTGACTTCATCTGCTGAATCTGTCCATCAATGTTAAACTTTTCCCTTGGCATACATTCACATCCTATCTCGCAGAAACTTGACGCACGATAACATTAGTCAGGCAGGTAAACACGACTAACCCTGCCTCTAGCAATTCCTTTCAAGAACAATTCTACCTTAAACAAAAGTTTTCTGCAATGCAAAAATAACTCCCTGCCAGAAAGCTCCGGCAGGGAGTCACGCCCATAGGTAAATTTTATTTTCTTACAGCTGGGGATGGCTGTCCAGCCACCCCTGCAGGATGAAGACCGCAGCCATCTTGTCCACGACCTTCTTCCGCTTCTTGCGGCTCACATCCGCCTCCAGCAGGGAACGGGTTGCCGCCACCGTGGAAAGCCGTTCATCCTGAAAGACGATTTCCGCCTCAGGCACCGCCTTGCGGATTTCCTCGCAGAACTCCCTCACGAACTCACAGCGAGGCCCCTCGGTGCCGTTCATGTTCCGGGGATAGCCGGAAACCAGCAGATTTGTCTCATACTGCGCCATCAGCTCCTGCAGCCGCGCCAAATCAGCCTCCAGCGTAGTGCGGCGGATAGTCTCCACCCCCTGCGCCGTCATGCCCAGAAGGTCGCTGACTGCCACGCCGATGGTCCTGTCACCAATATCAAGTCCCAATGCTCTTTTCATCAGTGCTTCTCCAGATAGGAGCGGATAAGCTCCTCAAGAATCTCATCACGCTCAAGGCTGCGGATTTTCTTTCTCGCATCCTCAAAGCTGGTGACATAGGTAGGATCTCCGCTCAGGAGATAGCCTACCAGCTGATTTATAGGGTTATACCCCTTCTTCTCCATGGAGGAACAGGTACTGCGAATGATGCTCTCAGCCCGGTTTTCCTCAGCTCCAAAACGGAACATCATAGTTTCTTCACTAACCACAACAATCCCACCTTTCAAATCCAAAGCATGCCACTAAAAGTACGCTACTCTATCATGCTAACACAAAACGCTGAAAAATAAAAGCAAATTGCTGATGTATACAACAAAATAATATAGCTTCCCGGCTCACCAGCTGCCACAATGCAAATCAGCCCAGCTTCTGAGTCAGGAGCTCGTTGACCATCTGAGGATTTGCCTTGCCCTTGGACTGCTTCATAACCTGCCCAACCAAGGAGCCGATAGCCTTCTTCTTGCCGCCCTTGTATTCCTCCACGGCCTTCGGGTTGTCAGCAATAACCTTGTCCACGATTGCCTCTATAGCCTTGGTGTCGGTAATCTGTACCAGCCCCTTGTCCTTGACAATCTTCTCCGGGCTATCCGGGCTTTTCCACATTTCCTCGAAGACCTTCTTGGCAATCTTGGAGGAAATGGTTCCCTTGCTGATGAGGCAAATCATCTCGCCCAGGCGCTTGGCATCCACAGGGGAAGCCTCGATGCCGATGCCCTCTGCATTCAGGTTCTTGGACAAATCACCCATAATCCAGTTGGCAGCCAGCTTGGCATCCGCCCCGGCAGCCACTACATCATCAAAATACTCTGCCATCTGGCGGGAGCTGGTGATGATGCCTGCATCGTAGCTGGACAGTCCATACTCGCTCTCCAGACGTGCCTGACGGGCATCCGGCAGCTCCGGCAGGGATTTCCTGTATGCCTCAATCTCCTCATCAGAGGTAATGATAGGCACCAGGTCAGGCTCCGGCATGTAGCGGTAGTCGTGAGCGTTTTCCTTGCTGCGCATAGACAGGGTAACGCCCCGGTCAGGGTCCCAGGTACGGGTTTCCTGAATGACATGGCCGCCATCCTCCAGCACTTCCTCCTGACGCTCAATCTCGTATTCCAGAGCTTCCTCCACAGCCTTGAAGGAATTGATGTTCTTCATCTCAGTACGGGTGCCCAGCACATCGGAGCCTTTCGGGCGGATGGAAACATTCAGGTCGGCACGGAGATTGCCCTCCTCCATCTTGCAGTTGGAAACATCAATGTACTGCAGAATGGACTTAACCTTTTCCATGTAGAGACGGGCTTCCTCCGGAGTAGACATATCCGGCTCGGAAACAATCTCAATCAAAGGGACGCCGGTACGGTTGTAATCCACGTTGGAAGTCTCGGAATCCTTGATGGTATTGCCGGAATGTACCAGCTTGCCAGCATCCTCCTCCATGTGAATACGGGTGATGCGGATGCGCTTCTTGCCCTTGGAAGTCTCAATATCCACATAGCCATGCTCGCAGATTGGCAAATCATACTGGGATGTCTGCCAGTTCTTCGGCAGGTCAGGATAATAATAATTCTTGCGGTCAAACTTGGAGAAATTGTTAATCTTGCAGTTCAGGGCAAGACCTGCCTTGATGGCAAACTCCAGCACCCTTTTATTCAGCACAGGCAGCACTCCCGGCAGACCCAGGCATACAGGGCAGACATGGGTGTTATGCTCCGCACCGAAGGAGGTTGCACAGCCGCAGAAAATCTTGGTATTGGTCTTTAACTCACTGTGTATTTCCAGTCCGATGACTGCTTCGTAGCTCATGCTTATTTACCTCCCAACTGCGCCCTGTCCTGATAGTAGGACTGGCTCTGCTCATAAGTATAGGCAACGCGGATCAGGGTTTCCTCATCCAGTGCCTTGCCGATAATCTGCATGCCGATTGGCATCTTGTCCTTGTTGTAGCCGCAAGGAACAGAAATGCCAGGCAAACCGGCAAGATTCAGCGGCACGGTGCAGGCATCCTGCAAATACATCTCCAGCGGATTGTCAATCTTTTCGCCAATCTTATAAGCAACGGACGGAGCCGCAGGGCAGATAATAACATCAACTTCCTTAAAGGCCTTGTCGTAGTCCTCCTTCACCAGGCGGCGCACCTTCAATGCCTTCAGGTAATAAGCATCATAATAACCTGCACTCAGGGCATAGTTGCCAATCATGATGCGGCGCTTTACTTCCTCGCCAAGATACTGGCTCCTGGTCTTGGTCATCATCTCCACCAGGTCAGCTGCATCCTCCGCACGCTCGCCATAGCTTACGCCATCATAGCGGGCCAGGTTGGTAGCCGCCTCAGCAGGGGCAATCAGGTAATAGGTAGAAATAGCATAATCCGTGTTTGGCAGGGAAATCTCCACAACCTCGGCACCGAGAGCCTCCAGCTGCTTGACGGCAGCCTTGACAGCACCCTCAACCTCAGGGTCCATGCCCTTGACGAAATATTCCTTCGGCAGGCCGATTTTCAGGCCCTTCACATCCTGCACCAAAGACTTGGTATAATCAGGCACCACGCTGTCAATGCTGGTGGAGTCCATCTCGTCACGGCCGGCAATAATATTCAGGATGTTGGCACAGTCAGTTACATCCTTGGTAATAGGCCCGATCTGGTCAAGGGAGGAAGCATAAGCCACCAAACCATAGCGGGAAACGCGGCCATAGGTAGGCTTCATGCCCACAACGCCGCAGAAGGAAGCCGGCTGACGGATAGAGCCGCCGGTATCAGAGCCCAGAGCCCACACAGCAGTACCGGCAGCCACGGCAGCAGCACTGCCACCGGAGGAACCGCCAGGCACGCAGTCCGTATTCCACGGATTGTGAGTCGGATGAAAAGCGGAATTCTCAGTAGAACCGCCCATGGCAAACTCGTCCAGGTTGGTCTTGCCCAGCACAACAGGATTCTGGGCAGCCAGCTTCTGCACAACGGTAGCATCATAAGGCGGCACGAACTTCTGCAAAATCCTGGAAGCGCAGGTAGTCTTTACTCCCTTGGTGCAGATATTGTCCTTGATTGCTCCCGGAATGCCCTCCAGGAAAGCGATCTCCTCACCCCTGGCGATTTTCTCATCCACGGCCTTTGCCTGGGCAAGGGCCTCATCACGGGTAACAGTCAGGTATGCCTGCACATCACCCTCTACCTCATCAATACGGGCCAGCACAGCCTGGGTAAGCTCCAGAGAGGTTATTTCTTTATTTACCAGCATGTCATGGAGGACATGGGCAGGTTGTTCAAACAATTTCACAGTCAAGCCTCCTAATCAATCTTCCAAAACCTTTGGCACACGGAAATAGCCATCATCCTTCAAAGGAGCGTTGGACAAAGCCAGCTCTCGGTCCAGGGACTCCTTCACCACATCCTCCCGGAACACGTTGCTGACCGGCAGCACGTGAGCGATAGGCTGAATATCATCAGTAGGAACAGCACTGAGATTGTCAACATACTCAAGAAAATCATTGAGCTGCTGGGTGTACTGTTCTTCCTTGTCAGCAGGAATTGCCAGACGGGACAAAACTGCTACGTTTTCCATATCCTTCTTGGTAACTTTCATTTTCTCACCATCCAAATTTGAATCTGATTACAAAAACACCATAATATTATACACCATATGCAATATTTTTTCTACCCAAATCTCTAATCTATCCACTCCAGCCACATCCCCGGCATTTCAGCGGAAAAAAATTTATCAGAAAAACATTTTTCTGATATACTATGTACTGTATTATTTTAGCAATAACGAGGTGCAGTATCCATGAATATTTCATCAAGAACCAAAGGCGTGCTGATGGCTGTCATCGGCTCCATTTTCTGGGGCGGTTCAGGGGTAGCCGCCCAGTTTATCCTGCAGGAAAAAGGCATGACTGCGGATTACCTGACGGCTGTCCGCACCATTGTGGCAGGCATCCTGCTGCTGTCCATCGATGCCTTCATCAACAAAAACAACATCTTCGCCATCTGGAAGGACAAGGAAAGCCGCCACCGGCTGCTGGCCTTCGGCGTGCTGGGCATGATGTCCGTGCAGTACACCTACTTCGTTGCCATCGAATGCAGCAACGCCCCTACTGCCACCATCATCCAATACCTGATGCCTATCCTCATCCTGGCATGGTTTTCCATCACGGAGAGGAAGCTGCCCGGCCTGTCCCAGGTCATCTGCGCCATCATGGCGATTTTCGGCACGGCGCTGCTGGTTACCCACGGCAGCCTGACGGCCCTGGCCATCTCGGACAGGGCACTTTTCTGGGGCATCCTCAGTGCCTTTGCCGCCGCCTTTTACACAGTGCAGCCCCGCTGGCTGCTCATGCGCTGGCCTTCCCCCCAGGTCATCGGCTGGGCCATGCTCATAGGCGGTGCCGCCATCTCCCTTATCTATCCGCCCCTGTCATACCCAGGCATAGTGGATATACCTGCCCTCCTGAGCCTTGCCTACATCTGCGTGCTGGGCACTGCCGCCTCCTTCTGGCTGTATGTAACCAGCACCAAGTACATCCTGGCCCAGGAAGCCAGCATCCTCAACGCCACAGAGCCCCTGGCATCCATCGTCTTCTCCATCATCCTGCTGGATGTCATGTTTGAGCTGCCGGAAATCATCGGCTCCCTGCTGATAATCATGCCGATTATCTACATTACGCTGAAACGGAAATAAGCCGCCACTTAGTCACGGCTTAATCTTTCCTTTAGCTTTGTATTGCGCTGGCTGACAGTGACATTGTGCACTGCATAGGCCAGCGCTTTTTTGCTGCCAATAAGCACCAGCACCTTTTTTGCCCTGGTAATCCCCGTATAAAGCAGGTTTCGCTGCAACATGACAAAATGCGTCATCAATATAGGCATCACCACAATGGGATACTCGCTGCCCTGGGCCTTGTGGATAGTGGTGGCATAGGCGTGCACCAGCTCATCCAGCTCGGACACATCGTATTCTATCACCCTGCCGTCAAACATGACCTGCAAGGTGCGCTCCTGCAAATCAACTGCTGTAATCCTGCCAATATCCCCGTTAAAAACTTCCTTGTCGTAGTTGTTCTTAACCTGCATAACCTTGTCATAGAGCCTGAAGATGAAGCCGCCCCGCCTGAGCCCCTCCCCTTCCGGGTTGAGGGCAGCCTGCAAGGTCTGGTTCAGGTTGGTTCCCCCCAGGACGCCCCGCTGCATGGGCGTCAGCACCTGCACCTCCGAGGGCTTCACCCCATAATACCTGGGCAGCTTGCTGCTGACCAGTGCCACAATCTCCTGCACTGCCGCCTCCGGCTCCTCGCTGTTGATAAAGAAAAAATCCGTATTCCTGCCATTGGAAATATCAGGAAACTCACCTTGGTTTATCCTGTGGGCATTGGTAATAATCCTGCTCTGCTGTGCCTGGCGGAAAATCCTGGTCAGGCGTATCACAGGAAACCTGCCGCTATCAATAATATCACGCAGCACATTGCCTGCCCCTACGGAAGGCAGCTGGTCTATATCACCTACCAGCACCAGCCGCATATTGCGCGGCAGGGCTTTCAGCAGGGAGTTCATCAGAATGATATCTATCATGGAGCACTCGTCCACAATCAGCACATCACCCTCTAACGGATTGTCCTCGTTGCGCTGATAGCCATCCGGGGGCTTGCATTCCAGCAGGCGGTGTATGGTCTTGGCAGGAAGCCCGGTAGCCTCCGACATGCGCTTTGCCGCCCTGCCTGTAGGGGCAGCCAGCAAAATCCGCAGGCCCATCTGGCCATAGGCGGCAATTATCCCCTGCACGGTGGTTGTCTTGCCTGTGCCTGGGCCGCCCGTCAGCACCATCACCTTTGACCTGGCCGCCTCCTGCACAGCCTGTGCCTGAACCTCATCATACTGGATGCCCAGCTTCTTTTCCAGTGCCTCCACATCCACCTGAGGTTCCGGGCGGAGGCTGTCAAAGCCTGATACATCTTCCGACAGCTGTATCAGCTTGTGAGCCGTGCCCTTTTCTGCATAGTTAAAGGCAGGCAGGAAAATGGCATCCTCCTCAAGAATCAATTCCTCTGCCTGCAGCATGTTGTCCAAGGTCATCTGCACATTGGCAATATCCGCCTCCAGAAGCTCCACCGCCTTGTCTGCCAGCTGGTCTCTCTCCGCGTATACATGCCCCTCGTCAGCAAGAGCGGACAGGGTGTACAGGATGCCGCTTCTGAGCCGCACGAAGCTATCCTTGCCAAAGCCCAGCTTTGCCGCAATAGTATCTGCCGTCCGAAAGCCGATGCCCCAGATATCATCCGCCAGCCGGAAAGGGTTTTCCTTCACCTTGTCAATGGCAGCATTGCCGTACTCCTTGTAAATCTTTGCCGCATAGGCGGTGCTGACGCCATTGGACTGCAAAAACAGCATGATATTCTTGACTTCCTTCTGCTTCTGCCAGCTTTCCTTGATCATGCTGATCCGCTTGCTGCCAATGCCCTCCACCTGCCGCAGCCTGTCAATATCGTCCTCGATGACGGCGATGGTCTCCGTGCCAAACATCCGCACAATGCGCTGGGCAAACTTGGGACCCACTCCCTTAATCAGCCCGCTACCCAGGTATTTTTCAATGCCATACACCGTGGCAGGCATGGTTTCCTCCCAGCTTTCCGCCATGAACTGCCGCCCATACCTGCTGTCCACCTTCCAGCTGCCCTCCACCAGTAGCACGGAGCCCACATTGGCATCCAGCAGATTGCCCACTACTGCCACCAGCTCTGTATAATCCTTTACCCTTGCCTTCAAAACCGTGTAGCCGGTTTCCGGGCTCTGAAATGTAATTCTCTCCACCACGCACCGAAGCTTTGCCATAATGCCACCCTGCCCAAGTTTTATTTTCTGATTTGTCTGATACACATTATCTATGTTAATCTACTTTAATTATAACCGCAATCATATCCATTATATTACTTGAAAAAGATGCCGTAAAGCCCCTCGCCTTTAGCTGCATGGATTCCATCTTTTCATCTGGCTATAAATCTGATAATATATTATTGTCTCAAATTGGCTATTTTTATATAATCAATCTGATATTATACTATACAGCATATTCGTCATATTATTATTATCTTTTATTGTCAGGAGTGTGTTACCATGAAATTCACTGTGAAAGAAATCTGCCTTACCGCCCTTTTTACCGCCCTGGTCTTCGTCATGACCTTTGTGCCAAAAATCCCGATTCCCCTCGGCTATGCCCACCTGGGAAACGCTGCCGTGTTCCTCGGGGTTATCCTCATTGGCAGGCGTAACGGTGCCATTGCCGGTTCCATCGGCTCCGGGCTGGCTGATCTTATCGGCGGCTTTGCCATCTGGATTATCCCTACCCTGATTATCAAATACGTTATGGCCATGATTTTCGCCTATGCAGGTGGACAGGCACAGCCGGGCAATTTCTCCATCAACCGCCAGAGCATCATCGGGCTGGTGCTGGCATGCCTGTGGATGACTGTTTCCTATACAATTGCCGGAGCCGTCCTCTACGGCAGCCTTGAGGCAGGGCTTGCTTCCACCCCGGGACTTGCCATGGAGGGCGTCATGAACGCAGTGGTATTCCTGATACTGGCAAAGCCTTTGCAGAAAATCAAGCTTTTAAAGTAAATTGGGATTTGAGCATTTTTGATTCCATATATTCCACATTTTGCATTTTTTATATTTTGGATTTGGATAGGGAGATATAGCCATGCTGACTTTGGAACTGCACAAAAACAAAAGCACCCCTCTTTATATGCAGATTTACAGCTACATAAAAAGCGAGGTGCTGGCACGCCGCCTGAAGGCCGGGACCAAACTACCCTCCAAACGGGCATTGGCAGCCCAGCTGGGCATAAGCACCATCACCATTGAAGGCGCCTATGGTCAGCTGATGGCGGAAGGATATATCTATGCGAAGGCAAAATCCGGCTACTATATCTCCCCTTTGGAAAGCATTCAGCAGGCAGATGATAGTGCCGCAGATTTTTTCCAGCACAATACACTGGGGGATGCCCAGCTTTTTAGCGGCCCGGAAAAAATCAGCTACGAATCGGGATACACCGACAATATGCCTGGCGCATCTGGCACCGTTAATATGGCAGGTTTATCCAATAGCCCCAGCACATCAGGCATATTTGTGCCATCCAGCCTGCAAAGCACAAATACCGCGTTATCCCACGCATCATCCGAAATATCATCAAGGCCATCAATAACCTCAACATCAATGCCCTCATCATCAACAATATCATCTAAGGGCAGAATGAGCCATGAGCGCACTGCCCAGACTTCATGTGCAACAATTGACCTTTCCTCCAACAACATCCTGCCGGAAAGCTTCCCTTTCAGCATCTGGACAAAGCTGATGCGCCATACTATGTCAGAAAACCAGGCACTGCTGCTAACCAAATCCCCCACAGCAGGCATCTACAGCCTGCGCTGTGCTATAGCCGAGCACCTATTGCGATTTCGCGGCATGCATATCCAGCCGGAGCAGATTATTATCGGTGCCGGTACAGAGTATCTCTACGAACTGATTATCAAGCTTATCGGCAGGGACAAAATCTACTGCGTGGAAGACCCTGGCTACCACAAGCTGCAAAGAATATACACGGACAACGGGGCATGCTGCTTTTCCCTGCCTATTGACCAGCAGGGCATGTCAGTTACCGCCCTGAACGCCGTCCGCTGCGATGTTATCCACATCAGCCCTTCCCACCACTTCCCTACGGGGATTATCACCCCGGTCAGCCGCCGCTACGAGCTTTTGGGCTGGGCAACTTCCGGCCAGCGATACATTATTGAAGATGACTACGACACGGAATTTAGGCTGGTAGGAAAGCCTATCCCTTCCCTGTTCAGCATGGATATGAGCAGCAAGGTAATCTACATGAATACCTTTTCCAAAAGCCTCACATCCACCATCCGCATCAGCTATATGGTGCTGCCTATGCCGCTCATGGAGGAGTTCAACCGCCGCCTGGGCTATCTCAGCTGCACCGTCTCCACCTTCGAGCAGTACACCCTGGCTGAGTTTATCAATCAGGGCTACTTCGAGCGACACATCAACCGCATGAGAAACAACTACAAAAAGCTGCGCCAGCTGCTCCTGAAGGAGCTCCTCACCCATCCTGAACATGATAAAATCCAAATCCTGCAACAGGCATCAGGGCTCTACTTCCTGCTCAAAATCAACACCACCCTATCCGACAGGGACCTGCGCTCCCGGCTGCAGCAAAACGGCGTCCACCTGCAATCCCTGCAGCACTACTACCAGAACCGCCAGGCAGCACCGGAGCACACCTTTGTGGTCAACTACTCATCCCTGACGGAAAAGGACATCCCCAGGGCAGTAGCTGCCCTCTTTGAAAGCCTGACCATATAAATAGCATGCATATCAGCCATTCTTCAAAATCCCTTGGCACCCCCGCAGTACATCCACATAAGTTGCCTCAAAATCTCCCGTGTACCACGGGTCAGCCACCTCGCCTTCCGGCTCCCCGGCATAGGATAGCAGCAGCCGCACCTTGCCCAAGGTATCATCACCAATAATCCGCCTGATGCCCCAGAGGTTTTCCCTGTCCATAGCCACTATCAGGTCATAATACTGATAGTCCTGCATTGTCATCTGAACAGCCCGCCTCTTTGCAAAAGGCACCCCCTTCTCCCGAAGCTTCTCCTTGGTGCCGTAGTGGGTATCATGCCCGATTTCCTCCCTGCTGGTAGCAGCCGAGGCAATCTCAAACTCATCTTCCCACCCTGCCTGCTTCACCAGATGTTTCATAACAAACTCAGCCATTGTTGACCTGCATATATTGCCGTGGCAAATAAAAAGCACTTTCTTCATTTCCTCTAACCCCTCATAAACCCTTGATATACAAGACTTCTCAGCATTTTCTCATTTTTAATTAATCGGCATAAAACTGCATAAATTCGCATATCTTTGATGGCAAAAGTTGTAAAAAAGTTGTAAAAACGGCGCAAAAATCACGAATTACAACTTTAATCCATTCACTTTTTTTAGTTCCTTCTCAGCCATCTCAAAGCTGGTATGAGTATAAGTATTAAGTGTGACACTTATATCAGAGTGCCCCATCAAATATTGTAACGTTTTGGGATTCATACCAGAATGCGCCATATTACTGCAATAAGTATGTCTGCACACATGAGGCGTAATCTTAGGCAGCTGCACCTTGTAGATTGAATTATATTTCTGACAAATATGCTTAAAGTAGTGCTCCCAATGCAACGCTACCATGGGCATACCATTCTTGTCCAAAAATAAAAAGCCAACCTTGCCACCAATCATCGGCTCAACATCTGGTGCCTTACGATTTGCAATAATGCGCTTAAAAGCAGCACTTACATCGCTGGTGATAGGAATAACCCTGTTACCAGCTTCAGTCTTAGTAGCTTCTATGACATATTCCATGTTCCTCTTGCGCTGAAGCTGATGATCCACTGTTATTTTATTATCCTTGAGATTTACATCATTGAGTGTCAAACCAACAAACTCAGATATTCTCAGCCCTGTATGAAACAGAATATAAATAGCATCATAATATCTTGAAAAGTGTTTGTCATTAGCAATAAACTCCAAAAACTTTCGCTGCTCATTACGAGAAAGAGCTTTTCTTCTGACGCTGTCATTCACAACCACTGTGACCAGCTCAAAATTAAAAGGATTTTTTACTAATAAATCGTCTGCAACAGCCATTTCAAAAGCAGGTCTGACTACACCCCTGATGCTATGAATAGAACTATAGCCTCGCCCATCTTGCTTTTGCATCTTGATAAGCCAACGCTTAGCATCAGATTGCTTAACCTTGCCTATCAGCATACGCCCAAAGGCTTCCTTCTTCAAAATATTAATCACAAAATTATAGTTAGCCTGAGTATTATGACGTACACCCACCTTTTGTTGAAGATAAAGCTCCACTAATTCCAATACTGTAGTTCTACTGTCATATCCGACAATACCATTTTCAATATCGTGGACGATTTGCTTTTCAAGTTCTCGTAAAGAATACTCAGAATCTTTCCCAGCCGGAGGAATATCATAAGGCTCAAGCTTCCAACTGTATACGAAATGCACCTCTCCCTTCACATTCTGATACTTAAAGAAATACCTGCCATCCGGTCTTTGTCCCTCGCCTTTGCGAAGAACTCTTTTCTTTTTATCTCTCCTCGTTGCCATTTTAACCGCTCCTCCATACAAGAAGAGCCTCCGCATACCTTTATTGTAGCACGCGGAGGCAAAAAAATCATCAAACCGCTAACGTTTTGTC
Organism: Anaerovibrio slackiae; assembly: GCF_009695585.1. Classification (GTDB taxonomy): domain Bacteria; phylum Bacillota; class Negativicutes; order Selenomonadales; family Selenomonadaceae; genus Anaerovibrio; species Anaerovibrio slackiae. The sequence goes on from NZ_VUNR01000002.1 coordinate 110,721, forward strand.
CAGAAATTTTTCCATTTTTTCGCGTTTCACAAGCCGCTTAGTGCCAGCCATTAATAGAATATCTGCTCCTTCTTGCGAATTCAACAGATGAACCAAACGTTTGATGCCAATATTAAAATATGACGCTGCCTCGTTAATTGTCAGGCAATACTTATTTTCTGGGGAAATTGTAACCTTCATATCTCCACCTCAATAACCAGAACATATCTGCACTACATTAACGGAGGATAGTTTTGATAATTATTATCAATAGTAATTGTATGAGGCTCTGGCTCCTTATATATCGCATCGACCGGTAAATTCAGCATCAGCTCCAGAGAGATTTTCTCGCCCTGTTCCCGACTAAAATGGCGATACACCAATTCTCCACCATACATCCGGACAGCTAAGCTCCTTGCTTCTTCCTCCGTCGAACATTCAGCCGCACGGGCATGTGACAATGTGCGCATAGCATGTAAAAATACCGCTTCGTTAAATGTTACAGCACAGCCGTCGCTACCCCAGACTGCAAAAAATCTTCCCTTAAACGGAACAAAAGCTACATTGTTCATAATACTTCTTTCCTTTCTACCATATCAAATGCTTGTTTGTAAAATAATGCCAGCATCCGCGGCCTCCCTGGGATTTTGCTAGATGCTTTTTTGAGCGCAGAATTGGCATCGCACTTCGTTAAACTCGCCTCCTTTAGTTTTCGCGACACCTCATCCACATCAATCGGCAAGCTAGAATTTTTTCCATAAAATGCCTGCTGGATTTTCCCATAAATGACATCTTTTTTCAACATGCACAGCTGTTCGTCCATATAACCATCAAAATAATCGAGGCTCTTGACATACTGCTCAATATTACTTGCAATTTTTATATCGCCTGTACCAATAAGGTTGAAAAATTCTGCCAAATAGCGAATATACGGTTCATCATCTTGTGCTTCATTGCTCTGACGATAGCAAATATCGAACAAAATTTTCTCATTTACGGTACTCCAATTTTCTGCGAACGAATTATCTAAATGCAAAACATTTTGAAAGGCCACAAACGCAAGTTTCGATGTCAGAACTAGATGAATACAGGTATCCCGCATTCGTGGCTCCTTTATGTCTGCAAATGCCTCACGCAAAATGGGAAATTGCCTTGCGATTTCAAGAACAACAATTCTGTAATTTTTCTCTAAAAAGTAAACGTATGCGCTTATCAATACTTGCATCAAATCTGGTTTTTCTTGATATTGGCGCAATTTTCCACCATCCACTCGAGTTCGCAATTTTATCAATAGATACCGCAATTCTGACGATTTCAGCTGCCCTGTCAAGCGAGTCTCACCTGTGAATACACATCCTCCTCGTATTTTGTATTGTTTGATATTATTATTCCCGCCATATTTCGTCCTTGGCGTTTTATCGGAGTAGCCACGAATCAGGCCGCGCATAAGTTTCATTTTTTGTAAAACTTCTGCTCTTGTTCCTTCCAGATTGAAGTCATCAATCACCAGTACATCATCAAGGCATTGCTCGGTCATCACATTCATGGAAGCCTCGGTACTCCTGACCGAAAATAATCGTTTTGAATCTGGCACGAATGGCGAAAAAACCACTCGCGACAACGCCGACTTCATCATCCCCGACTCCCCCACCAGCATCAGGCAACTCGCCAATGGATACCCTGCATCTGTAAACAGTTGGTCTGTGTATGCAGCAAGGCTGTATAACAAAAGTGGACGAATAACCTCCTGTGGTGCGACTTCTAAAATTCCCAAGCCCTGCTGCAATCTTTCGGCATCAATATGCGCTGACAAACATTTCGGTGAACAGCAGTCCTCGCGCCCTCCATGATAAAAATACCGCCCGCCATCCGCAAGTTTTGGTCCCCACCCCCAAGTTTCCACAACTATGCTAGACGGCAAATTTCCAAACGATTGTTTTAGTAAAATTGCCAGCAACCCTTTGAAGCGCTCTTTGATATTTCCCACTTTTTCGCCAATAAACTGCATAAAAGGTGCCTTGCGTTCTATTATTGACTGCAAATTCACCCATTCCTCGAGGCGAACTTCCAATAAAATTTCCCTGCCTAAATCATTGCGAACTTTGGTTGTTATTTCTTCAAATTCCTCCTCCTCAGTATTTTTTAGCATTTTTGTTCTTCTTAATAGCGTGATTTTAAAATCCGTTATACGAACATATTCTCCATTATTTAGTAGAACGTAATATCCATCATCACCCTCATAGTAATCGCGTTCGATGTGCTTATACCGTACTGGTAAATCATCCACATGTTCTACAGGCCCAAAATAATGCGGCTGAGCAAAATAGCTGTTTGGAACTTTCTCCAACAGGAATGGTCTGACAGGCACCTGCTGCCTCTCTGCTTTTTTTACCTCAGCACTATCACCGTAAAAAATTACAGGGTAACGCAATGTTGGTGGCTCTGCCGCCTCTCGTTTGACAACTCTTGCCGTGAAAACTGCCTGCTCGGCGTTCTCCATTTTTGTCATGTCAATTCTCCTTCTTTCATTTCATACGTATTGACAGCCCTTATATTCACCTCCATTTCCCTAGCTGCAATTATATAGTACCAAAATCTCCCACTTCTACAGAGTCCCCCAAAAAACGCAATTCATAACAAAATCGCACTGTGCCACAATTACAAGGGGAAAAAATTGCAAAAAAAATTTTTAGGGGATAAAATTAAGAAAAAGGAGGAATTTCCATGCATACAAATACACAGCTACACAAAGAATTAGCTAATTTTTTAAATGACAACGCTGACCATCCAAATTTAGTTGCTGCCTTCTGGATAAACCATTTGAATTTCACGCACTTTTTAAACAGCACAAAAGGCTGGGCATCACTTTCCAATTTTGATTTTTCAGAATCTAGCATCAAAAAAATACGCAACAAAGTATATGAAATATATTCTCCCCAGATTAATGAAAATTTTGCTACCTATGACATTATTGAGTTTGTGGGCAAACATCATAACAATTTAAATGACAGTATTAGCCATATAACCAATACATGCATGAAGGAAAAACTAACAACATTGCTAAACGATGTAAATGAAATTACTCAAAAACTTTCTGCATTTATCAAAAAATATTCTCCTCACATCAATGAGTTGGAATTTAAACGAAAAATTTTTTTACGCGAAAAGCTCACTGCCATCACAGAGCTATTGGCACAATATAGAAACCATACTGAATTTATACAGAATAAATATTTGTATACTGGCATGAAATCTGATTGGAAGACGATTAATGAAAGTATAGACAATCTTAGTCGATATATAACTGAAATAAGACAACATTTACATTCATGCAGTTTATTAAACCGTACAGAAAATGGTAATCAGCAGCAAATATTAAACGAGCTTATTTTCATGCTCCGATTTGGAAATGCTGGTCAACACAATCTTGAAATTGTATATATATTTCTCTTTGAACAAAAACCTGAATCAATAGCTGGAACAATAGAACTATATGAAGCATATTTCACCTACATCTATGAACTATTAAAGCAACATTATCCAGATATTGATGACATTCTATTCTACAAGCCAGATGTTGCTATTGATGAATTATGTAAACCATACGTTATCTGTAATGATGCTTACAAAAGCAATAATCGCTTGAATTTTTTCATGCTACTGAAGCTAATAAAACAATACAAGTTCTATCTAAAAGTGAGCAATACCGTCATCACCTCTGCAGAAGCTCTTTTCCTTGAAAGGCTGGAAGAAGTGCTTCGCCTAACTAAAATGCCATATATAGAATACATTCCCGTATTTTCAAATCTTCAAAGCTATATCATGTCAAACTTTGGGATTAATAATAAAGAGCTTTCCAAAATACTATCTGTTACCGAAGGAACCATTAGCCGCAACAAAAACAGCAATGAATTTTTGAAAAAACATCTCTGGTTCTGGGCCGCAGTCACAGGATATACCCTGGATTTTCTTGAGGGAAACTCCACACTTGAATATTATGGGAGAAACACAAATACGGATAGTAATCGTTATCTAAAAACAGTTGCAGCCATTACAGCAGCATCTGAAACCTTCCTGACAATGACTGACTACCTTGTATCTTTTAAGAATCAATTAAGCTCATCCGGCAACTCAAAAAAATACATTTTATCAGATAAATATCTTTCCATAATAGCTGCTCATTCCAAGGAACTTACAGACCTTATAAGAAAACAGCGAGAGAAAATAGATAACCTTCAAGAAAAATATCAGAACTACCTTGTCGAAGTACAACCTCTCAAGAACATAAACAGAACCCAAGCAAGTGACAAATCTGAGCCCGATGTGGCATCAACCCCCTTAAAAGCCTTAGAGGACTTCAACGAAATAGTTTCAATGCAATTCGCATTGTGTAAAGAAATTTTCTCATTGCCATACGACCATCAAAAATATGAATTATATAACGAATATCTCCAAAGCTTAAAAAATATTCAAAAAGCAATTTATAACTCAAAGCATCATCTCAACCAGCTACCTGATATGCAATAAACTATACCCTACAATCAGCCTTGTCCGCGCTGTCCATGTTGTCCGCGTATATAAAATCCTTGTGTCCATGCACATTCAAAGGTATTTTATGTAGCGGACAATGCGGACAACACGGACAAAAAAAAGAACCTCCCAAAAAGAGAGGTTCGATAAGCCTGTTCAGGCGCTGGCATAGTTCTTCTGACAGTCCATACATAAAGGTTTGCCAAATCTGCTCTCACTAAAAGATTTGACTTTCTCACTTATGCGCATACCGCAATCAAAACAGGCATAGGCTGTCCCCTTACGGGATGAAGGAGATTTTGCCTCATCTTCCACAGGCAGATTATTCCTGCCAGCTGAACCAGCCTGTCTTGCACCAGACATAGGATAAACCTGGGCAGGAGCTGCTGTAAACTGGTCAGTCCTGCTATCTGCCTCCGGATCATCACCAGTGCTGATATTGAAAGCCATCATGTACGCATACTTTATGCTTGCAGTTTCCGCTTTCATGACAGCCTTGTCACCACCATCCTGACCATTGCCAAGCCCGATAATCTCAACCCATTCACCAGATTCCGTATCTATGAGGCGTATCACCATCCGTACAGTTGCAAGATGTTCCTGATTGCCACGGGCATTGACTACATGCTCAAGGCTTACCAGCTCTGCCCTTGCCAGGGAACAGATTTTGTTCCTGCACAGGGAATCATTTACCTTCTCCAGCACATCAGCAGCTGTTGCATACTGATATTTGTGAAATTCATTGGTGCCGTTTTTGGCAATGTGGCTTACATCTTCCATGACCTTGACCAGCTTGCCACTGATTTTTTTGATAGAACGCTCCTGAATAGTTGCAGTTTCCATTACTCATCTACCTCCCATACTTCCTTATAAATCCGCTTTGCCTCATCAGTATCCCTCTCAGGATAAAACTCACTGGCAATGCATCCATTCTTCAAAATAAGACAACCACAGTTTCCTATGTCTTCGCCAGCATAAACGCATTCAATTACCGCATCTGGAAATCTTTCCGCCAGTGCCTGAAAGATAGGGAAAGGGGCAGACCAAGGTGTTTCAAAGTAAACCTTGTTCTTCTTCCAGCCTGTACGCACAGCATTATACTTAGTCCCCCAGTTCTTGAATGTCCAGAGATACCATGATGTATCGCCATGCTCCTGCTCGTTCAGAAAGGCCCTTTCTCCCAGCTTCAGGTCGATATAGCCTTCACGCTCCAGCCTGCTTATCACATCATCGAGATTTTCTCCCTTATGCTGATACATATTCACCAGACTGCACATATTCATATCCATGCTGTAGCCATGCAGGTATCTATAAGCCGATAACGAGTCAGCCTCCTTGCCATAGCAGTCCCTCATCACCCAGTCCGGCATAGGGATGAGATTATTGAAATCAACATCTTCTTCATCACTTCTTAAACAGTCACTTACCTTCTCAACGTATTTTTCTTCAATACATAATACGCTTTTTACATAATTTGCCACAATATCACACTCCAATCATACAGCTTTTTCCATAGCATCAGCCATGATCCTTGCTCCATAAGGACAAACCGCAGCAACCTCGCAGTAATCACGGCACTTCCTGTCATGCCATCTTTCTCTTGATGAGCAGACAGGCGGCAGGACATGATTTTTCAATGAAGTGCGCAATACCTTTGCCTTGTGTGCAAAATAACGCTTCAGCCATCTATCAGAAATCTTCTTTATAGGTATCAGATAAATATGTCTGTCAATCCCTCTTTCAGAAGCAAGCCTAAGATTATAATCCCGGCAGATAGCCTGAATATACATATCATGCACTTCAAATCCCTGCGCCTCCAAAAGCATACGGTAATAATTTAGCTGTACAGCCCACTCAAATACAAACCTGACTCCATCCGTAAATATCTGCTGGCGGTACTTGGGCTGCCCCTTTTTAGCACCTGTCTTATACACTTCGCCTGTTGCTACGGATTTCCTGTAATAGCCTAATGCCCTCATAATCTTGTAGGAACTTGTCACCTTCAAATCGCCCAACACCCCATCATCACTGCTAAGAAGCTGACCATAGAGGTCAAACTGTCCGCTGGTGGTATCATCGCGGAGCCGTTCCTCACTGAGTATCGCCCCACCTGCATACTGGTCATGAACAGCATGTACGCCCTGCCCCTGCAGTGCATAAAGAACTGATTCAGGTGATACGGCATAACCAGTCATCTTCTTCAGATAAGTTTCCCTGTTTCCCGCAATCAGCTCAGTGACAGTAGGCTGCTCCAGCTTCCTGTCAACGCTCTTTGCCACCGCCCTCAGAGTGGGCAGGAACATACATCTTTGTTCCCGTACACATGACTTCAGGCATTTTTCTACGCCAACCTTTTGTCCATTAGGACAGATAAATTCCGTTACTGGCATAATTATTCCCCCTTATGCTGCTGGTTCATTATTAACATTACATTTCTTTTCTTCCATAAATTCTATTTCCATATCACCAAAGATGTGCTTGCCCTCTAAATCCTGAATCCTGACATCAGCCGTACTCTTTAGCATCGCCCTGCCAAGTATAGATACCTGCATCGGGTTCAAGGTAAGGCTGACAACTGAATCATTCCGTGGATTATTGATAGTAAGGAAAATATTCCCTTGGTATATCCTGAATGTCCCCTTGATATTGGCATAGCTTACACACTCGCTAAAGCAGCCCATTTAAAACATCTCCCCATATTTTTTATCACAATCAATGCCAAAGGCAGTCTTCATGCTGATGCGCCCCATAGAAGCAAGGCTGTACTCCCGTAGCAAATAGGGAGACTTCATATTCGGCATTGCCAGCTTCAGCATTTCAGCATCACTAAAAATTTTTGCTTCATCCATAATCTGCCTCCAAAATAAAGCAGGGACAGAGAATAATCCCCGTCCCATAAAAACATGTTTCCTCCATATAACATACACTCCTGCTAATACCATTTGTGACAGTTATTATGCTGTAATAGCCCTCACAGGTCGAATAACAGGCAGTTCCTCAACTATACCTTCAGCAACATCATCACTACGGCGCATTTTCAAGGCCTTGCTTCCTACAGGAAGGGAAAGTATCTCGCCGCCAATACGTTCAAGTTCTGTTGCCCTCTCATAGCTTGCAGACAGCTGACTTGCTGCTGTTACCGCGTTCAAGAGACCATACCTGCTGTTATCACCGCCCATGAAAAGCTGACGGAGAATGTCCCCCCGCTCATTCTGCGTAAGCTGGAACCTGTCTGCAAGCAGCTCCACTTCCTCCACAGGATTTCCTTCCAGCCCGATACCTAAAGACTCACGCATTTTACCAACTGTCAGCATAAACTTCGATTTGTCTGCCGCAACCTTTACAGTATCCTGTACCTTCATAAAGAAAGCCTTGTCATCAGCCTGAAGTGTTTCATCTGAATAAAGTTCATAGGCTGCATCACCATCAACCTGCCTGCCGACATGATACTTGCGCTGGGAAAAATCCTTGGAAATCATACCGTTCTTGCATACAAGACGATAAATCAGCGGTTCAACCTTTACTGAGCCAAGACCTACCTCGCTGTTGCTGATGACAAACCCTGCCTGAACCACATCACCTGGCTGTACCTCGCTTTTCATGCGCTTGTTTACTACTTTCAGGTACATGTGGCTTGGTGTAACCTCACAGCTTTTTATCTCAGCACCGCTCATGGATTTGATTATCGGCAGTACAGCTGCACACAGCTCCAAATTGTCTAGCCTTCTGTAACGGTCTGACAGGAAAGCCCTCATGCTTCCATCCAAAGTACGAATCATCCTGCGTTCAGGTGCATCATGCAGCCATGTGTTGACATTTTCCTGCAAAAGTGCTGGCTGCTGCTCCTGCATTTTCTGATAATAGCGGTATGGAATCTGCAAGCGGCTGGCAATCTGCTGATGCGCCAGCTCACTGATACCGAATGTATGATTATTGCCCTTTATGCGCAATGTAATCACAGCACCTTTTTCATCTGCCTTGAACTCCATATAACGTGTATCTGCCACAAAATCCTGACGGGCTTTTCTCTGCCTCTGCAACTCTGCACCCAACTGTTCCAATGTTCTTCCTGTTTTCATGATAATCCTCCAATCAAACAACATTATTTTTCAGTATCGCTTAACAACCAAATCAATAACTTAGCAGCTGCTTCTGCAACCGTCTTTGCAGTATCCGTATCCATTACACTCACCTCCACATAAAAATATCCCCTGCTGCATAAAGCAACAGGGGGATAACTATCACATATATAGTATACAAGTAAATTTTTTTATATTAGCATGAATGTACCAAACTCGTCCGTAATACCAGTCTTATAACAATGTGTCCATATTGTCCGCATTGTCCATGTACATAAAATGCCAATATCTACGCACTGCAACGCTTATTTTATAAGGCGGACAGCACGGACAATAAGGACACACAGGCGGCAACATAACTGCTTTTGACGTTTCTGGTAATTGATGTCATAATCAGTGTATAACCATAGCTTTTTTTAATATATCATTAACTTCCTCTACAGATAATTCACTGATGTCGGCAATATCCTCAACAGGCATGTTGTGTTTAAACATTTTTAAAACCACTTGCGTTTCTTTTTGTAAAATTCCTTGATTGATGCCTTCGCTTCGTCCTTCCGCCAAAGCTGCCGCCCTGATGTTATTGCGTTCAATATTCCAAACATGTTCCTGGTCAAATAAAGTAAGCATAATCTCCTCAACCTCCGTTTCGCGTTCACTCAGGTATTCCTTCAGAAGATTTCTATCACGGCATATCCTGATAATCTCCTTTACCGCTTTCAGTGTCCTGCCATTCAATGCTACCTGCTCATTGCACACCCTGCAAAAACCAATATACTGATTGATAATATCATCACTGTCCTGAAGGTAAATCATCTTCACCTTGGCATCTATACAGCAATCCATATCAGGGAAAAACTCATCCTTTAAGGACAATACATCAGGATGATTGACCTTATCACCAGTGTAGATAACGTACAGCTCAGGCTTCGACATTTCTACCTTGTGACTGCCATATAGCTGAATTTGATTTGCGTTAAAGTAGTCCTGATATGTACTCATCAGATATATCAGGGCACGGATGACAATATTGGCAGACCAGGTGGACTGCGCTTCCACCAGTATCATCAGCTGCTTTCCCCTGACCATAAAGCCAAGGTCGTTATAAATGCCATTCAGAAGGATGGATTGCAGAGTGACAATCTCCAAATCGGCCTGAGTTATGGTTTTATCCTCCGGATGCAGGGCGTTATATAGCTGGATAAGATATTTCTTCTTGGAAAACATATCTCGAAAAACAGTATCCTTGACGGAATGCTTCATTCTTTTCTCATCTGTCAAGCCCATCATCTCCTATACACACTATTGCCAATCCACACATACATTATATCAAAAAAGGCAGAAAAAATCATTCACTTTGTTTGAAATTTGCCCATAAAAAGAACCTCCTGCCATGAGGAGGTTCCAAAACTAAATATGCTTTACCAATTATCTGACTTTAAAAGCTACCATATTGCTGACCTTTACGCCAATATTAATGCGCGAGCGCACCTTGGCTTTTGCTTCCATCATGCTGGTTGCCTGCACCTGGGTAGATTTGCGACAAGGCAGGGCTGAGCTGTTTGTCTTTTCTTCCCATTGTACTTTAAATGTGTGGTTCATAGCTTTTTCTCCCTATTTTCTATATATTGTTAATATTCTACAAGAATAGTTATTTAATAATCATGCCTGGTGGCGGCGCGTCAACATAACGTTTTACAGTTTTTCCTTCAGCTTCATCAGCAGCTTCTTGTGAATGACGCTTATTTAAACAACTTGCACAATATCTTTTAGGTCCATATAGTTTAGTTTCTTTGAATACACCACCGCATATTTCACATTTATATTGAGAAGCATAGGTACGATGAATCCACAGCTTTCCATGAGATTCTGTGAACATAACATAGTCACAATCTGGCAAATTTGCATGAATAGTTGTCATTATATCTTGTAAAATATCTTTTGGAAAATCTGTTGCAAATAACTGACTAATATCAAAAATACTATCTTTTTTCAGTAGCTCTATTTTCTTTTTTACAGATGAAAGGTTCATAAAAGTTTTCTTAAACTTATCTTTGTCCGAAATTCTAACATAGTCAAAATCCGGCAAAAACTTATGAATTGTTGTCATTATATCTTGTAAAATATCTTCAGAAACCCCATCCGATTTTTTTAATATTTTACCAGTATTCAAAAGACTATCTTTTTCTAATAATTCCATTTTCTTTTTTACAACTGGGAGATTCATAAAAATCTTTATAGGCTTACCTTCATGAGAAATAGTATCGCAGCAAAGCTTTTCGTCCATGACATTTCTATTTAAATATTTTTCAACTAATACATCTTTACACATATTTTTCAATTGATAACAAGTGGTATCTGTTTCGAATAAATTTATAGGTACTCCCTCTACGTAAATTCCTTTGCTATCGAAAATGGTATCAAAAAAATCTGTAACCTTTTGTTCTATTTCCCGATATATACTTATTATCAAACTATCGCTTTGATAATAATACTCACGTTTATCCCAAAGTTCTTTTTTTTGTAATTTTCCTGCTGCCACCCATGCTTCTGCCAATTGCCGAGGTGCATCTGCTGAACTTAAACGCTCCCTGATGTTATGCCCCATGCTACTCCATTTGGGTTTATATGTATTTATTTTTTCAACTGGTATAATCTTTAATTCATCAAGAGCGGCTTGAAGTGCGTTAGATACATCCCTGGCAGCTTCTCTATTTTCCAAATGAACTATGACAGCTATATAGAAAATAGATGCACTAATCAAAAAAATGTTAGACATATCAAAATATGAAACTGCCAACCATATTCCTGCCATTACTACTGTTGGAATTAAATGGTGGAACATCATCATGACACAACTTATAGCTATATAGAGAGGAACACCTATCGTAACTCCTAAAATTGTTAATGCCAACTTAAGTATAAATTTTAAAACAAAAAATAATACAATTAACCCAATTATGCCTAAAATTATCTCAAAAATCATACGTTACACCCCTTATACTCCAAGCAGTTTTCGTAATCGTTCACATTCCTGTTGATTTATTTTGTAAAAAACCTCTCGTGTCATATTGTCAACGTAATAACGTTCGTAAAATTTATCTACATTACAAAAAATAGGGCGATTTTCATATTGTGTGCAAAGATTGGTAGTTCTGTCTAGAAAATGGCAGACGCCATCTGCATCTGCCATTTTCTCTCCTAATACCACACGCCCTACTAATCGACAACATGCACTACACTTTTGGCATGGATACATTGTTTACTTTCTCCCTATCTCTATTTAGGATGGATCTTCTATTTTCTTTGAATCAGGATGTTCTATATCATATATAATTTTCTTTTTTTCTCGTAATTCTATCACCGCACGCTCCTTAAGATATTTCATGTCACGTGCCATGCTTGGAGGTTCTATCTTCACCCATTCTTCTTTTCTATCTTGGAAATATAGTGCCAATTTGAGAGAAAATACCGTTTCCGTAACATAGGTTATCGTAAATTCGCCTCCAATATATTTCAATAATTCATCAGTTTCTTTTTTTATGATCAAGGCATCAATCTTTTTTTCATAATACTCAGCTAATTCATCAAGATCCATCCTCATCATCTTTTCAGCGATTTGTTTAAATAGCGTTTCCAAATCGTCCATAAAATTTTTTAAATTATTCTGAAACCTCTCCTGTGGGGTATTTGTTCTACGCTCCATCTTTTACACCTCCAACTTTAATTCTTTCTCAATTTCCTCTGTAATATCAGCTTCTTTACGATTAATCTTGTTTCTTATTGATGCTGGCACTTCATCTTCACTAACTTTGCGGGTAGTAGTTTCTTCAATCCACTGACCATTTTCCTTATAATATAATTTATGCATTATCCTGGATAAACGCTCCGCACCTTCAACAATTATATCGCCAAACATTCTAGCTCCATGTGGAACATTTTTCCGTACGGAATTCCAAACCGCCCTTAATTTAGGAACAAAATCTTTTAACCAATTAGCAATACTATCCCAATTAGCTACAATAACAACACCGCCTATTGCTAATCCTGCTGCAATTAAAAGAGGTAACATATATATATACATCCTTCCTGAATTTAATTAGATTTTTCCATCTGTTTTTTTGCGTATTCCTCAGATACTACTCGTTTTTTAGTTACTACCATCTCCTTTTTATTTTCATTCTTGCTTTTCAATATGCCTTGCACCACCTCCTCTACATAATCATGGGAAACAAATCTATCTCTATGCCGTGCAGATTTGAAAGCCGCCATAAGAACAGCATTTTCTATATCACTACCCGATAGTCCATCATAATCTGTTGATAACTTTTTTATATCAATATTGTTTGGCATCTTATAGGGAATATAGTTTTGCCACAGCTTTACACGGCACTCATAATCTGGCAACTCAAAACGAATATGCCGAGATATTCTTCGCATAAAAGCAGAATCAAAATTCTCAATGAAATTAGTAGCAAAAATGATGAAATCCTGATAATCATTTAGTAACATGAGCATTACAGAACGTGTCTGGTTTACACTAACATCTGTTGCATTAGACATATTTGTTACCCGACGGCTCAGTATAGCATCCGCTTCATCAAAAAAGATAACACTATGGGTATCTTTAGCCGTTTGAAACGCCTTTCGAATATTTTTAGGTGTTTCACCAACATATTTGGATTCTAAATCTGCATAATTTACTATGAGAATTTTGCGTCCAAGATAATTAGCAATTGCATGTGCTGCCATAGTTTTGCCTGTTCCTGATGGACCATACAGATTTATTCCCATCCGCTTTGAATATTTGTGGGTAATTTCCAGCCCCCAGTCTTCAAAAACAACTTTGCTATTATGTGCATAATCTGCTACATCAAGTATCTGCTCTTTAACGTTTGATGGCAAAATAATGTCATCTAACGTGTACTTAGGTTCTTCTACAAAAAAAACAGGCCCATTGTTTCTAGTATTTTTTTGCACACTTTCAGTATTATTGGCTACAGCACTTTTAGTTTCATTTTCCTCTCTTCGCTTCATATACAACCCACTTCCTATTTTACTAAATATTACATGTAGAACACTGTTTCAGATAAGACAGCACATCACACAGGACATTATTAACCTCCACAGTTACCCGGCGCATGGCGCATATATTAACTGCATGGTCTATGCCATATAAGGCGTATCTATTGTATCAATCACCTAATTATAAAATTATTCTTCTTGACCAAAAAATGTCACCGAACATTAGCAATTTAGGGCTACTACAGCTTTCAGGGTTTTGTTCAGATCTTTTTATACATCTGGACGTAACCTTTAACTTGCACCATTCTACAAAACAGCAACAGTCAATAAAATCATTTTCACCAAGCATTGATGTAGCCTTTTTGATGGTTTCTTCTGCATGATTACTCAGGCTATCTTCGTATTTAACTATTCCCCACTCCATTTTCTTGGTAAATGATGCTAAAGAAGCTTTTTTAACTAATCTTTTTGTCCTGTCTTTTACGGTATCATCAAAATAGACTACTTCGTTATTGCCGATATAAATTCCATAGTGATTGCATTTGGATTTATTACAGCAAAAACGTTTAACTCTGATAACATCCCCAAGCTCAGGTGATGCAATCTCAAAGTTACGCAAATAGTAAAGATTAGGAGCGTTCAGTTCATTTTCATTTTCTTTTTCTAACATATTTTTCCCTCCCGCTTCACTGAATATTACATGCAGAACGCTGCTTCAGATATGCCAGCACATCATCTAATGCACTATTTACCTCCGCAATGCCCCGGTAAATATTGGCTACATGGTCAATGCCATCTGCACTTTCCTGCTGCATTTTACTTCCCTTATTTTGTTCCTTTACTGCCTCAGCAATGACATCACCCTTGTTTTTTAAGATAGATTGCAGCTCTGTAATGGATGCTTCTATCTTCCTTGCAACCGCCTGCCGTTCCTCATCAGTCTGGCACTCAGCCATGGCAGCTTCTGCTTCGTGGCGGACTATATCCGCAATGCCGTCCAAACTATTTTTCTTTTCTGGTGCATCATCCTTGCAAACGACGTTTTCCCTGTGCGCTAATTCTTCCTCCTGCTCCATCTCCTCTAGCAATTCCCGTAACAGATTTCCTACCAAAAAGACTGCGGCACCGCCTAAAGCGTATGCCATACCATTTTTCCAATCATCCATGCTTATTACCGCCTTTCCTAACACTAAAGTCGTCTATAAGCTGATTGTACAACAAAACCTCCCCAAAAAGGTTGCCTGCCATGCTACCTTTTAAAAATAATTTTTCAACTATTATAGTATCATTCTCATACTATAATGCATTCTACAAAAAATCTGAAAATCCTGCTAAAATCAAAAAAACCTCGTAAAATTTTACGAGGTCGAAAAAGATACATGTAGGAAGACAAATTAACTCAATTCGTTATTAAGAATTTTTGTTGCTGGTAAGGGGTGGCAGACCACGTTCATGAAGCTGTATGTTTACCTCATCCACATCATAAATTCCTTCCTCAATAAAAAACTTGACAACCAAGTCACGCATCTGTGATGGTGAGAAGGTATAACCCGCACGCTCAAGCAAATCCTCCGCTTCACTCAACTTCAGCTGCATAGCCAATACCATAGCTAAAGCTGTAGCCTTTGACGGCTGATAATCCTTTGTGTTCTTGATTTTTGAAAAATGGTCTTTTGTTATGCCAGCTTTATGATACATATCTGAGGCTTTTATCTGCTTTTTCTTCAGTAGCTCAATAACCAGCTCCGAAAAAGTTTTCTTAAGATGGCTTTCATCTAGTATTATGCCGCCACAGCACACAGCTATGAATAATGACTTTAAAGGAGCAGGGAACCCTGGGGTATTACAATATTCTCCTGTATTTTTGTTTTGGTCAATGTTATTGGAACTACTTGCTTCTACATTCCCAGGCACATAACTTTTCTGTATATATTCTGCTAATCTTCTGGCAACCGATGCTGGCAGATTGGATTGTTTCGGATTTGTCATTAGAAATCAACTCCAGATAACTTACTCAACTACAATGATACAACATATTCCATATAACTGCAACTAACAGATAGCAAACACACTATTTCAGATTTAATTAGATACTATATATATATTAAAATGTAAAATTCCTTAATATATCATTCATTTTAAATCTATAATTTTCTTTTCTCATATTATATTCTACTATATAGAAGGGAAGGTTATATTATGGCAACTAACAAAGTAGCACTACAGGTACGACTTGACGAAAAAGTTCATGCCAAGCTGAGAATTGTGGCGGAGGAAGAAGTGCGCTCACTCAATTCCCAGATTGAATACTTCGTCATCAAAGGTATTCAAAAATATGAGCAGGAAAACGGCCTGATAGAGCTGAAAAATTTCTAAAAACAGAGCTGAATTTTTTGGTACTGTTTTTCTATTGAGCCCCTCTCAGCACACCTGCATAGTAAAAACATTTTACATCGCATGTAAAAACCCCTTAAAACCTATGTATTTCAAGGTTTCGAGGGGTTTTTGCATAACACTGAAATTACAAATAAATAGTATCGCTGAGGCTCTTCCTTATCGTTATTTTCAAAAGTTGTAAATACTATTCTTCCACATGCTGAAAGCCCGCCACACAAGGCTTTAAAGGGGCTGTGTTAATATGCTGCCGTGGCAGATAAACAAAATCTTATTCATACCATTTTCCTTTCCTGAAATGCTCTAAAACGCCCCGTTATGCCCTATTCTGCCCCATTGCCAAAGATGAGAACAACCGGGCGGTTTTGTACATATTTGGCATTTTAAGGCATTTTGAAGCATTATGTGCAAAAAAATCGTAGATTAATAGTATACGAACTTCCGTATCCGTATACTCTCCCAATGCCCCAAAGGGGGTGCATTTTCTAAGTCAAAGCACAGAGGTTTGCACCCCCTTTTATGCCCCTAACCCCTTGATATAGCTGGGGGCAGAAAAATTTTGCACCCCCCTAGGGCGTGTTGATTAATGTATAACAGATGAATAGTCATTATTTACATATTATTTAAGCCAAATCAAAGCGCACCCCAGGTGCACAAAAGCCAAGAAACGCACAGCCAATTTTTCGTAGCGTGTTGCAATTCTGCGATATTGTTTTAACCTCTGAAAGAAACATTCTACGTTGCTACGCTCCTTGTATTGCCACCAGTCAATCTCCCGGTGTACTTTATCATTCGACTGCTATGGGATACAGTGTGTGCATCCTATATCTTCAATTTTTATGCGGATATTTTTTCCACGATATGCCTTATCAGCCATGATTATGGATTTATTAACGGGTGTATATTCCAACAGTTCTGTAGCTATGGTGGAATCATGCACATTTCCTCCTGAGAGCATCACATGCAATGGGCAGCCCAATGCATCATCGGAAGCATGTATCTTGGTATTCTTCCCACCACGGCTGATCCCAATATGCTCATTCACATCACTGTCAGCTCCCCTTTTTTTGCACCAGCACTATGCTGGTGCGCCTTACAAGAAGTGCTGTCTATGCTGATATCTTGCAGGTCGGCCTCAATTCTGAGTTGATGGAATATTTTTTCGAAAATCCCATACTTCTGCCATTTTGCAAAGCATTTGTAGACTGTATTCCATTTACCATAACGCTCAGGAAGGTCACGCCACGGTGCACCGCTACGGGCAAGCCAAATAATGCCATTGACAGTTGTTCGAATATCATTGTAGGGACGTCCCTTTGTCCCTGCTCCTCGAACAGGGAATAACGAACAAATTCGTTCCCACTCATCATCTGTCAACTCATAGCGTCTTTTCTGTATCTTCATGACAATCGCCTCCTCTGTAATAATTATACAGGATATTGCTGAAAATATGCTTTAATCAACACGCCCTAGTATCACCGGCCTGACAATGGAGAAAATTACCAGCATTGGAAAACAGGCTGCTGTACTCTGATAAACGCAAGCATATCCAAGATAATACCCTCCCCCATTCGGAAAAGATTTCCACCTGGGGGAGCTTTTTTATGCCCCCAGCATTGGCGCACAAAAAAGAGGCCGTCAACTAAATTCTTAGTACGACAGCCCCATATCCTTCAAACACCATCATGTAATTAAATCATGGCTATCATGAAGCATCCGTCAGCACAGTTTCCATCACGCACTGATTCCGCCCATGATTTTTCGCATAATAAAGCGCCTTATCCGCCCGCTCCTGCATGGCCTTCTCCGAATCATTGCCGCCGGTATGCCAATAGCTGACACCGATACTGCAAGTTATCTGCCTGCCCTCCAAAAGCACACTTTTTTCCAGATCAGTGCGAATCTTCTCCGCCAGCTCCCATGCTTCTGTCAGCGTATACATGGAGCAAATAACCATAAACTCCTCACCGCCATAGCGGATAAAGGTATGCCTGGCATCCAGATTGCGCCGCACAATATCCGCCATGCCCACCAGCACCCTGTCACCTGCCGCATGGCCATAGGTATCATTGACAGACTTGAACTTGTCTATATCCATCATCATCATGGCAAAAGGCAGCTTGCTATCCTCTGCCGCATTGATAAGCTCTGACATAACTTCGGCCATCTTTATGCGGGTAAAGCTCCTGGTAAGAGGATCTACCTGAGCCTTGTGCTTCTCGCTGATAACCTCCTGCTCAAGCTGCTTGTTCTCCTCCTTGAGCCGATTCTCCTCCCTGATAATGCGATTCATCATGTACAGTATGGACACCAGCACAGGAACAAGCATCACATTTCCCCACGGACTTTGCAGAGAAATAACGTGGAAATAAACTCCAAGAAAATAGGCAATATAAAACCCTGCCGTAGTACATATTGTAACGGCCAGCCGCACATTGTAGGCATAAGCAGCCACATCATGCCACGCGGAGTTCCACAGTATGCTGCTCATCATCACCAGGCTCATGCCATTCCACATGAAGTCCACTGTCAGCACCCTCTCCAACCCGGCTATATCACTAAGATCCAACACCACTGCCAGAGCGGGAATAATGGTGCCACCGCAGATAGCCATCCTGGCCGTCTGATCAAAGCGTCCATTCAGCCGCTGATAGACCATGAACATAAGAGGCAATGGCTGTACATACAGCATCAAAAGAGAAATATAGTACCAAAATGACAAATTGTCATACAGCAGGAACACCGTCCAGGAATTTGCCGCCATGCGCACGATACCAATCAGAATAAAAAGGATAGCGGCAACATGAGTAAGCTGGCTCTTGTTTTTTTCAATCCAATAATGCATGGCCAGCATGACAACAACTACTATGGAAAAAAATATCATCAGTATGCTGATGCTGTCATGCTGAAAAATCCTCTGAGTCTGCATCAGGCTGTCATCTACCGAAATCTCCTGCAGGCGGAACAAATCCTCCTGCTTTTCGCTGTAGACCTGAAAGCTCACCTGTCCCCCCGGATAACTGGAGGGAAGATTTACCATGTGCCATCTGGTTCCATTGATATGATTTCCCCGGAACACATCCTGGCTGTCATAAATCATATCATCATCCAGAAAGACGCGCACTGACTGATTTTCTGTCACAAAGAACAGCACAGGGCTGTTGAAATGTATCACCTTGGGCAACCTGGTACTTAGGATAATGCAGTTGGTATCAGGCCGAAGCTCCGGCTGACTGCCCTGCTCGTACAACTTCCAGCGCTTGTCATTGTACATCATATTGGCATTCAGGTTGGTCAGAGTAACCATGTTTGGCTCAATGTGCCCTGATTCGTAGTATTTCCATTTTCCATCCAAAGGCACAGCCTCACAACTGCCGCAAAGCCACATCCCCTGTCCCAAAAGAGCAAACAGGGCAATGAGCAGATGCCAGGGATATTTTTTTATATTCTTTTCCCATTTCTCCATCATCAGTAATCCATCTCTCCTTCTGCCCCATCAGTTTTATAAGAAAAAAACGCTCCCTGCAGCTCAGGATAAATGTGCCACACATTAGCCATAAACTTCTGCCACGCTCCCTCCCGTGGAAGCCTGCCGTCAAAATAAATCCTGAAGCAGTTGTGGAATGTTTCATGTATTCCCTGATCGTAGGAGGAAATCTGAGATATATGTATGGATTGGGCGGCATCCATCATAATTCCATAGGGATTCTGTCCTGCTAGAAAATCCATGCCGTAGCTTTTATCAGCTGCCAGCCTGCTCATAATCTGCCTGTCGTTGACAAACTCCGCATCGGTTTTTGCCATCTCTGTCAGCACCTGCTTGTCCAGGCAGATAGTACGCATAATATCTGCCACCAGCTCCTGATTGTCCGTTTTACTGCCGGCAAAAATCCAGGTGCCCCCCCAGAAGGAGGCCTCCGGACCATGGCAGACGCCCCATTTGCCGTAGGTATCCGTTCCTCCCAGGTTTTCATCCCGCGACAAAGGAATCAGGGCATGCTTTATCAGCCAGGCAGGGCCAAAATAGCAGAAGGAATCCCCCCGCACCTGCCTGTTCCAGTTGGTTTCCCACAAGCCGTAAGGATAGTTGTAGCCGTTGGCCTCAAACCTCTGGGTCTGCCTGATCCATTCTTCCATGTGAGGGTCTATCACAAAATACCCCTCCGGGGCAATCCATGGCTTTTCCACCCCTGCCCAATACACCCTGTAGGTATCCATATACCCAGGCAACATATGATAGCCTGCCTGCTTCATGAGCGCCGCTGTCTTCTCAAAGGCCTCCCATGTCTGCACATGCTTCTGAACCACCGCAGGCTCATCACTGCCCAGCACACGTTTGGCAATATCTCTTCGGTAAATCATAACACTGGGCGCAGCCTGCCAGGATACCCCCCGCAACCGCCCGTTGCTATCTGTTGCCAGATCCCTGGTATAGACAAAGGCATCACGCAAATCCTTCTCCTCTATGCCCAGCTTGTCAAGAGCCATGGATACATCCTCTGCCTCAGCATATTTGCGGATGTAGTCGGATTCCGTCAAAAAAATATCCACATTGTCGTTGGAGTTGAGATTGTCCATCTGCAACGCCTTGTCCAGCGTATGCTGATAAACATGATTAGTATAGGGAACTACAACCCAGCGCACCTTGACATTGCCTATCATCTCCGTTTCAGGATTGTAGGCCGGATAATGCTTCGCCAGAAGCTCCCGGAAGCTGTTGTCCCAGCAATAAATATTCAGTATCCTACCCGGCATAAAGTTTTTATATACGTAAAAACCACAAGCGCATATAAGCAACAATACCACTGTCATCAATGTATATTTTTTATGCTTTGCCATAATATCCATCCCTGCATCCTCCTGCCATCCATGCACATAGAGCCTGGTGAACCCGTCAACTTATTTTATCTTATAATAATATTTTACCACAAACAAGAAGAAAATGCTTGCTTTTTCTATAAATTGAAATACTTATCTAAAAACTTTTACAAGTCATACAACAACAGCAAAGGGACAGACAAAATAACCTCCGCCGGAGGATAGATAGCCTGTGGTTTTTACGCCACAATAATACCTGCCACCAGACGAAGGTTATTTTCAATTCATTCTTTCACTATTATTCCTGTTCCCAAACAGATTCTTGATGTAAAGGAACCAGGGCTTAATGTAATAGCTATGGTCAAACGCAGCAGCAAATCTATTATTTCAAATACGGAAGCAGCTTTTCTATTAGGGCGTGTTGATTAATGTATAACAGATGAATAGTCATTATTTACATATTATTTAAGCCAAATCAAAGCGCACCCCAGGTGCACAAAAGCCAAGAAACGCACAGCCAATTTTTCGTAGCGTGTTGCAATTCTGCGATATTGTTTTAACCTCTGAAAGAAACATTCTACGTTGCTACGCTCCTTGTATTGCCACCAGTCAATCTCCCGGTGTACTTTATCATTCGACTGCGATGGGATACAGTGTGTACATCCTATATCTTCAATTTTTATGCGGATATTTTTTCCACGATATGCCTTATCAGCCATGATTATGGATTTATTAACGGGTGTATATTCCAACAGTTCTGTAGCTATGGTGGAATCATGCACATTTCCTCCTGAGAGCATCACATGCAATGGGTAGCCCAATGCATCAACGGAAGCATGTATCTTGGTATTCTTCCCACCACGGCTGATCCCAATATGCTAATTCACATCACTGTCAGCTCCCCTTTTTTTGCACCAGCACTATGCTGGTGCGCCTTACAAGAAGTGCTGTCTATGCTGATATCTTGCAGGTCGGCCTCAATTCTGAGTTCATGGAATATTTTTTCGAAAATCCCATACTTCTGCCATTTTGCAAAGCATTTGTAGACTGTATTCCATTTACCATAACGCTCAGGAAGGTCACGCCACGGTGCACCGCTACGGGCAAGCCAAATAATGCCATTGACAGTTGTTCGAATATCATTGTAGGGACGTCCCTTTGTCCCTGCTCCTCGAACAGGGAATAACGAACAAATTCGTTCCCACTCATCATCTGTCAACTCATAGCGTCTTTTCTGTATCTTCATGACAATCGCCTCCTCTGTAATAATTATACAGGATATTGCTGAAAATATGCTTTAATCAACACGCCCTAATGTTGTGCGATAGAGTTCGCTGGTGTACTGTGTCCCGCGATCAGAATGAAGAATTGCCCCACGGATCTCCGGATATGCCATATAAGCATTCTCGACCGTGTGCTGGCAGAGAGTAACTTTCATGTTTGTCTCCATTGCCAGACCAAGAACAGCTGAATCGAAGCAATCAAAAATGCCAGATACGTAGAGTTTACCATCTTTAGCCTTAATCTCGGTTATGTCAGTTACACACTTGGTCAGAGGTTGATCTGCTGTAAAATCCCGTTTTACGAGATCATCTGATTTACGAGCTTCTTTATCTGCCTTGGTAATACCATTTGGCTTCCGTTTAGGGCGATGGCTGAGTCCAATCTCTTCCATAACTCTATAAACGGTACGCTCACTTGGAATGTGCACGCCCTCTGGCTGTTTAAGCTGTAGTGCCTGATACATTCGGATACGACCATAGGTATCGTTGCAGGTATCTTCAGCATTGATTTCTCGCATAGCATCCGCCAAATCCTGATATTTCCATGGTTTGTCCCTGTTCACCAGGTAATTATAGAAGCCCTGCCGACTAACATGGAGCATACGGCAATAGAAAGCCAGTTTTCCCTTGATCTGGCCGTCCTCAATCTTGATAGCAATGAATTTCATTCTTTCGATCTTGCTGACTTCCGACGGCTCGCTGCGAAAAAAGCACTTGCTTCCTCCAGAAAATCGTTTTCTTCTTTGAGACGGCGGATCTCTTTATCCTGATCTTTCACTTTCTTGCGAAGCATTGCAAGTTCTTCTGCAAGACTCATTGCGGATTCTGGAGTATGGGAGCCTTCTCCAATATCCATACCTCCAGATCTGGCTACTTTCAACCAGGTATGAATAGTTCCCTCCGGAACACCTAATTCTTTGGCTGCTTTAGCGCCACCAATTTCACGTGCAAGCTTCACTGCCTGAACCTTGTATTCATGATCGTACTTACGTTGACTTCGTGCCATAGTTTGGGCACCTCCTTATTCACTTGATTATACTATGAAATCCTTGAGAATAAGGTGTCAACTTTATTTATACAACATCAGTGTATAACCATAGCTTTTTTTAATATATCATTAACTTCCTCTACAGATAATTCACTGATGTCGGCAATATCCTCAACAGGCATGTTGTGTTTAAACATTTTTAAAACCACTTGCGTTTCTTTTTGTAAAATTCCTTGGTTGATGCCTTCGCTTCGTCCTTCCGCCAAAGCTGCCGCCCTGATGTTATTGCGTTCAATATTCCAAACATGTTCCTGGTCAAATAAAGTAAGCATAATCTCCTCAACCTCCGTTTCGCGTTCACTCAGGTATTCTCTTAGTAGATTTCTATCACGGCATATCCTGATAATCTCCTTTACCGCTTTCAGTGTCCTGCCATTCAATGCTACCTGATCATTGCACACCCTGCAAAAGCCAATGTACTGATCAATAATATCATCACTGTCCTGAAGATAAATCATCTTCACCTTGGCATCTATACAGCAATCCATATCAGGGAAAAATTCATCCTTTAAGGACAATATATCAGGATGATTGCCCTTGTCACCAGTGTAAATATAGCTGGATAAGGTATTTCTTCTTGGAAAACATACCTCGAAAAACAGTATCCTTAACGAAATGCCTCATTCTTTTCTCGTCTGTCAATCCCATCATCTCCTATACACACTATTGCCAATCCACACATACATTATATCAAAAAAAATAGAAAAATCATTCACTTTGTTTGAAATTTACCCATAAAAAGAACCTCCTGCCATGAGGAGGTTCAAAACACAATATATTCTACTAATTATACGTTATCCAAAAAATGCACCTGCACTGCTTCATAATGCCTTCATGCACTCTTTGTAACCTTCATGCACTGCTTATACATCACTTATGCATCACTGATACATCGCTTATACATTAATCTCAGCAGTCATGCCCAATTCTTCCTTGTGGGCATCCAATACAGGCTGAACCACGTTCTTGATAAACTTTTCAACCTGAATAGGAGAACGGCCAACATACCTGGACGGATCCATCGTCTTCTGCAACTCCTCCAGAGTAAGGTTAAACTCAGGATCAGCTGCAATAAGCTCCAGCAGATTATTGTCCTTGCCCTGCTGCTTGACATTTTTGCCAGCTTCCATGGAAAGGGTACGAATCTTCTCATGCAGCTCCTGACGGTTGCCGCCATTCTTAACAGCATCCATCATGATATTCTCGGTAGCCATGAAAGGCAGTTCCGCCATCATGTGCTTGGTAATTACCTTGTCATAAACTACCAAGCCGTCTACAACATTCAGGCACAAATCCAAAATGCCATCAATAGCCAGGAAGCCCTCCGGAATGGACAGGCGCTTGTTGGCAGAATCATCCAAAGTTCTCTCAAACCACTGGGTAGCAGAAGTAATGGCAGGATTCAGGGCATCAATCATCACATACCTGGACAGGGAGGCAATACGCTCACTGCGCATCGGATTTCTCTTGTATGCCATTGCCGAAGAACCAATCTGATTCTTTTCAAACGGCTCCTCCACTTCCTTCAGATGCTGAAGGAGGCGAATATCATTGGACAGCTTGTGAGCACTAGCAGCTATGCCTGCCAGGACATTGGCAACCCTGGTGTCAACCTTTCTGGAATAGGTTTGGCCGGAAACAGCATAGCACTCCTTGAAGCCCATCTTGGCAGCAATAGAAGGATCAATCTTGTCAATAGTCTCCTGGTCGCCATTAAAGAGCTCAAGGAAGCTTGCCTGTGTGCCGGTAGTCCCCTTGGAGCCCAGCAGCTTCAAGCTGTTCATAACATACTCCAGGTCCTCCAGGTCCATAATGAACTCCTGAGCCCACAGGGTAGCACGCTTGCCCACAGTAGTAGGCTGTGCCGGCTGAAAATGGGTGAATGCCAAGGTAGGCAAATCCTTATATTTCTCTGCAAACTTGGCAAGCTCGGCAATAACATTGACCAGTTTCTTCTGAACCAGCTGCAAAGCCTCACGCATGATGATAATATCGGTGTTGTCACCAACATAGCAGGAAGTAGCACCAAGATGAATGATACCGGCTGCTTTAGGGCAGAGCTGGCCATAGGCATAAACATGGCTCATAACGTCATGGCGAACCAGCTTCTCCCTGGCCTTTGCCACATCATAATTGATTTCATTCACATGAGCCTTCATCTCATCAATCTGCTCCTGGCAGATTACAGGCTTGCCATTTTCAGAAAGGCCAAGCTCCATTTCTGTCTCAGCCAAAGCAATCCACAATTTTCTCCAGGTGGTAAATTTCTTGTCCTGAGAAAAAATATACTGCATTTCCTTGCTGGCATAACGCTCTGATAAAGGACTAGTGTATCTGTCTGTACTCATAATCAACTTCCTTTTCCAATCATTTTAGTCAAGGCAAATCACCCTTTGACAATATTTTATCAAAGAAACATGCCTTTGTCCATTATAACATCATTTTCCGCTGTATTGCTATAGCCTTCTATAATTACTACTCCTGCTTAATACGCAATCCTGAAATAATCCAGATACGCCTTATACTTATCCTGCACCGTCAGGCATATATCTGTCAGATACCCCTTTTCCTTGTCCCATTCCTTCAGGCCGCGATATTGAATTACTCCCTCCTAACGCCTAGGCGTTTGAGGAGGGAGTAATTCAACTTTCACGTCAACGGCTGCCCAAAGCACCTGATTACTTCCTCACTATCTCTGCCGGATATAGTCCTGCCGGTAGCCTTTTCTATCTCATCAAGAATCCTCCTGGCCCTGCTGATGATATGCTCACGAAAATCATCATGCCTGCAGCAGGCAACATCAATCCAATGAGTGCTGACATATTGCTCCAAATCTGATTTTGCCACCTTGCCACTCTTCTCTAGCTTGGCAAGATATACGCTGGGAGCTACGCCGCCTATTTCCCTGTTCGTGGCATAAGTAAGCGGCGTCTTGTTTATCACAGAGTTCCACAAATTCCTGTCATATTGCTGCTTTTCACAGTAAGAAGCTGGGAATATATGATGAATATCAATGTTTTCAGCCTTAAATACCGTAAAATCCATTTCCCTGCCGGAGATAAAATCCTGACAATGGCTTTTTAAGACAAGTGCCATGATACCCTTATACGCTGCGGACAATCTTGACTGCAAGCTCAATAATCTTGTCGGGTTGAAGAAAGACTCCTGCACCGTTCTTGGCAACCTGGTATCATCTGAAAGCCAATCCATTACACCAGTTACATCAAGGGCATATCTGGTTTCATTGGCACTGCCATACTTTTCACCAAACACGCCGCACCAATACCACTGCCTAATCTTATGTTTTATGGTAGCAATCCTGATGCGATTGCCATCAGCCAGCAAGGTACATAAGACAGCCAACGGAATAAACTGTGTTGTATAAGGCAAGTCCTTTGCAGAAAAAATTCGCTCCTCCTGCAAAATCTTCTCCGCTTCCAGAAACCCCTCTGACAATAAATCTGCATACGTGATATATTCACTAAGAGGAAGATTTAATACATCCTTCTTTTTGCAGCTAACTGTACCGCCTTTTTTATAGGTTGACAGCAATGTACATGCCGTCAGAAAATCCGTTGCCGAAATAACAGATAACAGCTCCCCGCTGAAATACTGCTTCTTTCGTACCTCCCAATCCTTTCTGAGTTCAAAGTCATTCATCGCAAAGATGGCTGTTATCAATTCAAACACTGTAAGCGAAACACCGCCAGTATTTACATTTTCAAAGACCTGGCATACCGCTTCCTTGGGCGTATTTTTATCAAGCAAAATAACCGGCAGCTTATATTGAAAAACCGCCATAATGATTTTCCCTTGAAAATCCATCCATTGCTGCGTGATAATACTATTATTATGATGATGCTGAATAAATCCCTGCATCCATACAAAGGTTTTTGCTGAATCAAGGATTATATTTAGTGGAAACATTTTCTGTTCATATTCTTTGTCCGGCGCAGATAAATCAAGAATGATATCCCTGCCAAAATTTGCTGTGAGCAACCTGCTTACCGGCACTGATACGATGGCATCTATTCTATCGGCACCAGTATCCAAAGCCTTTTCAATATCTATATAATAATATCGATGAATATCTCTCCCCTTTTCCGTCCTGGTATGAACAGGATTCTGGCTATACAAGGAGGAATATATGGACGTAAGCCTCTGCTGCCCGTCAAGAATCAATTCTGAGGGAGTTACATTCTGTGCAGGAGCCCCCTCAACTACCCTGTACTTAAACCTGATATTGGCATTTCCGTATTCCAGGAACATGGCTGCTCCCACCGGGAAATTATTGGTAATACTTGCTATTAACGCCTTTATTCTATTATCATCCCATACCCAGCCACGCTGAAAATCAGGTAACTGGGCATTTCCGCACTCAATATCCTTCATCAGGTCAGAAAGCTGCCTGTCATTAGTCTGCATATTACACACCCTCCCAGCATAAAATTTAAATCGCTCCAAATACATTATCTAATAACAATCCACTTTCCATCACGTTTAGAACCTATACGCTCTATTTTTCCTTTTTTCTGAAGACTAACCAAAGTGCGCTCGATAGTACGTTTTGTAACTCCTATATCTGTAGCAAGCACATCGGCGGTTCTATTCGAATCTTCGATTAGCAATCCTAAAACAGCTTTTTCCGTTTTATTCAAACCGACATTCAAACCGACATTAAACCGACATTCAAACCGACATTTTTTACATTTCAGGCATTCCGTTCTGACAAATCAAATCTCCCACCCACGAAAAAAAATGCTGCACAGCCGGAACCATACAGCATTTTCCACGCACCTAAAAGTGCAAAACATTCAATTAACGCTCAACCAGCAATTATCAGTAAGCGTTGTTGCAGCCCAGTACGTTCTTGATCTTGTGCTCAACAATAGCCTTGATGTTGGCACGAGCAGGAGTCAGGTACTGACGTGGGTCAAAGTGCTCTGGATGCTCCATGAAATGCTGGCGGATGCCGGCAGTCAGGGCAAGGCGCAGGTCAGAGTCAACGTTGATCTTGCAAACTGCGCTACGGGCAGCCTTGCGGAGCTGATCCTCAGGAATACCGATAGCATCATCCAGCTTGCCGCCGTTAGCGTTGATGATCTTTACATACTCAGGCACTACGGAAGAAGCACCATGGAGAACGATTGGGAAGTTTGGCAGCTTCTTGGTGATCTCGTCCAGAATGTCGAAACGCAGCTCAGGCGGAACCAGAACGCCATCCTCGTTCAGGGTGCACTGTGCAGGAGTGAACTTGAATGCGCCGTGGCTGGTGCCGATAGCGATAGCCAGAGAGTCAACACCGGTACGGGATACGAACTCCTCAACCTCCTCAGGATGGGTGTACTTGGCATCCTCTGCGGATACATTTACATCATCCTCTACGCCTGCCAGCTGGCCAAGCTCGCCCTCTACTACTACGCCGTGAGCATGAGCGTACTCTACTACCTTCTTGGTAACAGCGATGTTGTCCTCGAAGGAATGATGGGAACCGTCAATCATAACGGAAGTGAAACCGCCGTCGATGCAGGACTTGCAGGTCTCAAAATCTGCACCATGATCCAGATGCAGGGCAACTGGCAGCTCAGGATGAACCTCAAGAGCAGCCTTTACCAGATGTACCAGATACTGATGGTTTGCATACTTGCGAGCACCTGCGGAGCACTGCAGGATTACCGGAGCACGCATCTCAGCAGCAGCATCGGTGATACCCTGTACAATCTCCATGTTGTTTACGTTGAATGCACCGATAGCGTAGCCGCCCTCGTATGCCTTCTTGAACATTTCTTTAGTTCCTACTAATGGCATTAAAAAAACCCCCTATCAAAATATGTACCCATTATAGCACAGTTTCCCAATAATTAACAGCGCAAAATAAGATTTTTCATAATTGCCGAAAATTTTGCTTCAAATGTGCAGAATCAACTGCACACATTTTCATTTTAGTGTCCCCAAAATAAATCCCGCATATCCTGAGGCACATCAGAATAGATCGAAATACTTTCCCCGGTGAGGGGATTTTCTGCCTCAAGATGCACAGCATGAAGAGCCTGCCGCTTCATGACGGAGGTATCACCCCCATACAAATCATCCCCCAACAGGGGATGCCCCATAGCCGCCAGATGCACCCGTATCTGATGGGTGCGCCCCGTCTCCAGCTCCAGCCACAAAAGGGACCTGCCCCCGCGGCGGGCCAAAGTGCGATAATGGGTCACCGCCACCTGCCCCTCCGGGCTGCAAATTCTCTGGATGATGCTGTCAGGATGCCTGGCAATGGGCAAATCAATTGTTCCAGCAGGCAAAGGCATTTCCCCCTCTATGACAGCCACATAGCTCCGATGAAAAAACTTGCCTCCATTTCCCTGTGTCAGTGCATTCTGCAGCTGGGGCTGCTTTGCCACCAGTACCAGCCCGGTGGTATCGCGGTCAAGGCGGTGCACAGGATGAAAATCAATCTCCTGCCCCGTCCGGCGATAATAATGCAGCAGCCCGTTGCCCAGGGTGTTATCATAGTCTCCGCCAGTAGGATGCACCAGCATACCGGCAGGCTTGTTGAGGACAATCATGTACTCGTCCTCATACCTGATATCCAGCGGCATAGGCGTAGCTGCCAGGCTGGAGCTTTCCGCAATCCGGCAAGTAACCACATCCCCGTCCCGTACCACAGCTGTGGTAGCCCGGACTTCCTCACCGTTGACCAGCAGGGTGCCGTTCCATTTCAGCCTCCGCCACAAGCCGTGGGAAAAACCGCATTTTTGCCGAAGAAAAGCCCTGACCGATACAGAGGCCAGAGCTTTTTCTCCTGAAAGTCCTGCAAGTGAAACCTTATACGTTACGTTCATAGCTCAACTCTCATACAATAAATATTAACAAAAACATTAAACAAACATATTAACCAATATCAATCAATATTAACCAATATTATCAATCGCTATCAATTCTCACCGTGGATTTTCTTGATGAGATTGAAGCACACGCTCAGCACAATAGCTGCCACAGTTGCCAGGGACATGCCGCTCAAAGTGACAGTGCCGACGGTAATGCTGGCGGTGCTGACACCGACGCCCAGCACAACTGCCGTCAGCATCAGATTGACAGGATTGTTGTAATCAATCTTGCTCTCCACCAGCACGCGGATGCCGGAGGCGGCAATAACGCCAAACAGCAGCATGGACACGCCGCCCATAACAGGTGCCGGAATGCTCTGGATGGCAGCTGCCAGCTTGCCAAAGCAGGACAGCAGGATGGCAAAAACAGCCGCACCGCCGATAACCCAGGTACTAAATACCTTCGTCATGGCCAGCACGCCGATATTCTCGCCATAAGTAGTGTTCGGCGTGGAGCCGAAAAAGCCGGACAGGATAGTGGACAGGCCGTTACCGATGATGGAACGGTCCAGCCCCGGATCCTTGGTCAGATCCGCCCCCACAATGTTGCCGGTAACAATCAGATGCCCCACATGCTCGGCAATCACCACCAGAGCCGCAGGCAGGATAATGCAGATGGCATTAAAGTTAAACTCCGGCGTATATATTGTCGGCAGTGAGAACCACGGTGCCTTCTCCACTATGCTCAAATCCACGATACCAAATGCCAGGGCAATAACGTAACCTGAAATGATGCCGATGAGAATCGGGATAATCTGCAAGAAGCCCCGGAAAGCCACCTGGGCAAGCAGGGTAATGGCCAAGGTCAGCACAGATACGATGATAGCATTGCTATCAGGTTCCTTGGCAGTCAGCCCTGCCATGCCGGCCGCTACCGGCATCAGCTCCAGGCCGATTACCGCCACGATGGCACCCATGGCTGCCGGTGGAAAGATGAAATTTATCCAATCAGTTCCCACAGCCCTGACCAGCAGTCCCACCAGCACAAAGACAATACCCACAGCAATAAAGCCACCCAGCGCCGCCTCATAGCTGTACTGGGACAGCACCGCAAACACAGGGGAGATAAAGGCAAAGCTGGAGCCCAGGTACGCCGGTATCCTGCCCTTGCACAAAAACAGGTATAAAAGCGTGCCAATACCATTGAACAGCAGGACTGTAGCTGGATTGACATTGAACAAAATCGGCACCAGCACCGTAGAGCCAAACATGGCAAAAAGATGCTGCAAGCTCAGAGGAATCGTCTTTTGAATAGGCGGCCTCTGATCCACACGGATAACGCGGTCATTTCCCGACATACTGATAAACACTTCCTTTTTACAAAAATTTTACAAAATTTCACCCTAAAATCTATCACATATTGCAGAAAAAGTCCAGCCACCTGCCCTTTTATATACATAATACATATTTCCCTCACGGCTCCCTGTCCAGAAACTCATCAGGTATGGCATTGATAAACCGGCAGGGAACGCTGCCCCGATCCATAGCTGCCGTCAGGTACAGCCGCTGCCGCGCCCGGGTAATGCCCACATAAAAGAGACGGGCTTCCTCATCCAATGACTCATGCACAAGGGAAATCTTGCTGGGAAATACCCCCTCCTGCAAGCCTGCCATAAAGACCGTATCAAACTCCGAGCCCTTGGCCTGATGCACCGTAATAATCGGAATCCTGGGCTTTTCCTGCAGCATCAGGTCCAGCTCCGTATTGGAAAGGGACATCAGCCGCAAAAAGCTTTGCATGGCATCATAGCCGGACAATTCCTCCTTGTCCAACTGCCGGGCCTGCCGCACCAGATTCCTCAGGTTTTCCATACGGCCCGGCTCCCGCTGATAATACTTATCAATGCCCAGCCGAGTTATGGTCTCAACCACCATCCGCCCGGGGCGCATGTCCGCCAGCTTGCACCGCAGGCCATTGACTGCCTCTGCCAGTGGCGCAAAATTCCTGATATGCCTGCTGATTAGGCTCCGGCGCACATCCCTCACCGGCAGGATATCCTGCTTCACCGCATACAGCAGGATTTCCCCGGTGGCACAGATATCGTCAAAGGCATCATGGGTGGACTTGTGCCCCACATGAAAATGCTCCCCCAGAAATTCCAGCTTGTGATTGGTCAGCTGGGGATAAAAGCGGCGGAAAATATCCAGGGTATCATAAAAAGCAGGTATCTCCAAAGGCTTCAGCCCCAGCCTTGCCAGCTGACTGGCTAAAATAGTCAGGTCAAACACCACATTGTGCCCCACCACTACGCAGCCCCTGGCAAAATCCAGAAAATCCTGCAAGGCCTTTTCCGGCTCAATGCCTTCCGCCAAAAGCTTTGCATCAGAAATATGGTGCACCGCCTCGGACTGGCCCACAGGCCGGGAAGCCCTGACATAATGCACCAGCCTTTCCAGCTCCCTGCCCTGCATATCCAGCTTGATAGCTGCCAGCTGGATGATTTCATCCCGGGCGGTATCCAGCCCCGTAGCTTCCACATCAAAGACTACTACCTCACCCTGCTCCAGGGCCCGCAGCAGCATCTCAAAAGGCTCGCCATACTTCTGGGCAGAGGCATGGAGAAAATCCGTAATCCGTATCCCTGCCGCCCGGTATTCCTCCGACTGTATCTGGCTGACCGTGGCAGGGCCGATGCGCCGCCCGAACCTTTTCACCAGCCGCAGGAGGCTGCTGGCATCCTGGGGATTGATGACCAGCCTCAGAGCAGCCACCACATCCTTGATTTCCTGGCGGCGGAAAAACTTGAACTCCTCCACCAGCATAAAATCAAGAGGAAAATCCGCCTCATCCCTCTGCCCCAGCTCAAACTGCTCCTGCCGCTGCTGGCGGATACGCGCCAAATAGTCCGACAGCTTTTGATTGTAATAGTTTGAGCGTGTCAGGACACACACCCTGGACAAATCCTCAGGCTGCAGTTTTTGCAGCTGGTTATAAATCCAGCTTGCCTCCACATAGGTGCTGTTCAGCTGACGGTAATGAATTTTTTCCCCCTGTTCCTCCGACATGGCAGCAGCATCCTCCCTGAAAAGCCCTGCCACCTGCTCAGGAAAACGGTTCTTCAAAAAGCCGTAGGAAGCCTCCAAAAGCGTCCTGACAGAGCGGTAATTCTCATGGAACACCATCAGCATGGGATGATAATCCCTGGCAAACCGGTCATAGATAAGCTGTGGCTCCGAGCCACGCCACTCATAGATAGTCTGAAAAAAATCACCGCACAGGAGCAGGTTGCTATCCCCAAACATCCTCGTCAGGATGGCATACTCCAGCCTGCTGGTATCCTGCACCTCATCCACGCACCAGAAACGGAACCTATCCTGCCAGAAGCGGCAGCTTTCCTCCTGCTGCAATACCTGATAAGCACCATTAATCAAATCGCAGAAATCCACATAGTGGTTTTCCAGCAGCCTGCCATCGTACTGGCTGACAATCTCGCCGCAGTGTGCCTCAAACATCATGACAATATCATGATTGGGCCTGCCCTTCTGCCTGGCGGCATCATTAATGCGCTGCTGCTTTTCCTCCTTGAGGCGCAGCAGCACCCTTTCATAATCCGCCTGCCGGTCGTCAGAAAAAATATTGTACTCCCCCCGGTATTCCTTGATGAGATTGATCAGGGCCTGCAAGGCATTTTCCTGGTGTGCCTGGCAATAGTCCAGTCCCCGGATAATCTCCAGGCAGTCCGTCTCGTCAGCCACCGTAAAATCCCCTGCCACATCAGTCTGCCCCTTGGCAGCCCAGCGCAGGATTTCATAGCAGAAGCCATGAAAGGTCCGAACCGTCACGCCCCTGCCCCTGACTCCTGCCACGCTGGCTATTCGCTGCTTCATCTCATTGCATGCCTTGTTGGTGAAGGTCAGGCAGATGATTTCCTCCGCCCGGGCACGCTCCTTTTCCAGAATATTCACGATGCGGCAGGACAGGGTATTGGTCTTGCCGGTGCCTGCCGAGGCCAGGAGCAGGATATTCCTGTCCAGCTCATTTACTACCTGCCGCTGTTTTTCATTCAAAAAATCAAAATCCATTGCCATACTGCCCTGTTCCCCTGCTTCCGAAAACTACAATACGGAGTTACGCTGCACATAACTCCGTATCCCCATATATTAGCAACTGCTACATTTATTTATACTCTGCCGCCAGCTTCTTGAACACCGGCAGGGCATTCCTGATGGTGGATTCCTTGATGCAATATGCCGCGCGGAAATAGCCCGGGCAGCCAAAATCAGAGCCCGGCACCAGCAGCAGGTCATACTCCATGGCCTTCTTGCAGAAAGCCCGGTCATCATCCTCCAGTGCCTTCGGGAACAGGTAAAATGCCCCCTGAGGCTTCTGACAGGTAAAGCCTGCCTCAATCAGGCCGTTATACAGGAGATTGCCGTTGTGCTCATAGGCAGCAATATTGGAAGGCTCGTCCACGCACCTTGCCACCACCCTCTGAAACAGGGAGGAAGCATTGACATGGGTAAGCACCCGGGCAGCACCGGCAATAGCCCCGTACACACGCCCGAAATCTGCCACCTCATCAGGCACCACAATATAGCCGATACGCTCGCCCGGCAGAGAAAGGGACTTGCTCCAGGAGTAGCAGACCAGGGTATTTTGATAATACTTGGCCACATAAGGCACCGTCAGGCCGCCATAGACCAGCTCCCTGTAGGGCTCATCGGAAATAATGAAAATAGGATGTCCGAACTCCTTCTCCTTGGCAGACAGCATCCCGGCCAGCTTTTTGATGGTAGCCTCGGAGTACACCACGCCGCTTGGATTGTTGGGGCTGTTAATGATAACCGCCTTGGTCTTCGGGCTGAGCATTTCCTCCAGCTTGTCAAACTGAATCTGAAAATCCTCTGTGTTGGCAGGCACTACCGACAGCTTGGAGCCCACAGACTCCACGAAGCAGCCATACTCCGGGAAATACGGGGCAAAAGTGATGAACTCATCGTCCGCACCATCCTCATGGAGTGCCTTGAAGCAGATGGTGATGGCTGCTGCCGCACCGCTGGTCATAAAGAGGTTCTTGCCGGCAAAATTTGTGCCGAAACGGCGGTTGATGCTGGCGGCAATGGTCTCCCGGACCTGGGGCAGGCCCGGCGCAATGGTATAGCCGTGGAGCTCGCAGGTATCCACGGTGTTCAAGATATCTATTATCGCCGTCTTTACCACCTCAGGGGCAGGCACATTGGGATTGCCTATAGAAAAATCATAAACATTTTCCGCGCCAACCTCTGCCGCCCTCTTTTTGCCGTATTCAAAAATCGTCCTGATTGTAGATTTTTTTGTGCCAAGAGTGTGCATTTTTTCAGAAACCATGATACATCCCATCCTTTGCATATTACGTCATGTAACGCTTTATTATAGTTTAGTATAGATAATCACAGAGTGTTAAACATGATTATACACCAATTTTGCAAAAATAAAAAGGGCAGAAACCATGCCGCGGCCATAAACCGCCACGGCACAGCCCTGCCCACTTGATGAGATTTCAGGCGACATGCTTAAAACGATATTATTTCAGGCGAGATTGCCCAGATATTCCTTAAAATACCTGTTCAGATGCCCGGACAGCTCCTGGCGGATAATTTCCTCATTGCCACCGGCTGCCATAGCCAGAAAGTCCGGCTCCTCGATGAGCATGCTGCTGATGTAGCCCATAATCCCCGTATTGACCTCAAGGCTGTCATCCACCGGCACCAGCATCACCAGCACCACAGAAATTCCCTTGAAATAGCTATTCTGGAAGCAGCTGCCCCCTTCCGGCAGGCAGACGGCAAAGCTGGGATGGGTGACACCATTGGTACGGGCATGCAGCAGGGCAAAGCCAAACTCGGCAAAAATCTGGCTGGAAACCTGCTCACGCTTTGCCAGCGCGTCCACAATCATCTCCTGCCGCTCCGGCTGTACAGTCATGCGCTCGCCGATGGTGAACAGCAGCCTGTCAAAGGTAATGTCAGCCGGTGCCTGAAAACACCTCAGATGCTTGATGACACTGCTGATGCATGCCGCCACCCTGTTCACCTCGTCAAAGGGAGCCGTATGCCTGTCCCCTGTGCCCTCCTTCCGTGGCAGCCGCTCAAACTGGTATATCAGGCAGCGTATTTCCCCGATATCAGCCTCGCTCAAGAGCGGATTGACATAGACTACCGGCACCTGCACAGCCTCCAGCTGCAAGCTGGAAATGATAAAATCAATTTTTGCCTCCACCGCCGGGGTTATGTCGTGCTTGCCGTAGGTAGTCATTTCCATCCTGTCCTTAAAGACCTTCTCCAGCTTTGCCGCCATCAGCCGTGACAGGCCGATGCCACTGGAACAGACCACTGCCACCTGCACCTTCCGTATCTGCTCCTTGCGCCCCTCCAGGCGCACCAGTGCCGCCCCGAAATGCACCGCCAGAAAGCCGATTTCCTCCTCCGGCACACTCCTGCCCACCTTGTCCGCCAGCACCTGTGCTGCCCGCTGGCACCTGGCATATATCTCGCTGTAGTTTTCCTTGATATCCGCCAGCACAGGATTCTGAATGCTCATACCATGCACCAGCCGCACGATAGTAGGCTGCAAATGAGCTAAAAGCCCCTGCATAAATTCATCATCCTGCTTTAAAAGATACGCCTGCTGTCCGTCATAAGCATCAATCAGGTCATTGACAAACTGGCGAAGCTCCCTGTCCGCCAGCTCCATTCTTTCCTCCCTGCCCGGAAGCTGGATTTTTTCATGCTTGGCTCCCTTGAGATGCAGGCAGATATAGGCAATCTCCAGCTGGGGAATAGACACCTCAAACTCCGCTTCCAGCTCTGCTGCAATATCCTCTGCCAGCCTGTAATCCTCATCACGGGGCATTTTTTCCTGCCATTCCCCGGTCACCTGGATTACATCCTGTTGCAAAATGCGGTTGATGGCAATGGCCAGATGGATGACCAGACCGTCATAGGCATTTTCCGTCAGGTTGTCCATCCGCTGGTTATCCATCCCCTCAAGGCACTCATGAACCCGGCGCAGGATTTCCTTGTCCAAAAGCCTGCCCAGGTGGTTTTTCTGCAGGGAAGCTGCATAATTCTCGCCGCCATCACCGTCATACAGCTGCCGGAACAGCTTTGTATCTATGTTCTCCCCAATAAAAAACCGTATGGCCCGGCGGTAGTTTTCCTCCGTTCCTTCCACCTCGATGCCGCTGCCCGGCTTCCTTGCCATGGACAGCCCCTGATGGGACAGCCATGTCTCCACCGCTTCCAAATCCGTGCTGATGGTAGCTTCGCTAACACCGAACTTGCGGCTATAATAATACAGCTTCCGAAGCGTCTTTTCCCTCAGGATTTCCAGCACCAGCCTCTTGCGCCTGTCCTCCTTGCTGCTGGCAGCATACTCATCACTGCTGGCAGCCTCTGCCAGAAGCCCTGCCCTGGCAGCTTCATCCCCGGCCAGCCACACCCCCACGCCTGTCTTGGAAGCAAACTCCATGCCATAGGGCAGCAGCACATCATTGACAGACTCCAGCTCCCGCTGCACGGTGCGCTTGCTGATGCCGGTCTTTTCCGCTAAATGCTTTATGGATATAGGCTCCTTTTCCTCCAGCAGAGCCTGGAAAATCCGTTTCATTCTCGGCGTGATTTTCACATTGTCCACCTCCGTTTCCAAACTGCAAATATACAAAATAATCCCTATTGGCTATGCAAAAACCGTTATACTGACAGCCATTCAGCTATCAGTATAACGGATTTTCTTTATGCCTTCAACATGCCCTCAGCGTATCAAAACATTTTGAGATAGGTTTTATTGTTTCTGCGTAGCCATGACATCTTTCCAGCAATGGAAGAAGCTTAGCTGTTGCGCTGCTTCAGATCCTCCACCAGCCTGCCATACTCAGGAGCAGCCAGGAAGTTGGTAATCAGCACCAGCTCTGCATTAGGATTGCTCTGGGCGGCACGCTCCCGGAGGGACTGATGGGTAACGACAATCTGCACATCCGCAGGGATTGAGGATACGGAGGTATGGATAACCTCGATGCCGTCAAGACCGGCAGCCTTGATTTTCTTCTTCAGCACGGTAGCACCCATGGCACTGGACCCCATACCTGCATCACAGGCAAAGGCAATCTTCTTTACCCTGCCACCGGCACTGGCGCTGGCAGCACTAGTGGAAGCCTGGGCTGCCGGGGCAGTGCCCTTGGCCTGTGCCTTCATGGCATTCTTCTTGGCCTGAGCTTCTTCCAGGGTAGTATCCTTGCCCATGAACTTCAGCAGAGGGATAGAGATAGCCATAGCCACAGCGGCAGAGAGGATAACCCCCAGGAACAGTCCCACGTAGCAGTGGCGTTCAGCCATCATGGTCAGGGCGATAATGCTGCCCGGAGATGCAGGAGCAGTCAGTCCCACATCAAACAGGCGGAAGACAAATACACCGGTGGCATTGGCAGCAATAGTGGCAATCAGCAGGAACGGATTCATCAGGATATATGGGAAGTAAATCTCATGGATACCGCCCAGGAAGTGAATGATGACTGCACCCGGCGCGGAGCTCTTGGCACTGCCCTTGCCCACCAGGCAGTATGCCAGCAGGATGCCAAGGCCAGGGCCAGGGTTTGCTTCCAGCAGGAAGAAAATGGACTTGCCTGCTTCCTCCACCTGCTGGATGCCCATCGGGGAGAAAATACCGTGGTTAATAGCATTGTTCAGGAACAGCACCTTTGCCGGTTCCACAAAAATCGCAGTCATCGGCAGCAGGCCGTTGTCAATCAGCACACCTACACCGGCAGCCATGGCATTGGTCAGGGCTGTAACAATAGGGCTGATGGCTTCCATGGCAACCAGTGCCAGCACGGCTGCCAGAATACCCAGGGAGAAGTTGTTCACCAGCATCTCGAAGCCCGGCTTGATATGGCCGTCCACGGCCTGGTCAAACTTCTTGAGAACCCAGGCTGACAGCGGGCCTACAATCATGGCACCCAGGAACATCGGCACCTCTGCGCCGACGATTACGCCCATGGTGGCTGCGGCACCGATAACGCCGCCCCGCTTGCCTGCTACCACCTCGCCCCCTGTGTAGGCAATCAAAAGCGGCAGCATCACCGAGGACATGGGCCCCACCAAAGAGGCGAACTTCTCATTTGGCAGCCAGCCGGTAGGGATAAACATGGCTGTAATCAAGCCCCAGGCAATAAATGCCCCGATATTCGGCATTACCATGCCGCTCAGAAATCGTCCGAAGACCTGCAATTTTTCTTTCATAATCCACACCTCG
Organism: Anaerovibrio slackiae; assembly: GCF_009695585.1. Classification (GTDB taxonomy): domain Bacteria; phylum Bacillota; class Negativicutes; order Selenomonadales; family Selenomonadaceae; genus Anaerovibrio; species Anaerovibrio slackiae. Next base: position 149,993 of record NZ_VUNR01000002.1, read on the forward strand.
TCATTTCACAAAACTCTCTTTTAAATCTCTTTTGTATTTCTTATGTGCCTATAAATACCCTGCAACACCTGCCTGGCAGCCGTCACTGCCTGACGCCTGGCATTGCATTATTGTTTCAGATTGACTGGCCGGTCATTTCCTGTTGATGGTTTTATTATAGACACGATTGGAATTGTTTTCAAGCAATAGTAATTGAGTTTTGGCACTAGGCATTAGTGCCAAATATTGGCAGTATGTATTATCTATGCCTGTTTTCAGGCTTTTCCCGGCTATTATATGAAAGAAATGACACTCAACTTTGGCACTATCCCTTAATGCCAAATACGAATTACTTTGAATTGATTTTTCCCTGCCCCGCCACTATAATAAAACCATCAAGTGAAACACAGAAACAAAAAACAAAAGTAAAAGCAAAGTACAAAAGACAAAAGCGAAGTCAAAATCAAAGGATACAAGAAGCACAAGCTGCAAAGGAGAGATTGAAAATGTTTTGGAGCAAAAAAAAGGAAGCCCCTGCGGAGAAGAAGCCTCTGCTGTACCGTGAAAACATAAAGACCGGCTGCACCGTGTCCGGCAAGGATGAGGCCATCCGCATGGTAGGCCAGATGCTGGTGGACAGCGGCTATGTGGACCAGCCTTATGTAGAGGCCATGCTGGAAAGGGAAAAGACCTTCCCAACCTACATGGGCAACGGCCTGGCTCTCCCTCACGGAGTGGAAGCCGCCAAGAAGGAGGTAAAAGCCTCCGGCATTGCCGTTATCACCCTGAAAAATCCTATTGACTGGGAGGGCAACGAGGCACAGGTGATTATCGGCATCGCAGGTGTCGGTGACGAGCATCTGGAAATCCTGGGCATTATTGCTGACAAGATGATGGACGAAGCTGCTGCCGCCCAGCTTGCCACCGGGGATGCAGATACGGTATACAGGCTTTTGCAGTAAGCTGCCAGCACCAATTTTCAGCGTATAAAAAATATGATAATTTATTGTAACATGATAATTGCAACATGATAAAGGAGAAATCAGCATGAAAACAAAAGCAGTAAGAATGTATGGTACCAGGGATTTGCGTCTTGAGGAGTTTGAGCTCCCTGCCATCAAGGATGACGAAATCCTCGTAAAAATCATGAGCGACAGCATCTGCATGTCCACCTACAAGCTGGTGGAACAGGGCAAGAACCACAAGCGTGCCCCGAAGAACATCGACACCAACCCGATCATTATCGGCCATGAATTTGCCGGTGTCATCGTAGAGGTTGGCAAGAAGTGGCAGGACCAGTTCAAGCCGGGCATGAAGTTTGCCCAGCAGCCTGCCCTGAACTACAAGGGCAGCCTGGCATCCCCTGGCTATTCCTATGAATTTTTCGGCGGCGCCTGCACCTACTGCATTATCCCTCACGAGGTAATGGAGCTGGGCTGCCTGATGGAATACAAGGGCGAGAGCTTCTTTGAGGCATCCCTGGGTGAGCCCATGAGCTGCATTATCGGCGGCTATCACGGCAACTACCACACCAACAAGAGAAACCACGACCTGAAGATTGATACCAAGGCAGGCGGCGACATCATTATCCTGGGTGGCTGCGGCCCTATGGGGCTGGGTGCTGTCAGCTACGGCCTCCAGCTGGAGGAAAATAAGCCGAAGCGCATTGTGGTAACTGACATCAATGATGACAAGATTGCCCGTGCCCGGGAGGTTATTCCTGAGTCCGTGGCTGCCGAACGGGGCATTGAGCTTCTTTATGTGAATACCGCTGCCATGGATGACCCTGTGAAGGGGCTGATGGATATTACCGGTGGCAAGGGCTATGACGATGTATTTGTGTACGTGCCTGTACGCCAGGTGGCAGAGCTGGGCAACAAAATCCTTGCCTTTGACGGCTGCATGAACTTCTTTGCCGGTCCTACCGACAGCCAGTTCAAGGCTGAGGTAAACCTCTACGAGGTGCACTACACCAGCCAGCATATCGTTGGCACCACAGGCGGCAACAACGATGATTTGATTGAGGCAAACGACCTGGCAGCCAGGGGACGCATCGAGCCTGCTGTTATGGTAACTCATGTAGGCGGTATTGACAGCATCATTGACGCTACCCTGAACCTGCCAAAGATTCCGGGGGGCAAGAAGCTGACCTACACCCAGTTCAACATGCCTCTGACCGCCATCGAGGACTTTGGCAAGCTGGGCGAAACTGACCCTCTGTTCAAGAAGCTGGACGAGGTCTGCAAGAAGAACCGCGGTCTCTGGTCTGCCGAGGCAGAGCGGGTACTCTTTGAACACTTCGGTGTCGAGGCATAATCTGATTATGTCTTTACATATATCCTAAATCCTAATTTTATTATACTTTCCCTTCTAATTACTAACCCTAATAGTAATTCAATCCCTTTTTGCGGCATGGTATTGCACCATCAATATCCTGCTGCAAAGCAAAAGACCGGGTTCTGCTTACCCCGGTCTTTTTGTTATTTATCCGAATGAACAGAAAAAATATCTCACCATGCTGCAAAATTCATAACACTAAGTAATCGAGTAGGAGGGAAATTCTATAGAATCTCCCGACCTCTCACACCACCGTGCGTACCGTTCGGTACACGGCGGTTCTCTAGTTTTCATAAATTTGCAGGTAATAGCTGGTCATGGGCATGTAGCCCTGACTGGCTATTTCTTTATTCGTTAGAACCGAGTTTAGCATTAGTGCCGCTCTCCATGTTCCTTTGCGGCAATTTGCCATTTCATGCACCTTCCATTCTGGAATACCATACCGCCTTATCATAAGGTATCTAGTTTTTACTTTCTTCCATTGTTTCCAGTACACCGCTCTTACCCTGCGCCTTATCCATTCGTCAACGCGGCTCAATCACCATCTCAGATTAAGCCGCGTTACGCTTCTCTCCTCCCGTGTTGATCAACACATGGGTAACACCATCATACCAAGCAATATGCAAGGTTTATTGTTTAGTGCAGGGGAGCTGTCAGAAAAGCATCAGCATATATTCCAATGGGCGGTCATTTTTTACATTGTTGTGTATAAACCTACGGTCAGACCTTTTTATAGAGCCTCAGGGCAGTACCATCGCAGGCACGCTCGCGCTACTATCCACGCCTAGCGGATGCTAAGCTCTCGCTTCGCCTTACGGCTCGCGAATTGCTAAGCACCGAGGCGCGTCTCAGTGCCATGCGAATGGTACATGCCCTGATACTCTTTAGGAGGTCTGACACAAAATTTTCACAACTCTGCTTATAAAGTCAACCGCCCATAAAATTATCTGCTAAGAGTTACAATCCTGCGACAGCTCCCCACTCACTTCTCAGCAAGCCTTGATATTTTGCCGTAACAACATGATGATGATTTGCGAACAAGCCTGAAAAAAGGGGGCCGGGAGCTGGCGAAACATACTATTGACAACCGCCGTATAACATATAGTGCCATTTAACAATTATATTGACTTGCAATGCAATTAATTTTCAACAACCGTATAAAAATATATATTGTGATAAATTTTTCAGGCTTGCTCGTCAAGCTGTATGCAGCACTATGGTAACGAATAATGTATGCCGTTTTATTACTTTGTCTATATCTGTTCAGACAAAGAACGGGATGAGTGAGGACAGTACCCATAGAAAACCTTTGTTGTACCTCGGTGCTTAACGATACGCGAGCCGAAGGCGAAGCGTGAGTTTAGCATCCGCTAGGTACAACTAGGAGCGAGAGCGTGTTTTCTATGGGGAGCTGTCCCGCTCAGCCCATTTTTAGTCTGAACAGAGTGCACAAACTCACAAAATTCATCCGTTAATGTTCCCGAAGTATCATACTACCACGACGGCAAACTGAAATTTACAAAACAATTACAAAACCTAAATCGTAACATAATAATTTCGTGATATATTGAACCTGTTATTTGATATACATAATTTATACTTTTATCAGGAGGATTTATACCATGAAGCTCTTAAAAAGCAAAAAACGTCTTGTTGTGTCCATAATGGCAGCTCTCTGCGTTGCCTCCAATTGCTTTGCCGCAACCGAGCATTGGAACGATGCTTCCAGCACGCCGGATACAATCGTAGCCACCCAGATTGGCGATGTAAACTGGCAGCAGTGGAAAGCAGGCTGGGAAAGCATAAAGACAGATTATGAGCAGGTTTCCATTGCCCCGGGCAAGGATGCCAGCCAGCTGAACTTTGGCTGGTACTCAAAGGAACAGGCAAAAAATGCCGAAATTCGCATTGCTGACAATGCCAATATGAAAAACAGCAGCATATATAAAGGCACCACCCAGCCAGGCACAACCATAGATGATACTACCTACTATACCAACAAAGTGACCGTCAAAAACCTGAAGCCTGACACCACCTACTGGTATCAGGTAAAGCTCAACGGCCAGTGGCAGGCTGCCCAGACCCTGAAGACAGGCAATCCTGATGAATTTGCCTTTATGTATGTAGGCGATCCTCAGATTGGTGCCTCCAAGGGGCAGACCTCAGCAGAAGGAAATAAGCAGGATGGTGAACTGGCAGCCAGAAACGATGCCTACAACTGGAACAAAACCCTGAACGCCGCTCTTTATCAGCAGGCCGATATCAATTTCATTGTTTCCCCTGGCGACCAGATCAATGAAGTTGCAGCCAATCATTCTAATGAGAAAATCAAGCTGCAGGAAATCCAGTATGCAGGCTATCTTTCCGCCAAAGCATTGCGCAACATTCCTGTTGCCACAACCGTTGGCAACCATGACAGCATGACTGCCGGCTATCAGAACCACTTCAATGTTCCTAACGCCTATCAGGGCACAGCCAAAACCAATGCAGGACATGGTTACTACTACACTTACGGACCAGCACTGTTCATCGTGCTGAATGCCAATAATTATGATGCAGCGGACAGTGAGGCCTTGGTGCAGAAGGCCGTAGCCGCCCATCCATCTGCCCAGTGGCGCATTGTGGTAATGCATCAGGATATTTACGGCAGTGGACTTGACCACTCCGATTCTGACGGCATGCTGCTCAGGACAAAGCTGACACCTGTTTTTGATGCCAATAAGATAGATGTGGTACTGCAGGGGCACGACCATACCTATTCCCGCAGCTACCAGATAAGCGGTGACGGCAAGGTACATCCTGATTTTGCTGAATACAAGGGAGAAGGCCAGTCCGGTGAATCCCACAAGGCACTGGATACAGCCCTCAAGAATAAGTCTGTCAAGTATGAATTCGTAAAGAATAACAATTGCTATACCATTGCTGACATGAAACAGGGAACTGTTATCAATCCAAAGGGCATCCTGTATATATCCTCCAACTCTGCTACCGGCTCCAAATTTTATGAGCTCATCGGCCAGCCTCAGGACTATATTGCAGCCCGTAGCCAAAGCTGGAAGCCTACCTATTCTGTGGTGCGCATCACAAAAAACAGCTTTTCTATTGATACCTACGATGTAGAAACCGGTATCACTATTGACCAGACATACCGCATTATAAAAAAATAACTAGATAGTATCAAAATTTTACACAAAATTTATTTTCATGGTTCATCGAGTAGGAGGGAGATTCTATAAAATCTCCCGACCTCTCACACCACCGTGCGTACCGTTCGGTACACGGCGGTTCTCTAGTTTTTATAAATTTGCAGGTAATAGCTAGTCATAGGCATATAGCCTTGACTGGCTATTTCTTTATTCGTTAGAACAGATTTTAGCATTAGTGCCGCTCTCCATGCTCCGTTGCGGCAATTTGCCATTTCATGCACCTTCCATTCTGGAATACCATACCGCCTTATCATACGGTATCTAGTTTTTACTTTCTTCCATTGTTTCCAGTACACCGCTCTTACCCTGCGCCTTATCCATTCGTCAACGTTCTCCAGTATTGCTTTCATATCGGCAAGCTTAAAATATTGGAGCCAACCTATTATATATTGCATATACCTGCGTTGACGTGCTTCATTGCTTATTCCTTTATTGCGGTTGAGTATTTCACATAATCTGCGCTTCATCTTCCGCTTAGACTTTTCGTGAAGCTTGAACCGGCATTTTCCCTTGAATATGTAAAATCCATATCCTAGAAACTTTACCTTGCTTATATGTGCCACAACGCTTTTCTCCTTGTTCACCTTGAGAAACAGCTTCCTCTCAATAAACTTGGATATGCCCGACATAGTTCTTTCCGCACTTTTCCTGCTTTTGCACAGAATCATACAGTCATCAGCGTATCTCACAAACTTGTGCCCACGCTTCTCCAGTTCCTTGTCAAGCTCGTTCAGCATTACATTGCTCAGTAAAGGGCTGAGCGGACCTCCCTGCGGTACACCCTTCTCGCTCCTCTCAAATATCCCATGCTGAATTACTCCCGCATTGAGATACCTGTGAATCAGCGACAGCACCCTGCCGTCTTTTATGCTTCTTGACAGTACCTCTATCAGCTTGCTCTGACTTACGGTATCGAAGAATTTCTCCAAATCCATATCCACAACATAGCAGTATCCGTCATTGGCATATTCCTGGCATTTTCTGAGTGCATCATGGGCTCTGCGATTCGGTCTGAATCCGTAGCTGGTTTCCGAAAACTGCGGCTCGTAGATTGGTGTCAGTACCTGCGCTATCGCCTGTTGAACCATTCTATCCCAGCACCCTGCGCCAGCGGCTTTCTTCCTTGGCGGAACCTCTGTGGCACTCATCCACGATAATCAGGTCAAAGAAATCCGGGGCAAACCAATCCCGGAAATACAGCAAATAATCTACCCTCTTAGGATTTTCCCTAAAAGTCACATTCCCCTTAATATTCACCCTGCCATCCGTAATCCTCGTTTCCATAGTGATTCTGCCCGAATCCCATTTTGCAGTAATGGCAGGCGTTATGTATTGAAATTTTATATCTTCCTCAGACATCTGCTTCTTAGACAAAATTGCAACCATACTCATCGCTCCAGGTATACACATTTCCCACATCTAATTTTCTTTATTGTAGCAATGATTTTTCCTATTGTCCACTAATTCAGCAGCAATCCTGCTTTTCTCGCCCGCTGCCGCATCTTCATCAGGCCTTCCATGAGCTTCAAGTCATCCATCAGATGCAGCCGTTTCTCAGGAATATTCAGCCTTTCAAGAAAGCCTGCGGCCATCTTGCTGCCCTTTCTCTCAGCCTTGAGCAGCCAATGCCTGCTCTTTTCCAAATCCGGCATAAGCAGCCTTCCCTGCAAATACATAACGCCCAAGACAAACATAGCCTCACGGACACCTTTTTCTGCATCCTCTATCAATCGCCCGCCTTCCGGCAAAACATAATTCAAATATGACCTTTCATCAAGAAACTCCATCCAGGGCGGTGCAGCCAGCCTGAATCGCCTTTTTTCATTCAAAAGCTGCAAAAAGCGAATATACCAGCCATTACGGATATCCTCGTCGGCCAGCCCGGTCAATTCCTCAAAGTTCATCTTTTGATATGCTTCAGCAGTCATAAGTTTTCTGACTTCATAGTATAACTTTTCCGGCTCTATGCCGGCAGACCTGATACATTCTTCCAGGCATTTGCTCCCAATCCTCAGGCCCTTTACATAGGCCCAATAGGCAAAATATTCTAGAAGCGTACCACGCAGCTCACGATTGCAATAGCCTGATGCCTGCACTATGGCATTTTGATCTTTGACCTCTATACAGGCCAGATATTTGTCGTCTTTTTTCACGTAAAATATAGCTGATATATAATGCACTACATCCCATCTATAAGAAGCGACACAATTGCACAGGGCACCGCCTATTTCATACAAATCATCAGTGTCCTTGACCAGATGGAACTCATAGCCATCTATGCTGCACTCACAATTCAGCATTGTCCGCCCATGCCTCAGCTTATTATCATCATATTCCAGCTTGACATTCTGATATTTCTGGCGATTGACTGCTTCAGCCATCAGGTCATGCACAATCCTGGTTTCCCCCTGAGCCAGCAAAAGCTTCAATATTTCCTCGGAAAAAAGCCCCTGATAATCATACAGCATACGCAATATATCCCTGACATATTCATTCCAAGGGTTTAAGGACAGCCTGCTAAATACTTTGACAAAATGTTTTTCGCCCTTGCGCTCCAAAATAAACCTTGCATATCCGCCAAGACGCTGCCAATCACAGCCGCTTTCACAACAGTCTATAACAACCCCGTCCGGCCGAAATACTGCCCTGAAATTTGACAAATAAACATTAAAGATAGTTCTGTCATAGCCGAAAAACTTCTGTATATGATTTATATCCTGGAGCCCCCACTGCTTCAGGATAAGAAATATCACCGGCGCATATGGGTTGAATGAATATGCCTTACGCAAGCTCTTTGGTGGCTTGTCTATGCCCAAAAGCTGGCACAAGGGCTGGAAATTATCCTTCTGCTGCCAGGGAAAATGTTTTTCAAAAACATCTTTTCCGAGAAAATTACGCAGATAGGTGATATTCACATCAAATGGCCTGCTGATAAACCTGTCTGGAAAACCCACACCCTCCACAGCCATCAATACACTTGGCTTGATGCCAAAAGCCCTGCCTGCCCCCTCCTGCAGAAACTTGACCATGCTTTGCATAACAACCGGCGGAATATGAACAACATCACATCTGCGATAATCGGCATAGGAATTGCTCTTGTAATAAAGTAAATCCTCACGGGCTTTCAGCATCCTTCTGGTAGCCACATCCATGGAAAAAGACATTGTAAGGAACTGCAAGCTGGAATTTAGGGGGGCATTGCCATAGTATGGCACTCTTATGGGGCCGCACAGCATATCCAGGGCAAACATGACATAGGAATTTTCTTCCTTCCTGCAAATGCGCCAGCGAAAAGGAAAAATTGCCCTGTCCATATTCAAGGAAATTTGCCGTTCAAATCTATCGGAAAGGTCATGGTAGCACATCAAGCCCTGAAAATCTTCAACTGACTGCACACCGTCTATCCGCCGCCAGTGCCTGTCCTTGCTATTGTAAAAAAAGCAATCATCAAAATGATATAGCACAATACCGCAGGCAATCTTCTCCAAATCCTCTGTCTTATACGTTTCATCCTCACAAGTTACCCAGGTATTATTTTTTATATCCTGAACAAAAACTACGCTCTCCACATATCCCACCTCCATTCCTGCATATTCATCCGAACACATATCGTACATGCTATATATTATATGCAATACGGTATATGGTATTAATTCGACATGATCAAATAATTTCCTGCCTTAAAACCGTATTATAATTGAAAATTACACCATATTGTGCTACAATACAGCAAAAGGAGTCCTGCTCTGATGGAGAAATCGTACTATCAGCAGTAGGTGCAGAACGTACGAAGGCATCTGCACTGTCAGGATTCCTTTTTTGCGTGAAAATTATTAGGCTTGCAGTAACAAGCCTATTTTGTCAAAAAAACATTCCTTCTCATATATTTTTCGATAATTTGCTCAACCAGCTTATCCGTTCGTATAGCATACCTAAGACATCTGCTTTTTAGACAAAATTGCAGCCATATTCATCGCCCCAAGCCAATACATTCCCACATCTCATTTTCTTTATTGTAGCAATGATTTTTCCTATTGTCCACTAATTCAGCAGCAAAATTTAACTATAACGTTGTGGATAATATCGTTGATAACTCTGTGCACATCCTGTGAATATCCTGTGAATAACATTATCCACCGTTGCCCCACAGCAACGCACTCTGCAACGCAAACTGCAACGCACCCTGCAACGGAGTCTGCAACGGAGTCTGCAACGCACCCTGCAACGGTATATATAATAAAAAAGAAAAAGAAAAAAATAAAAAAAGTTAAAAAGAAGAAGCTATGACAGACGGCTGGCAATTCGCCAAAAATTTTCAAATTCTACTTGACCATGGAATTCCATAGAGGTACTATGTAAATGCAAACAGGTTCTCCCCCTCAAAAGATAATGACAATTCACCTCGTTAACTATTGGTTCGTGCACTCTGTTCATGCCCTTACAGCCAATCTATCTGCTATAGCTCTATTAATTATGTCATATACGCCGCTAAGCTTGATCACATGTTTATGTATCACAATACCTGCTAATTTCACAACTCTTTGCAGAAATTCACCTGAACTGGCTCCCACCATCTCCCTGAACAGTGCCTCTGTTACATCGCTAATCGTATGGGCAGAACTATTCCGTAGCCTGCTAAACTGCCCGTTCTCAAAAACATCTCCCAGCAAAACAGCTACCTGCTCCGCCTTATTCTTATCATCATAATACGCATTTGCATGGGCATACTCAATAACCCTGCACAGCAAACCAAAGGACAGCTCGCTGTCCCTGAAACCGCCACGCCAGCAGGCATCAAATTCTGCCAGCAGTGCTGGATATTTCTCCAGCAGCAAATCCCTGCTGACAATCCGTCCTTCCATGCACTGCCGTAAATTCAGCTTCCGGCAGTTCGTGCGCACATAGTATTCCAGAAGCTCAAACAAAAAATTATTGCATTTCACCAAAAACTCGCTAAGATATCCCTTACGCTGAAAAACAACCAGATTTACAAGGTACTCCGTCAGATGTTCCGCTTTCTCCTGCAACTGTCTATTTTTGATTTCCTCAACATTCAAAAATAAACGGAAACCATCAACTCCATTGCATACCTTGCGTGCCTCCTGAGTCATGAGCTTCCGCCGCAAGGCCGCATGATGCAGCAACTCCTTTGCCTCTTTAGCAATGCTGGCACTGCCTCTGGCCAGCTCATACGCTGCCTCATATTCGTACAGCTTAATCAAGGACATAATTCGCTGCCGCTCACTAAAATATCTTATCACCTGCAAAGGAGGCTCCTGACATCGGTTTTCTGCTCCTGGCTCATCGTCAAAATTATTTGCCAGCATAGCCTCTACATCATCACCTGCCTGAACAGGAACACTCCTGCTATTTGATGCCTTGTTTGGTGAAACTACCTGTATGCCGCGCAGGCCATCTTCCACCGCTACAATCGCCATCATCGTCTTAATCTGGGGCGTACCAGAGCTGAGATTCAGCAATATTTCTGTATCATCTTCCTGCAATTCCCTTATATATCCCGGCAATACTTCGATAAAACTATCATATAGATGGGCATCCACTATATCACTGGCAATGCACCTCACCGGGCAATCAGGCGCAACATGAGCAATAGCCCTGGTATAGCAGTGATTTGCCTGCTCCCTTTCCCACATCTCCTTTGTAAAAAACAAGACCACCTCATCAGGCTGATAGTGCCTGACAATATGAAGGCACGCCCCATCGTAGCACTCCCTGATGGGATCAGTATTCCCTATAGGCGAAAAAAGCACCTTTTTCATATCCAGCTTCTCCTTCTCAAAAGATAATTACGTCCTCGATATGCTTGTCACCTATCCCCCATGAACGCACAGAAGTATTATTTGCCAGCAAATAAATACGCAGCGAATCAGTTTCCTTGTCAATAATCCTGCTGGCATCCTTCATCAGCTGTTCATATTTCTTCTTGGACAAATACGCCTCAAATGCCGACTTCTGCACACGGACTCCATAACGCTCCAGGCATTTGACCATGCGGTTACGCTTTTTATTATCAACAATGTCATAAATCACCAAAACGATATACCTCTTATCAGATTTGGCAATAAACTCTACTTCTTCATAATCCTCATAATCATCATACACGCCAATATCCATAACACATAACCTTGACCTTCTAGCGCACTCTCAATGGCTTGTAAATATCCGCATTTTCTGCCATCATCGCCTGAGAAAACAGTCCAACCTGATGCACTATAGATTTTCTATAGGACAAATCTACATCCATATACTTATTTTCCTGACGCATACGCTTTTCAAAAGCACGCAGGAAAATTGCCCGTCCCTCACGGCTCAGAAAAATGCCAGGACGGTCATCCTTGGTGAAAAAATGCTCTGCCTTTATCTCCTTGTGATGCACCAGCCCCAATACCATAGAGTCCACAATCACTGCCCGCCATTCTTCCATCAGGTCGGAAGCCAATGCCGGGTGGTGATTTTTTAATGCGTGCAAATAGCCAAAATACGGATTCAGCCCCATCCCTTCTACAGCAGTATAAATCTCATACATGAGCAATGTATAGCCGAAGCTGAGCATAGAGTTAAACGGGTCCAGCGGCGGTCTCTTGCTGCGTTTAGTAAATTCAAAGCCTTCCGGCATAAGCTTCCCCAGGGCAGCAAAATAATTCTTAGCAATAATGCCCTCAAAGCCCATCAGCTGCTCACTATCCTCTGCTGAACCGATGTGCCTGCGTATTGCCAGAATATTGTTTATGGCTGTCTCCACTTCCCTGCTGTTCGCCCTGCGGTTGTAGCGGCGCAGGACAGTAAGCTGGTTATGCACCTTTGCTTCAATGCACTTTTTGCTCAGTGTCAGGAAAAATGGCGATTTTTGCAGCTGTATCTGCTTCTGCTGCCGGAACACATCCACATGGCTTGTGGAAGAAAGCCTTCCATAATATTTTCCGGTGTGAGACAACCAGGTCACTGGCACACCGCTTTCCAGCAGGCTTACCATCGCCTCAGCTGAAACTTGAATGCGACCAATCAAGACCAGCCCCTCCAGCAGTTCCTCCGGGATTTCCATTATCACTTCCAGATTGCGCCCCAGCAGATACCTGCCGCCTTTCTTTTGAAGTTTGGCATTTTCTTCCGTGATATACACAAAACTCATATACATTCCCCATTCCATATTAAGTTTTCCGTCCCCTTACGGGGAGTTTGATTTTTAACTGAACTTAAAACACTTAAAAGACTATATGTAAAAACTAAGTTTCCGTCCCCTTCCGGGGATTTTTGTTTTTAACAATCTCTGGACCAAGAAAACAGTAAGCCAGTGGGGTAAAAGTTTCCGTCCCCTTCCGGGGATTTTTGTTTTTAACGATTACCCAGAAGATGCTGAGGAATACATCAACGCTAAGGATTTGTTTCCGTCCCCTTCCGGGGATTTTTGTTTTTAACTACCAGATTAACCCGTGGATTAAGTGAGAGGAGAATGATTGTTTCCGTCCCCTTCCGGGGATTTTTGTTTTTAACGTAACCATGTACCCAGCGGTACTACGCATCAAACGGTTCCGTTTCCGTCCCCTTCCGGGGATTTTTGTTTTTAACCTTAGAAAACATGTCCGCCCAGGAATTATTGGAGCTGTCCAAGCGTTTCCGTCCCCTTCCGGGGATTTTTGTTTTTAACGATAGACTATAGCCAGGATATAGAAAAGGCTATATCCGGCGGGTTTCCGTCCCCTTCCGGGGATTTTTGTTTTTAACCAGGTTTGAGAATAGGAGGGAAAACGAATGACGGATTTTGGTTTCCGTCCCCTTCCGGGGATTTTTGTTTTTAACTTGAAATTACTCTCGACGAATACCGCAGCTTAGTGGCGGAAAGTTTCCGTCCCCTTCCGGGGATTTTTGTTTTTAACACATGAACGAGCGTCCATTAAGTCCAGGAGCGCAGCCAGTTTCCGTCCCCTTCCGGGGATTTTTGTTTTTAACCTATTGTGAGCACTGCAACGAAAACAAGTGGTCTGACAATGGGTTTCCGTCCCCTTCCGGGGATTTTTGTTTTTAACAAATTGTTGAGGAGCTTGTATCAAAAGAAGGCTATTAAGTTTCCGTCCCCTTCCGGGGATTTTTGTTTTTAACCTGAGGCAGAGCCATTATTGATGGCTATCAATTCGCCATCAGTTTCCGTCCCCTTCCGGGGATTTTTGTTTTTAACAACTATTTTCTACGGCAACAACACCAGTATCAATCATAGTTTCCGTCCCCTTCCGGGGATTTTTGTTTTTAACAATATAGATAACTTAAAATTGTTCTAGGATTTGAAAGGGTTTCCGTCCCCTTCCGGGGATTTTTGTTTTTAACGGGTTTTATGGTTCTCTCGCCATCTCATGCAGGTGGCACAGGTTTCCGTCCCCTTCCGGGGATTTTTGTTTTTAACATGTCGTAATACTTGATTCTTTTGCGTGCACTGAAGCTGATGGGGTTTCCGTCCCCTTCCGGGGATTTTTGTTTTTAACATGTACGTGTTGTACAGGTTGATGGCGAGCCGTGGTTTGTCGGTTTCCGTCCCCTTCCGGGGATTTTTGTTTTTAACAAGAATTTATTTCGCCCTTGTACACCCTTCTGCACATCGTTTCCGTCCCCTTCCGGGGATTTTTGTTTTTAACACTCCTCCTCACTGATAGGAAAACTAATCAGCTTATACGGTTTCCGTCCCCTTCCGGGGATTTTTGTTTTTAACTTGATATAATGTGCTCCTTGTGGTCTACGTTGGTTTCCGTCCCCTTCCGGGGATTTTTGTTTTTAACTACATCTCCTGGGATGCTTGATAGCACTGCCCTCAAAGGACTATTTGCGGCGGGGAGGATTTTTTCAGGGCAACGCAAGCAGCCATTACCCGAAAAAAACTCCCCTAAAGCCACTATTTACGAGGAACGGCGGGGATTTGCAAATCCCTGATAATCTACCGCTCCCATTCCCAGTGCAGTTTTGATGCCGATACCGGCAAAATTAGCATACAGGAAAATCAAATTCATCAATCTTCTGGTCATATCATTGCCAGAAAACTTTACCCTTATGTTACCACAAAAGCCATATACATTTCCATTATTTACTGAAAAAGTTTGTGTATGAAGCGCATATTTTGTAATATGGCAACAGCTTGCCAATTCATGCTCCAATCCCTGGGCGCTGATGATATTTTCTGGAAACAGCTTATTCCATCTGGCAATCAGATTTTGGAACATGAGATAGAGCTCCGGCAGGATAACATAGTGCCCATCACGCTTAAAGCTGACAGTTGTAAGCAGATTCAGCACACCGCCCCCCGGCAATTCCTCCGCCAAAAATACCTCATCAGCCAGCTCCTGATAGCCAGCCTCTGCGTAGCTGATAATATCCTCCAGCACAATTTCCCAATGCTTTTGCGCCAAAAATAATCTTTCACCCATCAAATCCAGCACTGGCAAAATGATATTCCTATGTGCTTTCTCTGATAAGGTGCAAATCCGCCAGACAGGCACACCAAGTTCTTTATTGAAATAAACACACTGACTAAAGGGACGATGGCTGTTTTCATCATGCAGCCAGGCTGCCACATCACTCCCAACTATATCCATCAGCAGGCCATGAAATACGGAGCCCATAGAGGCATGAATCTGCTCATTGGGAGGAATAGACAGCCTCAATTCCAAGCGGCACAATTCAGGCATTATGCATCACCTCCAGCTTGCACAAGCCCATCATCTGCTGCCTCCTGCCACTGACAGCAAGTTTAATGGTACGAGGCGAAATATCCTTATCCAGCACCCGATGCCTGTGCTGCCGGAAGGACTGGTCTAAAAAGCTTTTCAGTTCCCGCATTGCCTCCCCATCATCTGCAAACAAGCTGAACCACAAGCTCTTTTGCAAAAATCCCGTGCCTGCTCCCAGGAAGCAATCAGCAGCCTGAGCCTCATCAAACAGGACACCATACCTTCTGCCAAAGACCTTCTCTTGCAAATTCAAGCCTCTCTGCATAAATGAGCGGCAATAGCCGAAAATTTCCTCAATAGAGCCTATGCCAATTTTCTGCAGCATAGCCCTGTCCATGGAAATCCGCAGCTCAAACTCACTGCCAGCAGGAATACACTCCCAGTACAGGGGCAGATGCTTCTCAAACTGATTTGACCGCCCACCATAGGTCGAGCCATCCACCCGCTGCAAAATAACAGACACCGGCTCTGCTGCCATATCACCTGCCAGTGCATCACCTACCTGCAAGCCTGCCAGCAACTTGTGCACATTACCCTTATCATCTTTATATGCAAGCAATGTTTCTTCCATCTTATTCGACAATGCACCCAAAGACCGTTTCAAGTTGCCAGACTGCAATGCATTACACATCTCTTTGCAAAATTTAGCTTTCATTCCAGGATTATGCTCCAGCAGATAAAAAATTATCCCTGTGCGAAGCATCCCCTTTATTGAGCTGCCCGGCACATACAAACTCCCGATGCCGTCACAAACACCAGTGGAAATATCATTTAACGTGCCTTTTTTATCAGATAAATCCGCCTTTAAAAAAGCCTTGCGCTTGATAAACTCATCGCAATCCTCAGCACTGAAACCTTTGCCTTGCAGCCACTGCCAGATATTTATCCTGCTGAAATTACCGTTTCGCCCCAAAACGGCAGTAAACTCATCCAGCAGCTTATTGCTTGCCAGGAATTGCGCCCATTTTCCTTCGTTGAGAAAATAAACCTGCTGCCTGGCCTTGTCATATAAATATTCAAATGACTTTAGCACCTCACCACTGCCGATATGGACTGGTGCCACGCAGGTAAGCCTGCAAATCCTGCTTTCCAAAAAATCATTCATATACTTAACCTCGCGTAGTTAATCGCATATTTCAATTGCATGTATTTAGTCACATGCAATGTACCTCATATATCCAGCCCAACATATAATCCTCTGCCATACCGCCAGACTGGGTGCCCTGCTTGTTCTCCCAGATTCACCAGCTGCCCCTGCAGCCTGCGGTCAAAGCAGGAACCTGCTTCCAGCATATATACACTGTCACGCTTCACGCCCTCAGAAAATCCGCTGGATTTTCTCAGCTTATACATACCAGCCTTGGCAGCCTCCAGCTCATCAGCTGCCGGAAGTACAGAAGATATGCACATATAACGTTTGTGCTCACCTGTCAGCATGGTATGCAATGCCTTTGTATCAACATACCAGTCATAGGCATCCTCCAAGACCAGCCCATCATCCTGCAAATGAAACCTGCCAAAGCCGCTGCTGCGCTTGCCACCAATCCCGGACAGCCCCAAAGAGCACAATATATTTTGAAACATTTCACCAAAATCGTCAGGCAGTCTGGCAATAATATACAAACCAACACCAGGCTGGAAAACATTTCCCTTGACAAAATACGGCAAGGGCTGTTCACCACGGCAATTCACTTTTGTGGTAATAAACTCATTGCCCAGCTCTATTACAGCAGCAGGCTCATACTGCATGCCTGCCCGTAAGCTGTCACAATAAGGCTGCAGCTCAGACACGCGGCAATAAAGCTGCTTCTTGCTTTTTTTGCGCCTGGCTGACAGAATTTTTGCTTCTTCCAATGTAAGGCTGACATGCTTTCTGTTATTTTCCAAATAAATAAATGGCACAGGCAAAAACAATTGCGGCTCATCGCCATCAGCCAGCTGATAAGGAAACAAATCAGATAGCAAAATCTTTCCCTCAAGAGCCAGATTGACAAAATCATCTAGCATCTTGTACTCACCCTGCCCTGCCAATTCGGTACAGATGCTGCTAAATAATGTATCTGAGGTATATGCCCAGCCAGCCTTTTCCAGTCCGCCGCCCAGGGATGTATCGCCAAAATGCACCGGCCCATCAAAGCTTAATTGATACAAAAAATAACTCATATCAGGCAGCATCCCTTCAAAATCGCCTCAAGCTCCGGCTGAGTGCTGGCAAATTCCTGTATATATTCCTCATTCAGCGAGAAGAATGACAGCTCAAAATCCCTGAAGGAAACACGACCATAGCCACGGGAGCCATGTCCGCCCAGATAATCCATCTGCAACAGCTTCAGCCCATCTGCCAAAAGCTGCATATCCGCAGCCACTTCTTCCATCCCCTCCACATTGTAAGTGACAGAAAAAGCGAACTCTGCCCCGGCTGGCACA
The DNA here is from genome assembly GCF_009695585.1 of Anaerovibrio slackiae. Lineage (GTDB taxonomy): Bacteria > Bacillota > Negativicutes > Selenomonadales > Selenomonadaceae > Anaerovibrio > Anaerovibrio slackiae. Next base: position 167,673 of record NZ_VUNR01000002.1, read on the forward strand.
CGCTCAATCTGACGTGGATTAGCCACTGCCGTAATCCTGTTGATAGCATTCTCAAATTTTACCTCACCGATATAAGTATCCAAATCCATGGCTCTAAGCCTTGCCAGGCTTTCCTCTGTAAGACGTATATCAGAAAACTGCAATCTTGAGGCAATTGCCCCATTCCTGCCTGCTGTACCAAACAAAACCTTTATGACTTCCTTGTCTTCATCTATGCCATTCAGCCACGGCGTATCAGACAGGCTGCGAGCCAAAAGCGTTCTGACCTTTCCCTTGAGGGAGCTGCCAGGGATAATCGGCTGCTTTGTGTAAGGATCACGGATGAAAGGGCTGTCTACTGCGCCAATAGGTGCAAAATCGCTAGCTCCACCAATATGCAGGCCTGTTTCCAGCCTGAGAATAGCATTTATCTTTAACTTGCCTTTTAATGACCTGATTTTATTTTCTTTCTCACTCATGCGTCCTTACCTCCATAGAATTTGTGATAAGCAACCAATGCTTCCATATACCTGTTAAAATTCTCAAATTTGCCTATATTATTGCCGACACTTTTAACTGCTTCCAGCAATCGTGCATTATTGACAAACTTTTCAACCGGGCCTGGCTGAAACTGAGGCTTAATATCCTTCTTTTCCCTGCCTACCTGATACACAAGCTTGACCTGCAGATACTGCACCTCTGCTTCCAATTTTTCAGACATTTCCTTTGTCCCCGGATGCTCCGCCTTGTAAATAGCTACCTTATTCGCCAAAATATTTACTGCTGTAAGGAACTTGCGGATTTGATTGGTTTTCAGCCTGATAACCTCCTTGCCATTTCTATCCTTCTCAATCAAGCCTTTTATAACTTTCTCTGCTTTCTCAACTATGCTGATTTTTTTAACCTGCTCCATGCCATCATTCCCCTTTCTCGCGTATGCTGTAGATAATCAGCTCCAATGCCGTTATCAGCTGCTTTCTGTCATCTTCCTGCTTATACCACTGGTAAAACTGCTTTCTGACCTTCTGATAGCTGCTATAGGATAAGCTATTTTCCTTCGGCTCCAGCCTGGCAATAGCATAAGCAAAGCGAGCCAGATTGATTTTTCCTTTCGTATCAATCAAAAGCTCCATCAGGCGATACAAAAGGCTTTTGCCTGCCGTCAGCCGTTCAGGAGCCTCATTGCCGGGATAACCAAGATACTGCCTGCAAAATGCCAGCTTTTCGCCACAGACCTTTTCCGTAAAATCCTGCCATTTGTATACAGCCACCTCATAATTCTTGTTGCTTTCACTATCAGGCACGCCAAACAGGGCAATACCGTCCTTTTCCGGCAGGGATTTGGCTGCACTTTCCAGGGCTCCCGATTGCCTTGCCATTTCCGCCATAGGGCACTTGCTGTCAAAAAGGCCTATACCGGCAGAAAATGTCAATTTGCCATTGGTAAAGCGAGCAAAAGCCCTGCGGATATCCACTGCCAGCTCAATCAGCTCATCCCATGCCCCCACAATAAACATATCATCACCGCCGGAGTATACAATATGCACCTTGCGAGCTTTGTCCTTGGCTGCGCCAAACAGGGAAAACCTGCTGTGCTGCATTTCCTGCAGGCCGTTTACTTCTCCTGCACAAAGAGTATTTACATACATCTTAAAGAACAATGACAATTGCCTTGATAGTGCTGCACTGCGCCCCAGGGTAGCATATTGCCCAGGAAAGCCAGCCATAAAAGCTGCACCGAGATTATCCACATCCGCCCGCATCACGCCAAGCCGCTTGATACCTGCCTTATCACTGCTGCCACCGGCAAGGCCAGCCAGTTCTTCCAGCTCCATAGTATTATTGTATTCAGAGCGCGTTACATAATCCCCCATCCACAGCCTTGTGGCCATTTTATTGCCAGTATTCATTTCATTTTTGCAATAGACACGCCTGATATGTTCCCTGGCATCCTCCAGCTTATCATGACCAAGGGATGTAATATATTTCTCCCCGCTTACTGACGGAACAGGCAATGAATATGCCTCCGCCCCGTCAAGCAATGTATCCGTCACCACAAGCAAATTGTGCTTCAACAGCTTTTCGCCCAGTCCCCGGAGATTTCGGCATGTCTTGCACGCCCAGGTATCTGAGTCCGCAGCGGCATCATATTTCACCAGCTCAGCAGAGGAAGTATGGCAGATACTACATTCCCGTGTGCCGTCCTTCGTCCTGTTCAGGACACTGTGAGGATTGAACAGCTGAGAGAGTTGCTCAATGTTATACCTGGCATGCTTTTCTCCTGCTATCTGGCTTCGTACCTGATAGTATTTGCCACCTAAAAGATTTTGGTCGCTTGTCCCTATTTTAAAATCAGCCGCAGAGCACTCCGCCCAGCCCATAGCCAGATACAGCCTGCTGCCAAAATACTTCAGCAGCCAGTTATTCACAGCCTTATTGACTTCCCCCAGCACATCCAGCGTCCTTGAAGTATTCGGCAGCAGCAGATAAAAACCGCCGCCCCCGGAGTACAGCAGGTTGCAACGGCTCAGCTCCAATATTTTCAATATCTCATCCGCAACATTTTCCAGCAGCAATTCCAGATAAAATGACCTGCCACGCAAGCTTTTCAATGCGCCCTTGGAGGGGATAGTGTAAAGGAAATTCTGAATGCCTGACAAATCCGCTCCCACCAGAAGATACACAGGTTCCTGCCGAAATGCCTGCTGCCTTGTCCCGGTGAAGCAATACTCCCTGTAATCCTCAATCTCCTGCATCTGGAAATAATCATACATGCAGGCACCGATGGCAGCCGTCAGCTTCTGATGGTCATACAGGGATATATCTGCCACCTCTCCCCTGGCTGTGCTGGCAGGTATATAGCTGCCGATTGCTTCCCAGACCTGCAGTAGCTCATTAGGAGACATTCTGTCAGGGGGGCACTCCACGAAATTCTTCTCCAGGTACTGCCGGAGGGAAGCATACCCCTCTGCCGTTGACTGCAAGCTGCTGACAGGGGCTGGATATGCCACCCTGTCCCTGCGCTCCATCAGCCCCAGCAACTGAAAGCCTGTCTTTTCCCCGGCACTGCTATTTTCTGCTTCGCCATTTGCTTCCGGCTTACTGCCTATTTCTATTTTATCCCCTTTTTTTCCTTCGTCATTTTTTCTTCCGAATACATTAAACACTGACTCCAAAGGTGCCTTGGCATTGAAGCCCGATTCACCGCTTTCATTAGGACGCCTATCTGTGCTGGAAGCAATATTGTCCGCCTCATAGACGATATAGCTTATATCATCAGCAGCCAGCTTTGCCTGCTTCAGCTCCGAGGCATGATGATACTTCACCGCTCGCAAAATCTCCGGCGTATCACTGATATACCTTGCCAAAAATTCCGCTCCTGCCTGGGAGTGATTTTTTCGCTGGGGCTCTGAGCGCAAAATCAGCTTGCCCGTGTCATGCAGCAAACCAGCCATTATCACATTATATTTGACTTTATCCATAGCTATCACCATATTACCGTACATATTTTACTTTTGAATACTTGCCTTACAAATAATTATATTCTACATCAAAACATAAATTCCTGCTTAATACAGATTTTTTTCAATAAAGCAACCACGCAGTTCACTATAAATCTATGTAATAAAAAGCTGGCAGCAGAGCAAACACTCCACTGCCAGCTTTATTTTATCCTCTCAAAGTTATACCTTTTACTTGCCGGTCCTGCCCCTCTTGGTCATTGGGATCCCCTGCTTGCACAGAGGGCACTCATCCGGCTGGTAGGTCTGTACATCCATGTGCAGCAATGCGGTGCTAGGCACATCACCAAAGGTGGCCTTGCCGCCGCTGCGGTCAACCAGCATGCTGACAGCCACAGGGATGCCGCCATGCTCCTTGACTACATCGATTACCTCGCGGATGGAGCCACCGGTGGTCACGATGTCCTCCACAATCAGCACACGCTCACCTTCATGGAGGGTGAAGCCGCGGCGGAAGGTCATCTTGCCATTCTCACGCTCAGTGAAGATGGCACGGGTGCCCAGGGCCTTGCCGGTTTCATGGGCCAGCAGGATGCCGCCGGTTACAGGGCCTACAACAGTCTCGATGTTGGCATCCTTGAACTTCTCTGCCATGGCACGGCACAGCTTTTCAGTGTAAACAGGCTTCTGCAGTACATTGAACTTCTCCACATAACGAGGGCTGTGCAGGCCGGAGGTCAAAAGGAAATGCCCCTCCATAATAGCACTGGTCTCAATCAGCAGGTCCTCTACTTCCTTTTCAGTCATAGCATCGCTCATTACTTTACACTCTCCATTTCTGCAATAATCTTCTCAGCCGCTTCCTTTGGATTAGCGGCGGCGCGAATCGGGCGTCCCACTACCAGATGGGTAGAGCCGTTCTGCAGGGCAGCTGCCGGAGTGGCAATCCGGCTCTGGTCATCTACGCTGGCACCGGCAGGACGCACCCCCGGCGTCACAATCATAAAGCCATCACCGCAGGCCTCACGAATGGCGGAAGCCTCCTTCGGGGAAGCCACCACGCCATCCAGCCCGGCAGACTTGGCCAGCTTTGCCAGCCGTACCACCTGCTCACGGATGCTGCACTGCATGCCAAGGCCTGCCCAGTCTTCCTCGTTGATGCTGGTCAGGATAGTGACCGCAATCAGCTTCGGACATGCCACCCCCTGCTCCTCCGCCAGCTTGTGCAGGCGGTCAGCCGCAGTCTTCATCATGGTATAGCCGCCGCTGGCATGGACATTCAGGATGTCAGCTCCCTGAAACATCAGGGAGCACAGACCTTCCGCAGCCGTATTGGGAATATCATGAAGCTTCAAATCAAGGAAAACCTGCTTACCCTGCTCCTTCAGATATGCCACAGTCTGAGCACCTTCGCTGTAAAACAGCTCCATGCCCACCTTGTAAAAGCTCACGCTGTCACCCAGCTTTTCCACCAGAGCCTTTACATCATCAAATTTATGAAAATCCAAAGCTACAATCAAACGATTATCAGCCATAAAATCCTCCACATCTCACGCATAAACATAAATACGCGCATAAATACGCGCATAAACACACGCATACGCATAACCATACACATAAACATACGCATACGCTTGCGCTTCTACTTATGCCAAATCGTCACCGCCGCCTACATAGTCCTGAATAGCCAGGCTGTAAACAAGACGGCGTTCACGCATAAAGGACAGAACCCTGAGAACCTCCCATGCCGTATCCAGGGATGTGAGGCAAGGGATGGCATGCTCAACGGTAGCACGGCGAATCTTGAAGCCGTCATGTGCCACGTTTTTGCCCTGATTCTGAGTCATGGTGTTGATTACCATGTGAATGCTGCCCTTCTTAATCAGCTGGATAATGTCGGCACTGCGCTCATGCATCTTGCCTACAACCTCAGCATCAATGCCCATCTCCTGAATAGCCTTGGCACTGCCGGAGGTAGCCACCAGCTTGAAGCCCAGCTCGGAGAAGGCCTTGGCCAACTGCTTCATTTCCTCCTTGTCCTTGTTAGCTACGGTAAAGAGGATGCAGCCATTCAGAGGAATGTTCATGCCGGCACCGGTGATAGCCTTGTACAAAGCACGGGCATAATGATAGTCGATGCCCATAACCTCGCCGGTGGACTTCATCTCAGGGCCAAGGGAAATATCCACGTCAGCCATCTTGTTGAAGGAGAATACCGGTGCCTTGACAGCCACATAAGGCTTCGGCGTAACCAGCCCGGACTTGTAGCCCAGCTCCTTCAGGGAAGCCCCCAGTGCCACCTGGGTAGCCACATCCACCATCTGCACATCAGTTACCTTGCTGAGGAACGGCACAGTACGGGAGGAACGAGGATTTACCTCGATAACGTAAACCTCATCATTAGCCACAACATACTGGATGTTCATAAGGCCCTTGACATGGAGCCCCACGGCCAAACGCTTGGTATAGTCAATGATGGTGTAGATAATCTTGGAAGAAAGAGTCTGCGGCGGATATACAGCAATAGAGTCGCCAGAATGAACACCGGCACGCTCAACGTGCTCCATGATACCCGGAATCACCACATCAATGCCGTCAGAGATGGCGTCAACCTCCACCTCTGTACCCTGCATGTAGCGGTCAACCAGCACAGGATGCTCCGGCGTAACCTGCACGGCACGGCCCATGTAGTCACGCAGCTCATCTTCATTGTAAACGATTTCCATGGCACGGCCGCCCAGTACATAGGAAGGGCGCACCATAACAGGATAGCCGATATCAGCAGCCCCGGCAATGGCATCCTCCTGATTGGTAACGGAAATGCCCCTAGGACGCGGAATATTGGCCTGGGTCAGCACCTCATCAAAACGCTCCCTGTCCTCGGCACGGTCGATATCGTCCACAGAAGTGCCGAACACCTTCACGCCAGCCTTGGAAAGAGCCTCTGCCAGGTTGATGGCAGTCTGTCCGCCAAACTGGACGATGACGCCCTCCGGCTTCTCCTTGTCAATGATGTTCAGCACATCCTCGGCAGTCAGCGGCTCAAAGTACAGCCTGTCAGAAATATCAAAGTCAGTGGAAACAGTCTCAGGGTTGTTGTTGACGATAATCGCCTCAATGCCCATCTGGCGCAGTGCCCACACGGAATGCACGGAGCAATAGTCAAACTCCACGCCCTGGCCGATGCGGATAGGGCCGGAACCCAGTACCATCACCTTGCGCTTCTTGCTGGTGGTATCAACCTCATCCTCCTGGGCATGGAAGGTGGAGTAATAATAAGGGGTTGCCGCTTCGAACTCTGCCGCGCAGGTATCAACCATCTTGTAGCAAGGCAGGATGTTCATGGTCTTTCTCATGGTGCGAACCTCATCAGCAGTCTTGCCGGCAATCTCCGCAATAGAGCGGTCAGCCAGTCCCACATCCTTGGCGCGGAGCATCAGGCTCGGGGTGATAACGCCCTCCTTCAGCTCATTCTCCACAGCGGTAATGCGGCTGATCTTCCGCAGGAACCACTTATCAATCCTGGTAACTTCATGGATTTTATCAATATCCGCAATACCCCGGCGCAGTGCCTCGGCAATCACGAAAATACGCTCATCGTTGCAGCGGGTCAGGTGCTTCATTACCTTCTCATCGTCCCACTTGTCCATCTTCTTCATGTGGAGGCGGTGCACGCCGATTTCCAGGGAACGGACTGCCTTCAGGATAGCACCCTCGAAGTTTCTGTCAATGGACATAACCTCGCCGGTAGCCTTCATCTGAGTGCCCAGGGTCTTGTCCGCATAGACGAACTTGTCAAACGGCCAGCGCGGGAACTTCACCACGCAGTAGTCCAGGGCAGGCTCGAAGCAGGCCTTGGTCTTCTGGGTAACGGCATTGGTAATCTCGTCCAGGCTGTAGCCAATGGCTATCTTGGCGGAAACCTTGGCAATCGGATAGCCGGTAGCCTTGGAAGCAAGGGCGGAGGAACGGCTTACACGAGGATTTACTTCGATAACATAATACTTGTTGCTATTCGGGTCCAAGGCATACTGGGCATTGCAGCCGCCCTCGATGCCCAGCTCGCGGATAATGCGGATGGAAGCACTGCGGAGCATCTGATACTCATGGTCAGTCAAGGTCTGGGACGGAGCCACAACGATGGAATCGCCGGTATGGACACCCACCGGGTCAAAGTTCTCCATGTTGCAGACAGTAATGCAGTTGTCGTTGCCGTCACGCATTACCTCGTACTCGATTTCCTTCCAGCCTGCCACGCTGCGCTCAATCAGCACCTGGCCGATCATGGAATACTTCAGGCCCTTGATGACGATATCAATCAGCTCGTCCTCGCTCTCGGCAATACCGCCGCCGGTGCCGCCCATGGTATAGGCAGGGCGCACAATCAATGGATAGCCGATTTCGTTAGCAAAAGCCACAGCAGATGCCACATCCTCAACGATGGTGGACTCAGGAATAGGCTCACCCAGCTTGTTCATGGTTTCCTTGAACAGCTCACGGTCCTCGGCCCGCTCAATAGCCTCCAGGGAAGTGCCCAAAAGCTCCACATTGTATTTCTCAAGGATGCCCTGCTCCGACAGCTTTACTGCCAGGTTGAGGCCGGCCTGACCTCCTAATGTAGCCAAAAGGCCGTCAGGACGCTCCTTGCTGATGATTTCCTCCATGAACTCCACCGTCAATGGCTCGATGTACACCCGGTCAGCCATGTGGGTATCAGTCATGATGGTGGCAGGGTTGCTGTTGACCAGCACAACCTCCAGCCCCTCCTCCTTCAGGGCACGGCAAGCCTGGGAACCTGCATAGTCAAACTCAGCCGCCTGGCCGATGATGATAGGGCCGGAGCCGATAACGATAACTTTCTTAATATTTTCCTTCTTTGGCACAGATTACTCCCCCTTATTCTCGCCTGTGAGCATAGTCCAGAACTGGTCAAACAGATACATGTTGTCATCAGGTCCCGGAGAAGCCTCTGGATGATACTGCACGCAGAACAGCGGCAGGGTCTTGTGGCGCAAGCCCTCTACAGTGCCATCATTCACATTGATATGGGTAACCTCCAGCGGCAAATCCTTGAGGGATGCCTCATCCACGGCATAGCCGTGATTCTGGGAGGAAATATGCACGCGGCCGTTCAAAAGGTTCTTCACCGGCTGGTTGGAACCGCGGTGGCCGAATTTAAGCTTGTAGGTGTCGGCACCCATGGCCAAAGAAATCAGCTGGTGGCCAAGGCAGATGCCGAACATCGGCTTTTTGCCAATCAGCTTCTTCACTTCCTCAATGACCTCCGGCACGTCCTTCGGGTCGCCAGGGCCGTTGGACAGGAAAATGCCGTCAGGATTCATGGCCAGCACTTCCTCCGCAGAGGTATGGGCAGGCACAATCGTCAGGTTGCAGCCCAGGTTGTGGAGGGAATTGAGGATGTTCTGCTTGATGCCGAAATCCATTACCACCACGTCAGGGCCGTCATTTTCCATCTTGTAAATCTCAGGCGTAGTAACCTCCTGCACCACTTCCTTCTTGATTGGCACAGCAAACAGCTCCTCAATCTCCACCTTGGAAGCATCCTCCGGCACGATGATGCCCTTCATGCAGCCCACGGAACGGATTTTGCGGGTAACGGCACGGGTATCCACGTTGTACAGGCAAGGCACGCCCTGACGGGTAAGGAAATCCGCCAGCTCGCTCTGCAGCTGCCAGTTGCTGCCCTCATCGCACAGCTCGCCGATGACGAAGCCGTTGACAAAGGACTTCCTGGACTGCATGAACTTCTCAGCCACGCCGTAGTTGCCTACCAGCGGAAAGGTCAGGGTGACAATCTGGCGGCAATAGGAAGGGTCCGTCAAAATCTCCTGATAGCCAGTCATGCCTGTATTAAATACTACCTCGCCGGTAGCCTTGATATTATTCAGTAAATTGCCTGTGAAAACGCTGCCGTCTTCTAAAATGAGCTTACCTTTCAAAATTACACCTCCGAAATATCTCCGGGTTGCCCCGAAGTCAAGCAAAGCGCCTTACGCGCCCCTTAGGCCAGGATTTCCCCGTCCTTCATCACCAGCCTGCCATCCACAAAGGTCATGACAGCCTTGCCCTTCAGCCTGCGGCCTACAAACGGCGAATGGGAGCCCTTGGTATAAAACTTCTTGTCGTCTACAGTCCACTCCAGCTCCGGGTCAATTACGGTTATATCAGCAGGCATGCCTTCTGCCAGGCTTCCGGCATTGATGCCGAAAATACGGGCAGGAGCCGCCGTCATCTTTTCAATCATCATGGCAATATCCAGCTTGCCAGTATGCACCAGGTCAGTCAGCAGGACGCCTACTGCAGTTTCCAGTCCAGGGAAGCCGCTCGGGGCGTACATGTACTCCCTGTCCTTTTCCTCCTGGGCATGAGGGGAATGGTCAGTAACGATGCAGTCAATGGTGCCATCCAGCAGGCCTGCCAGCACCGCATCCACATCCTTCTGCTCCCTGAGGGGCGGATTTATCTTGGTGGAGCTGTCAAAAAGCTCTACCAGATCATCCGTCATGGTCAGGTGCTGCGGCGTAACCTCGGCAGTTACCTTGACGCCCCGTGCCTTGGCCTGGCGCACAATATCCACAGCGCGGCCTGAGCTGATATGAGCCACATGCACCCTGGCATCAGCGTACTCTGCCAGCATCACATCACGGGCTACTGCAATATCCTCCGCCACAGTAGGACGCCCCTTCATGCCCAGCATGGCACTGCGATGGCTCTCGTTCATTACCCCTTCCTCCACCAGGGAAGTTTCTTCCTCGTGGTTGATAATCACCTTGTCAAAGGTTCTCAGGTAATCATAGCAGTTCAGAAGCACCTTGGCGGACCTGGTAAAATGGCCGTCATCGGAGAAGGCAATGGCACCAGCCTGCACCATATCCCCCATCTCAGCCATTTCCTCACCCTGCTGGCCCTTGGTAACGGCACCGATAATCTCCACATGCACCACGGCATCTTCTTCAGCCCGCTTCTGCATGGCTTTTACCAAGGCGGAATTATCAATCACCGGCCTGGTATTTGGCATGGTGGCAACCCGGGTATAGCCACCGGCAGCTGCCGCCCGGGAGCCTGAACCAAAGTCCTCCTTGGCCTCCTGGCCTGGCTCCCGGAGATGAACATGCATATCAATGAGGCCCGGGGAAACAATCTTGCCCTCTGCCTCAAAAACCTCTGCGCCCTCAGAAGGAAGGTTCTCGCCCACAGCGGCAATCCTGCCATCCTCCACCAGCACATCGGCAATCTTATCTATCTTGTTGGCCGGGTCAATCACCCTGCCGCCCTTAATCAAAGTCTTCATACTTCCTTACCTCCAGTCAGTGCATGCGTCAAAATAGCCATACGAACAGCCACACCGTTCTGCACCTGCTCCTGAATAGCTGAATTGTCACCATAAGCAACAAACGGAGAAATTTCCAGTCCCTTGTTCATCGGGCCCGGATGGAGAATCAGCACATCCTTCTTGGCCAGCTCCAGACGGGCATTGTTGATGCCGAAGATGCGGGCATACTCCCTCGGAGACGGGAACAATCCTGCCTTCTGGCGTTCCAGCTGGATGCGCAATACGTTAATAACATCCGCATTTTTAATGGCGTCCTCAATGCGGTCATGGACATAGATGCCATCCTCCTCAAAGAGATAACGCGGCAGCAAGGTCTTCGGCCCTGCCAGATGCACCTCGATGCCCATCTTGCGCATGCCCTGAATATCGGAACGGGCCACGCGGCTGTGGGTGATATCACCGAGAATGGCAGCCTTCAAGCCCTCAAAACGCCCCTTCTTCTCCATGATGGTAAAGAGGTTCAAGAGCCCCTGGGAAGGATGGGCATGGGCACCGTCACCGGCGTTGATAATCACAGGACTGACTACCTTGGAGGCGTACTCTGCAGCACCTTCTGCCTTGTGGCGCATGATGATGGCATCAACCCCCATGGCCTCCACTGTATAGAGGGTATCACGCAGGCTCTCGCCCTTGACGATGCTGCTGGTACCGGCAGTGATGTTCACCACATCGGCACCCAGGTACTTGCCTGCCAGCTCAAAGGAAGAACGGGTTCTGGTACTTGGCTCATAGAAAAGAGTCACGACAGACTTGCCCCTGAGGGCAGGCACCTTCTTGATATCACGGTGAATGATGTTCTTCATTTCCTTGGCAGTTTCCAGAATGGTCTGGATTTCATCAGCAGAGAAGTCGGCCAGCGCCAGGACATCCTTGCCTCTGAGGGACACGCTATTTTTCCCCAAAGCAATCACTCCTTTTCCGTCTATGGCACAAGCGGCAGGATAAATGCCGCCGTACCATCTTCATTTTTACAAAAAGAAAAAGCTTTCCTGCACCCGAAAAGGCACAAGAAAGCCATCGCTTTTTCCACACAAAAAATACAAAATATCAGCTTCCTTTATCAGCCTCACAGGACTAATTTCAAAGGCCATATTCACTTTCACAGAAAATTGTAGCACATAGCATAGGAAAAGTCAATTTTACCCGTCAGGTATCTTAACTTATCTTCCCTTATCTTCGCCAATTCCCTGCCACGCATCCCCGATATGTGCTATAATGCTCTTGCAGGCAAACTGCGAAAATTTTTCAGGCGGTGATATAAAGCAATGGCAACAGGCATCATAGCGGAATACAATCCCTTTCACAACGGGCACAAATATCAGATAGGCTGCATCAAAAAGCAGCATGACTGCGGCATAATCGCCTGCATCAGCGGCAGCATTACCCAGCGTGGGGAATTTGCCCTGCTGGACAAGTGGCAGCGGGCCGGGGCAGCCGTAAAAAACGGCGCAAATCTCGTCATAGAACTGCCGGCAGCCTTTGCCTGCCGCAGTGCCCAGGACTTTGCCACAGGCGGCGTCAGGCTATTAGACAGCCTGGGCATTGTGGACACGCTGGCCTTCGGCACGGCTTACCCGGAAATAGAAAAACTTCAGCTGGCGGCGGATTTTCAGCCGGAAGCCCATAGGGAAGCCCTGCAGCAAAAGCTGAAAGGCGGCCTCTCCTATGGTGCCGCCCTCAGCCAGCTGATAGGGGAAAATACCGGCCTGAACGCCGAAATGCTCACGGAGCCCAATACCATTCTCGCCATTGAATACCTCCGCGCCCTGAAAAATAATGGTGGCATCAGGCCTCTGCCCCTTCCTCGCACAGGTGCCGGTCACAATGACACAGCAGTAAAAGGTGAGTTTGCCAGCGGCACTGCCCTCAGGCGGCTTGCCAGGCAGGGGCAGTTCCGGCAGCTGATGCAGCTGGTGCCGGAAGCCACCATGTCAGCCATAAAAAATACCACCATGTACCCGGACAGCAAAAAACAGCTTCCACTAATGATATGGAAGCTGCTTTCCCTGGCGGCTGAGGAAATAGCCGCCATATATGGAGTTGGGGAAGGCATGGAATATAGATTGAAGGAAGCCGCCAGCAAGCCTGACTGTGCCAGCTCTTATAGTGCGCTGATTCAAGAACTTGCCACCCGGCGCTATCCTGCCACCAGAATCCAGCGCACCCTCATGCACCTGCTGCTGGGCAGCACCAAGGATAAGATAGCTGAAATGACAGCTAGCGGCCCTTTGTACATCAGGGTACTGGCATTTGATGATATGGGACGCCAGCTGCTGAAGGACATCCGGCAAAAAACCAGCCTACCGATTATTACCAAGGTGACAGAATACCTGAACCGCCGTGACATGCAGCACCCGGACAGGCTAAGCCCCCTGCAAAGGATGCTGTACATGGATATTGCCGCCGCCAATCTCAGGGAGCTGTGCCTCTCCCCCCTGCCCTCCAATCCTCAGGGGGAACAGCAAATCAGGCTCAATGCAGATTTTACCACCTCGCCAGTATATATGGATAGAACCTCCCTGTCACTATAGTACTCTATTACTCTAATGCCTCTATCACTATTTTCACTTGCAGATTTTTTACATCTATCTTAGCATTTTTTTATATATTTGTTGCTTGATATGCAAGATATAGAGTATTCTGCTTTTTGCCCGGCTAGCACAAAGGCTGCCATCCCATAAGAATGACAGCCCTAAAAAGTTAGCAACCAGGCATATTTTAGTTTAAATCTTGAACTTGGAAAGCTGATTCTTCAGGGTGTCTGCACCCTCCTTGGACACATTGACCTTGTTGAGAATCTCATTTGCCTTCTCAGCCACATTGACTACCTGCTGTGCCACAGTATTGTTGCCGATAGCTCCCTCCTGGGTTGCCTTGGCAATCTCCTCCATGCTGTTGTTCATGGTCTGGATGGACTGGGCAAAATCCTGGGCAGACTCGTTGCTCTGGCTGGCAAAACCGTGGAAATACTCAGCGTCCTCACGGTACTGCTCTGCCGTCTGATTAATCTTCTCATAGTCCTTGTGGACATTTTCCTCCATGAATTTCAGCAAGCCATGGGCGCTGACAGACAGATTCTGCACCGCATCAGTCACACTCACGGTCAGGTTCTTGATTTCCTCGGCTGTATCATGAGACTGCTCAGCAAGCTTCCTTACCTCGTCAGCAACTACCGCAAAGCCTCTGCCATGCTCACCGGCACGGGCAGCCTCGATGGCCGCATTCAGTGCCAGCAGATTGGTCTGGTCAGCAATATCGCTGATGGCCTGGGTCAGCTCCGTAATATTGTTTGCCACCTTGGCAGATTCGATAGCCTGCTCCAAAGAGGTCTTGGTCCCTGCATAGATGCGCTCGGCTTCCTTCTGTGCCTGCTGTACATCCTCCTTGAGAGCCTTTGCCCTATCGGAAATGGTGTTGGAATAATCCGCACTATCGCTGGCTTCCTTGGCATTTGCCTCCACCTGCTCCTTGATGCGGTCGCTGAGGCTCTGGATATTGGATGTAGACGCTGCCGTCTCCTCCATGCTGGCTGCCATCTCCTCGGTAACGGCAGACATATCCTGGGCACTGCCATTCATGGCACCTACCAGCTCATAGACCTCCGCAGCCATCTCGGCACTGTTGTCTGCCTCCTGGCGCACCGTGCCCAGCACCTCCCGCAGAGACTTCTGCATCCTGTGCAGCGCCTGCACCATGACGCCGACCTCATCCTGACGGTTCAGCATGTCGTTATCAATGGTCTGAGTCAAATCGCCATCTGCTACTGCATTAAGCTGTTCCACAGATGCCTGCAGAGGGCCGGCAATGCCCTTGGCAATAATGATCGCAGCTGCAATGCCCACAATCAGGCCAAAGATAATGATTACTGCAAATGCCATCAAGGCAAAGTTGTAGGCCTCATCACTGGCCTGGAAGAGTATCTTGCCCTGCATAACATTCTCAGGCGTCAATTCTCCCAGATGCTGTGACACATCATCAATCTCGTTAAGTGCCTTGTAAAGGGCAATTTTGTCCTCAGGGGAAGTGCCCAGCTTCTTGGCTGCCTCCACCTGCGGAATAGTGTTATTCAAATGCTCATCCAGCTCGTTAATGATGCCCTGTATTTTCTCACCATGGCAAATCTCTTTGACAGCATTTACATCCCCCTGAATGCCCTTCAGCTTGTCAACAATATCTGTCAGCAGCACATTGCGCGGCTCCTGCGCCAGATTCTGCTGCAATACATAAGCCACATCATCCTTGATGAGCAAAAGCTGGCTGTCTGCATGAGTAAGATACTGGGTTGCCATCAGATTGGACTCGTACATATCATCTACAGCCTGCTTGGACTTGGTATTGGAATAAAGGCCGGCTGCCGCTACCAGACAGGTAATGATGAGCATAATGACAGCCAATGCCAGTATTTTGATTTTTACACTGATATTTTCCATACAAAACTCCATTCTGCCTACTTACTTGTATTTAGCTACATTAGCCTTGGTTATTTCCACCATAGGTACCAGCTTGTCCCCAGGCTCCGGGGCATTGCCCTTGCGGATTTCACCTATCACTGCATAGATAGCATCCACAATGCTGTCAGCATCCTGCTTTACAGTCAGGGTCATGCCGCCATCGCTGGCAATGGATTCCAGGGCATCAGCACCGGCATCTATACCGCAGAAAATCATACTAGGATTGTACCTGCCGGCAGCCTTCATTGCCTGCAAAGCCCCCATTGCCATGTTGTCGTTGCCGGAGGCTACACCGTCAATCTGTGGGAACAGCTGCATCCACAGCGTCATATTCTTGACACCGTTGGCATAAGTCCAGTCACCTGTACTTGTCTTTGCCAAAAGCTGCACATCAGGGCGCTTGTCCAAAAGTGCTTCCTTGAAGCCCTCCCAGCGCAGCTGGGCAGCAGAAATAGACATATCGCCGCTGAGGTACACCACCTTGGCATTCTGAGGCAGATGCGCCGCCATATAAGCACCCTGAATCTGGCCTGCCTGCTTCTCATCATTGATTACATTGGTAAACACGCCGCCATTTACATCGCGGTTGGTGGCAATCACAGGAATCCCGGCTGCATTTGCCCTCTCCACAGCCGGAATGATGGAATCGCCGTTCATGGCAAGCAATACGATAGCCATTGCCTTATCATCCACCATCTTGTTTACCTGGTCCAGCTGCAAATTGGCATTGTCACCGGCATTCTGAGCCTCAAATTCAATGCCGTCTGCTGCTGCCTTTGCCTGCACTCCGTCATGCAATTCCTTCGGCACACCTGAAAGGGCACTATGGGCAGCCCAGGCAATCTTGCCATCCGGATAGGATACCTTCCCCACGTTGCTGCCTCCACAGCCGCTGACCAGCATCATTAGCAGTGCCAAAAACAGCAGCATCACTTTTTTTGAACTACACACTAACATCAACTCCTCTAGTTTTAATATTGATTTTCCTCATGCCGCCCCCGCAGCATTTACAGAGCAAAAATCTTTCCTTCCCTTAATTTTCACTTATTGTTATTCTACATTACATGTACAAAATCCTCTTTTTTGCCATAAAAATTTGTAATATTTTTCCAAAACATTTCCTCATATTTCCATAACCTTTAACTGATTCAATGTTTCACAGCATATAAAAGTCCCTGCAGGAAAAACCTGCAGGGACATACAAGCAATAATCTGAAATTAACGCTTAGAGAACTGGGAAGCCTTACGGGCTTTCTTCAAGCCGTACTTGCGGCGTTCCTTCTCACGAGGATCACGGGTTACGAAACCAGCCTTCTTCAGGGCAGGACGCAGCTCGCCATCCAGAACCATCAGAGCACGAGTAATGCCATGACGGATTGCACCAGCCTGGCCGGAAGCACCGCCACCCTTTACGTCTGCGATTACATCGTACTTATCAACAGTCTCGGTCAGCTCCAAAGGCTGCCTAACGATCAGCTCAAGAGTCTTGAGGCCGAAATACTCATCCATTGCGCGGCCGTTGATGGTCACCTTGCCTTCACCTGGAACCAGACGAACTCTAGCAACGGAAGACTTTCTGCGGCCAGTACCGTAGTAGCTAACTAATGCCATTTTTTATGTTCCTCCTTACCAAGTATCAGCGAATGTTCAGCTTGAGCTCCTCAGGCTGCTGTGCAGCATGCGGATGCTCGGAACCAGCATATACATTCAGCTTTCTATACATCTGCTCACCAAGACGGTTCTTCGGCAGCATACCGCGAACAGCATGCTCGATAACGCGAGTTGGGAACTTGTCCATCATCTGACCAGCCGGAGTAAAGGTGGTGCCACCATTATAACCGGAATGACGGAAATAAATCTTGTCCGTCAGCTTCTTACCAGTGAATACAGCCTTCTCTGCGTTGATTACGATAACGAAATCACCGGTATCAACATGCGGAGTAAAGGTTGGTTTATGTTTACCGCGAAGAACTTTTGCTACTTCAGCGGCCAATCTACCTACAGTCTGACCTTCAGCGTCTACAACATACCACTTACGCTCTACATTCTGAGCGTTAGCCATAAACGTTGTCTTCATGCGATATATCCCTCCCTAGATTAATTAATCAAAATTTCTGGAATTGTCGCAAGCTGTGCCTTTGCCTCCGGGGCTAATGGAAGCGGCTGTACACGGCTCACTTGAACTATTCTATTAGATATTGGCAAAGTTGTCAAGGATATTTTGAAAATTTATCAAAAAAACAACAGCGGCACCGGTCAATGCCACCAAGGCATCGCCGCTGCCGCTGCTTTCGGAGTTCATATCTCCGGCAAATTATTAATCCTCAGACTTTTTGATGCCAAAAATCAGCTCGTCCATCAGGCCGATAAGCTGATTGATTTCCGGCTTGGAAATCTGGCCATTGGCTCCCAGGGACTCACCCTTCCTGCGCATTTCCTCGCTGATGAGGGAGGAGAACAGGATAAACGGAATCTGATTGAAGCGCGGATCGCTCCTCACCAGCTTCAGCAGGCGATGACCGTCCATCTGCGGCATCTCAATATCGGAAATAATGACACGCACCTGGTCCTCAATCGGCAGGTCAGACGACAGATTGGTGGACAGGTAGTTCCAGGCATCCTGGCCGTTGTTGAAATCACGGACAAAGCGGTAGCCGGACTCGTGGAGAGTATTGACCAGAAGCTCACGCAGCAGAGGGGAATCCTCGGCGCACAGCACATGCACGTTGGAACGCTCTGCCTTCATGTCGGTAGTAGCATCGTCAAAGGTGGTCAGCTTCGCGTTAATCTCAGGATTAATCTCCGCAATAATCGTCTCGAAGTCCAGAAGCAGAATAATCTTCTCCTGCATCTTAACGATACCTACAACCCTGGACTGATCCCCCACCTCAGGCGCAGGCTCCATATTCTTCCAGGAAATGCGGTGAATGCGGGATACGCTGTCTACCAGGAAACCGATATCATAGTTGTTTATCTCAGTTACAATGATGTTCTTCGGCTCATCCATGGTCTGGACATTCAGGCACCGCGGCAGGTTTACCAGCGGAATAGCCTTGCCGCGCAGGGTAAACAAGCCGTCAATATACGGATGTGCCTGAGGCATCTCCGTAACCGGCGTGCGGGTAATAACCTCACGCACCTTGGCTACATTTATGCCGTAATTTACGGAACCAATGCTAAACTCTACGATTTCAAACTCATTTGTGCCTGTTTCCAGCAATATTCCCTTATTTTCTTCGACTGCCATTCTATCGCCCCCATTTTTATCTTTCCCCAGCCTCTTTTCAAGGACTGGACTTATTTTACCACATTAATTGCCTCTCTTATATAGTAAATTCGTTACAAATAGCAAAAATCCTGCTAAACAGATAAAAAAGTTTAGGAATTATTTATTTATTTTAAATATGTCCACCCGTCGCGCATCTCTATGAGTCCTTCCTTGTACAATCGGCCAATGGCACGCTTGAAGGCTGCCTTGCTGATCTTGAACTTGCCCTTGATCAGCTCCGGGCTGCTGCTGTCGCTATAAGGCATCCTGCCATCATTGGACTGCAAAAACATCAGCACCCTGTCCGAATCGGAAATCCTTGCTTTCTCCTTCGCCTCCCTCAGGGAAGCATTCAGCCTGCCATCAGGCCGTATATAGGTCACCCGGGCCTCCAGCTCCTGCCCTACCCGCGGCTTCTCCACCATTTCCTTGTTGGCGATAAAGACAATATAACGCTCCTTGGTCAGCATGAAGGCACCCCGGTCGGTAATATTGTACACCGAGCCCTTTACCATCTGCCCCACCCGGACATTTTCCGCCCGGACAGAAGCACGGCGCATCTCGTCCTCCACCTTCATGGTAACCGCCAGCCGCCCGGACTTGTCCGTGTACAGCTTCGCCCAGACCACTTCACCAATCTGCAGCTTGCCCCGCATACCGGCATAAGGCATGAAGATGCCACGCTCGGCACCTACATCCAGAAAAGCACCATCCTTGCTGACATTGATTACCCGCATCCTGGCAATCTGCCCTTCCTTCAGCTTCGGCACCCTCATGCTGGCTGTCAGGCGGTGCTTGGGGTCAAGGTACAGGAAAACCTTCACCATATCCCCGATGTGCACATCACCGGTCTGCTGGGTTTTATGCAGCAGGATATCATCATTGGTATTGCCTGTCTCCGCATCCAGGAAGGCGCCCATCTCCGACTGGCGCACCACCTTCAGCACAGCTACCGTGCTTGGCCCATACTTCAAGCTCGGCTTTTCCAGGCGTGGGGAACGGCTCTCCCTGCTGCGGCCGCCCCTGAATGAATTATTTATTCCAGCCATCGTCAATCCTCATAGGCGGTCAGCTCTGCATCGCCCCACAGGGTTTCAAGGGAATAATACTCGCGGCTGTCCTGCAGGAAGATATGCGCCACGCAGTCACCATAATCCATCAGAACCCACTCGCCCTCGCGATAGCCTTCCTTGTGCATGAACCCAATACCCTCGTCCTCCTGCAGCTTTTCCTCAATGCTGTCAGCAATGGCGCGTACCTGGGTAGTGCTGCCGGCAGAGCATACCACAAAATAATCCGTAGCAGGCGTCAAATCAACCATCTTCATCAGTACAATATCGCGCGCCTTCTTCTCGGCAGCCGCAGCGGCAATCATATTTGCCAAATCAAGCGATGTTTTTATCATACCTTTCCTCCTTCAAAAGTAAAAACTCAGAAAATACCCAAAAATCCTTCGTCCTCCTCCGGCTCAGGCTCTGCCGGGAAAAGCTCCGCCATTTTCGCCTCTGTTGCGGCCTTGTCGCATACCCAGGAGCCATTTGCATCCAAGCCTCCCGGCAGCAGCACTACCTCCGGCTTCGTTCCTGACAGCTTGCGCAACAGGTTTGTAAAATGAGCAGAGTCAAAGGCCTCTATGGTGGTGACAGCCCTGCGCTGCCATACATCAAGCAGCAGCGGCAGCTTTGTCACCACATCCGGCTGCAATACACGCTGGTAAACAGCCTTGACAAAAGCCTGCTGGCGCTTGCTGCGCCCGTAGGCTCCCAGCTCATCGCTGGAAAACCGCAGGTATTTCTGTGCCGTATCACCGTCCATGTGCTGATACCCCTTAGGAATATGGATGTACAAATCCCCCTCCGGGTCCTCATAATCCATCGGCGTCTCCACATAAACATCAATGCCGCCCATGACATCCACCAGCTCCTTCAAGGCTTCTATGTCTATGGCAACGTGATGATGCACCGTCACCCCCAAAAGGCCTGTCACGGTCTGCTCCAAAAGGGGAAGCCCGCCATAATAATAAGCATTATTCAGCCTTTCCGGCTGCGGCATGCCCGGTATCTCTGCCAACGTGTAGCGGGGAATGCTGATGATGCGCACGGCACCGTCCTCATGGCGGAAGCTGAGCAAAAACAGATTGTCAGCCTGCTGCCCCGTGTCCTCCCTGCCTGTATCCAACCCTACGAAAAGTATGTTGGTGTAGCCGTCAAACCGGGGATCAAAACTGGCCGCCCTCAAGGCACGCCGCTGCTTGTAATCATCATAAATCTCCGCATAGACGGCATATGTCTGGCTTGCCCAGCCGTAGAGCTTCATGGAAACCCAGCCGGCCGCTGTCAATGCACAGCCCAGCAAAATCAGGAACACAAAAACCCGAAAGAACTTAATCCGGCGTTTCTTGCGCAAGACCTTGCGCTTGCGCTGCACATTCAGTTTTGTCTGGCTTTCCATGGGCATCAATCCAAATCCTCAGCAGAAATTTTCTTCAGCAGTATATCGTTCCTGGCAGCTATGGTGTCGGGATGCAAGAGATGCCCCTTGGCAGCGACGAAAATAATGGACTGGGTAAGTCCCTCCAGCACCATTTCGTCAAGCTCCGCCTCCCGGGAAAGCCTGCGCAGCTCCTCCACCTCGGGATAAGCCCTGCCCGGCTCAATCATATCGGCAAAATAGATAATCTTGTCCAGCACGGTCATATTGCTGCCGCCTACAGTATGGCGGTAAACCGCCCGGGCAATTTCCTCATCATCTACGCCATATTCCTCCCGGATCAGGCTGGCACCGATATAGGCATGCAGCAAAAGGGGCATAGCCCTTTCCACCTGCCCTATCCTGATGCCGCGCCTCACAGCCTCCGCGATAAGCTGCTCATTGGGATACTGCCTGGCGCAGTCATGCAAAAGCCCGGCAATACGCGCCTTCTCTACATCAGCCTGAAAGCGCTTTGCCAGGAACACCGCTGTCTCAGCCACTCCCAGGGAATGCACATAGCGCCCCGGCTTCAGGCGGCTTTTCAGCTTTGCCTGCATTTCCTCATAAGTCATACACAAAACCTTCCCAACATTGCCATTATAACACATAAATTAATTTTTATAAATACAGTCTTTCCTTGTAAATATATTGTTCCACCGCTTCAGGAACAATATAACGGACTGTCTTCCCCTGGCGCACCCTTTCCCGGATATCAGTGGAGGAAATCTCCAGCTCAGGCGTTTCCAGGCAGTGAATTTTCTCTGCCAGCCGGCCAAAACGGCGGCGGATCTCCTCCATATCCGGCAGGCAGCCGGGACGGGATGCCCCCACGAAATGGCACATGGACAAAAGCTCCTCAATCCTGTTCCAGGTGTGGAGGCTGGCCACCGAGTCAGCTCCCACGATAAAATAAAAATCCGTGTCCTCCCCATGCTCCCTGATAAGCTCTGCCAGGGTATCACGGCTGTAGGAAGGACCGGTACGCCGCATTTCCATATCCGATGCCTCAAAACGGGGATTGGAGCAGATGGCCAGCATGGTCATCATGTACCTGTGATGGGCGGCGGAAATATCCTTGCCCAGCTTATGAGGCGGCACTGCCGCAGGAATAAACACCACCCTGTCCAAAGAAAATTCATCCATAATAGTCTCTGCCACAATCAGATGCCCCAGATGTATGGGATCAAAGGTGCCGCCAAAGATGCCTATCCTTTTTTTTACTGCCATGCCTGTCCCCCCATTCCTACGGTACCAAAACACCAAGCTCCTCAAAAAACACAGCTGCTGCAGCGGATGCCATTGAAAACAGCATTATCGCAGCCGCTTTGGCATAATCACAGATATCGTGCCGCCCCTTGGCCGTATGCCAATACTGCCCCAGGGTACGGAAGCAGCCCCGCAGCCTAGCGAACCTGCCCATCGCCCATAATCAGGTACTTGGTGCTGGTCAGCGCCTTCAGCCCCATAGGCCCCCGTGCATGCAGCTTCTGGGTGCTGATGCCGATTTCCGCACCAAAGCCAAATTCGCAGCCATCAGAGAAGCGGGTAGAGGCATTGACATACACCGTAGCCGCATCAATGCAGCGCTGGAACAGCCGTGCATTGGCCAGGCTTTCCGTCACAATTGTCTCAGAGTGGCCGGTGTTGTACCTGTTGATATGCTCCACAGCCTCCTGAATGTCAGCCACTACCTTTACGGAGAGAATCAGGTCATCGTATTCCGTTGCCCAGTCCTCCTCCGTTGCCTCGCCCATGCCTACTACCAGCTCACGGCACTTCGGGCAGCCCCGGAGCTCGCAGTTCTTCTCGGACATAGCCTTGACCAGCAGCGGCAGGAAATCAGCCGCTACCCTTTCGTGCACCAAAAGTGTTTCCATGGCATTGCAGACAGCAGGTCTTGAAGTCTTGGCATTGACAGCTATCTTCAATGCCTTATCAAGATCGGCAGACTCATCCACGAAGGTATGGCAGATGCCTGTGCCGGTCTCAATAACAGGCACCTTGCTGTCAGTTACCACCTTCTGAATCAGGCCGGCACCGCCCCGAGGTATAATCACATCGATACAATCCCTCAGCTGCAGCATCACATCCACGGCAGCCCTGTCCGTCTGCTCTATCAGCTGGATGGCGCCCTCAGGGATACCGGCATGATAGGCTGCCTCCGCCATAATGCCTGCAATTGCTTTGTTGGAAATAATCGCCTCGGAACCGCCCCGCAGGATAACGGCATTGCCGGATTTCAGGCAAAGGCCGATGGCATCCGCCGTTACATTAGGCCGAGCCTCATAAATCATGCCCACGACGCCCAGGGGAACCCTGACACGGCGGATTTCCAGCCCGTTAGGACGGACATTGGCATAATCCTCCTCCCAGATAGGATCAGGCAGGGCAGCTGCCTGACGAAGGCCGTCCGCCATGCCTGCCACCCGGCTCTCATCCAGCATCAGCCTGTCCAGAAAGGAACGCTTGATGCCCTTTTTCCGCGCTTCCTCCAAATCTACGGCATTTGCTTCCAATATGGCGCTGCTGCGCTGCTCCAAGGCACGGGCCATAGCCAGAAGCGCATTGTTTTTGGTAATCGTCGAAAGCATATTCATGCTCCGGGAAGCCTCTTTTGCCAGCCGTGCCTGATTGACAATCTTATCCTGTAAAGCCATATATTTCCCTCCAAAACCACATTCGTTTTTCCGATCTGCTCCGTCTATATTATATCATAAGGACCATGTTATCACGATGAATTACCTCGTCATGAATTTCCCCATCGAGAATATCCGTAAAATCGCTGGTCTTCCTGCCCTTGATTTTTGCTACGGCAGCTGCATCATAAGCGATAGTGCCCCGGGCAATCTCCTGATAATCAGCTGTCAGCACCCGTACCGTGCTGCCTGCGGTATATTCCCCCTCCGTGGCGAGAATACCGGCAGCCAGCAGGCTGGAGCCCTTCTTTAACGCCTTTACGCAGCCCTCGTCCACCACCAGGATGCCGGAAATGCGCTTGCCAAAGGCCAGCCAGCCCTTCCTTGCCCTGAGATGGGCATCCTTGGGCGGAAATACCGTGCCCACATCCTCACCGGCAATAATCCTGCCCAGCATGCCATTTTCACCGCCGGAGGCAATAAACATGGTAACACCGGCAGCAGTGGCAATCTTCGCCGCCTCAATCTTGGTAGCCATGCCACCGGTGCCTACAGCGGAGCCTGCGCCTCCTGCCATAGCTTCCACCCCGGAGGTTATTTCCTTTATTTCTGACAATAGCTTCGCCTCCGGGTGTGTCTGGGGATTGGCATCGTATACCCCGTCAATATCCGACAGGATAATCAGCACATCGGCATCCACGATGGCAGCCACAGTGGCAGACAGGGTATCATTGTCACCGATTTTCACCTCTGCCACCGTTACCGCATCATTCTCGTTAATCACCGGGATAATCCCCGATTTCAGCATGGCCATCAGGGTATTCCTGGCATTGATGTACTGATTGTGATTGGCAAAATTTTCCTTGGTCAGGAGCACCTGTCCTGCCACCTGCCCGTACTCCGTAAAAAACTTGTCGTAGAGGTGCATCAAAAGCACCTGCCCCACAGAAGCAAGGGCCTGCTTTTCCTGCATGCTGTCCGGCCTCTCCGAAAGCCCCATGCGCACCATGCCTGCCCCGATGGCACCGGATGTCACCAGGATGACCTCCCGCCCCTGGCTGGCAAGATCCGAAAGCTCCCTGGCCAGATGCTCAATCCTGTAAAGGTTGATTTTGCCATTGGGGTACAGAAGGGTGCTGGTTCCGACCTTGACGACTATACGCTTGGCATCCTTTATCTGTTCACGGGTATTCATGGCAAATCATCCTTTCATGAATGTACAACATCCTGTTTTTCTTGTCTTGGGTATCTATAGCCTGTATTTATCTTCCAAATTAATTACCAAAATTACTTTGGCAGCTGGATTTTCGGCTTGTCAAAATTGCGGCGGAACAAAAGCCCGTTGCGGCCGATTACCTGCACCAGGTCAGCATTGCACCGCTCAGCCAGTGTCGTAATGGCATCCTCTGGCTCCTCGAAGCAGTTCTGCAGCACCCGCACCTTGATGAGCTCACGCTTCTTGATGGCCTCCAAGGCAGCCTGTACCACAGTAGGGGTAACCCCCTCCTTGCCCATATTGACAACAGGGTCAATTGTCATGCCCATAGAGCGCAGAAAACGCTTCTGCTTGCCGGTCAAAGTATTCTTTATCAATGTTTATCCTCCCTGTATAATCTTACGCTATCTCACGAATGTTCACTCTCTGTACTCAAATTCCATATCGCCGATGTGGACGGTTTCACCTTCCTTGATGCCCCGTTCCTGCAGCTTCTTGTCGATACCCTTGATGCGCCAGATATACTGGAAGCGGCGCAGTGCCTCGTCGTTGCCGAAATTGGTCATGGCAACCAGCTTTTCCAGGGATTTGCCGCTGACCACGAACTCGCCGGAAATATTCCTGCTGATGGTGATTTTATCCGGGTCCTCCGCCTGTGCCTCGTAAACCTTCTCGCCTTCCTCGGCATCAGGTTCCTCCACATATTCGTCAAGAGCCTTTGCCACTGCATTGATTAACTCCTTCAGCCCCTGTCCCGTGGCCGCACAGATAGGGAAAAGCTGAATCCCTTCCTTATCTGCCAGCTCCCGAAGGCGCTGGAGATTTTCTTCCGCCCCAGGCAAGTCCATCTTGTTGGCAGCCAGAATCTGGGTACGGCGGGCAATCTTCTCGCTGTACAGCTTCAGTTCCTTATTTATCTTGTAATAATCCTCCACAGGATCCCTGCCCTCGATGCCGGAAGCATCCACAATGTGCACGATAATCTTGGTGCGCTCCACATGGCGCAGGAAATCATGCCCCAGGCCCACGCCCTCGGAGGCACCGTCAATCAGCCCCGGAATATCAGCCATGACGAAGGTCTTCTCATCCCCCAGTTCGCCTACGTTCACCACGCCCAGCACAGGGGTAATAGTAGTAAAATGATACTCGGCAATCTCCGGCCGCGCCGCGGAAACCTTGGACACCAGGCTGGACTTGCCCACGCTAGGATAGCCCACCAGCCCCACATCTGCCAGAAGCTTCAGCTCCAGCAGCAGGTTCTTTACCTCCCCCGGCTCACCAAACTCGGCAAAGGTCGGGGCGCGGTTGGCACTGTTGGCAAATTTGGCATTGCCCCTGCCGCCACGGCCGCCTTTGGCAATCACTGCCTCCTGTCCCAGCTCCGTCAGGTCAGCAAGGATTTCGCCGGTATCCGCATCCTTGACCAGGGTTCCCTGAGGAACCTTGACAATGCAAGGAGGCGCA
This sequence comes from Anaerovibrio slackiae, assembly GCF_009695585.1. GTDB lineage: Bacteria > Bacillota > Negativicutes > Selenomonadales > Selenomonadaceae > Anaerovibrio > Anaerovibrio slackiae. The sequence goes on from NZ_VUNR01000002.1 coordinate 193,974, forward strand.
TTATGGCCGTACTGATTCTTTATATCGCCATTTTCACCGTTCTTGGCTGTGAATTTGCGATGATAGCGGAAATCCAGCAGCGTGTTCATATTGTTGTCCACCCGAAAAATCACGTCACCGCCCCGGCCGCCGTCACCGCCGGATGGGCCGCCCTTGGCTACAAATTTCTCGCGACGGAAGGCGGACTTGCCATGGCCGCCCGTGCCTGCCGTAACCTTGATAGTAATTCTGTCAATAAACTGCATACCTTGCCTCCTTCTAAATCTGATGATGTATAAAAAGCTGGTATTGAAAACAATGCCAGCTTTTTATACATCATCTAACATCCGCATAACTATGTAACATATAATATATATACATAACATATGACATACAGCATACATCGCATAACATATAACCGCCAGTTATATAGCCATATAGCATATAACTAAAAAAATACCTGCACCCGTTCAGGCGCAGGTATCTCTTTACTATTACATAGCAGCGTCTTCTACTGCATAAACGCTAACCTGACGGTTGAAACGTCCCTTACGCTCGAAAGCAACACGACCAGCAATCTTTGCATAGATGGTATCATCCTTGCCGATGCCTACGCCATTGCCAGGATGGAAATGAGTTCCTCTCTGACGAACGATAATGCTGCCTGCGGTTACAACAGTGCCAGCCTGCTCCTTGACACCAAGGCGCTTTGCCTCACTGTCACGGCCGTTACGAGTGCTGGATACACCTTTCTTATGAGCGAACAGCTGTAAATCAAACTTAAACATCAGGGTTACACCTCCTGTACCACTGAAATACTAATTTCATCCGGATCATACTCTTGGATATCATAGAATCCAATAAGCATTGTCTCTAAAATTGCATCAGTTAATTCATCGGGAACACCCTTGAGCCTTGCATGCAAGTCACCACTCGCTACTCTATAATCAACTTCGCGATGTAAGTGCTGCCCTACGCCCTTCAAGGCGGTCTGTGCTAATGACGAAATCCCGGCACAGACAATATCACTGCCATACTCCCCGTGATGGCCACGGACATCATAGCCGGATATCCTCCCCTGGGAATTGCGATAAACCTTTATCTCAATCATTTATCTCAAATAATTAAGCTTCGATCTTCTCGATAACAACCTTGGTAAACGGCTGACGATGACCCTGGCGCTTGCGATAGTTGGACTTAGCCTTGTACTTGAAGACCAGAATCTTCTTGCCCTTGCCCTGAGCCTCAACCTTTGCGGTAACCTTTGCACCATCAACTACTGGCTTGCCAACAACAACATCGCTGTCCTTTACTACGGTCAGAACCTGATCAAAGGTAACAACATCACCCTCAGCAGCCTCCAGCTTCTCAACCAGTACAGTATCGCCCTCAGCAACCTTGTACTGCTTGCCACCAGTCTGAATAATTGCGTACATTCTCTTACACCTCCCTGTTATTGTACTCGCCAATTACGGTAGAAACGCCCTGAGGCACTTCATTTACAAACCTCATTGTGCGGTTGGGGAAAGCGCATCTGCAAACTGTTGCAGTGCACTCACATTGATACATTTTACCATCTGAAGCCTGATGTGTCAATTCTTTTTATACAAATATTTTTATACAAAAATGTATTTCAGAACGAAAATTACAGCCAGTACATACACTACAGGACTGATTTTCTTCTTGGCGGCAGCACCGCTGAACAGGTTGATGATAACATAGGAAATCACGCCCATGGAAATGCCCTCGGAAATGGAGTACATGAACGGCATGGCGATAGTGGCGATATAAGCAGGCACAGCCTCGGTAAAATCATCAAAATTGATGCGCATCAGGCTGCTTAGCATCAGGAAGCCCACCACAATCAAAGCAGGTGCTGTAGCAAAAGCCGGAATTGCCAGGAAAATAGGTGCCAGGAACAAGCTCAGGGCAAACAGCACGGCGCTGACAATGCCAGTCAGTCCGGTACGTCCGCCTACGCCTACACCGGCAGAGCTTTCCACAAAAGTAGTAACCGTGGAAGTACCCAGCACTGCACCGGCAGTAGTAGCAACGGAGTCAGCCAAAAGGGCGCCCTTGATATTTGGCAGGCGGCCATCCTTGTCCAGCATATCAGCCTTGGAAGCAACGCCAATCAGGGTTCCCAAAGTATCAAACAAGTCTACGAACATGAAAGTGATAACAATAGTCACAAAGTTCAGGGTAGCAATGGCACTGAAATCCATCTGCATGAAGGTCGGTGCCAGGCTAGGAATAGCAATGCCGTTAGCAAAGCTCGGCATAACAGAGAACATGCCCTGGGCAGGATCCGGCACATAAAGCCCGGTCAGCTCGCAGACAATACCTGCAACCCAGGTGCCAAGAATGCCCCAAAGAATACCGCCAGGTACCTTCTTGGCCATCAGCACGGCAGTGAACAAGGTTCCTAAAAGTGCCAGCAGTGCACCCATGCCAACAGTATGGAAAGAACCATCCATCAAAGCGGCGCGGAAAGGATACAGTCCCACCAGCGTAGGTCCATCCACCACAATCTTGGCATTCTGCAGGCCAATGAAAGCGATAAACAAGCCAATACCGCTAGTAACACCGTATTTCAGTGCTGGCGGAATGCAGTTAAAAATCGCCTCACGCACTTTGGTAAGGGACAAAATAATAAAAATAATACCTTCCACAAATACAGCAGCCAGCGCAATCTGCCAGGAATACCCCATCTGTGCCACTACGGTAAAGGCAAAGAAAGCATTCAGCCCCATGCCCGGTGCCAGTACAAAGGGATAATTGGCGAGAAACGCCATAATCAATGTACCAACGCAGGCACCAATGGCAGTAGCTGCAAATACTGCACCTGCATCCATGCCCGTAGTCCCCAGAATACTAGGATTTACTGCCAGAATGTACGCCATTGTCATAAAAGTGGTAATACCGGCAATGACCTCTGTACGGACATTAGTACCATGCTCCTTTAGATGAAAAAATTTCTCTAAAGCCTCATTCATTTCTAATCCTCCTCTACTTCCTCATGAAGCTAATAAAAAAGAATACGCCGACTAGAAAACCAAGCCGGCGAAACTAAAATACTCACTTATCTTACATTATTTTGAAATAAATTGCAATAGAAAAAATGGCTATGTTCAGCAAATTAAGAGAAAAATTCAGCATCCCTTCTAGTCTTCCAAAGCCATCTCTGCCGCCCTTGCAGCATGAATCACTGTCGTGTCAAAAACCGGCAGGACGGAATCCTCCGCCCTCACCAGAAGGCCGATTTCCGTGCAGCCCAGGATTACACCCTCGGCTCCTTCCTCCTTCAGCTTGCTGATGATTTCGGCATATTGCCTGCGGGATTCCTCCCGGATTTCCCCCCGGCACAATTCATTGTATATGACATCATTGATCAGGGTGATGTCATCTGCCTCCGGCACTACAACTTCCAGGCCATTGTCAATCAGACGCTGCTTATAAAAATCCTGAGTCATGGTGTATTTCGTTCCCAGCAGTGCCGCCTTTTTTATGCCTTGCTTTTTTAGCATTTCTGCCGTCGCATCGGCAATGTGGATAATGGGAATATGCAACTTTGCCAGCATGTCAGGCACTAACTTGTGCATGGTATTGGTACAGATGACAATATAGTCAGCCCCTGCCTGCTGAAGCTTCACTGCAGCATCAGCCATTATTTCCCCGCACCTGGCCCAATCGCCAGTAGACTGACATTTTTCTATCTCCGCAAACTCCACACTGTAGAGAATAATCCTGGCAGAATGCAGTCCTCCCAGCCTGTCCTTTACAATTTCATTGATAATCCTATAATACGGAATGGTGCTTTCCCAGCTCATGCCGCCAATTAACCCCAATGTCTTCATATAGCTTCTTCCTTTCTCCCAACAAATATGAAAAAAGCATCAAACCGAAGTTTGATGCTTCATTTTCCAAGATGGCGGAGCAGAGAGGATTCGAACCTCCGCAGCCTTGCGACCCTAACGATTTAGCAAACCGTCCTCTTCAGCCTCTTGAGTACTGCTCCGTAAAAAAATGGCAGGGGCAGTAAGAATCGAACTCACAACCTACGGTTTTGGAGATATTTGGTTATTGTTCATATACGCTCACTAAGTGAATTAACGCACTTCTACGAGTAATATTTTACTTAAAATTCACCTATAAACAACAACCTACCGATTCTATGCCCACACAAAATGCACATTTTGGCACCAAAACGTTCATGAATGTTTATACATATCGAAATTTCACATAGATAGATTAGCACAAATTTGTATAAAAATCCACTCATATATCTAAAACAAAACTATCATCAGGTGAATGATTCTTTATAAATCACCGGCCTTTATTTTGATTTGCTTTTCTTGCTAGCTCATCTGCCAGAATCTTTTGCCCTATGGACTTAATCCTGTCTACTATCTCAACGCCATTTTCTTGGACATGCATTTCTAAGCCGCTTATGCAGCGGATAACAGTTTGTCTTTTTGTGCTAGTGCTTTTTCTTTTTTCTAAGCCGCTTATGCAGCGGATAACCTTTGAAAAACCGCAGACTTACCACGTTTGGTTTTCTAAGCCGCTTATGCAGCGGATAACTTCCAGCAATCCAGCATTTCAGCTGATTTGCTTTTCTAAGCCGCTTATGCAGCGGATAACTGACATCAAGCCGTTTGCTGGGAAAACTATAACTTTCTAAGCCGCTTATGCAGCGGATAACAGCAATATTTTACACTAAACATTATATCTGGTGCAATATTGAAAGGTAAATTCACAATTCGACCAAACTACAATTCTACTCAAAGAAAGCAGCCTGTGCGTACACACTGGCTGCCTTCTTTGTTATCCTTCAAAAAGGAATTTCTTCCTGAACTTCATGCCCACCAAAAATACTGGTTTCATCCTGCTTTGTTCCAGCTTGTCCACCACCTGTAAATGAACTTTCATCAATGACAGTAGCAGCAGTCACTGTAGATGCTTCAGATGGAAATGGAATATCATCTGTATACTCATTTCCAGATGGCTTCTTACCGATATTTCTCGGATCAAATTCTACATGATATGCCTCAATATAATGCTGGGTTATTTTGGCGCCTGGATATTTTTTTGAATCATATGTCGTAGATTTTAACTTACCTTCCACGACAATCTTATCGCCAGTATACACATTATTGACACACGCCTCAGCTAACTTATCCCACACATTAACCTGGATAAATGTAGTTGCTGCATCTTTTTTGAAAGTATCCCGTATGGCCAGATTGAACTTTGCCACTGGAGTTCCGCTCGTTGTGTATCTGATCTGAACATCCGTAGATACATTTCCACTACCACACCAATGATTCATAACTTATCATCCTTTCCAATTACCTATTATTTTTGCCAGCGATTTACACGGCTCTTAGTCCACTGATTAAACGTCAATAACTTTGAATTGCTCCACATGTGAGAAAAAATATCTTCATGCCTGGCTTTTTCCCTGGCCCGGCTCCACTCTTTATATGCAGCGCAAGAGCTATGACATGTTATATACCTATCCTGGCAATTCATACAGGGTGCCCCAGTCCTGACCAAATATCTTCCCTCCTTGCTTATGAAAGTCTGTTCAAGGCTATATTGAAATAATTTTTATCCATCTCAATGCCAATGAATTTCCTATTTGTATTTTTACATGCAATTCCAGTACTGCCACTTCCCATACAACTATCTAAAACGACATCCCCCTCATTTGTGTACGTTTTTATGAAGTATTCTAACATTGCAATAGGTTTCTGCGTAGGATGCAGAGAGGATTTCTGAGTGTCCCACTTGAAAGACAGTATATCCACCGGGTATCTGCTTGTACTTCCACCACCTTTTACGCCCGGCCTAGTAGCACCATAACAACTTCCATCTCCCCCATGCTTCATATATGTATGTACAGGAGAATGTCCGTAGGTCATCTGGGGATTATATGTAGGTAACTTTTTATAAAAAATTAATACATTTTCATGTCCTTTAAGCGGGGCTCTTTTGGCATTCAGATGACCAGTTGCACGTGTTTTATGTATAATCCACTCATAACGAAACATAGATAAGTTTGAACATGCCAATACTTTATCGAAAGGTGCCTGGGCAAATAAGGCGATGCAGCCATTTTCTTTGATTATGCGAAGATATTGCTTCCATAGCCTTTTTAAATCTATATTGCTGTCCCATGAATTTTGTGTGGTTCCATACGGCAAATCAGTCAAAATCATATCTACGGAGCTATTACCGATTTTGTCCATTTCATACAAGCAATCACCTAAAAAGCAAGTTATTTCTGACATGCTAACAATCCTCCATGTCCGGCTTGCCGTTCTTATCCCAAAACATTTCTTTGCAATCTGGATAGCCCGTACATCCCCAGAATTTTGCTTTTTTGCCTTTGCGCTGCACAAGCGGCTTACCGCATTTAGGGCACTTTGGTCCGTTAGCTGGTGGCTTAGGTTTCGGTTCCATGTTAGGCTTACCATTTTTATCCTGAAATGAAGTTTTACATTCCGGATAACCTGAGCATGACCAAAAGAATCCCTTGCTTCCCTTTATACGCCGCAACGGCTTTTGACAGTTAGGACAGACATAAGCTGCTTTCGCTTGCTCTATCTGAATACTATCTAAATTCTTGAGAAGATTTTGGATGTACCCTTCCTGTTTTGCCATAAAATCCTTGATAGGTAATTCCCGTTTACTGATCGCATCAAGATCCTGCTCCCATTTAGCAGTGATGTCAGGATAAGTCATATTTTCATCCACTATCTTCAATAGTAGAAAACCTACTTCCGTAGGCACTAAATTTTTCTTTTCCACTTTCACATAACCACGTTCCTGGATTGTTTCTATGATGCTTGCTCTGGTAGCTTCAGTGCCAATTCCAGAACATTCTTTTAATGAAGATTTTAAGTTTTCATCTTTGACATATTTCCAAATTTCCTTCATCGCTTTGATGATTGTGGATGGCGTAAACCTGGCCGGTGGCTTCGTAATGCCAGCCTTAATCTCACTGCCGCCAAACTCAACATATTCTCCTTCTTTAATGCTAGGCAAAGATATTTCTTCATCAGTATCATCATCTGCAGCCTGTGTATATAGCTTTTTCCATCCCAACTCCTGGATAACTGTGCCAGTCGTTTTAAAAACCTCACCATTAGCTTCTGTCAAAATAGTAGTCGTGAGAAATGTTTTGGCCGGATAGAATTGTGCCAAATATGCTCTGGCAATCAAGGTATACATTTTTTTCTCATCACTACTCAGCTTCGCAAAATCCGGTTTTACTGTGGTGGGAATGATTGCATGATGCGCAGTAATTTTTTTATCATTCCATGCCCGACTCCGTATTTTAATATCTGCACCTTGCACCAATGTATACAGCTCATCAGATATTGATTTTATGTTATTCAATATACTACTAATGTCACTGAGCTGATTCTCCGGCAGATACTCACAATCAGAACGCGGATAAGTTGTCAGCTTTTTCTCATAGAGCGATTGCTGTATATCCAGCACTTGTTGTGGCGAAAAACCGTATAGCTTCCCTGCATCGATCTGCAAACTGGATAAACTGTATGGCAATCGTTGCGGGCTTTTGCCAGGCTTTTGCTCAACCTTGATAACAGTACCAGTAACACCTTGTATTTTTTTACTGATTTGATTGATAATCGCCCTGTCAATGATATGCCCTTCTGAATCTGTCCCAGGGCAATCATCTGTTATCTGCCAAGTTGAACCAAACGAATTCTTGCCTGTTTGCCAAGTAACCAGCAGATTATAAAACTCCACAGGCTTGAAATTTTTGATTTCAAGTTCCCTACGGGCTATCAATGCAGCAGTCGGTGTCTGTACTCTGCCAATACTAAGTTTTAAGTCATATCCGGCAGACCGTGCTTTTAATGTATAGGCTCTGGTGAAATTCATGCCGATCAGCCAGTCTGCCCTGGCCCGTGCCAAGGCAGAGTTACGCAATCCAACATACTCCCGATTATCTTTTAAGTTGCTTAATGCTATCTTAACTGACTTATCGTCCAATGCATTTAGCAAAACTCTTTGCACTGGTTTGTAATTGCTATTACCTAGAGTAAATACTCCAAATTCGTTAAGGACTTCATCCACCAGCAGCTGCCCTTCTCGATCCGGATCACCTGCATTGACGATTACATCAGCTTTGCTTACCAGCTGTTTGATAATATTGTATTGTTTTTTACAATCAGGGCTGACTTTGAGTTTCCATTTCACAGGAATAATCGGTAATGTTTCCATTTTCCAAGCTTTATACTTTTCGTCATATTCGTCCGGATTGCACTGCTGCATAATGTGCCCAAAGCAATATGTGACAATATCATCGCCACAATCATAATATCCGTCTTTGCGATTTTTACTGCCCAGGCCTGTTGCTATCGCCAAGGCAAGGCTAGGCTTTTCCGCTATAAATAATCTCATGTTTGCTCCTAAAATTCATTGTTGTTCATAAAACTCAATTGCCCGGCATCCGATACCGCTTCTGAATTTTCTCCTGGCGAAGATTCTGCTTTCTTCTTATGGCTCGTTTTCGCTGGTGCCGCCGGAACCTCAATGCCAGTTGCAGTAAAAAATTTCTCCAGATTCTCATTTGTCAGCTCCACCTGCCCTCTCTCGCACATATCCAAAAATTTCTTGCTGAAAGCCTCTGCCTTCTTTTGCTTCAACATTTTTATATCTGCTTTCAAGTTCTTGATTTTTTCCTTATACATCTGAATCTTTTCTTCACTTTCCAGAATGAGTTTTTCTTTTTTGGAAATTTCACCATTATAGTTTTTTTCGACCATAACATTATCCCCCTTCGTAATATAACCTGCATCCACAAATATTAATGTGAACTGAAATACCATATGATAAAGGCTAGCATTGCAATTAAATATAATGTTGACTTTAAAGAATTTATTGCATTCGTTAGATCCTTAATCTCGTTTTCGTTTTTTGCATTTTCTTCATTCTTATCCATCTTAGTGCTCCTTTCTTACTACTCCAGCCTTCAATTAATATGGCTATATATGTAAAACCATAAGTACCATAGCGATGAATCTATCACTATTATCAAACTAATGCATATAATAACAGATGTATCCAAACGTCGTAACTGTACTAGTGACAGAATCTTTAGCACATCCCTAAACGTTAATGCAAATAAAAATATAAAAGCAATGCTCATTATAACAACTTCTCCAGTCTTATCCATCGCTACAATCCTCCCTAGATAATTTACTTGGAGTTAGAATATAAATAGTACAAGTCAAAATGAGAAATCCTAAATAAGTTCATGACATGGTACAATATATGTACCTATCTTGAGGAGGATTTCAGAATGGCTAAACAACATGACAAACAGTTTAA
>NZ_VUNR01000020.1 GCF_009695585.1 Anaerovibrio slackiae
ATTCAAAAACCTGTTATACACAAACCTGACACATCCCAGTGTCTGATTGATTAGCTGTTGCTGTTGCTTAGTGGGATATATTCGATACAGATAGCCTTTTTGCTGTAACACATCATTCACCTCCTGCCACCTATTATTATATCATCGATACGTTCTATTGTCCACCTCAATTACTTGCGTAAATTCGGTGGACGTGGCATTCATCTCCCGCCTATAGAGGCAGGGAGTCTTCTGCCACATTAAGATAAAAAACATAGCCACTGCACCTGAATATCAGGGCAAAGGCTATGCCAAAAAGCTTATTGAATATCTTGTTGCTGAATACAAAAATACCTACGCTATCTTGCAGGTTGGCACCGGTGACAGCCCCCTCACTATTCCCTTCTACGAAAAATGCGGCTTTATCCGTCACCATATCATCAAAAACTTTTTCACGGACAACTACGACCACCCTATATTTGAGTGCGGTGTACAGCTGGTGGATATGATTTATCTGCAGAGGAAGCTGTAACAGCCACTGCTCCCTCACTTTTTCTGATTAAAATTGTACCCCACCAGGCTGCCTACGCAGCCACCTACAATATGTGTCAGGTATGATACATTATCATTCATGGTCATGCCGCTTATTATCTGGCCGCCCAGATAAATAACAGCCACCAGAATAAAGGTAATCGGGATGCCGCTGCCCTTGAAGCTTGTAAAGGACGACAGCATGATAAAAGCAAACACTATGCCGCTGGCACCCATCAGATGAATATTGGTGTAGAATAGTGCCGCGGCAAGCCCCGTCACCACGCCGGTCAGGAAAATAAATTCACAAATAAACTTGGAGCCATACTTTTCCTCCAGCATGGGCCCTATAAGCAGCAAAATCGTAATATTGCTGAAAAAATGCTCCCAGGAGCCGTGTCCAAAAATATGCCCCACCAGCCGCACATAAGTCAGGGGATTCAGCCAGGATGACTCATAAGTAGAAAAAAATGTAACCGTGCTCCAGCCGCCTGTCACATAATCCAGCAGCATTGCCGCCAGGCAGATACCCGAAAAAGATACAACCACCGGTGAATTGAAAATAACCTTGAATTTCTGCTGTGAATTACTGGAAGACTGATAACTATTATCCATATCGATTCATTCGCTCCTATTCTGTGAAATACCGGCAGGCAAAACTCCTGACGGATAATTGTATGCTACCACAACCTGCACAGTATTGCAAAGAAAATATATCCTTCGCTGCTTATATTTGCGATCAATAACCATTAATATATAAAAAGAATGCCTGTCCAGATAACAATCTGAAACAGGCCACTTTTTATTAAGGAAAAGAACTCAAACAGTCTACATACTCTAACTGACACACACTTAAGATAAATAGTGCTAGTCAAATAATTAATGGCAACAATTATTTAGATAGCACTCCACCAAGAAAAACAAGCACCAATAATATAACAGTTAGAACAACAACATTTATGTTATATCCATTAATTTCCACCGTACTGAACTCCATTGCCCTAATTTCATTGATTGCGCCTACAATATCAGGCTTTATCTGCTTGACAGCAAGGGACAGAAAACCAGCCATCAGAACCATTACGATGCCTGCCAACAGAGGTAAATAAATTCCCAAATCATATCCCATCATCCTGCCAATGAAATTATTATTGAGATGACTATTATAGGCCGCAAACCCCATAAAGCTCAAAACCATCAAAACCTGCCCTGATGCCAAGGTCACAGCATATTTCCTGACATTTACACCATAGGCACCAAAAAGAGAAACAAGTATTATCAACAAACCTATAAGCTTGCTCTCCTGCATAATGCTGGTTCCATTACCTCCCAAGCCGCCAAAAGAAATTACCGGAAAAAATACGGATACTGCCCCCAATACAGCCGCTGCATAGCCGATATTTCCCAGCTTGCTGCTGCTTGTCAGGTATTCCTGTCCCTTTTCGCTATTGAGAGCCTGATTTACCGTATTAGTCAGATTAGAAACAACATTGCCAGCAACCTCTGTCAAATCCTGACCACCATTGGTACTGCTAGGCACACCAGGCTTAACTCCCTCTGTCCCGGTACTTGCCGGAGCACTCACGGATGCCTCCATCCTAGCTCCGCAACTTGAACAAAAAACTGCATCATCAGACAACTTAGTTCCACATTTGCTACAAAACTTCATTGATTATTCCTCCCACAAACCTCTAATATAAAACCTGCCCAAAAACAAATCAACATTTGTCAACAGGCAGCAATATCACGCATTGAAGCCGATAAATCACGGCAGAGCCACCTGATTTTCATTCACATTTTCCTGCAAATTTTTAATATCCGTAAGGAAAAGATTAATCGTATCCACATTGCGCTGCTCATTAAAATAACTGTGAAAATGAGATGGTTTTGCCCCGCTTCCCGTATTCAGCATACCCGGAATAACATTATCATCAGCATCCAGTTTATAAAAAGCATAAACCGGCAGCAAATGATTATTGCCATTCCAAACACCACTCTTATCATCAGCATCGTGCACATCATCAAAAATCGTTATATCAAAAATAACCACTTCCGAATCTCCAGCCTTTGGCCGCTTATTGGTAAAATACAGCAGCCTTTTATCAAAGGCAGTCTGCCCGATGCGCTGATTTCTCAAATCATAGGTAATAATACTGTACTGCTCTCCATTTTTTACGATGGATAAATACCCGGAATTATTGCGTTTCTCTATAGTGGAAGCTATTACAGTCCCTTTGACGCCCTTAGCGGAAAGTTGCGTCTGAGCCTTTTCCAACGGCGTTTCCTCTGGTTTCACAGCCTGCTTATCAGATTGTACCTTGTCCTTATTATCTGATACCTCAGCAGATTTTGTACTGCCAGCCTCATCCATGACCGTAGCTGTAGGTGTAACCTCCATGTAATTTTGATAATAATACCAGCCGCCACCAAACAAAGCCAGCAGCAACACAATACCTGCTACTACACCGCTTGATTTTCCCTTACTGGTAACATCTGAAGCAGCGACAGTTCCAATCCTGCCAGTATTTCCAGCACTAACCTTAGTGGTGCCACCACTAACATTACTAGTGCCACCACTAACATTACTAGTGCCACCACTACCCATATTGCCATTAGCCGAGAAACTTTTTACACGGGCACCGCAGGCTTCGCAAAACGCTGCACCCGGCTTCAACTGACTTCCGCATTGTTCGCAAAACTTTCCCATATACATTTGCTCCTTTCCATTCTATAAAAATAAAATCTAATGTGCCTCTCACTAAAATCGGTTATACCATCTTAATCACATCCTGATTATATAAAACAACAGCCCCATATTATGTCCTTGTAAAGAAAAACTATAAAAATTGGTGTATAAAGCTAGCAGGCTGCACATAAGCTACTTATGCAAAAAAATCCTTTTAAATGCTTCTCCTGCAACTATTACGAAGCAAATACCAACACCGATAGTAACGGCACTCTTCATCCCCAGCATATACCCGGTCATAGCACCATAAAGTGAAAAACATGCTAATTTGATTAACAAACCAGCTCTTCCAAAAATAAAATTATATATAGTAACCACTGCACTCATAATAAACATTGGTGCTGCTAATGCAAAGACAATTGCACCGATAGTTGGATCCACCTTTTTGAATAAAAAACCAAGCACAGCAATAACAGCACTAAATATACCTATCTTCACAGACATGCTTTGCAGAAAATTCTCTCCCAAAGCTTCCCTGTCAGATACTTCAGTTTCTGTATCTACACTATTACCGCACTTTCCACAAAACCTGCTATTGCCTTCAACTTCATTTCCACATGTCGGACATTTTTTCCCCATAATACATTCACTCCTAAAAATTCTAAAAATACAGTTACGCGCTTACACAACGCTGCCCAAACAGTATATGGTCATATATACTCATGTATACGGACACAAACACCTAGTGTAGATTTTAAAACAATACGTTTTGGAAGTCAATGAAACAAACGTTGTTACTATTGCATTTGAAAACAACATCTACTTGTAATCATATATTTCTGAGCATCCCATCAAGCAAAAAAAGAAGGTCCAGCTGATACACCCAACTAGACCTTCTATGCTAATACCTTTTCTTCCCTATATCCAGTTGCAAAAGTTCACCCCTAGTTAATCATCGAGAAAACTATTAATGAGCTTCAATGCAGTACCAGCTTTGGAAGCTGTTTGTGAATCTGGATTAGCATTTGAAGATGATGTATTTTCGATTGCCTTTTCTTCGCCCAAATCATCAATCGGGGCTACAAGAATTTTCCCTGTCCCACGATACACGTTAACTACCCCTTCGCCAGTGGCAGCACTGCTAATAATAGAATCATTAACCCTCTCAACAGTAAAATCCAAACTGCCAGACCAGGCAACAGCATATGGTCCATCAATCCTTGCCACACTATTTTCAAGGGTAATCTCCATCAATTCATCATAGGGTACAGAGGACTCCAATACAGCTACTCCGTTGCCAACCAATTTGGTATTAAACAATCCCTCTCCGCCCAAAAGTGCAGAAGAAAAATTGGCTCTTGACTGCATATCAATCTCTATATCGCCAGAGCTTGCAAGATACATGCCGTCTTCCACAACTACTCCGCCATCCCAATCACTTGGATTAACCAACAAAATATGCTTATATGTCGGCTCAAGTATCAACGTGCCATTACCTGAATACAGTGGTTTAACAGCAGATTCGTTAGTTACGACACTTTTTACCATTTTCCCTAGAAAATCGCCCACATCTTTTACATCTGACTTTACAGCAATATTGCCTACCATCATCTGCATAGCGCCAGCTTGCAAGCGGTACGAATCATCGTTCAATTCAATCCATACCTGACGCTTGCGTATATTCATTTCAGACGCATAATATGCAAACATTGCTGAAAGTGGATTCGTTGATAAATCTTTTTTGTATTCATATACCTTTACTGCTCCAAGCTCAGACACACAACATCTGTTACCCCCCTCCTCCTGCTTTACTGAAAAATTGCCATCATATACCAATTCAGGCGTTGCAGTTTCAACTGTTGACGATATAGGTTCTGATGCTGATTCTGGTGCTTGTGTTGGTGCTGATGCAGAACTAAGTTGTGTCCCGCAATTAGTACAAAATCTAGAATTATCCGGCATTTTTTGTCCGCAATTAGTACAAAACATCTTTTTCACAGCTCCTTATAAGAAATAAACTAGGAATGATATATTATCCAGTATTTACAGTTTCTGATGAATACATCACATTTCACCAATTAGATAAACTTTTTAATATGGTTGTACCACTCTTGAGAAAAATCGGATAAAGGTCCCATCTGTGAGGTAAATGCATATTCATTGCCATCCTTTGCCGTAATAATAACAGCTTTTGTAAACTTTATTTTGCCAATTCTTACATCCTGAATCTCACTATATGGTAAATCTAAATCCAGATTGCCCTCAGTCAGTAATGCCCAAGGCCCCAGCACCAAAATTTTTGCTAAAGAAATCTTCTTAAACACTACCCGTTTATTGGTGACCATGCCTGTACCTGTCGAACCAGTAAAGGAGTTATTCTTGCTCATTCCAACTTTATTCTTAGCTAAAATTTCTTCATTAACATTATTAGGCCTTTCCACCTGCTTTTGTGCTGATGGTGCAATCGGAGCTGCACCTCCAATAGGTGTTCCGCACCCGGAGCAAAACTTTACTCCATCCTCTAATTTAGTACCGCAATTTGAACAAAACATACCTTATCCCTCCACTATTTTCATAATTACAACTTAGTACCACATTCTAAACAAAATTTTTGGTCGTCAGTAACTACTACATTACAATTTGGACAGTGCTTCTCTGTCTCCAGTTTCTCACCGCATTCAGGGCAAAATTTAACACCAGCAGATATCTGACTCCCACATTTTGGGCAGCAATTTGCTAACTGCGCTCCGCAGCCTGAACAAAATTTTGCGTTTTTATCATTTGCCGCATGACATTTGGGACATAAGCTTTCACCATCTTTTACAGCTGGTTTTGTACCCATATTCAAAACACATGACGTACCACCATTAACAATAAACTTCTCAATCGCACTGAATATTTCTTCCGGCAATTTTTTCTGTCCCCATGCACCAATAGCTGCGGTAATTGCTAACGGAGCAAATACCAGCATCCCTACTGTTGCCGCCCCAGCCTTATCTATCCACTTGCCAGCTCCTATATTGACCATCACCCCATCTGCGGTTGGATAAATCTGCACCTGCGTAGCTTTGCTCATGCCAGCAAATTTTTTCCAGGAATCTGACTCCTTAGCCTGTACCAAATAGCCTTCACTAGTTTGAACAGTCTCAGCATACAGTTCTTTCTCTACACTGAGAAATCTTTCGACACAACTAGCAATATCTTTGTCAGTAATGCCATCCTTCAGCTTGAATATTTTTGATTCTGCCATTATAAATCCTCCTAAAAGCTATACAATTATAAGTATCAATAACTCATAACTGCCTTGTTGTATTTATTGGGAATTGCGATATAATACATTTCAAATACCATAATTGATATCTATAAAACATTTCGTTATATATTACTTCTACATCCATGTCAAAAATCCTGCTTTCACATAAATATTTTTTGTTTTCCTGTACGGTATATATATGCCCCGTTATATAACACATAAAGCTATCAACATTTAGTATCTTTATTTTATATTCCTACTACTCTACTCGTCATTTTGATTGTATCAAACCATGCCCCCACAATATGTCCCTCTAGGGCAAAACTTCAAAAATTTCCGCTAAAAATCAAAAACTAGATTAATACTGCTGCAATGCAGACATTAATCTAGTTTCAGACCGTTTGGGGATATGGCTCTTAACTATTTTGTCAGGGGAATATCAATCATAGAATCAGTCATTATAGGTGTAGTAAATTCCATCCCGTAATAATTATTATTCGTTAGCTTTCAGCCAGCTATAAATAGCGGCACCTTCTGGATTGTCATCAATCGTGCCCAAGGAAAATTCATTTACCTCATCCCAGATGCTTATTGTATTGATGCCGGCATCTATGAAGTGGTTGAAGCTAAATGTACGCCGGGAAACAAGGCTGCCGCTATTGTGATGGACATGCTTGATGTCTACTATAGCATATCCGGCTTTAAATCCGGTGTTGTAGTTTACGCTGTCAGTTACAACATAGGTATCGATGCCGTTTTTTTCATAGACCCAGGCATCGGCTGCCGAGGCAGATGATGCAGCCAGGGCCATATTGCCGATGAGCACTCCTAAACAGATAAATAAAGTTGCAAAATATTTTTTGATAATCATGTTTGTCCTCCTTGCTTATTCATGTTGAACTAATACTAATTTATCATCGGAGAAGTAATAAATGTCCATTCCTCCAAGGATATTTATACCGTTTTTATAGTAGTAGTAGTGGATTTCTTCACCCAGAGCCGATTCCATACTAGTAATATCATTAGGCCTGCCAAGAAGTCGTTCAACCTTGGCTCTGGAATCACCTATACTGATGGTATTATCTCGTTCTTGTTGTTTTCTTTGAGCTTCGATTTTCTTGTTTTGAGCTTCAATTTCCGCTAGGCGTTCGGCCTCCGCTTTTTTTCCTTCAGCTATGCTTTGGGCTTCAGCCTGCTTTGCCTGCTCAACTTCCTCAGCATTTTTCTTGTCCGCTTCTTCCTGGGCTTTCTTAGCTTCTTTAGCGGCTTTTTCTTCTTGCTTCTTTTGTTCTTGTTTTAACTCGTATTCGGCTCGCTGTTCAGGCGTCATAGCTGCCAGTTGGGCTTGTTCATCAGCACATCCACCAATACCGAGAGCCAATGAAGCAAAAAAAGCAAGCTTAACAAATGTTAAAAGTTTTAGCCGAATAAGGCAATAAAAGCTTGTTAAGCCCATCAATATAGCCATCAGCCAAAAAAACTTCCCTACTAACCACCATAGTGTTTCCATAAAATCATCCCCTTAAAACATGAGTAAATAATAATTATTTGATAGTGATATTATAGAATAATCCCCACGGGTTTTGTTTACCCGTGGGGACAAAAGAAAAATTGTATATTGTTTAAATTTGCTCAGGGGATATTAGTAGTAATAGTAACCATCGATATAGTAGTAGATTCCCAAGCTGTCTGCACAATACTCAAACACTCCGTTTGGTGCACAAACTACAGACATCGGTGCTCCGATGCCCTTCTTTGCTGCCTTGATTCGCATTTCGTCTGATTGACAACGCCAAAAGTCAGTTTTAAATTTATTGAAATACCAAGACTGCTGATTTATTAGTCTGCCATTTCGTACTTCCTTTACGACGACTGAAAAATTAGTGCTGTTACCAGAAATAGTATCTTCTACTACATAGATATCCTTGTTTTCAGAGTCCCAATGATCCACCCAGACATCGGCAGCACTGACGCTGGATATTGTGGAGAAGAAAAATGCCAACATGAAAGCTGGAACCAATAATAATTTTTTCATGATAATATACCTCTTACCGATATGACAAATAGCGAACGCCCCTGGAATAATCAAAGTCGATAATTCTATTGACCGCCGGAATTAAAACGAAAATAGGGAATAATATAGCTAAGATGGTGGAGACACGGCTGTCTTTAATGTCGCGCTGGTACATAGCTTCATTTAAGGCATCGGTTAGTTTGCACATCAGATAGATACCATAAATACCACAGGTTATCATGATATAAAAGACAGCTGTTCCGCCTGAGGCAGTTGTCCTTCTACCCACCAAGGTATGAACTGTATTGACAAGCTTTGCCCACCAAAAGAAGCTATAAATCCCCAGCGTACAACAGGAATATAACATGAACTTTAGAATGCTCATGCGCTCGACACGGTCACAAAACATCGTTGTTACAATTGAGGAATTTTCCCCACCTTCTGCATGAACTGGAGTACTTTGCCCACTTTCTGCATGAACCTGAGGAATTTGCCCACCTTCTGTATGAACTTGTGGACTTTGGCCACCTTCTACATGAACCTGGGATTGTTCTTGTGGAACCAGGTTCAATGCATGCTCTGTGGCAACCTCCTTGCCACAGGCATGACAGCTCGTTGCCTCATCTAGTAATTCTGCACCACAGTTTTCACAAACCTTACTCATAAGTCTCACTCCTTGAATAAAAAAATCTTTCATATGAATACTTAATGTGCTGATACTTTGCATTATACAAGCTTATGAATATTTTGTGTTTACCCGTTGGGACAAAAGACAGATTATTTATTGTATATCAAAAACGATGAGCATTTCCTTGGCGAATATCCGTTGTGGGCTGGGGCTAGAGATGTTGACGACCAAGGATAGAGGCTCCTGACAGGCAAACTCTTCCATAGGCAGGGAAATTTGGGCAGAATCGCCTGGAGCAATGGTAGGGAGCTGTAGGCTGGTGTGGCTGATGCCGGCCATATCGTTGTAGATAATGGACAGGACAGGGCTTTCCAGATTGGCCGCGGTGGGATTGGTGATGGAGAGGCTGATAGGAGTATTGCCGGGAAAATGTCCGCCAGATGCCTGTAGCTCTTGGTTGGAAATGGTGACTCTGCTGCTAGTACTTGGCATATATACACCATCCTCATGGCTAAGGAGGGGATTGCCATTGGCGTAATACTGGGGATAGATAATGTTCTGGGCCGGTTTTAACACAGCTTGTTTAGGGGCAGTCGCTGGGGACAGAGTAGATGGAGCGGTGGTGTCTTTGACTTGGGGCGCAGCTTCATCGGAAGAGGGCAGGGTGGTTTCTGTCTGGCTTTCCGTTGTCTCATGCTGGGGAATGGCAGGGGCAGGTTCAGTTTTTGTGTAATTAATATATGCGGTAAAGCAGATGGCGGTCATTCCTACAGCCATGCCAAGGCCAAGGATATTGCGTTTATGCTGGGCAAGGCATTGGAAAATTGGCGGCCTGTTCAATGCCTTTAGCAGCTTATCCACATTCTGATAACGTGCCTGGGGATCAATAGCACAGCATTTATTTAGAATGAGTATGAGCCTGCCACGGTATTGAGGACCCAAGATTTCCTTGAAGGTACAGCCTAGGGCATAGATATCGCTGCGGGCATCGGTCTGGCTGAAGCCATACTGCTCCGGGGGAGCGTAGCCACGGGTACCCAGCAGTGCCGTGTCAGTAGCCTTGTGACCAGATAGCAGGCGAGCGGCATCAAAATCTATCAGATAGAGGCTTTCTGGCAGCTCTGGATTTTGGAGAATCAGATTTGCAGGCTTGATATCCCGATGGATGATGCCACATTCATGTAGTTCTTTCAAGCCATGACAAAGGCGGCTGAGCATCTGCTGGATTTGCTGGGGAGAAAATTCATAATTTTGGGCAAGCAAATCCGCCAAGGTACTGCCCTCTATGTACTGCTCAATAACAGTGGAGCTGCTTTCTCCTTGGGTATAAAAATAAATCTCCGGACATATAGAAAAATTATACTTCTTTAGCTCCTCATAGACGGGATTGAAGCGTGACAGCTCCCGCAGGATGACCTTCTGGTTGCTATCCTGGTCTATCGCCCGCCACACCTTGCCCTTGGGACTGTTGTGCAGGAGTTGGAGCCTTTGATATTTGTTCAATATGAACTCTGTAGCAAAATCCTTCACAGTAAAACTTCCTTTGCCAATGCTTTTAGTTTATTATCCAAGATACGGGAATGGGAGTCAAATAATTTATAAAAAAACTATTGTCCTATTGGGTAAACAAAGTTAGCTGAAATTTAGTATAATATGATATGACAGGGTGGGGCTAATATATCCATCCTCGTGGTCACCTCATTGAAAAAAATGCAGAGGAATTTTCTTTCAATAATGTAGTGTTTATAACATGGAGGAAATAGTGTGAATTGTACTGAAAAAGTAAAGGATACAGCTCAACTGGAGAATGAAATAGAGAATATTGGCAACTATCAGGATATTGAGGCATATTTGTGCATGAATCAGGAAAGCATGCGGTCTTTTAGCTTGCCGGAATATCTGGAGCAGCTATTGGAACAGAAGGGGCTGACCAAAGCTGAGGTAATAGAGCGTTCCAAGCTGGACAAGGTATATGCATATCATATTTTTTCCGGTAGGAAGCGTCCGGGCAGGGAAAAGATATTGGCTTTGGCTATTGCCATGGAGTTAAGCGTAGAGGAGACACAGTTCTTGCTCTACTGTGCTGGCGTAAGGCAGCTGTATGTCAGAAATCCCTGGGACAGCGTGATTTTCTATGCTTTGAAGAAGAAAATGAAAATCATAGATGTGAACTGTCTGTTGATGCAGTTGGGAGAAAACGTGGTATTGGTGTAGGCAGTGGAACTGTATAGGGCAGAATGTGTACTGCCCAAATAATTATATGTAACTCAAACTTCCCACACAGAAAATCCTAACGGCTCCTTGAAAACTGTATATTTCAAAAGATAAATTTCTCAATTAGCTTGCAATAAGCGTTGCATGGACTCAGGCAACTTGGACATAAATTCATTGTAGAAGCATTCAATCTGCTCATCAGTGATATGGAATTCTTCCTGCACTGTTGCCAGCATAGCTTCAACTATGATCATCATTGATTCATGATAGGTTATATCTGCTACTTCGGATACCATAAGATAGAATAACTCGCCAAGAGTTCTGTCATCTTCGTTATCTCGCTTAGAAACTGCTAATAGCATGTAGCGTGTAAAAACCATTGCAACATGTGCGGTAAGGCCGTCATAGGAAAGGCCATGATATTCATTTCACAATAGCAGACTGCTTTTGCAAGTTTTGAAGAATACCTCAATAGCCCAGAGATGGCCGTAAATACGGATAATATCCTGTTCGCTCAGGCTCATATCAGTGCAGATAATGGCAATCCAGTCCTTGTGTTTATTGCGATTGCGGACACAGACAATACGGGCATCAATGCCATTGTCGCCATTTTTGTCCTGGCCTACCTTCACTGGAACAGAAAGAAGATATTTAGAGCGACCACGTCGCTTCTTGCAAGAGGCAAATATCTTCTTGATACTCATATGTTTGCCTTCAAATATGTAGTTCCGTTTGCTGCTGCGTTTGACCATAGCTATTACATTAAGCCCTAGTTCCTTTACATCAAGAATCTGTTTGGGATTGGAAAACCAGCTGTCAAACAACACATATTTTGCCTTGTGTCCTGCTCCCAATGCTGTTTTCAACAAATATATCATGACATCAGTAACTTTTGGGCAAGCCATAAGACGACGCTGGCCAGAGATAGTCCTTTTGTCAATCTTGCTACGTGTACCAAGGATGTTTTCTTCCTTATTTGAGGCCAGCAAAGAAGAATTGATTGGCATGAACGTGCAGCCATCTGTCCAGCCCAAGGTCAATAGCCTGAGGCCCTTCATATATCGCTTTGACACATGGTCAAACACACGGGAGGCATATTCAGTCCGCTTGAATCCAGTCCTTTCATACAAGGGGTGTGCAGATGAACAATTTTCCTGACATTATAAAAGAAAAGCGATTAGCCATGAAACTCAGCTTACGCAATGCTTCTCGACTTATTGGCATAAGCCACACCTACCTAAACAATCTGGAAAAAGGGGGTGACCACCGCACCGGCATCAAAAATAAGCCAACACCGGAAACACTCCAACTTATTGCAACTGCCTATGACTTGGATTATAATTGCCTGCTCCAATCATGTGGATATATTGAGGAAACCTCTTTGGAACTGCCAGTACACTTGCAGGAATTATTAGCAACTTGTCGCAAACTGCCAAAGTCTGATGTTAATTACATGACACAGTTTGCACAATTCTTGCTGGAAAAACACTCGCCTAACAAAAACTGACATACATAACACCATATCTAACATCCGTTTAATATATTACCCCAATCAATGCTACATTGATTTTACCAAACGATACACCCACTAAATGTCCTTCTAATAAAAAACTAAAAATTTATCGAAAAACTAAAACCCGATTGGTACTATCTATAGGCAGATACTAATCGGGTTTTATCATATTTGCAATCCCCCAGCTTTCTCCTTTCCTTGCCCTAGTCTAAGAAAAAAGCCCAGCTGGCACAAACCAAACTGAGCTTTTATAGCACATCAATTATATCAATCAATAGAACATATTTGTCTACTAACAATAATAAGAAATCTCCTTATGAAATTCATACCACTTCTTAACAACTTCTCCTGACCTTGCCTCTATAACAGCCATCAAATCTCTCAAAACCCTGTCAGGAATTTTAGAGGCATTATTTGCCAGCAAGCATTTTCCACTCCTGGTAATCCACACTTTAGTAGTATTTGCCGTTGGCACTCCATTCGTTATATGCACATGCACAGGCTCCAATGGCTCACTTTCATTAGACCAGAAATAAATCAAGTAACCTGCAATCCTAAAAATTTGCGGCATTGCCAAGACCTCCTTGTCTGGCAAACTGGATAATCAGATGTGCAGTAGACTGAATAATTTCCTCTAACTGCCTCATTTCTTCCTCATCAAAACCATCCACCTTATCCCACTTGTACGCAGGCAGGTAACAGTACGCAGACTTGAATCCAAGGTTTATAGGCTTTTCCACATACACCTCAACCACTTCCTTGCCCGTCTCATCGTACATCACATCAGAATGAACTATCTGGGTTCCATCATTTAGCTCCATGAATGGGTGCATCATCTCAATCACTCCCTGTCCTGTAAACCAAAAAGCCAGCTGGCACTATACCAGCTGGCTCACAGTGCCACTTCTGACACATATATGTAGCCGATTATGTCCAAAATCCATAATCAATTCCGTAATCGGCAGAATGTCTGGTGGAGATGGTTCGCACCTAACCTTTTGGGCGAAATGCGAAACCATCATCAATGTCACACTCATGAAAACTCCCCCTAGGGAACTTTCATGAATTTTACTTTTCTTCATTTTACTATGAAAATTCCCCTCTTGTCAACTAGGAGAACTTTATTTCTACATTATTTTTATCAACATCAATACTATGTACATGTGCTTGAAGCCATCGCCTTGTTAGTATGGTATTATGAGTCCTGATGTATTCCGGCAATATTCTGATAGCTTCCTGCACTTCTTCTGCTGTGTACTGCCTTGCCAGCAGTGATTCCATAGTATTTCGCTCATCCTGCAAAACCTTCATGTTGGCATTAACTGTGTCCATCTGATTCAAAATCCGCTTCCTTGTAATTTCATTGTCAATCACCGAAAGTGTATTAGTAAGATTTCCCAGCTTCCGCTCTTGGTCAGCAATATTCTTCGACAGCATTTCCAATTTTTTATTGAGTATTTCATCCTTCCGTATTTTTTGATTAAGCACTGAAGACAATTTTGTAGCTGATTTCTTGGCAAAAGTTCCTGCAAAAATCAACTGAGTGACCAGCTTATCCAAAATCCAGCGATTGAGCTTCTTGGTGGAACATTTCCCCACTTCCTTGGAAGGACACCTGTAATAGGAATATTTTTTCTTGCTTTTGCCAGAGGTAGAAGTGTCACCTGTAAATGTAGCACCGCAGTCCTTGCAGTGTATCATCCCTCTAAGCAGGTAGCTTCTATCCTTAGACGTATTTTTGCTCCCTTTAGCAGACAATTTTTCCTGCACGGCAAAAAAAAGCTCCTTGCTGATGATAGCAGGATGGTCATTCTCAATCCGTATGATATCCTCATCAGCCTTGTTTTTGTGGGTATTCCTTTTCCCTGCACTTTCGCCATGCTTCTGCTTGGCTTCTGCCTTGTTGTAGATGAATGTTCCCATGTATTTTTCATTGAAAAGAATATCCCTGATTGAGTTCTGCACAAAAGGCTGCTTTTTCTTTGTCAAGTATCCTTGGCGATTAAGTTCCTGTGCTATGGCTTTGTAGCCGTATCCCTCGTTGTAAAGCAGGAATATTTCCTTGACCGCTGGTGCTTCCAGTTGATTGATGACAAGTTTTCCATTTCGAACATCGTACCCCAAAGGTGCTGTTCCGCCACAATGCTGTGCCTTCTCAGCTGTTTCCATCAACCTCTGCTTTGCCCTCACCCCAGTCACTTCTGCAAGGTATTGTGCCACGCTGACCGCAAGCGACTCCGTCAAGTGCCCAATCACGGTATCTTCTACCTCATTCTTGACTGACCTTATATCCATGTTTTTCAATGTCAAATCTTTTTTAAATGAATAGTAGTTCATCACATTCCTATGCAGTCTGTCCACTTGGTCGACCACAACAAATGAGAGTTCCTTGTAATGGATGGCAATGTAATCCAGCATCGCAATGTATCCATCACGTTTAGCATTTGTTCCTGTTTTTGCTTCATCCGTGAACCATTTTACAATTGTGAAATTCATCATTTTAGCATATTGGACTATGCAGTGTTTCTGCTGTTCTATGCTCAATGGATTCTGCCCGTAGCTGCTGTATCTGCAATATGCCACGCATTTTGTTCCAGCCTGATTTTCCATCATGCTTCCCCCTATTTAAGAAGGGCAACCAACATTATGCTGGTTGCCCTTCACTAAACTTATTTATTGTAATTTTTTATTTAATTGTCTATTATGTTCCAAAACCTCTAACAAGAGGTCAAGGCTTATTTTCCGCATTTCTAGCATTGGCATCTCAGGTATGTCAATTTTCTCTATATCAAAGCCGTTCAGTTCCTGAACAGACACCGTCAGTAAGAATTTTCCTTTGTTCATCTTGTACCTCTGCACTACACTCATACATATTTTCTTAATTAATCATCATCTTTCAGCAGAGTTTTCTTTTCCTTCTTTTTTCTGTGCTTTACTGACTTTTTTAATTCTTTTTCTACATTTTCTTGTGACTTAAACTTCAACAGGTATCCCCGTACGGTCAGGTCGCCAATCTTGCGCTGGAAAGTTTTGTGTGACTTATCCTTTGGAAGCACCAGCACACCAGCATCCACCAGCTTGCTGATAAGACTTCTTTCACTCTTTGAACCACCACCAGCTTCATTAAGCCATTTTTTGAAATAATCCGTGACGATGAATGCTTCCAGTGTCCCATCAGGAAGACTTGTCAAAGTGCCACACTTGTCAGAGTAGCCTGTCTTGGAAGCCTTTGCCTTGAGTAAATTATTGGTGATAGTATCCAAAATCATCTCTGCCGTAAGTTCTTTGGGAACCGCACTTTGAGATACTTCGACTAAGCTTTCTATCAGCATTTCCTCATCAATTTCGATTGGCATGGGCTTTCCCTTATAAGCAACCTCGTTGACAATTTTCGCTGCTACCAGCACCACAGCCAGAGTTTCCAATATTCTCGTCCTGTATCTGCTATCAACAGAAGTTTTGTCCGCTAATCTTTTCTTGCAAGCTTCATACAATTCCCTCAAATCGTCATCATCAAGTTTTTCCAGTCTTCGAACAAAATATCCTGCAATCCAGCCGTAGTTTGCAAGACTCAATTTCTTAATTTCATTTGACTGCTCTGGTGTATCAGTAAAACCACCCTCAATTTCCAGCAGCCTCACTGCCTGCCCTTCGATTGAATTATTCAGTGACTCAATGATTGACAATTCAGAAGTAAAAATCGTCGTGCTATAGCAACAGCTACGCTCATTCATGGACAGGTCACTTCGCATCCGCTTTTTATCTTCACCCGTGGAAAAGTCGTAAATCATGTTATTCCAGATTTCAGATGCCTTCCCTGATTTTAAGAGTGTGCCTGTAGCCTCATCAAAGCCGTTTAGAAAACCATTTTTCTTGCGAATTGAATTTGTAATGGCATTGACAGTTCCATGCAATGTGTCCATCAGTCCGCCATTGCCCCGCGTAGGCTTTCCATAGATGCTCAGAGCCAGCTGTAACGCTGTGGTTTTGCCTGTGCTACTCTCCCCGATAAATGAAACTAGAAAGTTACCAATCGGCTGGAACTGATTAATCCTGTAAATCACTGGTGCTGTCAAAGCAATAGCAACAACAAGTTCCAGTTTAGCATGTCCTGAAACCCATTCATTATACATGCTTGCCCATTTTTTTGCACGCCCTGATGCCTTAATATCCACATCACCTGCATAATCGTAATTTTCCCCAGCAAAATCTGGAAAATACTTACGCTCACCTTTTGCATCCAGCTGATATCCCAGACCATCATACAAAAAACAGCCTTGCCCCAACCGCTTGGCACTTTCCTTCATGGCATTGCAAAAAGCGATTTTTTCCTCTTTTCCCATCATCAAGTCAACATCAAAGCCTTTATCCAAAAGCACATCAAAAAGCTTACTAGAAAAGGCTTCTGAACCTTTTAACATGAATGTGACACCATTGCCATACCAATTCAGTCCTAAAAACTCAATGTAAACCTGCCTATCTGAAAGATTTTCCATGCATTTCAAAACAGTAAGATTGTAACTTGCAATATCATCCACCTGTTCTTGACTAAGACCATATTCCTCAACAACTTCATCTGGAACATAATTATCATCATCTTGCGTGACATTATCCGCTTCATCTGGCAGTGGTACAACATCACATGTCATTTCCGCTTCTGATGTATCAGGTTCTTCATAGCTGTTTTCCTCCACCTCAGAACCGAGATTAGACTCCAACACCTCATCCTCCCTGACAACATCATCTGAAACTTCATCGACCAGCATATCATCATCGAGAATCTCGTCCTCTACGTTTAGAAATGCTTCTTGGTCTTCATCAGCTTCTTGTAGAACAGGTTGTTGCTCTACTTCACCTACAGATAGTTGTGTAAGTTCCATTTTCTTGTACCTCCTTGTACTAAATATAGAAATTAATTAACTATTAAAATTCTACCATTATTGTATGAATTTGACAAACTGCCGAAAACACCGCTAATAAGCGTTTTACGGGGTTTCTTCAACCTTGGTTACCTTCGAGTCACAACTATACAAAATTACCTGGAAAAAAGGGTTATACTTTGTAATATGTATTAAAAAACTCTTGCTTATGAACAAGCGAAATGACGTACAAAATCACAATTTTAAAAAACTTTTCTTGTATTTTGTCCATTCCTGATAGACAGAAAACAGTGTATTCCAAAACCCGATTTCCGATTAGAAAATCACAAAAAACCCGAACGGGTTGCACCGCCATGCCTTGATTTTATTAGTGTTACAGGAGAAAAACCCGAAAACCCGCAAAAATTAGAAGGGTGATATGCAGATTAGGAAGGACATTTTTAACAGCACCTCTGCAAAATCGTAAATTCAGATTTTACAAACATATATTATCATTTTAGCTATCAAAATCAGGTAGCTAGAAGCGTTATTTCCCCTGCTATCCTTATCCGATGGCAGGGGCGTTTATTTAGGGGGAATATTTATGTATGAAGTAAAGTCCATGCGTGAGCTTTCTGCCATCCGCACAAAAATCGACAGCAAGCTGTTTTCTGCCGCACAGGAATGTGTCAGCCTGCTGGACAGGTATTACACCAGTGCAGGCATTGATGGCGGTAGCTGTGTTATTATCAGCTCTATGCAGGAACTTAGAAAATTCCTGCACAATCATCCGTCCCTGGACATTACAGCCGTGGAATATGCCGATGTTATTGAGCAGGAAAATGGCTTACAGTACCTCAATCTGCTGATTATGGCTGGTACTGAATTCAGTTACAATCTCCTGCTACCATCCGTACTGCTTTCGCCTGATGAATTGCAGGAAATCACGGCAAATACAGGTGGTAATCATGCGTAGTATCTATTTTCACATGGCAATATTAGATGAGGAGGATATAAGAAACTATGTTTAAGAACAAGAGGTATCTCACGGCAGGAATTGATGCGTCCCTGCCCTTTCCGACACAGCTTCTTCTGTGGAAAATGATTGATGATATGCCTGAACCAAAGGACTACCTTCAGGTATTTCAGCTTTCCAAGGAAATTGTCGATGGCAAGCCAGTACAGAAGGTGCACCACAAACAGGAAATGCCAAATTATCAGGAAGTCGCTCACCTCGGCATCCTTCCTGCCCATGACATCAAGAATGGGAAAATCTTCGTTATTGATGACGGAGACCACAGTACCATGCTCTGGGCACATGAATATTGATGAACATTAATTGCAATTGGGAGGACAGACCATGTTTAGCAACCAGCGTTATATATCATCATCAGTCGATGATTTGCCTGTGAAAACACAGCTATTTCTTTGGCACTTGATTGACTCTATGCCAGCTTCTGTTGCAAAAACTCCAGAGCAATTTTTTGATTTATCAGTTGCTATGATGAATGGCAAGCCTGTGCAGAGAATAGAGCATTATCAGAAAATCCCTGCCTTTGAACAGGTGGTGTTCATGGAAACTGATGGCAGTATCTTTGAATGTAAGCTTACTGCCTGTGACACAGGCACCATCAGCTTGCTGGCAAGGGAATGAATTAGCAAACTATTATAAGATTTGGAGTGAATTATCATGGAAACTAAAAAAGCAACTATCAAGAGTGAAGCAGTATTTTCCGATGACAAAAACCATCGTTTATTCCTGCGCAGGGAATGGGACAGAAACAAGC
Source organism: Anaerovibrio slackiae (assembly GCF_009695585.1). Lineage (GTDB taxonomy): Bacteria > Bacillota > Negativicutes > Selenomonadales > Selenomonadaceae > Anaerovibrio > Anaerovibrio slackiae. The sequence continues at coordinate 19,465 of NZ_VUNR01000020.1, forward strand.
CGACCGCCCTTGTGATTATGATTAATCCAAGCTCCTCTGCCCTGATTCATACCGATATGACCACTGTATGTATTCTCAACAACCTCGAGGCACTGGATTATGGTGCTGTGGAGATTGCCAACATGTACAGCCTTATGACAAACAAGATTAGCTTCCGCTTCAACAGCGATGAAGTCCTGCTCCATCCCGATACTGATGCCTACATCATGAAATCAGCTGAAAAGGCACAGCTTATCATCATTGCCTGGGGAACCATCGGTGAAAACAATCAGAGGGTAAAGAAACGTCAGCATGACATCCTGAAGCTGCTGGAAAAGCACAGCCACAAGATAAAATTAATCGGCGATACCACAGGCAGGATTGGCTTGCACCCTCTGACACCACAGGTGCGCAACGGCTGGATTTTGGAGGACTTTGCCTATGAAGCATGGATGAAGAATTATCAGGCGAGCCTGTCCCTTGTAAAAAAATCCGAACCTGACAAGAAAAAATCCGTCAAAGGCACATCAGAAAAGGCTGAAAAAGCTGGCACAAATGGCGTAAAACCGCAGGAAAATGAGGCAATTACATCCTGTACTACCTCTGAGCCAGCACAGGCAGTGCAGTCTCATGAAAATCATTCTGGTACTCAGGAAATCGCTTCCTGATGTATTCCAAGCAATAGGATGAGGTGAATTATATGACCACGCTAAAGCGTGTAGCCCTTTATGCAAGATTTTCTTCTGACAATCAGAGAGCGGAAAGCATTGATGCCCAAATCCGTGCCATGAAAAAATATTGTCAGGAAAATCATTACCTGATTGTGGAAACCTATGTTGACGAGGCAAAATCCGCCACCAGTGACAAAAGACCAGCCTTCCAGCAGATGATTAAGGACTCCGACAAAAAACTTTTTGATATACTGCTGGTTCACAAGCTGGACAGGTTCAGCCGCAACCGCTATGACTCAGCCATGTACAAAAACAGGCTGAAGCGTAACGGAGTTACTGTGTTCAGTGTTTTGGAAAAGCTTAACGACAGCCCTGAGTCCGTTATCATGGAGTCGCTTCTTGAGGGCATGAGCGAATACTATTCCAAAAACTTGTCCAGAGAGGTCATGAAGGGACTGAATGAAAATGCCCTGAAGTGCAAGCACACTGGCGGAAAGCCACCGCTAGGATATTCCCTTGCCCCTGACAAGACACTGGTTATCAACGAAAATGAAGCTGTGATTGTCCGCATGATTTTCGACCTTTATGACAAAGGTTTTCAGTACACCTATATCATGAAAAAGCTGGAGCAGGAAGGCTATCGCACTAGAAATGGCAATATTTTTAACAAGAACAGCCTGTACACAATTATGCACAATGAGAAATACAACGGTGTCTATGTGTACAACCGCCTTGCCAGCAAGGATAATTCAGGCAAACGGAACGGGCACAAATACAAGGATAGCTCAGAAATTGTGCGCGTTGAAGGTGGCTGTCCAGCTATTGTTCCCAAGGAAACGTTCCAGCGTGTACAAAAGCGATTGAGCATGAATATCCACAGGGTTGAGTGCAGAATCACAAAGAAATATTATCTGCTTAGCAGCAAGGTAGTATGCGGTGTATGCGGTAGGCACATGTCAGGCAGTAGCAGACGCTCAGGCAACAAAAAATACTATTTGTCCACCTATCGCTGCGCCCAGCTTCGTACTGTATGTGGAAATCGTGAAATCAATCACCTGTACCTTGATGATTTTATCGACAACTATATGAAAGAACATTTTTTCACACTGGAAAATCTCACAAAAATCCAAGCTGATTATGCGGAAAAAGTAAAACAATTATCAGGCAGTACCACTAAAAAATTGGAGCAGTTTCAGCACGAACTAACAGCCGTTAATGAGAAACTAAAGAACCTCATGCAGCTGGTTGAGAAGGGCTTGCTGAACGAGGCATTGTATCAGAAGATTGAAAAACTTAATTCAGAAAAAATAAGGCTAGAAACATGTATGAATGAAATACCGAAAAAGGTATCAGATGCTATTGAGTGGACACCAGAGGGGGTGATGAAAGAATACAATAATGCAATGTACGGCTCTGAGGAGTACAGACTGCTTCTGCAACGCTTTATCAGCGAAATCAGGGTGTCTAAATTTGATGTGAAGCTTATTTTAAAGGCAGGTGAAAACTATGATTCTGGATTATCCTTGGAGATGGAAGTGGATTTTACAAGAAAAATGATTTATGAGCATTATGGCTCACATGTGAGAGGAGCGTAGGTACTATGGGATGGTTCATTGGCGGTTTTGCCACAACTTTTGCCATCATGGAAACTACAGACAGCATTTTCGATTAGGAGGTATTTTAACATGTTCTTTTTAGCACCAGTAGCAGCCCTTGTATCAACAGCGGCAGTTGAAGCTTTTACATTGGGAGCAACTACTGCCGTAGCCGTGAACAGGCTTAAGAAAAAACGTAAGTAATCAGCATATTTTTAAAAGCACAATCCGCCTATAGCTTCCTTCCGGACTCAAGCTAGGCGGATTGTGTATTTTATCGACTATTTTTTGATTTTTAAAAATTGAGGTATTACTGATATGGCTATCAACATCACCATCAACAAAATATGCTTAGTGAAGGAGTGTTGCCACCGCTACGACCTCCCCAGAAGCATTACCTGCCCAGAAGATGCCGCCCAAGTAGCTATGGATATTTTTCATCTCGAACAGGAAGCTCAGGAAGTCCTGATACTGATTTCCCTGAACATCAAAAATATGATTATGGGGGTACAGGAAATCTCAAGAGGCTCAACATCCTACTCTCTCGTTTCCCCAAAGGAAATATTCAAAACTGCCCTTTTGCACAATGCTGAGGGCATCATCATGGTACACAATCACCCCAGCGGCGACAATACCCCCAGCAAGCCTGACATTGAAGTTACTAAAAGAATATCTCAAGCAGGAAATCTTTTAGCAATCCCCCTGCTAGACCACATCATTGTTTCTGATACAGGTTTTCTCAGCATCAAGGAAGCACAACCAATCCCGCAGTTGTTCAGAAGTGATGGTATTTAGGTTTTATTTCAGCATTAAATTTCCGCAAGAAAACAGGCATCTAGCAACTCATTAAGAGTGCTATTTGCCTGTTATTCTAATTGCCTGATGTGATTATCCTAAAATATTATTTTTTTGTTAATTTTTTGCACTTTGTTTTTTTTCTGCGGAATTGACAACAAATTAATAGAGCAAATTAAAAATCATTTTTTGAAAGGACTGATTACATGTTCGAATTACAACCCAAGGAAACAACATCCAACATCACCTTGCGTTTTCCTGATGAGCTTTTAGACAAAATTAGGGAAATATCCCATTCATCTGGTACATCTATCAGCCAAATAGTATTTCAGGCTTGCCAGTATGCCCTCAGCTCCATGCAGAAAAGAGGTGACAATCCATGATTTTAAGGTATCATCTAAAATCCGTAAATGCCAGACAATCCACTGATTTACAGGACTTCGCTAAATCCATCATTTACAGTGTCCACAAGGTATTTCCAACCAGCCATGTAGAAGTTTACCCTGATTACTTTGAAATAGAGGGTGAGCCAGAGGAGCTATCCAAGCTTGCAAATTTACAGAACATGGGACGTGCCATCAGCTTCAATACGGCTGCCCTGCGTGAACATGTAACAACCTATGGCAACTCTAGGCAACTATTTACAAGGTGTTCTAACGGCGGCAGAATGGCATGAGCGAATGGGGTTATATTAAGAAAAGGATAATAAAAATGCCGCTAGGCATTTTTATTATCCTTTTCTATATTATCAGATTAAATATACAACTTAAACTCCAACAGTTCCTCGCACTCGACTAACAAACTGCCTTAAAATCCATTTTACCTTTTCCCTAGATGTAATTAATACACTATCATTTAACTCATACCTATTAAAAGCAAGATTAGCTTTTAAGTCCCTAAGAATATTATCTTCAGGTAATTCCATTAAACTAATAGTATGATATGGATAATTTTCTGGTAAATACATGGTAGGAAAACCTGCATCTGCAATACTGTCATAGTATTCTACTTTTTTCTTGCGGGCTTTATAATCATTAATTAAAAAATCCAAATGAAATATATTTGCTTCACAACAATGTAGCCTAGGTTTATTACCTTGTAAGGCATGATGAACAGGATTTCCTGCATAAAAAGCTTTACCATCATTACGAATAAAACGTGTCTGCCAGTCATAATAGTGCGTTGGAGTAATCAACTGTTTTTCGTTTTGTATATCTATGATGTGGCATCTTGGCAATGCAATGCTTCTATAAGATGAATTTAAATAGTAAAAGCATCTATAAAAGTTTTTTCCTACAAGTTCATCAGCATCTAAAATAAAAATCCAATCACCTGTACAATACTTCATTCCATAATTTTTTTGATTACCAAAATTGCCATCGAACTCATGATATAAAATCTTGTTCGTGTATTTTTTTGCAATATCTAATGTATTGTCATCAGAACCTGAATCCAGCAAAACTATCTCATTAGCATAAGGAAAAATACTCCTCATTGCATAATCTAATGTTTTTCCATTATTTTTAGTAAGTATTAGACAAGACAATCTCATTATTTATCTCCCACATTATAAAGGCTGTCAATTCGTTAAGGTATGGTAATTATAGAATATATTCACCATTATGTCAAATATATTCATCATCTATTATATGCAGTTATGCTTTACAATATTCAAAGGAGGGCTGTGTAATGAGTGTATTTTCAGATTTAATAAAGGAAAAACGATTATCCATGAAACTTAGTTTGCGGTCTGCTGCTAAGATGATAGGTATCAGTTACACATATCTTGACATTCTTGAAAAAGGTGTCGACAAGCGCACTGGCATTACAAATAAGCCTACTCCTGAAACATTGGAAATGATTGCGTCCGCTTATCGCCTTGATTATAATTACCTTCTCAGCCTTTGGGGATATATCAAATCCGTCAATCTGGAACTCCCATCATATTTACAGGAGTTGCTTGAGGAATGTAAGCACTTTTCAGAAGATGATGTTAGTTCACTTATCCAATATGCAAAGTTTATTTCATGGCAACGTAAGGAATGTATCAAACAGCAAACCTAAATTATTCCATGAGAAAACCCGATTAGCCCTGCCCCACGCAAACACTAATCGGGTTTTAGTATGCCGTTAATTCCATTATTGCCACTAATTACCTAACATTCCCCCATGCCACAACTTCATGGCTCAAAGGACTCACTGCCCCCACACTTTAGATATATTCCTCACATTTACGCTAATTTCCCTGCCTATAAACCATCCAAATCCCTCAAAAACTGTCCTGCAAGCCCATACTCCCAGCCGTCAGCCCTCTACACCCGTCCAGCATCCCATGCACGAAGACAAGCCCCCTGCCCCTCTCCATCCCATATCATCAGCACCAGCACTTCCCCAGCTTTCTCCATCCCATTCCCCAACCTCACGAAAAAAGCCCAGCTGGCACAAAACCAACTGGACTTTCTATGTTAAAGACGAAGATTTACCTTTTCGCCCTAATATGTGGTGGAGATGGGGAGAATCGAACTCCCGTCCGAAAGCGTTGTCATACCGACTTCTCCGAGCGCAGTTTATGTTTAAGCTTCAGATATGGGCAGACACAAACAACCGCCGTCCATCCTATCCTGGAAAAATTTCCCATTCAGCCCCCCAGGAGTCAGGCATCAGGTATCCCGCAATTGGCCCCTTATTCCCTCAGGCGGGAGCTAAGTGAACAGGGGTTAGCATCAAGCTGCTAAAGCGTAGTTTTCGTTTGCTTTTATATTTAAATAAAAGTTTCACCTTACTGACGGGGCTAGGTGAACCCCCGGCTCGCTATCCATACTCCAGCCACCCCCGTCGAAACCTTTACATCCCCCTATAAAGGGAAACCTCATTTCGCAGAGATTTCAAGAACATGAAAACTATTGATATAGTATCACTAATTAATCAAAAAGTCAACACAAAAATATCTTTTTTTCAAAATACAAAGGAATGCTCCGACAGTATAACTATATTATTGACAAGCCATAATATAACCAGATTATTGATAAGCCAACAATATAACCAGATTATTGATAAGCCAACAATATAACTAGATTATGGAAAGCCATTTTGCCACATCGCTATATATACCTGCCGATGGTCTCCAGCATAACCTCCACATCTATCGGCTTGGCGATATGGTCATTCATGCCTGCTGCCCAGCACTTGCGCTTGTCCTCCGTAAAGGCATTGGCCGTCATAGCCACAATCGGCACGGTCATGGCATCCGCCTTGTTGGTAGCCCTGATAGCCTTTGTCGTTTCATAACCATTCATAACCGGCATCCTGACATCCATCAGAATCATATCAAAAAAGCCAGCTTCCCTGCCCTGGTAAACATCCAGGCATTCCCTGCCATTATGCGCCACAAGGCACTCCGCTCCGTGATTTTCCAGCAGGAATGTGGCGATTTCAAGATTCACATCATTATCATCCACAACCAAAATCCGCTTGCCATCCAAAACATTCTTGTCATCGCATTCTTTTTTCAGCTTGCTTTCTACCAGCTCCGGTGCCAGCTCCATAGGAGTGTAAACCTTGAAGGTACTGCCTTCCCCCAGCTTGCTTTCCACCTTGATTTCTCCGCCCATGAGCTGCACAATTTCCTTGATAATCGCCATCCCCAGCCCGGTGCCCGGCACCTTTTCCTCGGAGCACTCCCTGGCAAAGGGGGTAAACAGCTTGTTTTTTAGAAAATCCTCACTCATGCCCATCCCTGTATCCTGCACAGTCAGGATAAACATTGCCTTCTCTGTATCGCCTGCAATCGGTTTCTCTGTCACATATATCGTCACCGTGCCGCCTTCCCGGTTATACTTAATAGCGTTGGACAGAATATTGGAAGCAATACGCTGAATGTGCACAGGACTGCCATAAATATATTGATGCTTTGCCTGAAATCCTTTGTAAATCACATCAACATCATATTTCTTGGCAATAGTCTGCATCCCCGGCAACAGGCTTTCCACAATCTTTTTCAAATCCGTATGCTCCCGGAGCAGCTGAATCTTGCCGCTCTCAATCTTGCTCATATCAAGCACATCATTAATCAGCATGTGCAGCTGATGGCTGGCGGACTGGATTTTCTGCAGTGCCTCCCTGACGCGCTCCTTATCATCCAGGCATTCCATGGCAATATTCGCCATGCCGATAATCCCGTTCATCGGCGTGCGCATATCATGGCTCATGCGGCTGAGGAAATCAGACTTTGCCTCACTGGCTCTTTTGGCCTCCGCCAGAGCCTCCAGCAGATGGGAGTTGGCCTCCTCCAGCTCCCTCTTGTGCTCCTTTTCCTTCCATTTTTCCTCATTAATGCTCTGCCAGCCAAACAGCAGGGATACAACATCCGTAAAGGTATCCCGCTCAACCACCATGATATTCAGCCGTATCCAGCCCATATTGGCAGTATAATACTCCAGCTCCATGGTATCCTTGTGCCTGAGCTTAACCTGCAGGTTTTCTATCCGCAAAGTATCACGCAGCACATCCTTATATTCATAGGTTGCACGGTCAATCACGATATTGATGGCATCTTTCACCGTCAGTGCACCGTTCCGCCACATAAACGCATGACCATCCAGCTCCACCACCGGCGTTACCTTGTCCAGCAACAGGTCCAGGCGCCATGTAGCAAAAAACACCTTGCTGATGGCCCGCACCATATTTACTTCCTTTTGCAGGGATTGATTCAACGATTCAGCCCTCGTCAAAGCCTGACGCAAGCCTGCCCCCATATCGTCCACATTAACACCCCTATTCTGCCCGATAATACACCGGTCACACTGCATCATGCATCGTATATGATGCATCATATATCATATACCATGCATGATATATCATATATCATATATTATATATCATGCCTCAAAAACATTCGTATACAGCTTAAATTCCTCTATATCCGCCTCTGTAAGCCTGTAATAATTTTTCTCCCCGGGACCGTGGGGCAGCATCTTATCCTTGAACCTGGCATACATCACATCATACCCCTTGGCGTAATCAGCCAGCTCTATGCCTGCCAGCACCCTGCTTTTGGACTGCCCGGCCTCCCCACGGGAGGGGGCTCCATAGGCATCGTTCCCGGTAGCTGTAGCTGCAGCTATACCTGCACCTATACCTGTATCTTTACCTGCACCGGTACCATCAGCTGATGGCTTGGACTTCCTCGCCGCCAGCGGCTTCTTCCTTGCCACCAGCAATACCCCCTCCGGGCAATCAATCAGGTACAGCCACCCCTTTGCCTTTTCCACCGCCCTGTTGTGCAGCTCCACCCGCACCATTTCCTGCAGCCTGCGCCAGCCCAGATAAATCTGTTCATCTGTCAGCTTCTCCTGCTCATCAGGCAGCTGGCAAAGCTCGTACTTCTGAATAAATTTGCGCATCAGCACCTCATAGCAGTACAGTGTCGCCTTGGCATCAGCCGCCGCCGAATGGGCAGAGCCTTCCTCCCATACATAGCCGCAGAACTCAGCGCACTTAATCAGGCTTGGAACATGATAAAAGTCCATGGCGAGCTCATCACCATAAACACCCCAGAACAGCTCCCGTACATCCAGGCATTTCTCCGGCACCAGCCCGGTCACCCCGGACTGCTCCAGGATACGGATATCGTTGTCCAGCGCAAAGCCCAGCACCATCTGGCTCCTGTCAAAAATCTTCTGGATTTTCCGCAGGCAGTCCTGAAAATGGGGCTTATCCTGCACCATCAGCGGGCTGATGCCGTGAACCCTCTCCGAATGGGGCCAGCGCCTATTTCTTTTTGGCTTGTACAAGCTGTTCAGTATCAGCTCACCTCTGGCGCTGTAAATAGCCAGCTCCAGTATTTCATTAAATTTTCCCGTACTTGTAGACTCAGTGTCCAAGCAGGCGATATGCATCCTATGTCCTTCTCTCTGTTATTCTGTTATTCTGATATTATACCATTACACAACCACACAATTTTGCCATTACACTATTATACTATATTATTCAGCACAACAAAAGAGCTTCCAAAGCACAAATCACATTTCTGTGCCTTGGAAGCAGTAAATTTTAATCTGTAATCATCTCTATGGATTACTCAGCAGGACGCAATGCCAGGCCCCGCTCAGCCAGCTTGTCCACAATCTCATCAAAGGACTTGGAGCCCAGGTTCCTGAGATTCTTCACTTCCTCATCGGTACGCTGTACCAAATCCCCGATAGTGACAATCCCGGCACGCTTCATGCAGTTGGCAGGGCGCACATTCAGCTCAAGATCCTCAATCGGACGCTCAAGAATATCTGCCTTGCCGTTGGTATCGCCACCTGCAACAGTATCGCCGCTCTGGTAAATGACATTGTTGAGCTCAGGGTTCGGCTCCTCAATCTCCGTATCAGCCAACTCCCACATCGGGGACAGGGAATCAATCATCAGGCTGGCAGACTGGTTCAGGGCATCTGCCGGAGTAATGGTGCCATCAGTCTCCACCTCCACGATCAGCCGGTCGTAGTCAGTGGTGTTGCCCACACGGGTATTCTGCACCTTGTACTCCACCCGGCGCAGCGGGGAATACACGCAGTCCATGGCAATCATGCCCTCAGGTGCCAGAATGTTCTTCTCCGCAGGCACATAGCCATAGCCGCTATCAATCAAAAGCTCCAGCTCCAGTGTGTGGCCTGCCTCCACTGTGGCAAGGTACTTATCCTGATCCAGAATATCCAGTTCAGCTTCCTCATCCTCGCAAACGATGTCAGCTACAGTTACCTCGGTATCCTCCTCAGCTGCGGTCACCCGCACAAAAGCCTTTACAGGAGCCTCTACCGGACGGATGCTCAGCTCCCGCAGGCGCAGGACGATCTCCTGCACGCTGTCCTTCACGCCCGCAAGCTGGTCAGTGACACTATCGGCACCCTGAAACTTCACTGCCACTACAGCTGCACCCTTCAGGGAAGACAGCAGTATGCGCTTCAGGCTGCTGCCAATGGTAGTGCCATAGCCGCGGTCCAGCGGCTCACAGGTACAGGTAGCGTGGTTTTTGTTATCCGGGTTATCCTCATATCTCATTTTAGTATCATTAATATCCAGCATATAAAAACTCCTCTCGGATAAAATATCAAATTTCGCGTACTCTATATTCTACAACAAACGGGCAAAATATGCAAGATAAACGAAAAAATAAACAACCAAAAAGGACACCGGCTCCGATGTCACATCCACATGCATATCAGCCCGGCATCCCCCTTGGTGCGCAGCCTAGACAGCAATGCGCAAATTAGCGCACATACTCTCCAAAAGTGCACGCTCATCCCTCGTTGCCACACGCCGCTCACGCTCAAGCCTGTCGTACTCATCGCGCCTCATGCCCATGGCAGCTGCCATCATATCAGGTGTAAAGCCGCACCTGCTTCTGATAGAACTAAGGAAATAACCAATCATGTAATCAGCTCCCTTCTTCGACTCTGAAAACATGCTGTACAGCAAAAAAGCTGCTGCAATGAGTCTCCCCACTGCAACAACTATTTTACCATAAAATATGTCATTCAGGAATAAACCAAAAGTCTTATCAGGGAAATTTTGCAAAAACTATTCCACTTCCAGCAGCAGCCGCAGGATTTTCTTTTCCCTGCTGCTGGCTTCCCTGAGCTGAAATTCCAGCTCTGCATAAGCCTCCAGGGAAATCTGCAAAAAATCCGCCATCATGTGCATGCTGTACCCCTTGTGCTGGCGCAGCCTGCCCAATCCTTCAAGCTTCATCTATATCCTCACCCATTCAACATAAAACTACACCTCTGTGCCCTGCAAAGTCATCCCCGGTTCCCGGTCAAAAACTGCCGGAACACCATCACCATTGCACAGCATACGGTAGTATATTATATTGAAATGATTTTGTAAAGAGTATTTTTCAGCCTGGCAAAATATTTACAGTTTGTACAGATCCCTGATGGTCACCAGCAGGACCGGCTTGGAAGCAGAATACTCCACGCTCCTGTAGATTTCAATCTGGCAGTCCCGGTAGCCCTCAGCCGTCTTGTGCCGGAAATTCATGCGCAGCGGCTCGCCATCGGTATCCCGGAAATGCTGCAGCACACGCCTCTGTTCCACAAACCATTCAAAGGTAGTACGGTCATCAGGATGCACAAACCTCCTGGCAAAAGCCGTAGCATAATCCACAATATTGTGGGCATCACGATAAAGCCCCGGCTGCTCGTCCTTGTCCTTTTTCAGCACATCAAAGCAGCCGCTGCGCAGGTTCACCCTGATAACCTTGCGGAAGATGTTGTGCATCAGCATAAGGGCATCAATACGCTCCGAGGCCTCCTCATTGGCACGCTTCCAGGTGAACAGCACCCAGGGAGAATCCAGGGAAAAAGACTTTGGCTGCTGGCACTCGAAAGTGTACCACTTGTACACGCCATTGCGGCGATAGCGCAAATCATACAAAATCCTGAGCCTCTTGCCCAAGAGCCTTTCCTTGACATAGGACAAGCTGCTGCGACGCAGGTAGCCTGCCACATCATCGGCATGCACGCAGCCTTCGCTTACGCTTTCCTCAATATATTCTGTAATCGTGTCCGGCCGCCTGCCAAAGGACAGCCGGAAGTTGTCATCGTGATGAATGACATGGTATTCCCCCGTAAAGGGATTTACCTCCGCCACCATGCCAAAATACTGTGCCAAGTCCCTCAGATATGCCGCCCCGGACTTGCGGCTGGTGATATTGGAAGCGGCAACGTTATTCTCATCCTCCAGCAGGAACTCATACTCGGCAATGGGCATCGGACGATAGTAATAATACCCCTGGGCAAAGCTGCAGCCAAGGCTCAGAAGCATCTCGCTCTGCTCCAGAGTCTCAACCCCCTCAGCTATCACCGGCAGGTCAATCTGATTTGCCATGGTAATCACGGAGCTGACAATATTCCTGCCCTTCAGGTAGTTATCCTTGTTCATATCCAGAAACCGCATATCCAGCTTCAGCACATCAGCCTGAATATCCTTCAGCATGTTCAGGGAGGAATAGCCGCTGCCGAAGTCATCAATCAAAATCTTGAAGCCCAGCTTCCTGAGCCCTTTTTCCGCCTCCTTGATGAGGGCCTCCTTGGCGGCGTAGGCGCTTTCCGTAATCTCCAGCTCCAGGTACTCCACCGGAATCTTGTACTTATCCAAAAGCTGACCGAATACCTCCACCACATCCATTTCCATAATGTCTATGCGGGAAATATTCACCGAAATCGGCAGGATGCGCCTGCCCTGCTCCATCCAGCGGCAGATTACCTGGCAGGCCTTTTCCCAGATATACCTGTCAAGCTGGATGATGTAGCCGTTCTTTTCCAGGGCAGGTATGAACCTGTCCGGCGGGATGACCTCGCCAGTATCGCTAATCCAGCGCATGAGAGCCTCCGCCCCCACAATCCTGCCATCCCGTATCTGGCATTTCGGCTGCAAATAAAAGGTAAACTGCGCCTTTTCCATGCCGCTGGTAATCTTCGGCATCAGCTCCATTTCCTCTATCAGCTGCCGCGCCATCTGCTCATCAAACCAGTATATCCCCATATTGAGGGAATCCACCGCCTGCCCTATGGCGTTTACAGTGTAGTCAAACAAATCTATAGCCCCGGCTTCCATGCCTTTCTTGAGGACAAAGCCTCCGAAAATAGGCCTAAAGATTTCATTATCCCGCACTGTCTGCATAATAGCGATGATTCCCTGGCGCACCTTCTCCGCCACATCTACCGCTGACGAATAAAAGAAAACAGAAAAAACATCATCACCCATATATCCGGCAACGACGCCCCAATCCCTGCAGCACTGCTGCAAAAAAGCTGCAATCTCAGCCAGCAGCTTGTCCCCCTCTTGCCTGCCGTACCACTTGTTGTAGTAACTAAAATGCTCTATATTCATCGTGAGCATGCAGGCACCCTCGCTGTGCTCTGCCAGCTTTTCATCCACCAGCTGCCAGAAAAATCTCCTGTCCGGCAGCCCCGTCAACAAATCCACATGAATATCCATAGCTTCTCTCCCTGCACCCCTGAACGACATCACTGCCATTTTAGCAGTCTAAAACACAAAAGCAAGTATCCAGGTCTATTGTATCACGTTTTAGCAAATAGTCAAACCATTAACAGCTAGAAAAATTGCCAGCAATACTTTACCTACAAAAACTTTTTCCGGGATATACGTCTCCCCTCTTTACCCCTTCCCCCTAATTATGCTATAATTAGGTGTCGTATTAAATTCAATAATTTTGTGAATATTTATTAATAGGGATAATTGAGATGGACAGAAGTGATGAATTGAAAACCAAAGAATTCGCGGAAGCTACAGTTATGGCCATATTCCGGTCGGCTGTGGCGGCTTTTTATATAGACGTTCAGCATGACTGGTTCAGATGTGTCCGCTGGTCCAGCAAGATTCCCATGGAATTTCCCCAGGACGGGCTTTACAGCACAGCTATAGCTACGTTTATCACAGCAATGATTCCCGACTCTCACCGGGCTGACCTGCAGCTGAAAATATCCTGCGAATATATCCGCAACCATGTGAACAAGGAAACGCCGGAGTTCGGCATCAAGGTGCCTGTAAGGGTAAAAAACAACGAACGCTGGCTTAACTTTTTCGTTACCCTGGTGGACATGGAGTGCGGCATGCCCCATCATGTCGTCCTGTCTGCCCGGGATATTACCAAGGAGCATCTTGCCGAGCAGAAGCGGTATGAGCTGATTTCCCAGCTCCGCAGCGAGACCTCCCAGCATGACAGGGCCATCGAGCAGCAGAACAGGGAGCTTTTCGCCCAGAACCAGGAACTTTCCGCCCTGAACAAGGAGCTTTTGGAAAGCCAGGATGCCCTTTTCCAGCTGGCTGACGATATGCAGGAGTACATGTTCCAGAACAGCATGTACCAGGAAATGCTGAAGATGCAGCAGGCAGGCATCATTGCCTACAAATGCGATACGCTGGAAATCCTCTACATGAACGATACCGCCATGGATCTGTACGAAATCAACTATAACAGCGGCTACAGGGGGCTGACCATTGGGGCGTTGCGCCAGCGGGTAGTCATTACCGATGACACGGAGGATGTGCCGTCCATGCCGATTTTGCAGCATGTTGGCAAAACAGCCGACATTGAGTGCTCCATTACCCATGCAGACGGCTCTGTGCATCACATGGCCGTTTCCTCCAAGAATATCCTGCTGGAAAGCGGCGAAAACATCATCATTGACGTGGTGACAGATGTTACCTCCCGGGTGCTGATGAACCAGCAGCTGGAGACGGCATGCTATATCGCCACCAACGAGAGGGACTCCGCCCAGAGCGTCCTCATGCACTTCTCTGACTACATATACCATGTAGACCTGACTACCGGCATGCTGCTGGACCAGTTCACCTGCCGCAGCGATTTGAAGCCACTGCAGGCTGAGAACATCACTGTCCCATGCAATTACGATGAATTTATCAAAAATGCCATCGACTTTCTGGGGCTGGAGTTCATCAGCTCCAACGGCAAGAGCGGCATGAACTGGACCTGCAAAAATCTCCTGAAAGCTTTTTACTTCGGCATCAGCAACTGCGAGGCAGAGTTCTGGCACAAGTCCACAGATACCTATCACCGCATTACCGGCCTGATTTCCGTGGACCCTCAGAGCTGCCATGTGGTCATGACTGTTATCGGCAACGACATCACCCTGCAAAGAAAGCAGGAATACGAGGAGCAGCGGCTCCTGAAGGAAGCCCAGGCTGCCGCCGAGCAGAGTGCCGCCATGCTGGAGGAAAAGCAGGCAGAGCTGGAGAGCAAGCACAAGGAGCTGGAGACCGCCTACGGCGAGCTGGTGGAGTTCAACAGCATCGTGCAGGGGCTGCAGTCCATCTTTGACAGCTGCTATTACCTTGACCTGACAGCGGACAGGTTCCTGGAGGTAAAGGGCAACAACGTCATGCGCAAGGTGTTCACCAGCGGACGCAGTGCCAGGGAAGCCATGCTTGCCTACATCCGCTCTGATGCATATCCTGACTACTGGCGGAAGCTGTTTGAGTTTTCCGACCTGAACACCCTTGCCCAGCGCGTCAAGGACAAGCCGTACATCACCATTGAATACGAATCCAAGACCATGGGCTGGATCCGGGGCTACCTGGTGCCTGCCCAGTACAACCAGAACAGCGAGCCAACGCATTTTCTCTATGTGTGCGAGATTATTGACGAGGAAAAGCGCATGCAGAACCACCTGCAAAAAATTGCCGAAACTGACGGCCTCACCGGCATTGACAACCGCTCCAGCGGCGAAAGGAAAATCAGTGCCTATGTGCAGAACCGCCATCCCGGTGCCTTCGGCGTGCTGGATTGCGATGATTTCAAGGGCATCAACGACAACTACGGCCATGGTGTGGGGGACAAGGTACTGGTTACCGTGGCCAACAGCCTGAAGGAGGCCTTCGGCTCCCGCAATGTGGTGCTGAGGCTGGGGGGCGATGAGTTTGCCTTCTACCTGCTGAACTGCACCACTACCACCATGCTGACCTCCATGGTTTCCAAGTTCTTTACCATCCTGGACAGCATCTACCTCCCTCAGATGGATGGCAGGAAGATTTCCGTCAGCGTAGGTGCCGTCATCTACAAGGGCAAAAACGGTGCCACCTTTGAGAAGCTGTACGCGGAAGCCGACCAGCATCTCTATAAAAGCAAGAAATTCACTGGCAACCACCTTACCATCTAGCTTTACAGCCTGGTTTGCCAAAATGCGAAATAAAAAATACCGGTATCGGCAGCAGGTACAGCGCCTGCCAGCCTACACCGGTATTTTTTTGCTTATTTATCTGGAACCAATTGTCCAGTACCAATCAATATCAGAATTTCCTGATGTATTCGGCTAGCTTGACAGCCACCTGCAAAGGGCTCAGCTCCCCTGTATCTACAGTGCAGTCCGCCTGGTCATACATGGGCTGCCGCTCATCAATCAATGACTGAATCGCCTTCCTGCGATCTCCCCCCAGCTCTGCCGCCCTGGCATCCAGCACAGGCCTTTTTCCCTGCCGCTCTGTCCTGGCCAGCAGCGTATCCACATCGGCAGTCAGGCAGACAATCTTGCCGTTTGCCTTCAGCATTGCCACGTTCTCAGCATCCTTGACCGTGCCGCCGCCGGTGGAGATAACCGTATTTTTCTGTGCCGCCCAGTAGCGCACCATTTCCTTTTCCCGCTCCCGGAAATACGCCTCACCGTATTTCCGGAACATCTCCGGGATAGTCATGCCGTACTTGTCCTCTATCTCCTTGTCCAAATCCACAAAGCGATAGCCCAGCTGCTGGGCGGCAGCCTTGCCACAGCTGGATTTGCCAGTACCCATAAAGCCAATCAGGACCACGTTCTTCATGCCTGCACCCTGCCCTTATAAGCCTCGATGGCTGCCAGCACGTCGCACATGGCATCGCCGCCGAACTTGTCCAGCATCGCCTCGGCAATCACCATGGCCGCCATGGCCTCGCCTACCACGGAAGCGGCAGACACAGCACACACATCGCTGCGCTCCTTGCATGCCAGCACCGGCTGCCCGGAGGCAATATCCACGGAATGCAGCGGCTTCATCAGGGTAGGAATCGGCTTCATGCATGCCCGCACCACGATTTCCTCACCGTTGCTCATGCCGCCCTCCAGGCCGCCGGCACGGTTGGTTTTCCTGTACACGTTCTGCTCTCCGTCCATGAACATCTCGTCATGAATCCGGCTTCCCGGCAGCTCGCCGCACTGGAAGCCTGCACCGATTTCCACGCCCTTGATGGCCTGAATCGCCATCATAGCCTGGGCCAGCCTGCCATCCAGCCGCTTGTCCCACTGGATATGGCTGCCCAGCCCCAGAGGCACGCCTCGGACAATCACCTCGAAGACTCCCCCCAGGGTGTCCCCCTCCTGCATGGCCTGGCAGATGCGCTCCTTCATGGCTTCCTCCGCTACTGCATCATAGCAGTTCAGCTCCGATGTGCCGCTGCCGATCTGCTCCCGGTCAATCCGTGCCTCATCCACGGCAACGCCGCCAATCTTCACCACATGGCTCACTACCTCCATGCCGCAGGCACGCAGAAACTCCTTGCACAGGCCGCCTACAGCCACGCGGGTAGCCGTCTCCCTGGCACTGGCACGCTCCAGGATGTCCCTGGCATCGTCCCTGTCATACTTCAGCACGCCTGTCAGGTCGGCATGCCCAGGACGTACTGCCGTCACCTTGTCACCGAACTCAGGGCCGAATACGCTCATGCGGTCAGTCCAGTTCTGCCAGTCACGGTTGACAACACGCAAAGTAACCGGGTCTCCCATGGTTTCGCCGAAGCGGATGCCGCTGAGCACATCAGCCTTGTCCGTCTCAATCTTCATGCGTCCGCCGCGGCCATAGCCCTGCTGGCGGCGTGCCAGATCACGATTGATTGCCTCAATATCCACCTGCAGACCTGCCGGAATACCCTCCACAATAGCCGTCAGGCACTGTCCGTGGGACTCACCGGCAGTCAAAAAACGCAAACCTGCCATTCAAACACCTCATCACAAAACTACAATACAATAAATACTACTGCAATAAATATAACACATATACTGCAACAAATACCACAAGCCATGGCTCAGCATATTTCCTTGCCCAGGTTCAGCTGGCTGGCGTGCTTGTTCAAAAGCTCTATCAGCACGCCCCGGTTCTTTGCCATATAATCATGCCGCTTCATCTCCACCATAGGCGCCAGCACCTTGGCCAGAAGCCGCAGAGACTGCTTTATCAGCGCCATGCCGATAATATCCCCTGGAAAACGGTCGTTATCAATCCCGCTTTTCATCCTGGCAATCTGCTCATCCGTGCGCATACGGCCAATCACCTCATCCAAAAAGGCGAGGAACCTTTCCGTCAGCTGGTCCCTGAACTCAGTCCGTTCCTCCTGAGGCACATCCCTGATGGACAGCTCTTCCACGGCACGGTTGAAAAAAATCAGGCTCTTATTCAGCTGAAAGGTTGTAAACGGATAGCCCCCATCCTGGGCATAACGCTTGCAGCGGCTGACTGTCTGCTGAATCGCCACCTCAAGCATATCCTCCAGGGACTGCTCCAGTGCCAGGAGCTCCTTATCAGCCTCCTGCACCTCCTGAGGCCAGCCAGCTACAATAAAATCCCATTCATGCTCCTTATCTAACACCCTCTCCTCGTCAGACATTTACAACTCTCCTTCTATTACTCATACAACATACAAATATAACACTAATTTGTATATTATATCACAAATCACAGCTGAATTACACTGCCATCACGCAACATGTACAAATATTTTTCCGACACCGCAAGTCCCAGCACACTCCTGACTGCCTCTGCGTAAAGCTCCAGCTGCATGGCATATTTCTCCTTGACCACATCCGGTGCCGTGTCCCTGTCCGTCTTGTAATCCAGCAGCACTACCCTGCCGTCAGCCTCCTGGAACAGCACATCAATCACGCCCTGATTGAATATCTCTGCTTCCTCATCCCGAACCTCTGCATAATACCTGCCGGCAGGCAGCATACGGCAGAAGGGCAGCTCACGCCACAGCTTCTCTGCCCCTGTCATGCGCCTGCCCAGAGGTGAAGCAAAAAATGCCGCAATGCTGCCTGCTCTCACCATAGCCACCTGGTCTGCCGTGATGATTTCCTGCTCCGCCAGCTCCGTCAGCTGTCCTCTGATGCCTTCCTCCGTCAGCTCCCCTGCCAAATCCAGGTGCTGCATGACGCTGTGCATCAGGGTGCCATACTCCGTGCCGCTGGTGCGGCGCTGCTTCGCTTCCTCCCTGCGCTGCAAAAACTCAGGCCGCGGAAAGCTGTACTCCCGCTGCTCCCTGACAGCCATGGCAAAAACGCCATCTGCCAGCTGCCCCATCTCCTGCAGCTGACGGGCAAACCGCCTTTTCAGCTCGGAAACAGAAAGCTTGGCAGGAACATCCTCCGTTCCCAGGAAATCATACTGCCAGCCAAGAATGCCCTCTATCTTGCAAAAGGCATCCTCCGCTACCGGCAGCGGCTCACTGCCTGCCACCAAGGCCAGAAGCTCCCCTGCCTCCCGGCTGGCAACCTGAGGCAGATGGATATCACTGCCATTCACCAGCCGTACCTGCCACTGGGACTCCCTGCCAGGGGCGGCATGCATGTACCCCAGGGGCTGCACGTACTGCTCACTGGTCATCTCCAGCACCCCGGCAAAGGCTGCCCCTGCCGGATGCCGGGACACTGCCTCTGCCACCCAGTCAAGATAGGAACCTGCCTCGGAGATGGCATATCTTGGCAGCTGGCAGCTCCTGCCGTATTCCCGGTAGCTGCACCACCTGGCAGCAGCCTTGCCTGCATCCCTTACCCTGCCTACCATAATCAGCTTTTCCCGGGCACGGGTCATGGCAACATAGAGGACACGCAGCTCCTCCGCCTTGCTCTCCTGCACCATTTTCGCCCGGACAGCCAGCCGGGAAAAAGACGGATACTTGACATTTTTTTCCACGTCAATATTATCCAGCCCCAGCCCCAGATCCTTGTGCAGCAGGATGCTGTCAGATGTATCCATCAGGTTGAATTTCTTGCCCATGTCCGCCAGCACCACCACAGGGAACTCCAGCCCCTTGGACTTGTGGATGGTCATAATCCTGACTACATCCTCGTTTTCTCCCAGGGTTCTCGCCACGGACAAATCCGTGTCCATATTCTTCATCTTCTCAATAAAGCCCAGGAACCTGAACAGCCCCCGATAATTCGTTCCCTCAAATTCCTCCGCCCGGGCAATCAGCATCCTCAGGTTCGCCTGCCGCAGCACACCCCCCGGCATACAGCCCACATAATCATAATACCCTGTATCCCGGTACACCTGCCACAAGAGCTCCGCCACCCCGGCACGGCGGGACAGCTGCCGCCAGCCGCTGAGGCTGGACAGAAACTCCGCCAGCTTGTTCTTGATAGCAGCAGACAGCTTCACCTCCGCACTGTTGGCATTCAGCATGGCCTGATAGAGATTGCCTCCCTCCGAGGACAGCCTGAGCTTCGCCAGCTGGGCTGCACTGAGCCCCACTATCGGGGAGTAAAGCACCGCCGCCAGCGGGATATCCTGCTGCACGTTGTCAATCACCGACAGCAAAGACAGCACTACCTGGATTTCCGTGGCCTGAAAATAGCCCCCATCCGTGCTGGCAAAGACGGGAATATCATTGGCCTGAAAAATCTCCTGCAGCACATCAGCCTTGCCCTTGACGGAGCGCAGCAGCACTACCACATCACGCCACTGCATCGGCCTGTAGCCATTATTCCTCTCCCCCAGGGACTTGTCAAACACCATATAGCCGCCATTTTTCAGCTGCTTCAGCCTGTCGGCAATATGCTGCGCCTCCAGCTGGAAGCTCTTTAATTCCTCCTGGTCATCGCCACCCGGATCAGAAGCAGCCTGCTCCTGCCCATCAGCACTATTTCCCATAGCAGATACCGGATTTTCTTCCGCTCCCTCTATAGCCTCAAGGCCCTTCTCGGCAATAATATCCAGCTCCACCGCCTCGCCAAGGGGCATAATACGCCCTTCCTCCGGCTCCTGATAACCATAAGGTTCCCCCGGGTTCAGCATGGCATTCTCATCGTAGTCGATTTCCATGGGCTCCTTGGTCATCAGCTGGGCAAAGACAAAATTCACCGCAGACAAAATCTCCCGGCGGCTGCGGAAATTGCGCCCCAGGGAAATCAGCTCGTTGGCACCGCCACTAACCTCCGTCTCCGCCCCATAGGCATCGTACTTGCCAATAAAAAGCCCCGGCTCCGAGGCACGGAAGCCATAGATGCTCTGCTTCACATCACCTACCGTGAACATGTTGCCGCCATTTTCCCCGGCAATCAGCCTGACAATGGTATCCTGCACCTCATTGGTGTCCTGATACTCGTCCACCATGATTTCCTTGTACCGCCTGCGCAGGGCAAGGGCAGTTTCCGAGGGCTGGACATGCCCCGGCACGGACTCAGGGGACAGCAGAAGCTGCAAGGCGAAATGCTCCATATCGCCATAATCAATGATGTTCCGCTCCCGCTTGGCAGCTGCATAGGCCTCCCCGAAGGCAATGGCCAGCTCCGCCAGCCCGGCGGCATCCACGGACAGCCCCTGCAAATCCGCCAGCATGGTGGCCTCATCATCCAGCACATACTTATCCTTCAAGCCGGTCACCGTTGCCTTCAAGGCGGCATTTGCCTGCTTCAGCTGCTCCCTGAGCTCTGCATCCACCTCCAGCTTGCCGCCCGGCATGGTCTTGAAGCTTGATTCCTTGTAGTCCAGCACCCGGAAGGCCTGATAAATCTCCTCCCATTCACCATCCAGGGAAGACATGATTCTTTCCACAATCTCCCTGGCCCTGTCCAGCCGCTCATCGTACTTGGCACGGGCCTTCTTGTCATCCACCTGGCTCACCAGCTGGCTGAACTCTGCCAGCTCGTCCTCCGCCCGTGCCATGCCGGTACGGAGCTCATCGATCAGCACCTGCCACCACTTGGCATAATCCCTCAGATGGAGGGCCGTGCCGGACATATCGGCAAAATCCTCTGCCAGCCCCTTTAGCCATTCTGCCGGGAAAGGCTGGTTCATGGCCTTTTCATGGAGCTTCAGCACAATATCGTAGAGCCTGCCATCGCCCCTGTCCGTGCCGTACTGCTCTCCCAGGTGCAAAAGCACCTCGTCCATGGCCTCATAACGCTGCTCAAAAAGCTCATCCAGCACATCCTGCTGCAAAAGCAGCAGCTCATTTTCATCTGCCACCCGGAATTTCGGGTCCAGATCCAGGGCAGAAAAATTATTCTTGATGATGCTCTGGCAGAAGGAGTCAATAGTGGAGATGGATGCCCCCGACAGGAGGATGACCTGCCTCTCCAGGCGGCTAACCAGCCGCCTGTCCGGCTTTTCCCTGTCCAGCTCCGCCGCAATAGCCTGCTGCAGCCTGATGCCAATGCGCTCGCTCATCTCCGCTGCCGCCGCCCGGGTAAAGGTGACTATCAAAAGCTCATCCACGTTCCAGGCACCCTCATCCGTTTCCGGCCGGAGAAGATGGCTCACCACACGCTCTGCCAGTACTGCCGTCTTGCCGGAGCCTGCCGCCGCAGATACAAGAATATTTTTCCCATCCAGGTCAATCGCCCTCTGCTGTTCCTTTGTCCATGCCATCAGCCGTCCACCTCCTGCTTAGCTGCCTGATTATCCGTCACATCCGTCTTATCCGTCTCCATCTTATTATCCGCCTTCACCAGTTCAGCTTTTTTCTCATGCCGTCCTGTCAGCCGTTCATCCACTGCCCTTACCTGCTCCGGAGAAAGCTCCATCTCAATATTCTTCATGAAATCCACATCCTTCTGCAGCAGCACCTGCTTGTAGCCAAAGCCCTCCAGCTGGGCATCAAAGCCGCACAGGGCATGATAGCCGCAATAAGCACAGCTGCTGAAGCCATTCCTGTCCATATATGGCTCCGGCACAATCTCCCCAGCCAGAATTGCCTCCCCGGTACCCTGCAAAAGCTTCTCCACATAAGCAAGCAGAAGCTCAAGCTCACGCTCCGTCCTGAGATGAACCTCGGATTTGCCCAGGCTGCCATCCTTTTTCAGCTTCGCATGGATAAAACGGCTTTCCCCGGAGGCAGACAGGCTGCTGTCTATCAGCTGCACCAGCTCCTCGTCCGCTACAATCCAGCCCGGCATCTTCAGCCGCTTTTCCAGCTCCGCAATCATCTCCTGCTTGCTTTCCCTATGGCTGGCCAGGCTCACCATAGGCCGCTTCAAAAAGCAGTACAGCATCCCCACCGGCACGCTGCCCTGCCCCAGCTGCTCCGCCAAAAGCTGCCCTGCCACCAGAAGATAAGTCAGAAGCTGCAGCTTGATGCCGTAGTACACATCCATAATATTGATGGAGGCACTGCCTGTCTTGTAGTCCATGACCATAAAGTAGCTGCCATCCTCCGTCATGTCGATGCGGTCAATCTGGCCGTTCAGGGACAGCATGTTGTGATTGGACAGCCTGTAGACCAGCTCCACCGCCTGCTCATTCTCATCCCGGGCAAAAATCCCGAAGCCCTGCTCAAAATAGCAGGGATGCAGCTTGCTGACCGCGTCAAAGGCACAGAGCCGCTTCAAGGCAAAATTCGCCGTATTCTCAATGCGCCTCAGCTGGATTGCCAGCTGCTTCTGCTGGAAGATAATATTATTCTGCAAGCGAGGTGCCAGCCGGTGCAGGATTTCGTGGCACAGCTGCCGCTGCTCCCCTTCCTCCACATCGCTCCACCGCCTGCCTTCCCTCTTTAGCTGCTCGCCAAACTCACGCAGCACGCCGTGGAGCAGGGTTCCCAGCTCCGGGCTGCTGAAGCCGCGGATTTTCCGCTCCTGCAATTTTAAACCATATTGAGCAAAATACTGGAAAGGACAGTGATTGTACCTTTCCAGACGGGTAACGCTACCCCGGAGATAGCCCTTTGGGGCAAAAAGCTGACCTGCCAGCTCCTCCGGCAGCCTGTCCGCCCCCATCCTGCTGACCAGGGCTTTCTGCAAAGCCGTCAGCCCCTTTGCCAGAGGCGCAGAAGCTGATTTTTTATTTTTTTCACGCTGAATAAGCAGCCAGTTGTACACCGCCTGCCATTTTTCCTCCATTACGCCATAATCCTTGCAGTGCCTGAGAGCTATGCCCAAGCCGGAAAGAGCCTGCCTGCCCTCCGCCACAAAGCCATCTCCCTGCAGGACCTGCCCCAGCTTCAGCTCCGGCACCAGCTTCCTCAGCCACTGCACCAGCCTGGCAGGCTCCCTGCCAGCCCCTGAGTCATCGGACAGGGCATAGGATACCCAGAGATATTCCCGTGCCTGGGTAAAGCCCTTGTACAGAAGATAGCCCTCGTTGTAGCTGTTTTCCTGCCCGATGATGGACAGCCGCCTGCCGGTCCTCCTGTCCCCGGCTTCCACCTGATTGATATAAATCCTGTCCGCATCCGACAGGATGACGTTCTCGCTGGAATGGCGGGGCATGCTGCCGGCATTGGCACCTGGCACATAAATCGCCCGCAGGTTGCCCAGGCTGTTCTGGTCAAAGGAAGCCAGGCTCACATAATCCAGCCCCGGCGGAATCATGCTTACTGAAAGGCTATCCAGCCCCTCCCCGGTAACAGCGGCAAACTCAGCCAGGGACGGCTCCCCGGAGCCTGTCCCCAGCTCCGCCAGCTGGTCAAGGAGCTCCATGATGCTGCGCCATATCTGCTGATGCTCCCTGGCGCCTGCCAGATTGCCCTGCTGCTCGTCCTCTGCCGCCCACTGCTCCAGCTGCTGCGGCACCCTGAGCTCCGTCAAAAATACATACACCGCCTCCGCCATATCAGCGGCAGTCCCGGCAGGCTGCAGCGCCTCCTGCAATCTGAGCAATGGCTCTGCCACCTGACGGCGTCGCCTGTCTGCCAGCTCCGCCCGTTGCAGCTGGCTCGCATCGGCATCACCATCTTCCTCATCAATGCTGTACCGGCTCACAAACTGCCAGTCCTCCGGCTGTGCCCAGACTTTTTTGCCCTTGATGCCGAACTCCAATACATAGTTTTCCAGCTCATCCATGGCATCCGGCAAAAGGCCGCAAGGCTCCTTGAAGAAGCCTGTTTTCAGGCAGCCAAAGACATTTTCATAGCTCCAGCTGCTGCGGCTGGTACAGATGGCAAGGGCTGACCGTATAAGCTCCGCCAAGGGATGATGGGTGCATTTCCGGCGAGTGGCACTAAAGAAGGGAATGCCGTACTCCTGCAGGACCATGCCTGCCATGCTGCCATAGCTGTCTTCATCCCGGATAAGGATGCCTATATCGCGCCATTTATAGCCCTCATCTCGCACCAGGCGCACAATATCATCCGCCATGGCTTCCAGCTCCAGCCGGATGGTAGCGGCTTCCGTGATTCGCAGCTGGGTACTAATCGCATCTTTCTGATCACTATTACCATTATTATTATTAGTAGTATTATTATTAGTATTATTATTAGTATTATTGGTATTATTCCCCTTATCACTCTGGCGGCTCTTGGCAATCTTGACAGGTACAGGGCGATGGGAAAGCCACTGCCTCTCCATGTCTCTCAGAAGCGGCGATACAAACCTGGCTCCCCCTGCCATGAACCGCTCCCTTACCTCCATGTTCATTTCCCCTGCCAGCTCCAGCAGGTAGTTCCTCGTGCTCTGGCTGCGGTAAAAAATATCCTCCCGTGGCACATTCTGCCATGGCTGACAGTCAGATAAGGTGCTATTATCCAGCGTCAGGGATACATGTACCCGGCTGCACAGGCCGAAAAGCACCTGCAAAAGCTGCTTTTCCAATGGATTGAAAAACAGGAAGCCATCCAGCCACAGCTCCGCCCCCTGCACAATCTTCGATTTGGGCAGCTTTTCCAGAAGCTTGCAGAGAATATCCTTGCCGTCATTGTAGCTGCCTGCCATGGCTTCATTGAAATCCTGATAGATAAGTGCCATATCCTGCAGCTTGCCGGAAAGACGCTTATCCTTTTCTGCCACCTGGCTGCCGATTTCCTGCAAGAGCTCCGGCGAAATGCAATAGCTTTTCAGCTCGTTGATAATATCCCCCAGCTCCGCGGCAAAGCCCCGCTGTCCTGCCGCCCTGGCAAAGGCGGACAGGCTCTTGTCCTTCAGCCGCCTGTCCAAAAGCTGCCGCAACAGCAGCTGCCTGCCCAGGTCTGTCAGCCCCGGCTCCAGACCGCCGCCTGTTTCCTGCAAAATCTGATAGGCAAAGCGGCGGAAGCCATAAACATAGCAGCGGCAAAAGCCCCTGCCTTCCTTCGCCAGCATAGCTGCCAGCTCACGCTCTGCCTTGTATGTCATGTGCTCCGGCAGCAGCAGGATAATGGCATCTCCTACCGGCTGCGCCAAAAGCTTATTCTTTATCTGCTCCAGGCAATAAGCGGTTTTGCCGCTGCCAGCCCGGCCTGAAATAATCTCCAGCATACACTCACTCCCCTGTCAAATTATCCGATTCTCCGGCAATTTATTTGGAAATTCATCCAGTAATTTATCTGTAAATTTATTTGTAAATTTATTTGTTTTTCATCTATACTCCAATGGGCGGAGAGGCAATGCCAATGCGGGCACGCTCGCGCTATTATCCACGCCTAGCGGATGCTAAGCTCACGCTTCGCCTTCGGCTCGCGTATTGCTAAGCACCGAGGCGCGTCTCAATGCCCTGCATTGGCACCGCCTTCTCCCCCCATCACATATCTGCCAACAGTTACATTCCTGCAGCAGCTTATCTTTCACTCTCAGTGCTTTATGTTTTTACAAAGTACAAAACCATAGTTTTCCGCATTTTCTTCCATCAAAGCACCATCCCTATTCAATTATACAATCATTGCTGCACTCAAGTAAACTAAATATCTCATGGCATATCCCCCTGCTTTGAAAATAACATGCCGAAAATTATTGCATTCATATCCACGGAAAGATTATGCCCCGTATCATACAAAATTGTTTTTTCCACACAGGGATTATCAATACAGTCTACCAGCCCTGCAAATTGATAGGATGGGTCACTGGAGCCAATGGCAACCACTGCCTGTTCCCCGTCAAACTGTTCCAGCCCATTCCTCTGCCTGTGCCAATTTATCATCAGCGGCGGATTGATCAGAAGCATTTTCCTGATATATGGATATTGCCAGCCATACATAGCACCCAAGGAAGCCCCCAGGGAAAAACCAATATAATACACTGGCACTTCTCCCCCATCAGCAGCTTCCGTTACATCATTGGCAAATTCCGCCGCCGTCATGGTGACCTCAAAATTTTCTTCCTTATCTGCACCGGCAGGATTATCCACGGTCAGCACTGCATATCCCGTCCTGTGATGAATATACTCTGCCAATTTTTTATACTTGTCCTGATAGCCGTTTACAGTACCGCCTGCCCCGGTCTTTATCACCACCAAGACATCCCTGCCTCTAAGAAAAGCTGTTTCAATATCCCAATATTCATCACAATTTTTCATGCCCTGCTCCTCCATTACACATCCCCCCTGCATTCATTTTAAGCTCATGATAACAAAGTTTATGTGCAAAAAAATGTACATTAAATAAGTACATTGATACAAAAGTATTGCCATAACGTTTCCACACGAGTAAAAAATGCTATATTTAGCTATGGTGGATATAAACAAACTTAATCATGGATATCCTATGCAAGTGCCAACAGCGATGGCACACAAAAAAGCTATCCTTCAACGAGAATCACATCTCATAAAGGATAGCTTTTTCAGTTGCAACCATTACATAACCGTTACTTCATCACAGTTACCACATTACGGGGTTGCATAGCCAGGATAGTTTTTCTCTTACAATCTCACTGCTCAGAGAACTGGTCCTTGCCTACGCCGCACAGCGGGCAAACAAAATCCTCCGGCAAGTCAGCAAAAGCAGTGCCTGGAGCGATACCGTTGTCAGCATCACCGGCAGCCTCATCATAAACCCATCCGCATACGTCACAAACCCAAGTCTTCATAATTAATCAAACCTCCTAAATATTATATCATACGGCTTCCCTGCCAACGCCTCCTGCCCCATTACAGATACGGAACACATCGGCATAATATATGCACTACATTACATAGCATAACATAACATATGCATAGCATGGCAGAGCAGCCTACATCACACACATGATTATATTCGACATCTTTCCCGAATATCCTCTAAAAATTTAAGCGGCACAGACATATTTTTTTCGTAGCCGGTTCCCAGCAGGATACCTGGCCGGTTGGCACCATGAAAATCCGTGCCTCCCGTCGGCAGCATATCGTATTTCTCAATCATTGCCCTGGCAAAAGCCCTGTCCTCATCAGTATAATTTGGATAATACTGCTCCATGCCGGTAAGCCCGAAACTCATCAGCTCCCGGAGGGAATCCTCCTGCTCCGGCCGTGACTGCCCCTTCAGGCCAATCAGCTTGTGGAAATGCGCCAGGGATGTCACGCCACCGGCCCCGCGGATGATAGGCAGGGCCTCCTCCGCCGGAATATCGCCTGCCACGCCGACCTCTTTGACAGCCGGGTTCAGGTAGTTGTCCCAGATATACTGAATGCCGTCAAAGATATTCATATCCACTATGGTACGCATGATGGCATACCTGTCCAGATGCACAGCAGAATGTCTCCTGACCATCTCCATATCTATCTCAATGCCCCTGCGGCGAAGCACCTCCACCACATCTGCCATCGAGTCCTCTTTAATATAGCGCAAACGGCTGTAAAGTTTCTGAAATTCACTATTTTCAGGGTTAAATCCCAGGCACACCACATGGATTTTGCGGCCGCGATACGCCATGGTCATCTCCATGCCGTTAATAAAGCCAACGCCCAGCCTCTCCGCCTCTGCCGCCGCCTCATCATCACCGGCAATAGAATCATGATCCGTCAGGGCAAAAGCCTCCACGCCCGTTTCCTTCGCCAGCCTAGCCAAGCCTGCCGGGCTGTAGCTACCATCAGAAACCGTGGAATGAACATGCAAATCTATCAAAAATATCACATCCCCTATCTATGCTGCATCCTGACACATTACAATGCATTATTATATCATATACGGACATTATACTACTATTAAGCCAAAAGTGCCACAAAATACCGCACTTTATTCAAAACAGATTAATGCTTGCAGCTCCGGGGCAGACTACAGCAAGCCATTATTCAGCCATTACCAGCCAATTGCTAACCAATCACTTATACTCTATCCTGTTGTCAGGCTCATGAATTACCGTGCTGACAGGACGGGAGGCAGGCTTGCTGAAGCCCCTGCCCATTACCTCGTTGGCAGACATGATAATCATGAAGGCATTACCATCCACCTCATTGGCCAGCCTTTTTACCTTTGCCACCTGGGTAAGCTTCACCGCCACAAAAATCACATCCCTTTCTTTGTGGGTAAAGGCTCCCTGCCCATGCAGAAAGGTCACGCCACGCCCCAGCTCCACGATGATTTCCTCTGCAATCTCCTCCGCCTTCTCAGATACAATCAGCACCGCCTTGCGGCTATTGAAACCGGCAATCACCCTGTCAGTAACAGTTGCATTGATGAACATGCTGATAAGAGTGAACATGGCCGGTGCCACGCCGAACAAAAATGCTGCAACCAGCATAATCAGGCAGTTAAAGCCAAAAATCACACCGCCCATGTGCAAAGAATAATATTTCTTGACAATGGCACCAATAATATCAAAGCCTCCTGTACTGCCGTCCATACGAAAGACAATACCATAGCCTATACCATTGAACACACCGCCAAAAATCGCCGCCAGCATCAAATCCTCCACCGGCAGATACCCGTTCAGAAACCGCGTAGCATCCAGGCACAAAGAAAAAAGCACCGTACCAATAACTATATCAATCGTGTACTTCTTCCCCATCAGCCTCCATGCCGCCAGCAATAAAGGCACATTATATACAAGTGTCTGCACGCCAATAGGCAAGTCTGCCAGATAATAAAATATGATGGCAATGCCCGTCACACCACCGGTCAAAAGATGAGATGGCACCAGAAAAAGATTGATAGAGCTGCTGGCAATCAGGCAGCCCAGAGCAATGCCGGCATAGTGCATGAGCTTATGTTTCAAGGTTCTGGTTCTGATTATTCTTCTGCTTCGCATCATATTCATCCCCACTTTCATTTCGCAGCATAAGCCGCTCAGTTTAGCAGCACACATAACAAAAACAACAGCACTAGTACAATTATATTCCCCTGGCTATAATCATATCACAACTCCGGCAATTTTTGAATTACTCCCTCCTAACGCCTAGGCGTTTGAGGAGGGAGATTCCCACTTCTACGAGAACAGCCTTCTGCCTTGGCAAAAGGACTTACACACTCTCCGTGGGCGTTAATTTCCGTAATTCCTAC
>NZ_VUNR01000021.1 GCF_009695585.1 Anaerovibrio slackiae
GTAGGAACTACGGAAATTAACGCCCACGGAGAGTGTGTAAGACCTTTTGCTAAGGCAGAAGGCTGTTCTCGTAGAAGTGGGAATCTCCCTCCTCAAACGCTAAGCGTTAGGAGGGAGTAGTTCAATTTATCATTTTGTGGAAATCTTTGAAGAATGCGGAACATATACGTCCAAACATATTTACTCCGTCATCATTATCACGGTCACGCCATTCCTGGCGGCTATAAATTTCTTCGCCGGTAACTGCATCATGAACATGGAACTCAATTTTCTCATATACCACGCTGCTGTAATAAGCAGGATGTACAACCGGCACCACGATTTCATCCTCAACTTTCACCCAGTTACCCTTGGAATCCCTGACGTTTTTGTTGACAGTCTTGGTTTCCCAGGTGGTATATTCAGGATGATAGATGGACTTGGTTTCATACTGCAACACCTTGGCATCTATATACACATCGGCATAATCCTTCAAGTTTTTATCAAAAATATCATTAAAGGCCTCCAAATCTTTTTGAGCCAAAATTTCCAAATCCTGCCCCTGAGCCAATGACATCTTGCGTATCACTGCTTCCGGGGTAATTACCGGGATTTTTTCCTGCATTGCTTTTTCTTCATACATGCCGCCTAAAGAACGCTCCCGTACCCCATCTATATTGGTGTCAGAAAAATCCATATCATAAAGCAGTACATTTTTAATTGCCTTGAAATTGTAATTTTTATCCTTGTACTCAACTTTTTCTGCTGATACAGCTTGCATCATAGCCATCAGCAGCAAACACGCCATAAGCACAATTCTAAAACTTTTACCCCAATAACTCTTTTTCATTTTGACCATCCTTTCTTCTGCTGCACACTTATAATTGTATTATTCTACACCGGGCACAATTTTCCTGCCTTTGAGAAAAGAATTTTAACGTCCCACACCAAAAAAGTTAAGCAATGTAATAGCATATTTTAAGCTTCTCTATACTCTCATATAGGCAAAATTCAAACCAAATAATATCTACGCCCTTTTTTCTCACCTTTCATGCCAATAATTCCTTCATTTACGTATCGCTTCAATAAAACTCTGGTCCTTGCCATACTTAACCCGAGTTTAGCTGCAATATCTGATGAAGCCCCTTCTCCCTGCCTTTCTAAAAATTCTAACACAATTTTCCTTTGCTGAGTTTCTTTATCGCTTGTTTTTCTTTATCGCTTGTTTTTCTTTATCGCTTGTTTTTCTTTATCGCTTGTTTTTATCGCTTGTTTTTCTTTATCGCTTGTTTTTATCGCTTGTTTTCCTTTATCGCTTGTTTAACATGCATGACAGAATAATATTTTCTACGACATATCACATTATACCAAAATCGCCCCAGCTTTGCATGAATACATGCCGGGGCAGCCAAATTCCTACCATCACTGTTCAATAAGCAAAAACAATATTGCACTCAAAACATACTTTTATAAAAAATCTCCTGCTCTATCCCTGCTAAAAAAATTTTTGTCATCAAAATGCAATACAAGATAGCTTTTTGAGGTGTAATCTTGTATAATACTAGTTAGATTTTTTTGATATTTTTAAGGAGTGGTTTTTCATGTTTTTTAGTAAGAAAATCAAGGCAGCTGCCCTGTGCGCAGTGGCTGCCCTGTCTTTCGGACTTTTGGCAGGCTGTGGTTCCGACAATGCCGCCAAGGGTGACAAGACCTACAATGTAGGCATTGTGCAGCTGGTTGAGCACGATGCCCTGGATGCTGCCAACAAGGGCTTTGTAGATGCCCTGAAGGAGCGCGGCTTCGCAGAGGGCAAGAACCTGACCATCGACCAGCAGAACGCCCAGGCTGACCAGTCCAATCTGCAGAATATCGGTCAGCGATTCATCAACAACAAGGTTGATTTGATTTACGCTATTGCTACCCCGGCAGCCCAGACCGTGGCAAACCTGACCAAGGACATTCCAATCGTGGGCTCCGCCATCACCGACTACGAGGCTGCCAAGCTGGTCAAGAGCAATGAGGCGCCAGGCGGCAACCTGACCGGCACCAGCGATATGAACCCTATCAAGGAGCAGATTGACCTCTTGATGAAGATTGCGCCAAATGCCAAGACCATCGGCTGCATCTACACCTCCAGCGAGGTAAACTCCGAAATCCAGTTCAAGGCAATGAAGGAATATGCCGAGTCCAAGGGATTGAAGGTTGAGGCTGCCACCATTTCCACTGTAAATGATATTCAGCAGGCTGCCCAGAGCCTGGTAGGCAAGGTTGATGCCTTCTATGAGCCTACCGACAACATCATTGCCTCTGCTATGCCTACCCTGATTTCCGTTACCAATCCTGCCAAGAAGCCTGTTATCTGCGGTGAGTCCAACATGGTAAAGGCAGGCGGCCTGGCTACCTACGGTGTTGATTACTACCAGCTGGGCAAGCAGGCAGGCATGATGGCTGCCGACATCCTTGAGGGCAAGGCAAAGCCGGCTGATATGCCTATCCAGTTTGCTGCCAACCTGAAGGCTGTTGTCAACAAGGCAAATGCTGCCGAGCTGGGCATTGCCCTGCCAGCTGAAATCGTCAATGATGCCGAGGTCATTGAATAAAGGCAACACAAAGCAATATAAAACAGATTAATTGCTCCGGGCGACAATGCCAGCCAGAAATCTGGCAATGGCGCTGCCGCCCGGATTTTTTATTGAAATTTAATTCAGAATGGAGACTTGACTTTGGACTTAATCATTCCTACCATATCCCAGGGGCTCTTGTGGTCCCTGCTGGCTATAGGCGTATACATTACCTTCAGGGTGCTGGACATTGCCGACCTGACTGTAGAGGGCAGCTTCCCCCTGGGAGCTGCTACGGCAGCAGCCTGCCTAGTGGCTGGTTGGAGCCCTATACCTTCCATGATAGCTGCTGCTTTTGCCGGCATGCTGGGAGGGGTTGTCACAGGTATCCTCTGCACCAAGCTGAAAATACCTGCCCTTCTGGCAGGCATCCTTACCATGATTGCCCTTTACTCCGTGAACCTGCACATCATGGGCAAGGCAAACCTTTCCCTTTTGCAGGTAGATACGGTATTTTCCCTCTATGCCATTTCGGGCATGAGCCAGGCAAACATGATTCTCATCATCGGGCTGATTACCGTAGTGCTTACCGCTGTCGGCTGCTACCTGTTCTTTGGCACGGAAATCGGCGCCGCCATCCGGGCTACCGGCTGCAATCCCCACATGATCCGCGCCAACGGCGTCAACACTGATATTACCATTATCCTGGGCCTGCTGCTGTCCAATGCCCTGGTGGCACTTTCCGGTGCCCTGGTGGCACAGGCCAACGGCTTTGCCGATGTGGGCATGGGTGTGGGCACCATCGTTATCGGTCTTGCCTCTGTTATTATCGGCGAGGTGCTTTTTGGCACCCGCAGCTTCAAGAACTGCCTGATTTCCGTCATCTTGGGCTCCATAGCCTACAGGGCGGTTATCGCCATCGTATTGCAGATGGGCATGCCGCCAAATGACCTGAAGCTCTTTACCGCCATCCTGGTAGCAGCCGCCCTTTCCATGCCGCTGTTCCAGTCCAAATTCAACAAAAGAAAGGCGGCGAAGAACTAATGCTGAAAATTGAAGACATTGCCAAGACATTTAATCCCGGCACCATTACGGAAAAAGTTGCCCTGAAAGGCGTTTCCCTGCACCTTGAGCCGGGAGACTTCGTTACCGTCATTGGCGGCAACGGCGCCGGCAAATCCACCCTGATGAACTCCATCGCCGGAACCTTCCCGGTAGACAGGGGAAAGATTATCATTGACGGGGAAAATATCACCAAGTGGCCGGAGCATAAGCGTGCCAAGTATATAGGCCGCGTTTTTCAGGACCCTATGATGGGCACGGCTGCCAACATGCAGATTGAAGAAAATATGGCTATCGCCGCACGGCGCGGCAAGACACCAACCCTCAGATGGAGTGCACCAGCCGCCCAGCGGGAGTATTTCCGCCAGCAGCTGAAAACCCTGAACCTGGGGCTGGAGGACAGGCTGGAGTCAAAGGTGGGACTCCTGTCCGGCGGTCAGCGGCAGGCACTGACCCTGCTGATGGCAACGCTGGTGGAGCCAAAGCTCCTGCTGCTGGACGAGCATACCGCTGCCCTGGACCCGAAGACAGCCGCCCAGGTGCTGGCTCTCACCAATGAGATTGTCACCAAGCGGCACCTGACTACCCTGATGATTACCCACAACATGAAGGATGCCCTGGCCTGCGGCAACCGCCTGATCATGCTCCACGACGGACGCATCCTCATCGATGTAAAGGGTGAGGAAAAGAAAAGCCTCACCATCAAGGATTTGCTGGCCATGTTTGAGAAGGCTGCCGGAAGCGAGCTGAACTCCGATGCCCTGCTGCTCAGCTAGAGGTTTTCACTGTTAATTTCTTGACATGAACGCATAAATATGATAGATTGTAAACAGAATTTCGGAGCTGACACCTGTTAGCCAAAAGAAACCCTCTCCGGGAGTGATGACCCGGAGAGGGTTTCTTTTGTGTGCTGATGAAACACACACAGTTAGTTGCCACATGATGGCTGCTTCTACCATCCTAACATCTGCACAATCAGATAACCAAGAATACTCCCAGCAACACTAACAAGCAGCGAAAGCAAAATTTCGGACAAAGACACCTGATAACCTCCCTCCCTTGCCTGATTAGCTTGATGAGGGCTGTGGCAAAACAAATATACCATATGCCTATTTTTTTGTAAAGAAAAAAGCTGTAAAAACGATAGGCGACGTTTTCACAGCCTTTTTCTTTTAAGCACCCGCAACGTACCGCGGCTGCCTAGGTAAAAGAAGAAGTATCTATTAAAAGAGAGGGGTTTGCGACACAGGGGAATGTCGCGAAAAAGGGGTACATCGAAGTTTCATAGC
The DNA here is from genome assembly GCF_009695585.1 of Anaerovibrio slackiae. Taxonomy (GTDB): domain Bacteria; phylum Bacillota; class Negativicutes; order Selenomonadales; family Selenomonadaceae; genus Anaerovibrio; species Anaerovibrio slackiae. The sequence continues at coordinate 4,892 of NZ_VUNR01000021.1, forward strand.
GAGGGGTGTAGAGCTTCGACCAACCGATTCTGTCCTCAGCTCTGTGCTATGTCCCTGTCGATGGTTATATATTACTATACTTTTATGGGTATGTCAAGGGTATTTTTATATTTTTTTAGAAATTTTATCAAAAGTTTACCATGATATTTGTTTATTGTATACAAAACATCACCAAAAATTGTTAAAATCATTAAACAACCTGCATGAATCGCCCTTTTCCCCATATATTCGCGCTATTTATCCATCCATAGCCAATACTAATCCTGTTATTTCTACTAAAACTTACCCACAAGTTACTCATTCATACAACAAATCCCCAGAGATAAACCAGAAGGTTCACCCCAGGGGATTAACAAAAAATTATCAAAAGTTAACTATAAATGCTTTCAGCAGATGATTCAGGGACTCCTGATCCCAAGCACCCATAGTCTCCCGGGCCGAATGCATGGACAGGAGAGGCACGCCTATGTCCATGGTACGCATAGGAACCAGTGCCGAGGCAATAGAGCCAAGGGTGGAACCACCCGGCTCATCAGAATGATTGACAAACCTCTGGCAATCAATCCCCTCCTGCTGGCAGATGGCAGAAACGATAGCCACCGCCTCCGCATCCCCGGCGTAGGACTGGGAGGCCGCCTGCTTCAGCACCACGCCGCCATTCAGGACAGGCCTGTTGGTAACGTCGTACTTTTCAGGATAATTGGGCTGCAAGCCATGTGCCACATCCACAGACAGCATAAAGCCGCCGCTGACCGCCTGCCACATCTGCTCGCGGCTGTAGCCCAGCACTCCGTAGATGCGCTCCAGCACCTGCAAAAGCACCGCTGAACCTGCACCCTGCTTCGTCCGGCTGCCGATTTCCTCATTGTCAAAGAGGGCAATCAGCCTCAGCCCCTGGAAATCCTGCCCGGCACCGGCCACTGCCTCCATAGCCTGCAGGCATGCCTCCACCGAGGTAATATTATCCAGCCGGGGCGCGGACACCATTTCACCTGCCATTCCCAGCTGGCAGCCTGCCTCATAAGGATAAAGATTAAGCTCATAGGAAAGGATATCCTCCCGGCAGCAGCCCAGCTCACCTGCCAGCCATTCCTCAAAGAAGGACTTCTCGCCATCCTTGCCCAGCACAGCCATCAGGGGCAGCATTTCCTTCTGCTTCTTGATGGCAGTCCCCTCGTTGACCTTGCGGTTCATGTGGATGGCAAGCTCCGGAATTACCAGCAAAGGACGGGCAAAATCAACAAGGCGCACCACAGGTGAAAAAGCCTTCTCTCCCCTGACAGCAACCCTGCCGGCAATAGACAATGGCCTGTCCTGCCAGCTGTGCAGAATAATGCCGCCGTAGGACTCCACATTCAAAACACCGTAGCCGTCCTTGACCATACCGGCTGAAGGCTTGATGCGGAGCCCCGGAAAATCCGTATGGGCAGCCGCCAGCCTGAGTAAGTCAGGTTTCGCCAAATCTCCGCCACCTATAGCAAATGCCAGCACCGTGGAGCCAAATACCTCCGTATAGTACCTGCCGCCCCGTACCAGCTGCCATCTGTCCCGCATATCAAGCCTGGCAAAACCGGCTTTCTCCAGCCTTTCCGCAGCAGCAGCAGCCGTATGCCACGGGGAAACGGATTTCTGCACCAGCCCCAGGAGGCTATAGACAAAATCATACATACCGGCCGCTCCTTATTCCTTTACCAGCAGTTTTTCAATCTCCACAATATACATGGTATGATAATCCTTGTCAGGATACCACTTGACATTGCTTTCCTCATCAAAGAAGCACGCCTCCTGCATCTCCTGGGCATAGAGCTTCCTGCATACCAGTGCCATGCGGGCTTCCTCAAAATAAACCCTGCCATTATCCTCTACAGGCGTCAGCCCTGCCTTGGCAATCTTGTCCTCGTCCCTGCCGGAAACAGAGCCAAAATAGCTCATCATCTTGCGCCTGTCCTCACCGAAGACAGAAATCGTCAGCCCCTCTGCCCTATCAATAAACTCCTTGGTATAACGCTGGGGACGGATGACCAGAAATGCCACCGGCTTGCCCCACATAACGCCCATGCCGCCCCAGGAAGCAGTCATGGCATTGGACTTGCCCTCCGCCGTACCTGTCACCAGCAGCCAGTCCTTGCCGATTACCTTGAAAGCATTTTCCTTCAGCTCCTCCGGAGCAATTTCCTTAAAAGACATATAGAATACCTCCTCAAAACTCTGTCAATTACCAGGCAGGCTGCCATGCAGATGATAAAATCTGCAAGCTCCTGTCATGCAGGCTATTGACATGCCATTGCCTGTTAAAACAATTATAGCATGTCTGTAAAGCCTCACTATTTTATACAAAAAATTATACAAAAACTGCCATGCTGGATTGTTTTTTTGCAAACATACAGCATGGCAGTTTCACTTCTCAACACACTATAAACGCTCTATAAACACTATATACGCATTTTATCTACATATATATACTAGTTATCCACATATCCACACAGTTATGCACACACAATATGTGGATAACTAACATTTTATCCACTACTAGATATAGTAGGCGTACCAGCTTCTCAATCCTCCAGATGGGCAGGACGGATCATAGTCCAGTAGCAAATCATCCCCAGCACAAAGCCGGTCAGCATAATCACCGCCATAGGTATCCCCGTATCAGTTCCGAAGAAGCCTGCTGCCGGCATCATGATTCCCCCCAGGAACATGGAGAAAAAGCCCAGCAGTGCCGATGCGCTGCCGGCGTTGCGCCCCTGGCCGTTCAGTGCCAAGGAAAAGCTCACCGCACCGATGATGGAAATCGGCATAAAGCAGCAGCACAGGAACAGGATTACCAGCCACAGGGAGCTGAAGCCTGCCACAAATGCCGCAAGGAGGCAGATGCTGCCCACCAGCTGCACGGTCATAGCCGCACAAAGCATGCTTGCCTCGGAGACCTTGCCTGCCAGCTTGGCAGGAATCGGCCCAAGAAGCAGCATGCCCACGCCGATGCCGCCAAAAATCAGGCTGTACTCCTGGGCAGAAACGCCATAAATCCCCTGGAAAATAAAGGACGAGCTGCCGATATAGCAGAAAAATGACATAAAGATGAAGCTCTGCACCAGGCAATGCCCCATAAAATACTTATTCTTCATCAGATCTGGCAGCACCCTGATGGTAGCCCCCACGCTCTTGATGCGCTTATCCACAGGCAGGGTTTCCCGATAGACAAGCGTAGCCACAGCCATCACCATGCCAATACCGGCCAAAGTAGCAAAAATCCCGTGCCAGGTGCTCAAGAGCAGAATCTGTCCGCCGATAACCGGTGCCAAAATCGGCGCCAGTCCGTTGACCATCATCAGCACCGCATAGAAGGTAGTCAGCTCAGCCCCCTGGCACATATCCCTGGCAATAGCCCGGGCAATGACAATGCCGCAGGCTCCTGCCAACCCCTGAATCAGACGGGCTGCCAAAAAGATGTATATATTATTTATGAACACACACACCAGAGAGGAAGCCATAAAAATCAGCATGCCCAGCAAAAGCGGAATCTTCCGCCCTCTCAGGTCGCTGACCGGCCCCGCAAAAATCTGCCCCAAAGCCATGCCCATCATGGTCATGGTCAATGTCAGCTGAGTCATGGATGTTGTACTGCCAAACTCAGCCTGCAGCTCCGGTAATGCTGGTAAATACATATCCGTAGCCAAAGGCGCCATTGCCGCCAAAATCCCCAGATAGACAATCATTATTTTCTTGTTCATGTATCCTCACCTTTCCTCTAAAATGAACAACCTGGTGGCAAAATCCCTGCCACCATTGTTATCTTATCCATTTTAGCACAATATTTTTTTCCATGTAAGTAAATGTGAGTAAAAAACCGAAATAATTATCATTAAAATTAGATTAGAATTATTACTTAGACATAAGAATAAAGTACATTTTTTGAATATTTGCATTTTATTTTTTCCCAATATATTCCCTTGTATTTTGTATATCCTTCAAGTATAATACAAGTATAATATACATAATGTACCCAAAAAATTACCAACATATACAAAGTTTTTACTAAAAGAAGAACAGGTGATTAAATGAAGGTTAACCGTATCCGCAAAATAGAGGAGCTTCTGCAGGATATGCACAGCTTATCCATAGACTATTTGTGCGAATATTTCAACGTGTCCAAAAATACCATACGCCGCGATATTGCCGAGATGGACAAGAGCGGCTATATCAAAAAGGTTTACGGAGGCATTGTCCTCAACGAGAATGAACCTGCCCAGCCGGAGGCTGAACCGGAGCACAACTGGGTGATGAACACCACCAATCTGGAGGAAAAGAAAAAGATTGCCCAGCTGGCTGCTGACCTGGTGGAGGATGAGGATGTTATCTACATTGATATCGGCACTACTACCGCCCTGCTTCTTCCTTACATCGAAAACAAGAAGAATGTCACCGTGGTAACTGCCAATATTCATGCTATTAATGCCGGGGTAGAAGGCGAGAAATTCAACATTATCGCCACCGGCGGTACCATTTATCCGCCCAGCAAGGCTTTTGTAGGGCCAAGCGTTACCAGAAGCCTGAATATGTACAATATATCCAAGTTTTTCATGTCCACCATTGGGGTGTCCATTGAAAACGGGGCTACCAGTGCTTCACCTCTGGACTGCGAAATCCAGTACCTGATTGCAACCAAGCCTGGCAAGCATTATCTGATGATGGATGATTCCAAGCTGGATGCACCTTCCCTGGTTTCCTACAATGCACTGAAAAATTTTGATTCTGTGATTATGAATAAGAAGCCTGCTCAGAAATATATTGAGCATTTCAAAAATAATAATGTAGAGCTTATCTACAGCAAATACTAAAATATGGAAATTTCAGTTTATACAGCGGTCGGCAGTAGCAAGTTTCGTCAGCCTCCCGACTCCCCCTTTTCAGCTTTTTCGTAAAGTCAGATTGATTACCTTGGTAGCGTACAGCAGAGTATAGTTGATAACTATGTGCATATCTGTTCAGACACAAAGAGGGACAGGTGCGGCATGTACCCAAAGAAAACCTTGAGTGCAGCCTCGCTTCTTAGCGAGTGCGAGCGTAAGCGACGCAGGAGCTTAGAAGCGCGAGGCTGTGCTAAGAGCGAGAGCGAGTTTTCTATGGGTACTGCCGCTACCTGTCCCTTTATAATGTCTGAACAGAATCCACGAAATATCAAACTACATCATTAGTATATGCACTAAGTAACGATCAAGCACTACGACAAACTGAAATTTATCCACATTTATTCACAGGCAAAAATACCATCTCTGTTTTATAACATCTATATCTAGTGTTTTTTGCATACTTTATCCCCAATATATTGAGTTGTCCACATGATTATCCACACCTGTTGATAACTTTATTCCTTCCTGTCCACTTTATCCACATTTTTCTTAGGATAATTCACGCTTTTTCCAGCGTATATGTGTATAATTTCCCAAGCATATTTTGCCAAAAAGATGTATAATATAATTGTGGTGTATGCTTGCAATTATTTCATTTTTTGCTACAATAATGCCTGCACCCAATACAAAAAAGAGAGATGAGAACAGATTGCCAAAAAGAGAATACAATAAACCGCAGCCTATTTATCGCTCACGCCGTGAACGGCAGAGGAAGAAAAAGACAAATTGGCTGCCCATTGTCCTGCTGGTACTTGCCTTCATCGTAGCGGCAGTAGCAGGAGCGCTTTTTGCCTCCTCCAGCCTTTTTGATGAAAAGCCTGTGGCCAAAAAAACTGAAATGATGGCCTCCGGGGACAAGACCGTTGTCATGCTGATGGGGGTGGATGAACGGGAGGGAGACGTAGGACGCTCCGATACGCTGATGATTGCCACCCTTGACCCCAAGAAGAAAAAGGCAGCCATCCTGTCCATTCCGAGAGATACCAGGGTAAAAATCCAGGGGCATGGCTTCGACAAAATCAATGCCGCCTATGCCTACGGCGGCCACAAGCTGACACAGAACACGGTGGAGAACCTTCTGGGCGTGGAAATGGAGCATTATGTGCTCATCAACGTCAACGCCTTCACCAAGATTATTGATGCCATCGGCGGCGTGGACATCAACGTAGAAAAGAGGATGTACTACGAGGACCCATGGGATGATAACGGCGGACTGGTAATAAACCTCTATCCGGGACAGCAGCACATGGACGGCAAGACAGCCATCACCTATGTACGCTACCGAGATGAGGAAGGTGACATAGGGCGCATAGCAAGGCAGCAGAAGTTCATGCAGGCTGTCATGGACAAGCTGACCTCCCCTGCCATCATTCCGAGAATACCTGCCATTATCGGCGAGGTAGTGGACTGCATTGATACCGACCTGTCCGTAAAGCAGATGATTGAGTTCATGTCTGCCCTGAAGGATGCCCAGGCAAGGGGACTGCAGACGGAAATGCTGCCGGGCAAGCCGATGTACATCGGCGGCATCAGCTACTGGCTGCCTGACCTGTCCAAGCTGCGCACCACCATTGCCAACACGCTGGATGTGGAGATTTCCTCCAGCCTGCGCAGTGCTACCGAAAGGGAAATGCTGGAATACGAAAGCTCCATCCCTGATGATGCCCAGGAAATCCCCCTGAACGAGGCCACACGCCGCCAGCTGGGGCTGGATAATGACAAGGCGGAGGATGGCAGCAAGGATAAGGACAACCGGAAGGCAGGCCAATCGGAAGATATGGACGATGAAACAGAATCTGGCTCCTACCTGTCCGATCCTTATGCGGAGGACGGTGATCCACGCCATGGCAGGGCAGCCCATCCTGCTTCTGACAGCACTGACAGTTCAGCGCATCATACTCCTGCCAGCCTGCCGGAGCCATCTGCGCCTGCACCATCACCTACTGTTCCATCAGCAGGCAAAACTGCCAACTAACCCATACAAGATATGCCAGGCCGGTACGGCTTGATTGCAAACAAAAAAATGATATGCACCTCTCAAATCAGGAGGGCATATCATTTTTTGTTGCATTAATTTATTAACTTCCCATTACGGCAATAATAATTATTCAGCCTTCTGAGTAAGAATCGCCATGGAGGCCACCTTGTCATCCTCGGCAGTCTTCATGATGATTACCCCCTGGGCATCACGGCCAATAACGGAAATCTTGTCAATGCCCGTGCGGATGATGATGCCATTGGTGCTGATCAGCATCAGCTCCTGGCCTTCCCGGACAACCTTCAGGCCTACCACCTCTCCGGTCTTTTCCGTTACCCGGAGGTTGATGATGCCCATAGCACCCCGATGGTGGCTGCTGTACTCATCAACCCTGGTGCGCTTGCCGTAGCCTCCTGCCGTTACCGTCAGGATTTCCGAGTCACGCTTAATGGTATCCATGCCTACCACCTCGTCACCTGCCCGGAGCTTGATGCCCTTTACGCCACGGGCAATGCGTCCCATCGGGCGCACTTCCTCCTCATCAAAGATGATGGCGTAGCCGTTCCTGGTTCCCAGGACAATCTTCTTCTGGCCGTCAGTCTGCTTCACGCCGATGAGCTCATCGTCATCATCCAGCTTCAGGGCAATCACGCCCAGCTTGCGGTTGGTGTTAAACTCGGAAAGCTGTACCTTCTTGACGATACCCTTCTTGGTTGCCATAAACAGGAACTTCTCCGGGTTATACTCACGCACCTGCAACACGGCAGTAATCTTCTCGCCCTTCTCCAGCTTAAGCAGGTTGATGAGGGCGGTACCCCGTGCCTGGCGGCTTGCCTCGGCAATCTGGTATGCCTTCAGATAGTACACCCTGCCCCGGCTGGTATAGAACAAAATCGTATGGTGGGTTGTCGTAATGAGAATATTCTCTACGAAGTCACCTTCCTTGGTGGCCATGCCCAGAATCCCCTGTCCGCCTCGATTCTGCTTGTTATAGGTGTCCAGCTTCATGCGCTTGATGTAGTTATTGTGGCTGATAGTCACCACCACATCCTCATCGGCAATCAGGTCTTCCTCATTCATCTCGGACATATCGTAGGTAATGGTAGTGCGGCGTTCATCACCGAACTTTGCCTTTACCTGGGTAAGCTCCTCCTTGATGATAGCCATAATCTTGCTTTCATCAGCCAGCACGGATTTCAGCCATTCAATCTTTTTCAAAACTTCCTGATATTCTTCCTCAATCTTCTCACGCTCCAGACCGGTCAGCCGCTGCAAACGCAAATCAAGAATTGCCTGAGCCTGCTTCTCAGACAGCTTGAAGCCATCCATCAGGGCAGTACGGGCAATATCCGCAGTCTGTGACTCGCGGATAGTCGTAATAACCGCATCCAGATGGTCCAGGGCAATAGTCAGTCCTTCCAGAATATGAGCACGCGCCTCTGCCTTTGCCAGCTCGTACTTTGTCCTGCGGGTAATTACATCCTCCTGATGCAGGATATAGTAATGAAGCACCTCTTTTAAGGTCAGCACCCGAGGCTGGTTGTCAACCAATGCCAGCATGATAACGCCGAAGGTTTCCTGCAGCTGGGTATGCTTGTACAGCTGATTGAGCATAATGTCAGGATTTACATCCTTTCTCAGCTCAATCACGATGCTCATGCCGTTACGGTCAGACTCATCCCTCAGGTCGGTAATTCCCTCAATCTGCTTTTCCCGTGCCAGGTCAGCTATCTTCTCGATCAGGCGCGCCTTGTTTACCTGATACGGCAGCTCCGTTACCACAATGCGCGGCTTGCCGTTGGACATAGTTTCCACATGAGCCTTGGCACGCATCTTCACAGAACCTCGTCCCGTAGTATAGGCATCCTTTATGCCAGCAGTTCCCATAATCAGGCCGCCGGTCGGGAAGTCCGGACCCTTGATGACAGCCATCAGCTCCTCCACGGAAGCATCAGGATTGTCAATCAGCATCAGCACACCATCAATAACCTCGTTCATGTTGTGCGGCGGTATGTTGGTTGCCATGCCGACAGCGATGCCGGAAGTACCGTTAACCAGCAGCTCAGGGTACTTGGACGGCAGCACGGAAGGCTCCTTCAGGGACTCATCGTAGTTCGGCACGAAGTCCACCGTGTCCTTGTCAATATCCTGCAGCATAAGCTCGGAAATCTTGGACATGCGCACCTCGGTATAACGCATTGCCGCTGCCGGGTCTCCATCCACAGAACCGAAGTTGCCGTGGCCGTCTGCCAGCATGTAGCGCATGGAAAAATCCTGTGCCATGCGGACAATCGCATCATATACGGAGCTATCACCGTGAGGGTGATATTTACCAAGAACCTCGCCCACAATACGGGCAGACTTCTTGTATGGCTTGCCGGAGGTCATGCCTGCCTCCTGCATAGCATACAGTATTCTTCTATGAACCGGCTTCAATCCATCACGGACATCTGGCAAAGCTCTGGACACGATTACGCTCATAGCATAATCAATATAGGAATTACGCATTTCCTGCTCCAGATTTACCGGTAAAATCTTACCATTACCAAAATCCACAATCTCACCTCTAATAAGTCATCGGCTGGTTGCCAGCCGTTATTTCCAATGCCATTTTTTACAAACATTAGCTATTAATTATACCATAAAACACGGTTAAATAGCAAATTTACGGCAGAGGGAAAATACCTTAAATTGCTGGCAATCATTATGCCAATTAGCTTTAAAAGCCATTTTTGTTCAGATATATTCCCCACACAATCAGAACTAACTAGAAATGTATTTATGAAAATTCCATCTAATCATGTTACTTATAATCCGTTGTACTATAAGCAACATATACATAAAATATAATTTATGGAGGTATATATCATGATTACCGCTGCTTTTGGAAAAAGGATACGAGAACTACGGGAAACTCTGGGGATAAGCCAAGAAAAATTTGCATTAAAAATCGGTATGGACAGGACATATTATTCTTCTGTAGAAGCAGGAAAGCGAAACATTTCAATTATAAACATTTGTAAAATAGCCAAAGGATTTAATATAACATTAAGTGATTTGTTTGATAAAATAGATTATAACGAGGTTGACATATATGACTGATTTTATTATTAAAGAATTTTATAAAAGAATGACAAATGTGAATTTAAATGTATATGGAATTTTATCTGCCGATATGAATATACATTCTTTAGGGACTGATTCAAAAATTATAGGACGCATTTTTGAAATGCTTACTCAACCTGTCTTAGAAAGTATTGCAAAAGATTATGGATTTATTTTAAAAACACCAGAAAAACAAACTGTATATCCAGATTTTATTATGATGAAGTCTAGTAATTCACACGAAAAAATAGCTATAGATGTAAAATCTACATACATTACCGATAACAATTCTTCAATCAAATTTACCCTAGGTTCTTTTGCATCATATATGAGAAATAACACTAAAAATATTGAATATAAGTATACAGATTATACAAAGCATTACGTAATAGGATTTGTATATAAGAGAAATGGAGCTGCACAGGAAAGTAAAGTGTACCAGCTTGCCAAAAAAGACGATATAGCCTTTCCATACAGTGATGTAAGATTTTTTATACAAGAAAAGTATAAAATTGCTGGCGATAAACCTGGATCAGGCAACACAGAAAATATAGGTTCATTTAGAACTAACTCTTTTGATGAATTGAAAAATGGAAACGGTCCATTTTCTGAACTGGGGCAGGATATTTTTGATTTATATTGGAAGTATTATCCTAATTATCGTTCTTCCTCACGTAAATATACTTCACTTGACGAATTTTTAAAATGGTATCCCGATAATAAAGATAACTTGGAATTATTACACCCATATAACAAAACGAAAATTCTTGATAAGATAAGTAAATATAATACCGAAAAACTAGATGAAGAAATATTGAATGTTGCAGAAGAATTTTCAATATACAAAACGAAATAAATTAAAAGGAGCTGCTATAACGTAATAACAGCTCCTTTTAATTTATTGTTTTATAGCAAGAACCTCAATCATTGGATGGCGATTACTTTCTTTTGCACCTATATGATAAAAATGCTCTAATTCATGCCAATAAAAATCAGACCAATAATCATATAAATGAGTATTTTTCCTAAATTGATTTTCTTTCCACATGGATAAGCATACTTTAGCAGATGTAGCATGAGAATATTTTGATAAGGCAATAGCTTCTTCTTCTGGCCATTCTCCTACATAGGAAGTGTCTCTGCCTATATATGGAGGATCCAAGTAAATATAATCATCCTTTGTCGCAATATTAAAGATTTCCTGCCATGGACGGCAGGTGAATTTCCAATCCTTGCCCGATATAATTTGTGAAATATTTTCTACTTGATTGCATATTTTGGTGATATAAGCTTTAGAAAATCTATTTGGCTTTTTACAGAATGGAACATTAAATAATCCTTTCCTGTTAAATCGTATCATACCATTGAAATCCGCTCTATTTAAAAACAAAAAATATAATGGATCCCCATTAGAATTAAAATCATTCCTCATTTTTATATAATATTCATTACCTTTTTCAGATAAAATAGAACCATGATATTCTAAAAAATCACGAACAATAGAACTATTTATTTCCCCATTTTGTATTTTTTGATAAAAAGATATGATGTATTGATTTTTGTCATTTAAAATAGCTCTTTCAGGCTGAATATTAAATGCTACCACTCCAGTACCAACAAATGGCTCAATCCATAAACCTGATTTTTTTCTTTTTACATGCTCCTTAATAAAGGGAATAATTTTTGTTTTTATTCCCTGACATTTTATTGGCGGAACAATAACTTTGCTTTTTTTCATAAAATACTCCTTAAAATACGATATAAATGTTTTAATTATACCATATTTTATCATTTTTTATAATACACAAAAGGCAGTGCCCAGAAAGACACTGCCATTTTGTAATGCGCTTTTCATAAAAAATAAAAAGACGCCTTATCCATTACCTTGCTTAACGCTAAATTTGCCTTCATCAATGGCAATAAACATTTAGGGCAAACCGTTATAAAAGGATTGACTACCGCCACTCCATGCAAAGATTCTATTATAAAAGCGCAATAAAATCAAGCACATTTTCCCTTATGCATAGAAATAATATTCATTACAGTAAATTACCATCTATGTTTTTATTTTTAACAATACAACTTGACAAAATGGCAACTATAAAATATAATGACATTGTCAATTAAAATCAATAGAACAGAAAGGAATGCTTCTATGGGAAAGGAATTAGGTTCACGCATAACCGAAACTTTACAAAAACGTAAAATGACACAAAAAGAATTAGCAGAACGTATTGGGGTGACAGAAGCAGTAATGTCAAGATATGTTTCTGGTAACAGAGAACCAAAACCAGATATGCTGGCAAATATTGCTACTGCCCTCCATACCACATCAGATTTCTTGCTCGGCATTGAATGTGATGAATTATATCATCCTAGAATTCGCCGTCTGATCGCACGAAATGCAGCCTTAATGACTGAGCAAGAAAAAAGAGAACTAATCAACGCATTGTTTGGGGAGGAGTAATATTGGGAATTTCTTTATCACACGCAAGATGCGAGGAAATAAAGCAGATTGTTGTTAATACGTTCGTCAAATACGATGTTTCCTGTGTCCCTGTTAACTGTTTTGAACTGGCAATAAAAATAGGAATTAAAGTCATTCCTTATTCAGCTATCCCCGAAGATAAACGATGGTTGCTTTTGAAAAAAAGTGAGGATGGATTTTCTATAGAAAAAACTATTGGAGAGTGGTACATATATTATAATGACAAAAAAAACTATGGACGCATTAATAATACCATCATGCATGAAATAGGTCATATAGTTTTAGACCACAGCGAGGACAGCGAACTAGCAGAAAAAGAAGTAAAATTCTTTGCAAAATATGCACTTGTTCCTCCCGTGCTTGTACACAAATTGAAATTAGATAACCCAGCTGATATTGCTGATATCTTCAAAGTAAGTTTCGAAGCCGCCTGCTATGCGAACTCTTATTACAAAAAATGGCTGCAATATGGTTCATCGAAGTATACTAAGTACGAAATTACGCTCTTAAAATTATTTCGTAGTATATCATGATACGATATTTTTTATATGAAAGGAGAATTAATATATTATGTTAAAAACACATGTCAGAAAATATGACAACTTCAAACTTTATTACTGGCATGGAGCAACATTAGTTGGCAAATATAGATTACCACAACTTGCTCCTACACAGGCAATTCCATCAAAAGTTATATGTTTTAATGAACGTAAAAGTGTTTCTAAACCAAATGAATATTGGGTTGACTTCTTTATTGATGATGCTCTGTTTGAAAATTTCTGGAATCACCCGGAAGTTAGCTTTGCAAATCTCAAACGCTTTGCGGGAATAATTACTACTGATTATTCTATGTTACCAGAAATGCTACCCGGACAGAACTTATGGAACTGTACTCGCAATAGAGTCATGGCATACTATCTCCAACAGCAAGGATTTAATATCATCCCCGTTGCATCTTGGTGCGTTGAAAGTGATTTTGAATGGTGCTTTGATGGTTTGCCAGAAAACAGCTCTATCGCAATTACCACTAATGGATGTATGTCAAGTCCATATAGTAAGCGTATACTGCTACACGGTGTCGCAGAGTTACAAAGACAAAAATCACCAGCAAATCTTATTGTCTGTGGCAGGCACGTTAATGAACTTGATATTTATGACAACGTACATTATTATCCTTCCTATTCCCAACGCTGGAAGGAGCGTGCTGTATAATGGGTAGCAGAGGTTCTTTTCTTGAAAGCGGTGGCTTTAGTACACCCGCAAAATGGCATACTGTTGACTATATTGAAGGAATTAAGGTTTTAGCACCTAAAGACCCTAAAGCAAGTATGAATTTGCCAGAAAGGTCAAATACACCAGGAACATCTTATTTGCTATACAGAAAAAATGGCGATTTCAATCAACTCCGAGTTTTTGGAGAAAAACGTGTGCCACAATTTGATATAGATTATGGTATTCACAATGGAAAAAAATCACTCCATGTACATTACTACACGGATGGAGTGCGTGGCAAAAATCCAAATATTCTTCGTCCTGGCGATGCGCTCTACGAAAAATATAAAGTTCTATTTAAGGAGACTAAACAATGAACGGAATAAAAATGAACGAATTTTACGACCTAATTTCCCATGGTCACGAGGCTGAATTTGAGTATGGCGGAAATACTTATATATTGCAACCAGAAGTTAATAATAGCAAAACCTATCTCGTAATTTGGGATTGTACGCCAAATGCGAAAAAGTGCATTATCAAGCAGGAAATTGATATTGAGATTGATGGTGATATTCCTCAGCCTATTATCAAAACATTTCTTTCAAAAAAATGTTTTAAGGGTAAATCTTTTTTGGAAATAGAGCAAGAAATTACCGTAACCGTGATTTATTAAACACAAAAAAGACCACACCAAACCTTTCCTTTCGGTGTAATCTTTAAAAAAGTTATCATCACGGTCCAGTAAAATCAAGCAATTTCTTTATCTTAATGTGGCAGAAGACTTCCTGCCTCTATATGCGGGAGATGAATGCCACGTCCATCGAATTTACGCAAGTAATTGAGGCGGATAATAGAACATAGTGGTGATATAATAGTAAGTGACAGGAAGTGAACGATGTGTTACAGCAAAAAGGCTATCAGTATCGAATATATCCCACTAAACAACAGCAACAGCTAATCAATCAGACACTGGGATGCGCCAGGTTTGTGTATAACAGGTTTTGGAATATCCGTAAAGAAGCATGGACAAATTCAAAAACAAGCGTAACTTACAATCAGACTAGCAAAATGCTGACCGAGTTAAAATGTGAGCCGGACTATGTATGGCTGAATGTTGTAGATAGTACCTCGTTGCAGCAGGCGTTAAAGGATTTGGATAAGGGATTCAAAAACTTTTTTGCCAAAAAAGCAGGCTATCCAAGATATAAATCAAAGCACAATCATTGCCTCAGCTATCGTTCCCAGTGCGTTAATAACAATATTGCAATCAAGAATGGCAAGCTGAAGCTTCCTAAAATAGGCCTGGTAAAAATAAAGCTTTCCAGGAATTTCACAGGCAGAATTTTGAATGCCACTGTGTCACGCAAGGCTACAGGCAAGTATTTTGTTTCCCTGTGTGTTGAGGAAGAAGTAGGAATTTTTCCTAATAATGGCGGAGAAATAGGCATAGATGTGGGAATTAAGGATTTCTACTCCGATTCTAATGGTGATGTTGCTGCTAATCCGAAAACATTGAAGAAATACAGCAAAAAACTGGCAAGGGAGCAGCGGAAGCTTTCACGTAAAGCAAAAGGCAGTAATAATCGCAATAAGCAGAGAATCATCGTTGCCAGGGTACACGAAAAAATAGCAAATATCCGCAAGGACTATCTGAACAAGGTTTCCACTAAACTGGTCAAGGAAAACCAACTGATCGGTATAGAAGACTTGCAGGTCAGGAATATGCTGAAAAACCATCAACTGGCACAAGCCATTTCTGATGTATCATGGTCGGAGTTTTTCAGGATGCTTGAATACAAGGCAGTGCCCCATGGCTGCAAGGTGGTAAGGGTTCCTAAATTCTACCCAAGTTCTCAAACGTGCTGTAAATGCGGCTATCAGAATAAAGATACAAAAAATCTTGCTATTCGTGCATGGGATTGTCCGGTATGCGGGCATCATCACGATAGAGATGTGAATGCAGCCAGGAATATTCTGGCTAAAGCAAAAGAAATAATAGCTGCATAAGCTTCAAAGCATAAAAATACCGTAGGAATTACGGAAATTAACGCCCACGGAGAGTGTGTAAGTCCTTTTGCCAAGGCAGAAGGCTGTTCTCGTAGAAGTGGGAATCTCCCTCCTCAAACGCCTAGGCGTTAGGAGGGAGTAATTCAAACATAGAGGTAATCATTAAGCACCGGCTGCAATCCCTCGCTGCTCATATCAGCCGTCATTTTCTGCAGGCTGCGGCTGTCCTGGATCTCAAACTGCTCATCCCCGGCATTTTCCTGAACACCCTCCCTGCCCTCATACTTGCTCTCATGGTCCCCGATGCCTGTGGAAACCCCGGCAGACACCTTGGTTGCCGCAATCTTCACAATGCCGTTCCTGAAGGATGCGCTTTCCCGGCTGGACACGGTGATGCCTGCATAAGGCAAAAACAGCCGATAGGCGCACAAAATCTGGCAAAGCTGCCTCTCCCCTACATCCTGGGGATTTATGCTGTCATTGTTGATAATAGGCCGGAGACGCGGACAGGACAGGCTGATTTCCGCCCAGGGGTACTTCCGCTGGATATAATAGGCATGAAGTGCCGTAGCAAGGGCATCCCTGCGAAAATCCGAAAGCCCTAAAAGGGCGGAAAAAGCCACCCCACGCATGCCGCCACGCAGTGCCCTCTCCTGGGCATCAAAACGATAAGGCCACACCCTTTTGTGCCCTGCCAGATGCAGCTGCTCATATTTTGCCAAATCATAGGTCTCCTGAAAGACAGTCACATAGTCTGCGCCGCACTCATGGAGATACCTGTATTCTTCCGTATTGACCGGGTAAATCTCCAGCCCCACGTTACGGAAATACTTCCTTGCCAGCCTGCATGCCCCGCCAATATACTCAAGGCTGCTCTTGCCACGGCTTTCCCCGGTCAGCAGCAGGATTTCCTCCATGCCGCTGCTGGCAATCACCTGCATCTCATGCTCCATCTGCTCACTGGTCAGCTGCACACGCTGAATATCGTTGTAGCAGTTAAAGCCGCAGTAAATGCAGTAATTCTCGCAGTAATTGGCCAGATACAGAGGCGTGAACATGTAGACAGTATTGCCAAAATGACGGCTGGTCAGATTGCGTGCCTTCTGTGCCATTTCCTCCAGGAAAGGTGCCGCTGCCGGTGACAGCAGGGCCTTCAAATCCTCCTCATCAGGGCGGTTCCTGTTCAATGCCCTTCTCACATCCACTGCCGTATACTGCTCCGGCTGATAGCTGTCCACATGCCCCATGACCCTGCTGCGGATATCCGGCTCAATCTCCTCCATGCCGGGCAAATATTCCAAAGGGCTTTTCCGCATAGCAGGATTATTTTCCAGCTGGTGCTTTCTTGCCAGTGCCGCCTCGCTGAGATGCTTGCCATCCACAAAAAAACTATTCTCTCCGCTCATTCTCACGCATCCTCCCGCAAAAAGCCCGTCAAGGGGTCAGATGCCTCCGCACCACGGCTCAGTACACGCCCCAGACCTGACAGATATGCCTTGCGCCCTGCCGTGATAGCTTCCTTGAAAGCCTGTGCCATCAGGGGCAGGTTGCCGGCTGTAGCCAGGGCGGTATTTGCCATGATGGCTGCCGCTCCCATCTCCATTGCCTCACAGGCCTGGGACGGCCTGCCGATGCCTGCATCCACAATAATCGGCAGGTCAATCTCGTTAATGAGGATTTCAATAAAATCCCGGGCAGCCAGTCCCCGGTTGGAGCCGATAGGTGCCGCCAGCGGCATGACGGCAGCAGCCCCGGCACTGACCAAATCACGGGCGGCAGTCAGGTCAGGAAACATATACGGCAGGACGGCAAAGCCTTCCTTGGCCAGAATCTCCGTTGCCCTGATGGTTTCCTGATTGTCCGGCAGCAGGTAGCGGCTGTCCCGCATAATCTCAATCTTCACGAAATCACCGCAGCCCAGCTCCCTGGCAAGGCGGGCTATCCTCACTGCCTCATCTGCATTCCTTGCCCCGGAGGTATTTGGGAGCAGGGTAACATGCTCCGGGATATACTTCAGGATATTCCCCTCATCCACAGTATTGGTACGGCGCACCGCTACCGTAATCATCTCCGCCCCTGCATCCCTGACCGCAGTTTCAATCAGCGGCAGGGAATACTTGCCAGAGCCAAGAATAAAGCGGGAATGGAACTCCCTGCCTCCAAGAACCAGTACATCATCATTATTTGCCATAATTCAGACCTTCCTCCACAACTACATAATCACAAAATTACATAACTTCATCAATACACCGATATTCCGGTGTTTCCACCATATTTTCAGTAACTTTCATATAAAACTCATAAAAATATTCTGATTTTTCACACAAAATTCATCACTTTAATATATGCTTAAACTATATTAACTGATTCCCCTGCCAAAAGCTGCAGGACAACCAAGGCTTCCTGGGCGGAGCAGATATTTACCCTGGCACCGTACAGGCCATCACCGGCATCTGCAGCCGAGCGGCCGTCACCGCACAGGTAAAAATTCTCCGACAGCCTGCGCACCCTCATGGCGTTGGCAGAAGCAAAGCCTGCCATGCCGGAGGCTGCCACCAGATGGCAGCGGGGAAACTGCTCCCTGACACCGTTCACCAGCATAGCCTTGCAGGTGGCGTTATCAAAGGCTTCCACAATCACATCCACATCTGCCAGAAGGCTGGCAAGGTTATCCTCCGTAATCCTGACTGTATGCACATCCAGCTCTGCATAAGGAGTAATACGCCGCAGGTTATCCGCCAGGGCTTCTGCCTTGTACCTGCCCAGCTGCTCCATAAAGTACCACTGGCGGTTCAGATTGGTAGCCTCCAGCCTGTCAAAATCTATCAGCCTGAGATAGCCCACCCCCGCCCTGGTAAGAAGCTCCGCCACACGGCTGCCAAGCCCCCCAAGGCCGCAGATTGCCACACGCCCCCGGCTGAATTTTTCCTGCCTTGCCGCCCCATGACGCTCTATCAGGGCCGACAGCCATGCTTCTTTTGAAATATACTTATCGGACCCGGCAACCAAATCTGCCATGTCAGCCACCTCCCACAAAGGAAACAATCTCCAGCCTGTCCTCTGCCGTGAGGATTACGCTATCATACTGCCTCTTTGGCACTATCTCGCCGTTTCGCTCCACAGCTACATTAGAAAGATCAATCCCCTTTTCCTGCAATACCTGTGCCACTGACTTTCCTTCTGCGGCTTCCTGCACACCATTAATAATCACTGCGCATCCCTCCATTTCTCGCTTCTGCCCCTCATATCGGACACCCGTAAAAGCTTCAAAAAGCTTTTTAAAAACAAAAAGAGAAGCTGCCTGAAATGGCGGCTCCTCATAAAATCGTAATTTCCAGATTGCACCCGGTGCTAGCGTCCCTACGTTGGCATTATCCAAATCAGGTATCAGGTCGACGGGCATACCGTCCTCTCAGCCTGTGCGATGCCCTTTGGCACATCTGCAAGCTCCCTGGCTCCTATTAAGTTCACAGACACTATTATAATGCAGCAGAGGGCTAAATTCAAGGTAATTCAGCTAAATTCAATACAAATTCCCATAGGGAAAAAATATCAGACCTATAAACAAGAAAAGGCAGTCAAAAAGCCTGCCAAAAAAGGAGGAACAAAAATGAATAAGAAAATGTTTTGCTTTCAATGTGAGCAGACAGCGGCAGGGAGTGCCTGCACCGGCAAAGCAGGCGTCTGCGGCAAAAAAGCTGACACCGCTGCCCTGCAGGACCAGCTGACCAGCCAGCTGATTGACCTGGCAATATCCGCCCGGGGCAATGAACGCTACCTGACACCTGCCATTGACAAGATGGTACTGGAATGTCTCTTTGCCACAGTTACCAACGTAAATTTCGATGACCATGTCCTCACCCAGCTGATTGACAGGGTAGAAAGGGAAAAGGCACGTTTCAACGACAAGCACTCCTGCCAGCATGACGGCTGCCAAAGCAGCACCAATTACGATATCAGCCAGCTCTGGAACAGCAATGAGGACATACGCTCCCTGAAATCCCTTATCCTGTTCGGTATTCGCGGCATGTCAGCCTATGCCTACCACGCAAATGTGCTGGGCTATCATGATAAGGAAGTAGCCAGATTCTTTTATAAAGCACTGTGCGCCATAGGCAGCCAGGATGCCGAAATGGACACCCTGCTGCCTGTAGTTCTGGAAACAGGTGCCATCAACCTCCGATGCATGGAGCTTCTTGACAAAGCCAACACCGAGACCTTTGGCACCCCTGAGCCACGCCAAGTCAGCCTGACCGTGGAAAAGGGCCCTTTCATCGTGATTTCCGGCCACGACCTCTACGACCTGAAGGAACTTCTGAAGCAGACCGATGGCACAGGCATCAATATCTACACACATGGAGAAATGCTGCCTGCCCACAGCTATCCGGGCATAAATAAATATCCTCACCTAAAGGGCAATTTCGGCACGGCATGGCAGAACCAGCAGACTGAGTTTGCCGATATTCCTGCCCCTGTCCTCTTTACCACCAACTGCCTGATGCCGCCCAAGCCATCCTACATAGACAGGGTATTTTCCACCGAGGTAGTGGCATATCCGGGGGTAACCCACATCGGGGAAAAACGCAACTTCACCCCTGTCATCCAGAAGGCATTATCCCTGGGGGGATATGCCAAGGATATGCATTTTACAGGCATCAATGGCGGTAAAAGCGTCATGACCGGCTTCGGGCACTGCACGGTGCTTTCCGCAGCAGATACCGTCATAGCAGCCATTAAGGAAGGAATGATACGCCATATCTTTCTGGTAGGCGGCTGCGACGGTGCAAAGCCCGGGCGCAACTACTACACGGAATTCGTGCAGAAGGCACCTGAGGACAGCCTCATACTGACTCTTGCCTGCGGCAAATACCGCTTCAATGACCTTAACCTGGGCACTATCGGCGGGCTGCCGAGACTGCTGGACATGGGACAGTGCAACGATGCCTACAGTGCCATAAAGGTTGCCCAGGCACTGGCAGATGCCTTCCAGTGCAGCGTCAACGACCTGCCCCTTACCCTTGTGCTTTCCTGGTATGAGCAAAAAGCAGTCTGCATCCTGCTGACACTTCTGCACTTAGGGATAAAGAATATATGGCTGGGACCTACCCTGCCAGCCTTCCTATCCCCAAATGTCCTGGATTTTCTGGTGGAAAAATACAATATCACGCCTGTTTCCACCCCGGAAAATGACCTGACAAAAATGCTATCACACTAAATGGCTGTAGATAAAGCCCTCCCGGACACCTGAATCGCTGTAGGTAATCTTCTCACAGCCAAACTTCTTCACCAGCACATCGGCAATCACCATGCCCGGAATGATTGTGTGAATGCGGTCAGGCACCTGCTTCATCAGAAGCACCGCATCCTCATGGCGGATTTCCTCCAGGCTGCTGAAATGGCGGATGATTTCCTCCAGGCTGGCAGCCTCTATGGAGAGATTCTTCCTGTCCTGGTTGTACATGGCGTTGTAGAGGGCGCAGGTGCCCTTGAAGGTGCCCCCTATGCCCACCAGCCCCCGGCAGCTGATACCGGCAAACTCAGCAGCCGTAGAAAGTATATGGGCAGCCTTTTCCCTCATAAGCCCCACCTCAAAGGCGTTGGGCAGGACCGAGCTGGCGTATTTGGTGCGAAAATCCAATGAACCCATAGGCAGGCTCACCTTGCTGATGATTTTCCCCTCCTGGAAAGCCACCAGCTCCGTGCTGGCTCCACCTATATCCGCCAGCACCCCGTCCTTTTCCGCAATATTCCTGGTGGCACCAATAAAATCATACTCCGCTTCCTTATCCCCGGAAATGATTTCGATATCTATGCCGGTGCGCCGGATAATCTCCTCCACCGCCTCCCTGCTGTTCCGGCAGTTCCTGAGGGCTGCCGTGGTAAAAGCAGTCACCTGGCTGATATGGAAAATTTCCAGAAAGCTCCTGAATTCAAAAAGCACCTCGCATACCTTGTCTATGCCTGCCTTGGTCATCACATTGTTCTCAAGGTAGGCAGCCAGGCCTACCAGGTGCTTTTTTTTCATCAGAAAATCTATCTTTTCACCGGCAATATCGTAGATTGCCATCCTGATGGTGTTGGAGCCAATATCAATAATCCCGTGTATCATAAGCAAAGTCCTCCTAAAATGCCGCAAAAAATACTATGCTCCTATACTATTCGCCAAAAATGCGGATATTCCTGCAAAAAATAAAATAAAAAAAGATAAAAACACTTGCACAAAAGTTAAAGTTATGGTAACATATCCTTGGGTGAAACGTTGTGGGGACAACGTTTGTTGTACATACTCTGTGGTGGAGTTTTGTACAGGTGGCAGATGAGGTTGATGCAGAAGGAGCGACGATCGGTTGTCGCTCCTTTTGTATTTTTTAAATTTTTCAGTTCATTTTTACAATAAATTATGCTACAATAAAGATAGTAAATATAAAACGTGCAAATTATTATGTTAGGACGGTTGATACCCATGTCAAATAAACTTTTTGCTTTGGTCGGTCCGTATGCTTCCGGTAAGTCCTCACTGATTACGCGTTTGATGGACCTGGGCGTTCATTATATTCCCGTATACAGCACCAGCGATGCCATGCGCCTGAAAAAGGACAAGCGCATGGTTAATTTTGTCAGCAAGTCAGCCTTTGAGCAGGCAGACTGGATTGTGAAGGTGGCATACAAGGGGGATTATTACGGCATCAAGAAGAAAGATATGCTGGAATCCATAACCCACAACAAAGTGAGCATTACGGTACTGGATCAGAACGGTGTCAAGCAGCTGGCCAAGCTGATGAACGGCAAGCTTACCACCATCTATCTCATGACTGACTATGTGTGCCTGGTGGACAGGATGCTGCGCCTGGGGCACAACAATGTCGATATGAAATATCACCTTGAGTATGCTGAATCCAATAACGAGTTCAACTTCTGGAAATCTGCTGATTTCATCATCAAGAATACCAAAGACCTGGACACTGCCTTCAACCAGCTGATGGCTATTATGGGTCTGTCTGTCAATGCCCCAAGAGAGGTTATTGCCAAGCTCAACCAGACGATCTGATAGCTGAGGGCTGATATCAGATATCTCAACCTGAATTACAGGAGCAAAACAGAAACATCATCAAGTGAGTGCTATGCCGGGCATAGCACTTTTTTTGCAAAAAAATGCCCCCTGCCATCACAGCAGGGGGAACGTAACAACTATATAGCTTATAAGCATGGCAGCAACGCCCTGAGACGTGGCCAATGCTTACCTGCCCATGGCAATGGCCTGCTGACGCAGCCTTGCTATGCGCTCCGACGTAGGCGGATGGGTGCTGAACAGGTTAATGAAGGTCTGCTTGGAGCCCTTCAAAGGATTTACGATGCACAGATGGGCTGTAGAAGCCGTAGCCTGGCTCATGACCGGGCCGTTCAGGGAAAAATACTCAATCTTTTCCAAAGCGTTGGCCAGGGCATTAGGATTGCCGCAGATTTCACCGCCGGCCTTATCCGCCTCATACTCACGGGAACGGGAAATAGCCATCTGAATGAGGGCTGCCGCAATGGGGGCAATCACAATGGTCACAATCAGGCCGATGAAGCCGCCATTCTCATCATCATCGGAACGGCCGCCAAAGATAGCCGCCCACTGGGCAATATTGGCAATCATGGAAATGATACCTGCCATGGCCGCAGCCACGCAGGAAATCAGGGTGTCACGATGCTTCACATGAGAAAGCTCGTGAGCCAGCACACCGGCAATCTCATCGTAGTTAAGTGCCTGCATCAGGCCTGTAGTCACTGCCACAGCCGCATGGGAAGGATTCCTGCCGGTAGCAAAGGCATTTGGCACACCACTGTTGATGATGCACACCTTCGGCATAGGCAGCTCCGCATTGGCTGCCAGGTTGGCCACCAGATTATAGAGCTCCGGCGCATCATCTGCCGTCACCTCCCTGGCACCGTAGGTCTTCAGCACAATGGTATCACTGAACCAGTAGGTACCAAAATTCATGGCCAGGGAAAACAGCAGCATTATCATCGCACCGCTGCGCCCGGCAAAGGCACCGCCCACAGCTATCAGGATACCCATCAGCAGGGCCATTAAAACCGTAGTTTTCAGCGTATTCATACTCATTTCTCCTTACAGAATACTATACTTCTCCTAACTATCACATAGTCTACATGATAAATCTGAAAAAAGTCTAAAAATCAAACTTTTTCTAGATAATAGCAGAAGAAAACATATTTGTCAATCATCAAACAAAAAAGGGGGCATAAGCCCCCCTGAAAAGTCATATATGCTATTAAATATCAAGGTTGCGCACCAGCTTGGCATGCTCCTCAATAAACTGGCGGCGCGGCTCTACCTTGTCACCCATGAGGATGGTAAACAGCTCGTCTGCTGCCTCCGCATCCTCCATGCTCACCTGCAGCATGGTACGTCCCTCCGGGTTCATGGTGGTATCCCACAGCTGCTCAGGGTTCATCTCGCCCAGGCCCTTGTAGCGCTGGATGACGGCACTATCCCTGCCCACCTCGTCCAGCTTGGCAGTCAGCTCATCATCGCTGTAGGTGTACCAGCTCTTTTTGCCCTTCCTGATCTGATAGAGAGGCGGCTGAGCAATATACACATGGCCATGCTCGATAAGCGGCTTCATATAACGGTAGAAGAAAGTAAGAAGCAGCGTCCTGATGTGGGCGCCGTCCACATCAGCATCTGTCATGATGACAATCTTGTTGTAGCGGAGCTTGGACAAATCAAACTCGTCGCTGATGCCGCTGCCAAAAGCCGTAATCATGGTTCGGATTTCCGCATTGGCATAGATGCGGTCAAGACGTGCCTTCTCCACATTCAAAATCTTGCCCCGGATTGGCAGGATGGCCTGGAAGCGGCGGTCACGTCCCTGCTTGGCGGAGCCGCCGGCAGAGTCACCCTCTACGATAAAGATTTCGCAGTGGGCAGGGTCCTTAACGGAGCAGTCAGCCAGCTTGCCCGGAAGGCTGCTGACCTCCAGGGCGTTCTTGCGCCTGGTCAGCTCCCTGGCCTTCCTGGCTGCCTCCCTGGCACGGGCCGCCATTACCGCCTTGTCAAGAATCTTCTTGGTGATATCAGGATGCTCCTCGAAATACTCGTTCAGCCCCTCGGACACGATGGAATCCACGATGCCCCGCACCTCGGAGTTTCCCAGCTTGGTCTTGGTCTGTCCCTCGAACTGAGGCTCACGGATTTTCAGGCTGATGACACTGGTAATGCCCTCACGGATATCCTCGCCGCTGAGGTTGGACTGGTTGCCCTTGATGATATTGTTCTTCTTGGCATAGTCATTGGCCGCCCTGGTCAGGGCAATCTTGAAGCCTGCCAGATGGGTGCCACCTTCCTCGGTATTGATGTTGTTGACGAAGCTGTAGATGTTCTCCTGATAGCTGTCATTGTACTGAAGGGCTATCTCCACCACGATATCATCCTTGGTGCCGTTAAAGTAAATCGGCTCAGGATTCAGAACCTCTTTCTTCTTGTTCAGGTGCTGCACAAAGGAGCGGATGCCGCCATCAAAATGGAAGCTCTCATTCTTGCCGGAACGCTCATCCATGAGATGGATGGTAATCTCCTTGTTCAGAAAGGACAGCTCACGGAGACGGTGCTTCAGTGTATCATAGCTGTACTCGGTCACGGAGAAAATCTCCTTGTCCGGCAGGAAATGCACCCGGGTACCAGTTTCCTCTGTTTCCCCGATTACCTTCATGGGAGAGACAGTATTGCCCCGCTTAAAGGAAATGGCATGGATTTTGCCGTCACGCTTTACCTCTACCTCCATGTACTCACTGAGGGCATTTACCACGGAAACGCCTACGCCATGAAGGCCGCCGGAAACCTTGTAGCCATCACCGCCGAACTTGCCCCCGGCATGGAGCACCGTCAGAACAACCTCCACGGCAGGCTTGCCGGTTTCATGCAGGTCAACAGGAATGCCGCGGCCATTATCGGTAACGGTGATGCTGTTGTCCTGATGAATCACCACGTTGATATCCGTGCAGTAGCCTGCCAGGGCCTCGTCTATGGAATTGTCCACCACCTCGTAGACAAGGTGATGGAGTCCCCTTTCCGAGGTGCTGCCGATGTACATGCCAGGACGCTTCCTGACTGCCTCCAGGCCTTCAAGCACCTGAATCTGCTCGGCACCGTATTCACCATCCACAGCGGAAACCTCGGCACCTACATCCTCAAGATTGATCTTAACGCCGGTAGTATCAGGCTCCTGGCTGATTTCCCTGACTTCCTCCGGTGCCATGCCGAAATCAAAAGAAGTCTGCTCCTCAGCTTCCTTATTTTCCAAATTCACTATATTTTCCATAGACATTATCAGTCTTCCTCCACACTGTTAAATTCATATATGCCCTTTTTCATCCTGTCACTGCGCTTTTTCAATGTTAGGGGTGAAATAGGGGATATGTAAAGCTCATCAGCAGTAACCACCAGGGACTTGGGCGTGCCGCCCTCTGTAATATCACTTATCCTCCCCTGGCAGGCAGCAAGATATGCCTTGTTCTCGCCCTCCTGGAAATACTTCCAGTCAATAATGGCCAGCAGCCTGTCACTTGCCACGGTCGTAGTGCCGCCGATAAATACAGGTATCACTTGCCTGCCCCCTTTGAGGGAGCTTCCCTGCCCCCAGCCTTTTGCTTCGGCACATAGCGCACATCACGGCGCAGGCGGCTCATGGTCTTTTTCACTACCTCGTCACTGAGCTGTTCAGGTGGCAGGGAACGGTATAGCATGACCAGAGTCTTGGCCTCGATGCTTTCCACATCGCCATAATCCACCCTGCTGGCAAGGCGCTGCAGCAAAATCAGCCGCTGGGACTGAAATTCCTGCTGACTGCAGGAAACCTCCTGCAAAACCTCCCCGTACTTCGCCCAGGGCATATCCAGCAAAAGCTGCTGGATTTTCTCCGCCTTTTTTTCCTTCATGCGCCTTTTGCAGCTGTAGCAGTATTCCTCAGCCGGTGGGCAGATACTGCCGCACCCCTCACTGGCACAAGGGTGCCAGTAGCTTTTCTGTCGGTAGCGGAGCATCCTGCGCACGTTGCACCCCAGCCGCATTGCCGCACTGCGCATTTCCTCATCCTCTATGCTGCTGCAGCTTTCCCGGATCGCTGCCAGCTCCTCATCAGACAGCTGGATTTTCTTCAGCTGCTTGCCCAGATGCCTGCTTTCATCCTCTTTGTACAGGGTATTCTCCTGTGAAATATACCAGCCGGGCTGGCCGGTAAAAATCAGCTCCTGCACCAGCTCCTCGCCAAAATGGCTGTTGATTTTCTGCTTTATGTCATACTCCATGTACTTCAGCTGCTCCGCCCAGGCCGGATGGGTTGTGCGGATAAACAGCTTCTTGAACTCAAGCTTCACCGCCCGGGCATGGGCGGCAATATCCTTGCCCACCAGCGTCTGCCACTGATAGACCACCAGATGCTGCTTGAATTCCTTGCCGATTTTCATTGTTTTGAGGGACTGGATAAAAATATCCCCCACGCTTTCCAGCTTGCCGTTTCTCTCAGCCGTCTGCTTTGCCATAGCCTGCACCTGCAACACTTCCTGCTGCCACGCGGAAATACCTCCCCACGCTCTGCATGTCAAAATACGCCTCATCAGTGGCGGTAATCAAGGTCTGTATGCCTTCCCTGCCAATAAAGGACAAAAGCTGCTGCCTTCTCCCGGCATCCAGCTCGCTCATCACATCATCCAGTAAAAGTATCGGGTACTCTCCCGTCTCGGAGCGGATAAATTCCAGCTCCGAAAGCTTCATAGCCAGCACTCCCGTTCTCTGCTGTCCCTGGGAGCCGAAGCTCCTGAGATTGATGCCATTGACAGAGATTATAATATCATCCCGGTGGGGGCCAATGCCTGTCACACCGCGATATACGTCTTCCTCACCTGAACGAGTCAGCATTTCATTATACCATATTTTTAGATTTCCCGCTATAGGCTCATTTTCGCTGCCCTTAATCTGATAGGCTATGCTGAGATTTTCTTCGTTGCCGGAAATCCGCTTCTGCATGAGATTGGCCAGCATGTTGAATTTCTTCACCGCCTCCAGCCGCTTGGCAGTTATCTTTGCCGCGCTTTCCGCCAGCTGGGGATTCCAATATTCCAGCATATCCCGGCCTGCCCTGCGCTCCCTGATTTCCTTCAGCAGGGAATTTCTCTGCTGAAGGAGCCGGTTGTACTTGATGAGCTCATGGTAGTAGGCAGGGCTTGCCTGGGAAATTTCCATATCAAGAAAGCGCCGCCTGCCGGCAGGGGCGCCCTTGATAAGCTGCAAATCATCAGGGGCAAAAAGCACCACGTTCACCGCCCCGATTAGCTCCTTGACGGATATTTTCCTGCCGTTATAGGCAATGGTACGCCTCTTGTCCCGATAAAAGGTAAAATCCAGCTGATTTTCCACGCCAAAACGCTGGAAGCCCAGGGAAATACTTCCCCCGGGAGCATTCCAGCGAACCAGCTCGCTATCCGTGCTGCTCCTAAATGAGCTGCCGCAGGCAGCATAATAGACCGCCTCCAGGATATTGGTCTTCCCCTGGGCGTTGCAGCCGATAAAAATGTTCAGGTCATCATAAAATTTGAGTTCCAGTTTTTCATAATTCCTGTAATCAACAAGCTTGAGGCTACTGACCTTCATGGCTTACTGCACCCCGGTTTCTTCCCTGGCTACCTGCCAGCAGCCCATCTCCAGGATTTCCACAGTGTCTCCCGGAAACAGGCGCCGCCTTTTAGCTGTCTCGATATTGCCGTTGACCAGGATGAGCTTTTCCTCCAGCATAGGCCTTACCTGGCCGCCGGACTCGATGATGCCGGCCCATTTCAGGAGCTGGTCAAGCTGGATGCTCTCTGTATGAATGGCTATTTTTTCCATCTAAATATCTCCTTTTAACTCCTGACAGGAGTGACGATGTACACGAAATTCGGCTCGCTTTCCGTCCTGATACCGGCAGAATTCAATGGGCCGTTCAGGGAAAGGGTAAATTCCGGTGACTTGATGAGCTTCAGGCAGTCATTGATGTAGTCAGCATTGAAGGAAATCCTGATGTCATCGCCATTAATAACGGCGGAGCCGTATTCCTCGCCGTTTCCGATTTCCGGATTGGCTGAATAAATCTTCACCATGCTGTTGGCAAACTCCATGGTGATAACGTTGTAGTCATTTGTCCTGGAAATCAGGGCGATGCGGTCGATAATTCCTTTAATTTCATCTGTTTTCAAGGTGATAGCTGTCTTGAACTCCACCGGGATAACCCTGTGATAATCAGGGAACTGGCCTTCTATAAGCCGTGAGGAAATGTAGACGTTGTCAACCTCAAAGCTGATCTGTGTCGGGCTGCAGCTGATGTTCACCGTCCTCGGCATATCGGACTGGAGGATTTTCTGCAGCTCGTTTAAGAGCTTGGAAGGAATGATCAGCTTCTGCTCCCCCTGGAATTCCTCCAGGGTATCTGATTTTACTGCCAGCCTGTGGGTATCGGTAGCTGCCATCAGGATGGAATCCTCCTTCAGCTCCAGGAGACAGCCTGTAAAGATAGGGCGGCTTTCCTCGTGGGAGCAGGAAAAAGCTGTGTTCTGGATGAGATCCCGCAGGATGACATCGGAAATCTGGAAGCTGCTTCTGCCCTCAACCCTCGCAATAGTAGGATAATCAGTTGCTTCCATGCTCAGGAAGGAGAACTTGGAGCGGTTGGAGGTAATATAGACCATCTTTTCTTGATTATTGTACTCGAAGTCAACGGTGGTACCCGGCAGGCGGCGGATGACTTCCTGGGCATAACGTCCTGCTAAAACCATTTCCCCTGGTGCTGCCACCTGAGCTTCGATATTGCAAATAATGCCCATCTCATAATCTGTTGCCTGCAAGGTCAGCTGATTGCCTTCTGCCTTCATATAGATACCGGAAAGGATTGGTGTCTGAGGCTTTGGCGATACTGCCTTCATGACAATCTGTATTGCCTGCACTATATCTTCCTTTTGACAACTGAATTTCATGTTTTGCACATCCTTTATATATTATTACTCTTTAATATTTTTAAAGTTTTAGGAGCCGTAATAGTAGGGGGTGTGGAAAGGGTGGATAAGGGGAATCTGCCCGAGAAATTATCCGCAGGAAGCCTGTGCATAATCTGTTGATTATGTTTGCGGGTCAGCAAAAGGTTATCCACATCATCCACAAGAACAAAATATCGTCAAAGTTATCCACAGCCCGTCTACACTTACATGCACCGCTTATCCACATATTTACAGGGATAAAACAGCCGGGCAATGCTACCCGGCTGTGTATTACATTTTCTCTATGCTCTTGATAAGCTCCTGCACGGTCTTGTCCAGCTGGATATTGGACGTCCTGTCCTTGGCAATCTTCTTGTAGGCGTGAAGCACCGTGGTATGGTCCCTGCCGCCGAAAAATTCGCCGATCTGGGGCAGGGATGTATCTGTCAGCTCCCTGCACAGGTACATGGCAATCTGCCTCGGCACCGCGAGATTCTTATTCCTCTTGCTGGAGTTCAGGTCATCAATATTCAGCTTGAAATGGGTGGCAACCACCTCACGGATGATTTCCAGGGTGATTTCCTTGGTGGTATTGTCAGGGAAAATATTTTTTAGTGACTCAGCCACCAGCTCCGTGGTAATCCTGCTGCCGGTGAGGGAGGCATAGGCAACCACCCGCGTCAGGGCGCCTTCCAGCTCCCTGATGTTGTTGTCGATGCGGCCGGCGATGTAAATCAGGGCCTCATTTGGCACGTCCAGGTTCTCCAGCATTGCCTTCTTCTTGAGAATGGCGATACGGGTTTCCAGGTCAGGCACCTGGATGTCTGCCAGAAGACCGCTGGCAAAGCGTGATTTCAGCCTTTCTTCCAAGGTCTGGATTTCATGAGGCGGCCGGTCGGAGGAAAGCACAATAGCCTTGTTGGACTGATAGAGGGCGTTGAAAGTGTGGAAAAATTCCTCTTGAGTCTGGATTTTCTTGGTCAAAAACTGCACATCGTCTACCATCAGAAGGTCGATATGGCGGTACTTCTGGCGAAATGCCTCGGTGGAGTTGTCACGGATGGCGTTAATCAGCTCGTTGGTGAATTTTTCGCAGGTAATGTACAGTACCCTCTTGGTGGGATCATTTTTCAGCACCTCGTGGCCGATGGCGTGCATGAGATGGGTCTTGCCCAGGCCTACGCCGCCGTACATGAACAGGGGATTGTAGGTCTTGCCCGGCTCCTTGGCCACGGCCAGGGCAGCTGCATGGGCTATGCGGTTGAAGCCGCCGGTAACGAAGTTGTCAAAAACGTACTTGGGGTTCAGGGAGGAAGCATCGCCAGGTGCTATCTTGGCAAAGGAGGATTCATACCTGGCAGCGCTTTCCTCAGTCCTGCCAAAATCAAGGCTGCCTTGTGGATTGTCCTCATGCACCTCGATAGTCTTTGTCTTTGGCTTTTCAACAGGTTTTTCTGCGGGCCTGTATTCCAGGACAAAAGCGATTTCCCCCTGAATATCCTGGGTGAATTCCAGCTTCCGGCAGGCTTCCTTGCAGGCATCCTGGGTAAAATCCTTGTACCTTTTCTCAAAGAACTGAATGATAACCTCGTTGTCAGCACTGAGGGTAAAGGTGTTATCAGCAAAGGATACAGGCTTCAGGGGCTTCAGCCAGCGTTCAATGGCACCGGGGGATAGAAAATTTTCCACCTCTGCCAGAATGGTATTCCAGAATTCGTCTAACTGTGTCTGTAGCATAAAATAATGACCTCGCAAAAAAAATTTATCCACTGATACAGGAACTTATCCACATCTGTGAATAAAAGTGTGGATAAATCAATAAAAAAGGGGAAGGAAACAAGCAAAAAATCATTTTTCCTTCCATATTATATTGAAATCGTAAGATTATTAACAATATGTGCATAAGTCTTGTGGAAGACCTCTAATATTCTATCAAAATACAGGCAAGTTATCAACAGAAAATATGGGATAAGCAGCAAAAAAATACTTTTTATCCAGCGAAATTGAAAATTTATCCACAGCAGTCAAGGAAAAGTTCTTGACACGGTTTCAGCAGTAGTCTATAATCTTTGGTAGTTTAAATTCAATACATAATGCATAGATTGGGTTTGACCGAGTTTTTACTCGTAAATATATTAAGGAGGTGCAGAAATTGAAGCAGACTTATCAGCCGAACAATCATTGGAAGAAGAAGACTCATGGTTTCCGTGAGCGCATGAAGACTAAGGGTGGCCGTCAGGTACTGGCTCGTCGCCGCGCAAGAGGCAGAAAGAAGATTTCAGCATAATATTAGGTCACCTCGGTGACCTATTTTTATTATCGGGGAAGCATGGCGTATGCTTTTGCTTTGAATGGAGTTTTCTTTATGTACAAATTACCGAAGGTGCGCATTTTGCGCCGCAGAAATGATTTTCAGCGAATCCATCGCTTGGGAAAATCTTATGCTAACAGGTATTTGGTGGTGTATGTCTTTACAGCAAGCGGGCTGGAAGGCAAGGTAGGGTTTGCTGCCGGCAAGAAGCTTGGCAATGCAGTCACCAGGAACCGAGTCAAACGGCTTCTGCGTGAGTGCTACAGGCTGAATCAGCACAGGCTTGACGGGAGCTATACGCTCCTGCTGGTGGGCAGGAAGGCAGCGACTACCGAAAAATACGATGTTATTGAGAAGGCTTTTCTCAGTTTAGGCAGAAAAGCGAAGATTTTGAAGGGATGATACGGGTGAAAAGAGTGTTTCTTTTCCTGATAGATGTGTACAGAAGGTATATTTCACCCCTGAAATCCCCCTGCTGTCGTTATATTCCCACCTGTTCGGAGTATGCGATGATAGCTATTGAAAGATACGGTGCTATGAGGGGCGGCTGGCTCGCCCTGAAGCGCATCCTGCGCTGCCATCCCTTTCACGAGGGGGGCTATGATCCGGTTCCGTAGTATAAAGGACGTGTTGATTTGGAATTTATGATGAACCTTTTTGATCCGCTGGTGCAGGTATTCCGCCTGGTATTTGAAGGCTTTTACAACCTCACTGCGGCTGTTGGCTTTGCCAATTACGGTATTGCCATCATTTTGATGACTATTTTGGTGAAGGCCCTCATGTATCCCCTGACTGCCAAGCAGGTGCGCTCCATGAAGGCAATGCAGGAGCTGCAGCCTGCCCTGAAGAAGCTGCAGAAGGACTACAAGAACAATCCGCAGCTCTTGCAGCAGAAGATGGCAGAGCTCTACAAGGAGGCAGGGGTTAATCCTCTGGCCGGCTGCCTGCCTCTTTTGATTCAGATGCCTATCCTGATGGGTGTTTACTACTGCCTGTACGGATACAGCTATTCAGGTGATCCTACCTTCCTGTGGCTCACCAGCCTGTCGGATACAGATCCTCTGTATGTGCTGCCTATCCTGTCTGCCCTGACTACCTATATCCAGCAGAAGCAGACTATGGCCAACAATGGGCAGGATAACCAGCAGATGAAGATCATGAGCTATATGATGCCTCTGTTCATCGGCTGGATTTCTTTGAATTTCCCATCCGGACTGGTTGTTTACTGGGTAACCATGAACCTCTGCCAGATTGCGCAGCAGTGGTACATGTTCCGCGGTGAAAAAAAGCTGGCTGTAGAGGTAGAGGATGCTTCTGCCAGCGATAAGAAGAAGAGGTAAGATTGATGGCTGTTGAAATTGAAAA
This sequence comes from Anaerovibrio slackiae, assembly GCF_009695585.1. GTDB lineage: Bacteria > Bacillota > Negativicutes > Selenomonadales > Selenomonadaceae > Anaerovibrio > Anaerovibrio slackiae. The sequence goes on from NZ_VUNR01000021.1 coordinate 38,278, forward strand.
GACAGGAAAGACGATAGATGAGGCGAAGCAGGCGGCTCTTTTGGATCTGCAGGTTTCTGCTGATATGGTTGAGTTTGAGGTGCTGGCGGAGCCTAGCAAGGGCTTTCTGGGACTGATTGGCGGCAGGCCTGCCAGGATTCTGGCACGGGTGAGGGAGCTGACCCCTGCTGACAAGGCAAAGAAGTTCCTGAGCGATATTTTTGCTGCCATGAACCTTGATGTTACTATTGAGGTCAGCGAGGCAGAGGATGGCGTTGTCCTGAACCTGATCGGTGACAATCTGGGCATCCTGATTGGCAAGCACGGCCAGACGCTGGATTCCTTGCAGTATCTGTCCAACCTGACTGCCAACAAGGGGCTTTTGGAGGAAAAGGTGCGCATTATTCTCGATATTGAGAATTACAGGAGCCGCCGGGAAGAAACCCTGCGCCGCCTGGCACTGCGTTTGGCTGACAAGGTACGCCGCACAGGTGAGCGCATCGTGCTGGAGCCTATGAACCGCCATGAGAGAAAGATTATTCACATGGCATTGCAGGACAATTACCGCATTTCCACCTACAGCTCCGGTGATGAGCCGTACCGCAAGGTGGTTATTGAGCAGAAGCGGGGCAGGCGTGAGCGCCGTGATTATCGCGGCGAGTACCGTGGCAGCCGTGAGAGCCGCTACGGCAGGGAGCCGATTTCCACCAATACGGACAGCGGCAGCGAGTTTTCCTATGAGAGCATTGAACGCGGTGAAGAATAAGCAAATAGATAGCTGATGGCTGTGAAAGGGCTGTTTGCAATTGGGTTATGATGGTATAATCTAATTGAAGCGGCTCTTTTTTTGTAGATTTTATGAGGATGAGATTATGCAGCAGGATTATACGATTAGTGCGATTGCCACTGCTATAGGCGAGGGCGGCATAGGCATTGTCCGGCTTAGCGGTGAAAAATCAGTAGAAATAGCGGAAAAGTGCTTCCGCCCTGCCGGGGGGCACAGGCTGTCGGAGTGTACTCCCAGAGTGGCGGTATTTGGCAGGATATATGATGAGGAAGGCAGGTTTCTGGATGAGGCAATCTGCATTGTGATGCGGGCGCCTCATTCCTATACCTGCGAGGATGTGGTGGAGCTGCAATGCCATGGAGGTCCCCTTGTGCTCAGGCAGGTGCTGGGGCTGACCTACAGGCTGGGAGCCCAGCCGGCAGAGCCGGGAGAGTTTACCAAGAGGGCCTTTCTGAACGGCAGGCTTGATCTCAGCCAGGCACAGTCGGTGATGGATGTGATTCAGGCGCGCACGGCGGCTTCATTGGAGATGGCGGCAGGCAATTTGCAGGGAAGGCTGTCGGAGGAAATCGGCAATCTGCGGCAGGAGATTCTGGAGATTATTGCTCACCTTGAAGCATCTATTGATTTTCCCGAGGATGATATCGAGGAGGTAGCTCTTGGGGAAGCGGAGCTGAAGGTGGAGAAGATATATGGGCAGGTGCAGGACCTGCTGGGTTCTGCCGACAGGGGCAGGATTCTCAGGGACGGGCTGCGCACGGCGATTATCGGGCGTCCTAATGCCGGCAAGTCCAGCCTGATGAATCTGATGCTGGGGCAGGAGCGTTCCATAGTAACTGATGTTCCGGGGACTACCCGTGACAGCATTGAGGAGTATGTGAATATAGGCGGTATTCCCCTGAAGCTGGCTGATACGGCAGGCATCAGGGAGGCGGAAAACCTGGTGGAGCAGATTGGCGTGGAGAGGGCATACAGCTATGCCAGGGAGGCAGAGCTGGTGCTGGCGGTGTTTGATGGCTCCCAGGGGCTTACAGCGCAGGATGAGGCCATTTGGCAGCTTTTAGGCCAGTGCCGGGGCAGGATTATCGTTATTTTGAATAAATCTGACCTGGATGGCAAGCTGGGACAGGAAGATATAGAGAAAATTGCAACTGAAAAAGAGGTTGAAGAAATCTATGATATTATAACCATGTCCGCCAAGGCAGGCTCCGGCCTGAACGAGCTGGAGGAAGCCATACAGAGGCTGGTTTTCGGCGGCAAGATCGGCTGGCAGGAGTCGGCTATGGTCAGCAATGCCCGGCAGCAGGAGATTCTTCGCAAGGCTCTGGAGCTTCTTGAGCAGACCAGGGTGACGCTGCTGAACGGCATGAGCGAGGATTTTGTGGTGATAGATTTGCGCTCGGCCTGGGAGAAGCTGGGGGAGATTACGGGGGAGACTATCGGCGAGGATATTATTGACGAGATTTTCAGCCGGTTCTGCCTTGGCAAATGAGGCGGCTAGAGCTTTTGAAAAATTTTTGAGGTGAGTTCATGAACAAGGATGATATATTTATTGCCGGTGAGTATGATGTGATTGTCATCGGTGCCGGCCACGCCGGGGTGGAGGCGGCATTGGCAGCGGCAAGGCTGGGCTGTGAGACGCTTCTTGCCACCCTCAGTATGGATAATATTGCCATGATGCCCTGCAATCCTTCTGTAGGAGGTCCTGGCAAGGGACATCTGGTCAGGGAGCTGGATGCCCTGGGGGGGCAGATGGGCATCAATGCCGATGAAACCTGCATCCAGTTCAGGATGCTGAACACGGGGAAGGGGCCTGCTGTCCATGCTCTCAGGGCACAGGCGGACAAGAAGCACTACCAGTTCCGCATGAAGGAGGTCTGCGAAAATCAGGAGCGTCTGGATGTGAAGCAGCTTCTGATTGATGAGCTGATTGTGGAGGATGGCAAGGTCAGGGGCGTCCGCACGGAAAATGATGAGTATTACCTCTGCCGGGCGGCAATTTTGGCTACCGGCACTTATTTAAAGGGTTCTATTATAATTGGCGAGCATACCCATACCGGCGGCCCTAATGGCCAGCGGTCAGCGGAAAAGTTGTCTCAGTCCCTGCTGGCTGCCGGCATTGAGCTGATGCGCTTCAAGACCGGCACTCCTGCCAGAGTAGACAGCCGTTCACTGGATTATAGCAAAATGGAAATCCAGCCGGGGGATGAGGAGGCACGGAATTTTTCCTTTATGAGCGATGTGGCAACCCGTGAACAGGTGCCATGCTATCTGACCTATACCAATGCAGCTACCCACAAGGTCATTATGGACAATATCCACCGTGCCCCTATGGCAAACGGACTGATAAAGGGGGTAGGACCGCGCTATTGCCCGTCCATCGAGACAAAGCTGGTACGTTTCCCTGATAAGGAGAGGCATCAGCTGTTCCTGGAGCCGGAGGGCAACCATACTAACGAGGTCTATGTGCAGGGCATGTCCACCAGCCTGCCCATGGATGTGCAGCTGGCTTTCCTGCATACTATTCCAGGGCTGGAAAAGGCAAAGATGATGCGGCCTGGTTATGCTATTGAGTATGACTGCATCAATCCATTGCAGCTAAAGCCTACCTTGGAATTCAAGAAAATCAGCGGCATGTTTTCTGCCGGGCAGTCCAACGGTACCTCCGGCTATGAGGAGGCTGCTGCCCAGGGGCTGATGGCAGGCATCAACGCCGCCATGAAGCTGCAAGGGAAGGAACCGCTGGTACTGAAGCGTTCCGAGGCGTATATCGGTGTGCTGATTGATGACCTGGTGACCAAGGGCACCAATGAGCCATACAGGATCATGACCTCCCGGGCGGAGTACCGGCTGCTCCTCAGGCAGGATAATGCTGACTTGCGCCTGACGCCTATCGGCAGGAAAATCGGCCTGGTGGATGATGCCAGATGGCAGCGGTTTACGAAAAAGCGGGATGCCATAGAGGCAGCCTTGAAGCTGCTGCAGGAGACCATTGTCAATCCAAATCAGGAGACCTTGCAGCTGCTGGCAGGGGCCGGCATCGGGGAAATAAAGAACAGCCAGAGGCTGTATGACCTGCTGCGCCGCCCGGAGGTTTCTTATGATTTGCTGCAGCCATTATTTTCCTTGCCGGTGCTGCCTGACGAGGTAAAGCAGCAGGTGGAAACAGCTATTACTTATGACGGCTATATTCAGAAGCAGCTGGAGCAGGTGGCACGGATGGAAAAGCTGGAAAACAAGAAGATTCCGGCAGAGCTTGACTATGAGGATGTGCCGAACCTCCGGGATGAGGCCCGGGAAAAGCTGCAGCTGGTAAAGCCAATGTCCTTGGGACAGGCAGGCAGAATATCCGGCGTTTCCCCGGCAGATGTGTCGGTGCTGATGATTTACCTTGAGCAGAGGCAGAGATTGGAGGCTGGCAGGGCATGAATTTCCAGGAATATTTAAAGGATGCGGCAGAGCAGTTCGGCGTGGTGCTGACAGAAAAGATGATAGGGCAGTTTGATTTGTATTTTCAGCTTTTGGTGGAATGGAATGAAAAAATCAACCTGACGGCGATTACCGAGCCAAGGGAGGTTGCCATCAAGCACATGATTGACTCCCTCAGCTGCTGGGATGACAGGTATTTTCCGCCGGGGGCGGCAGTGATTGATGTGGGAACGGGGGCAGGCTTTCCCGGCATTCCCCTGAAGATTTTCCGGCCTGATATCAAGCTTACCCTGCTGGACTCCTTGAACAAGCGCATCAAGTTTTTGCAGGAGGTGGCGGATAAGCTGGAGCTTGACCAGGTGCAGTGCGTCCATCTCAGGGCAGAGGAAGGAGCCAGGCAGCCGCTTCTCAGGGAAAAATTTGATGTGGCTGTCTCCCGTGCGGTGGCAAGGCTGTCGGTGCTGGCGGAGTACTGCATGCCTTTTGTGAAGGTGGATGGGTATTTTGTGGCTCTCAAGGGCATGAAATATCAGGAGGAAGTAGCAGAGGGGGCCAATGCCGTCAAGGTGCTGGGGGGCAGCAGTATCAGGTCTGTGCCGGTAAGGCTTCCGTATATTGAGGACAAGCGGGCAGTGCTTTATATCAGGAAGGTCAGGGCAACGCCAAAGGCTTATCCGAGGAAGGCCGGGACGCCGGACAAGAATCCGCTGTAAGGCATGTTAGCAGATGTTGCTGGATGTTGTTATCTGATGTTTTGAGATTAATTTCTTATGGCGGGATTTTGCGTTTTGATGTAGAATTTGGTTGTAGGAATATGATTTTTTGGTAGTTTGCGGTCTGATGCTTTTGGTTTCAGGCGGCAGGGGGGAACGGCATGAATATGAAAAAGATAGTTACCTTGGTTATGGCATTGGTGCTGCTGCTGGGCTGCGGGGCAGAGGCGGCAGTCAGCAGCACTGGCAGTGCAAATACGGTTGGCAGTACGGATGCCAGCGGGGAAAAGGAAAAACAGGATGAACGCTATGTAAAGCTTTTTACGGATAGCTATTTTAATTATTACATGGACAAGAAAAGTGCCAAGTGGATTGCCTGCCCTGATAAAAATGATGAGTATATTATTGATGTGTGGGTGAAGCTGGAGCGCATTGAGGAGGCTAATGCCAAATCTCTGGCAGAGCGCATGAATGATAGCCAGTACACATATCAGGAAAAGTATTATCTGGAGCATTACTATATCAGGCCATCCACGCAGCAGATACAGTTCCTCTGCGAGCTGGAGGTCAGCGGCAGGCCGGATAATGATATCAGCCAGCGGAAGTACAATGTTAAGAACTGGGAATACCTGGTGCCTGAAAGCGTAGAGGACAATATCTATCAGGCTGTGGTAAAGAAGATGGGCAAGAAGCCGGGCTCCAAGGGAAATATCCTGGAAAGTGCAGGGGACTTTATTGAGGATGTATTCAGGATTGCCATCTGATGCCTGCATTGCATTGTGCGGTACTTTTGGCGTATGAAATATGTGATACGGTACAATTAATCTTCTTATTATTTTTTTAGTGGACTCTGTTCAGACTAAAAGAGGATGGGTTACGGCAGTACCCTCAGAAACACGCTCTCGCTCCTCGTTGTGCCTAGCGGTGCTAAGCTCTCGCTGCGCCTGACGGCTTGCGAATTGCTAAGCACCGAGGCGCAACAAAGGTTTCTGATGGCACATGCCGCAACCCATCCTTTTCTTGTCTGAACAGATACAGCAGAATGATAGCCTTATATTTTTTGCACGTTACGTAGAAATAGTACTAATGTCTTAATATTTTGCCTGTCCTTCTGCTACCATGTCTTGAACATCTTCATGTATGTTGTTGTCATAAACAGATGGCGTAAACCTCGCCGGGCCGCCTATGCCGAAATACTTCTCAAAGAAAGCTTTCAGCTTGTCAATGATGCCCTGCTTCTTCTTTTCCCGGTTTCCGCTGCCAAAGCGGCTGACAGGGGGCATGAGCTTATCAATATCCGTGCCGACAGTTTTTACTTCGCCATCCCGGAAGGAGGTTTCCAGAAACTTCCTTGTTTCCTCCGGCTTCAGCTTTTCCTCTGCAATGATGGCGGACAAATCAGCCTCACGCTGCCGGGCTACAAAGCCGTGCCATTCTGACATAACGTCATCGTCCATCTCATTCACATTGGCAATAAAATCCTCTACCAGCTGCTTCTTGCTGCGCAGTTCCGGGCTGGCGTTAATGGCTTTACGGATGGTAATGAGGATTTCTTTATCCTGGCCATTACTGTCATGGTACTTTTTCACCAGCATGAGGATATAATCAATGTTAATCTCAATCTGCTTGATAAGCTCAACCTCAAACACAATATCATCTATTATGTCCGTGGCCTTGCCAGCGTCAATGAGCCCTTTCCATTCATCCCGTAAGTCCTGATACCTGCCCAGATAATCCTGCATATCCCTCTCACTGATAAGTTCCATCCCGGCAAACTCATCAAAGGAACTCAGCAGATTTCGCATCCTGAGCACAGCACCGAAAAGCTGGATAAAATCCTTCTGGTGCTGTTCGCCTTCAATGCGCGGTTCAGTCAGGGGGAATTTCTGCAAAAGATTGTCCACCAGGCAGGTATACCCATTAACCTGCTTATTATTCTCATCCACATATCCGTTGTAGTAATCCTGAAATTTCCTGAGCAGGACGATACCGCCAGCTTCCTTGTCCCCAAATCGTGCAATGGCTGTATCAACACGTTTCTGCAAGTTGCGGAAGCAGATAATATTGCCAAAAGTCTTTATGCTGTTCAGGATGCGGTTGGTACGGCTGAAGGCCTGAATAAGACCGTGCATTTTAAGGTTCTTATCCACCCAGAGGGTATTCAGGGTGGTAGCATCAAATCCTGTCAGGAACATATTGACCACAATCAAGAGATCAAGCTCCTTGTTCTTCATTCTCAAGGAAACATCCTTGTAGTAGCTCTGGAACTTATCGCCATCGGTGGAATAATTTGTGCGGAACATGGCATTGTAGTCAGCTATGGACTGTTCCAGAAAGTCCCTGTCAGTCTGTGAAAGGGCAGAGGTGTCCTCCGGGTTTTCCTCATCAAGAATCCCATCTGCTTCCTCCTGGTTAGCTCCATAGCTATAAATAACAGCTACACGCAGCTCCTTGGTATGGTCGGCAGCCATCTGCTTCCTGAACTCATTATAATACATCTTTGCCATAGGCACTGACGCCACAGCAAAGATGGAGTTAAAACCGCTGACACGCTGTTTCTGCTTTATCTCATCCACCTTGCCATGAGCTGCAGACGCTACTTCCTGAATATTGGTAAGCTGGTTGAAGATGTAGGTTTTATCCCCTCTGTAGGTTTTCTGGTCAAAATGCTCCAGTATATACTGGGTAATCAGCTTCACACGCTCAGGTGCCTCAAAAGCTTTTTTGCGGTCAATGTCCCAAACCTGCTCATCATCAATGTCCTCATCCAAGCCCATAGTCCTGATATAATCTACCCGGAAAGGCAGCACGTTTTTGTCATTGATGGCATCCACAATGGTATAGGTATGCAGCCTGTCACCGAAGGTCTGCTCAGTAGTCACGAAATGAGGATTGGTTACAGCACCAGCATTGACAGGAAAGATTGGCGTACCAGTAAAGCCAAAGATATGGTACTTCTTGAAATTCTTGACGATGGCAGCGTGCATATCGCCGAACTGGCTGCGATGGCACTCATCAAATATAATGACTACATGCTGATAGAAAACAGGGTGTCCGCTTTCCTTCTTGATGAAGGTGGCAAGCTTCTGGATGGTAGTGATGATGATTTTGGCATTGGCATCTCCCAGCTGCTTTTTCAGCACGGCGGTGGAGCTGTTGCTATTGGCAGCTCCCTTCTCAAATCTGTCATACTCCTTCATGGTCTGATAGTCCAGGTCCTTGCGGTCAACCACGAACAGCACTTTGTCGATGTAGGGCAGGCGGGAAGCCAGCCGGGCGGTCTTGAAAGAGGTAAGGGTTTTGCCGCTTCCCGTGGTGTGCCAGATATAACCGCCCCCGGCAATAGTGCCATACTTCTTGTAGTTGTGGGCAATCTCGATGCGGTTCAGGATACGCTCCGTAGCCGTAATCTGATATGGCCGCATCACCATCAGCATATTCTCAGCCGTAAATATGCAGTATTTGGTCAGTATATTCAGCAAGGTATGCTTGGCAAAGAAAGTCCTGGTAAAGTCCATCAGGTCAGTAATCACCCTGTTGCTGGCATCGGACCAGAAAGAGGTGAACTCAAAGCTGTTGCTGGTCTTTCCCTTCCTGCCCCTGCCAGCATTGGAAGCCTCCTTCACGGCATTGAATCTAGTGCTGTTTGCATAATATTTGGTATTGGTGCCATTGGAAATAACGAAAATCTGCACATACTCAAAAAGTCCTGAACCTGCCCAGAAAGAATCACGCTGGTAGCGGTTAATCTGGTTAAAAGCCTCCCTGATAGCCACCCCCCTGCGTTTTAGTTCCACATGGACGATAGGCAGGCCATTCACCAGAATTGTCACATCATAACGGTTGTCATGGCGGGCTCCCTCTCCCTGACTGATGGTGTACTGGTTGATAACCTGAAGCCTGTTGTTATGGATGTTTTTCTTGTCAAGCAAGGTGATATTCTTGGATGAGCCATCGTCACGCCTCAGAACCTGTACAAAATCCTCCTGAATTTTTCTGGATTTGCCCGCAATTCCTTCATTGGTGTTGGCAATAGCCGTGGCAAAGAACTTCTTCCATTCATTGTCTGAGAAACTATAGTTATTCAGTTCCTCCAGCTGGTGGCGAAGGTTGGCTATTAAATCCTTTTCGTTGTGGATTTGCAGGTATGTGTAGCCCTGCTCCGCAAGAAGGATAATAAATTCACGTTCCAGCTCCGCCTCAGACTGGTAGAAATCAGGTCTGTTCTTCACAGGCTCATATTCAGTTACTACGGTGTTTTCCGTAGTTTGTGCGACAATATTGAAGTACGGCACGGTATTCAGCACCTTTCTCATGGAAGTTCAAATTCCTTGCGTTTTCATACTAACATTATAACAGAAAAATAAGCCCTGCAAAACCGCCAGCTGGTGCAAAAATGATAAGCTATCTGAATTCAATGACCTTACATTAGAGCAAGTAAGTAAACAGGCTGATTATTTGCATAGTGTATACTAAAGGATGTTCAAAAATTCTGTTTAATAAGGATTTGTGCATGTGGCAGCATTTTGGTAAAATATAGGTGCAACAGGATTGAGTGAGGGGTGATGGTGTTGGTTCATGAAAGAACAATGAGATTGGCAGGGAAGGACACGGTATTCAGGGATTTGTTTTCCCAGAAAAAGTACCTTTTGCAGATGTATCAAGCACTACATCCAGATGATACAACCATAAAGGAAGATGATTTGGATATTGTGACATTGAAGTCAATTCTGATGAACGGCATATACAATGACCTGGGCTTCATGGTCAGGGGCAGCCAGCTGATGATCCTGGTGGAAGCTCAGTCAACGTGGTCTTCCAATATCATTATCCGCTCTTTGATGTATTTGGTGGAAACGTATCAGGACTATTTTAGGGAAAATAAAATTAAGCTGTATGGCAGTCATAAGGTTGATTTGCCAAAGCCTGAGCTGTATGTTATCTACACTGGTGACAAGGGAAGCCATCCTGATATATTGTCACTTAAAGATGAATTTTTCCCTGACACAGATTGCTGCATAGATGTCAAGGTGAAGGTTATTTACCTTCAGGATAGTGATGATATTATCAATCAGTATATAGGATTTTGCAGGGTATTCAATGAGCAGGTAGCATTGTATGGCAGGACGCTGACAGCAGCAAAAGAGATTATCAGGATTTGTCGTGATAGAAATTTGCTGAAGGAATACTTGCGTGAACGCGAGAAGGAGGTTGAGGAGATTATGATTACTTTATTTGACCAGGAATATATCTGGAACCTTGAAAGAGATAGCATAAGATCAGAAGCTTTTGCACGGGGAGCAAGCGAAAAACAAACTCAAGTGGTGTTAAATATGTTCAGACGCAATATGGCGGTAGATGATATTGCCGACATTAGTGGAAGCTCCGTGGAGGAAGTTAAGGAAATCCTGAAAAATGCTGCGGTTCTTCATTGAGCTATATAGTTATAAGTAAAAAGCATGACAGTTGATGTGTCATGCTCAGACCGTAGACAAATATGGCAGCGAGTTATCCACACTCGCTGCCATATTTTTGCCTTATAAAGTAGTTTGTATTTTATTTTTTCAAAAAAACTATTTTTGCCATGTACAGACGGCTTTTGCAGCCTCTTCCTGTGTTTCCATATTGCCAATTTCTTTAAATTCATGCATGCAAAAGTTAGCGTCGCCTGCATTTTTACCTTTTCCAGACCACGCAGCATGGTATACCTTAACCCATGACGTTCCTTAGCATCTGCAAATACCCTCTCAATGGTTTCTCTGCGTTGCTTATAAATTTCCTTGTATTGGAATACATGCCGGTATTCCTCAGCATATTCCATATACTCTGACCATATATGGCGTGTCACAACCTTTGTATGGTTGCGGCTCATTGTACATTTTTCAATATATGGACATTGGC